>NZ_JANFNX010000008.1:1939-3292 GCF_024436095.1 Exiguobacterium sp. LL15 | reverse complement strand
GCATCTGCTAGAACAAGGCCTCGACCGATTAGTATCACTCAGCTCCACATGTCGCCATGCTTCCACCCGTGACCTATCTACCTCATCGTCTCTGAGGGGTCTTTCTTGATTACTCAAAGGGAAATCTCATCTTGGAGGGGGCTTCATGCTTAGATGCTTTCAGCATTTATCCCGTCCGCACGTAGCTACCCAGCGATGCTCCTGGCGGAACAACTGGTACACCAGCGGTGCGTCCATCCCGGTCCTCTCGTACTAAGGACAGCTCTCCTCAAATTTCCTGCGCCCACGACGGATAGGGACCGAACTGTCTCACGACGTTCTGAACCCAGCTCGCGTACCGCTTTAATGGGCGAACAGCCCAACCCTTGGGACCTACTCCAGCCCCAGGATGCGATGAGCCGACATCGAGGTGCCAAACCTCCCCGTCGATGTGGACTCTTGGGGGAGATCAGCCTGTTATCCCCAGGGTAGCTTTTATCCGTTGAGCGATGGCCCTTCCATGCGGAACCACCGGATCACTAAGCCCGACTTTCGTCCCTGCTCGACTTGTAGGTCTCGCAGTCAAGCTCCCTTCTGCCTTTGCGCTCTACGAATGATTTCCAACCATTCTGAGGGAACCTTTGGGCGCCTCCGTTACTGTTTAGGAGGCGACCGCCCCAGTCAAACTACCCGCCTGACACGGTCCTCCAGCCGGATCACGGCTGCGAGTTAGAGACTCTATGCATGAAGGGCGGTATCCCAAGGGTGACTCCTCCGAAGCTGGCGCTCCGGGCTCGACGTCTCCCGCCTATCCTGTACATCATGCACAAAGCCTCAATATCAGGCTGTAGTAAAGCTCCATGGGGTCTTTCCGTCCTGTCGCGGGTAACCTGCATCTTCACAGGTACTATGATTTCACCGGGTCTCTCGTTGAGACAGTGCCCAAATCGTTACGCCTTTCGTGCGGGTCGGAACTTACCCGACAAGGAATTTCGCTACCTTAGGACCGTTATAGTTACGGCCGCCGTTTACTGGGGCTTCGGTTCAAAGCTTCGCTTGCGCTAACCCATCCCCTTAACCTTCCAGCACCGGGCAGGCGTCAGCCCCTATACGTCATCTTGCGATTTAGCAGAGACCTGTGTTTTTGCTAAACAGTCGTTTGGGCCTATTCACTGCGGCTCTACTCATGTAGAGCGTCCCTTCTCCCGAAGTTACGGGACCATTTTGCCGAGTTCCTTAACGAGAGTTATCCCGCGCGTCTTAGAATTCTCATCTCGCCTACCTGTGTCGGTTTACGGTACTGGCGCCTTCCCCCTCACTAGAGGCTTTTCTTGGCAGTGTGAAATCGTGACCTACGTCCCTACGGGACTCCGC
>NZ_JANFNX010000008.1:0-1844 GCF_024436095.1 Exiguobacterium sp. LL15 | reverse complement strand
TTACGGTACTGGCGCCTTCCCCCTCACTAGAGGCTTTTCTTGGCAGTGTGAAATCGTGACCTACGTCCCTACGGGACTCCGCGTCGTTCCTTGACTTTGATGCCTGACGGATTTGCCAATCAGACGGTCTTGAAACTTGCACATGCACTTCCATCCGCATGCGTCACTATCCTCCTGCGTCCCCCCATTGTTCAAACGGTGGATCGGCGGTACAGGAATATCAACCTGTTATCCATCGCCTACGCCTTTCGGCCTCGGCTTAGGTCCAGACTAACCCTGAGCGGACGAGCCTTCCTCAGGAAACCTTGGGCTTTCGACGGAGGGGATTCTCACCCCTCTTTTCGCTACTCACACCGGCATTCTCACTTCCAAACGCTCCACTGCTCCTTCCGGTACAGCTTCACAGCGGTTTGGAACGCTCCCCTACCATTCCTTACGGAATCCGCAGCTTCGGTGGTATGTTTAGCCCCGTTACATTTTCGGCGCGGCGCCACTCGACTAGTGAGCTATTACGCACTCTTTGAATGGTGGCTGCTTCTAAGCCAACATCCTAGCTGTCTAGGCAGCGCCACATCCTTTTCCACTTAACATACACTTTGGGACCTTAGCTGGCGGTCTGGGCTGTTTCCCTCTTGACTACGGATCTTATCACTCGCAGTCTGACTCCCGAGTATAAGTTGCTGGCATTCGGAGTTTAACTGAATTCGGTAACCCTGTGGGGGCCCCTAGTCCAATCAGTGCTCTACCTCCAGAACTCTCAACCTCGAGGCTAGCCCTAAAGCTATTTCGGGGAGAACCAGCTATCTCCAGGTTCGATTGGCATTTCACCGCTACCCACACCTCATCCCCGCACTTTTCAACGTGCGTGGGTTCGGACCTCCAGTCAGTGTTACCTGACCTTCATCCTGGACATGGGTAGATCACCTGGTTTCGGGTCTACGACAACGCACTGAACGCCCTGTTCAGACTCGCTTTCGCTACGGCTCCGCCTCATCGGCTTAACCTCGCGCGTTATCGTAACTCGCCGGTTCATTCTACAAAAGGCACGCCATCACCCGTTAACGGGCTCTGACTACTTGTAGGCATACGGTTTCAGGATCTATTTCACTCCCCTTCCGGGGTGCTTTTCACCTTTCCCTCACGGTACTGGTTCACTATCGGTCACTAGGGAGTATTTAGCCTTGGGAGATGGTCCTCCCGGATTCCGACGGGGTTTCACGTGTCCCGCCGTACTCAGGATCCACTCTGGAGGGAAAACAGTTTCAGCTACAGGGCTGTCACCTTCTTCGGCCGACCTTTCCAGGTCCTTCACCTACTGTCTTCCTTTTTGACTCCGTATAGAGTGTCCTACAACCCCGAAGAGCATGCTCTTCGGTTTGGGCTGTTCCCGTTTCGCTCGCCGCTACTCAGGGAATCGCATTTGCTTTCTCTTCCTCCGGGTACTTAGATGTTTCAGTTCCCCGGGTCTGCCTCACGTTACACTATGTATTCATGTAACATGTCCCATCCCATTACGGATGGTGGGTTCCCCCATTCGGAAATCTTCGGATCAAAGCATACTTACTGCTCCCCGAAGCATATCGCTGTTCGTCGCGTCCTTCATCGGCTCCTAGTGCCAAGGCATCCACCGTACGCCCTTCATACCTTGATCTAGCGTTGGTATTCTAAGAACACACGTCTAATGACATGGTTAATTAAAAGTTTGATGTCTTGTTGATGTCTTCAGTTTTCAAGGTGCGAGTGTCTCTTGCGAGACTGAGAGACGAGCTCTCAAAACTGAACGATGGGCATGTCCCGTAAGGGACGTTTTCCTTAGAAAGGAGGTGATCCAGCCGCACCTTCCG
>NZ_JANFNX010000007.1:8008-14203 GCF_024436095.1 Exiguobacterium sp. LL15 | reverse complement strand
TTTCAAAGTTCGTCCGCGCCTGTTTTGGCGACTCAATTAGAATACCAAGTTTGAAACAAGAAGTCAACAACTTTTTTAAAATTGTTTTTTACTTGTTTGCCGTAAGCGCTCGTCCTCTTAAGGACATGAATTAATATATCACGATAATTAGACATGTGCAACTACTTTATTAAAATAATTTATAGTTTTTTTAGAGCATGTAAAAACCGCAGACAAGAATGGCTGCGGTTTACTTCATCATCAATGAGACGCGTCTTCTTTTTGCTTCGCTTATATAGAAGAAATACAGTGATTCCGCTAACTTCATTTGTGCTTCTAAATCACCATAGTCATCATAGCTGATTTCTAAGAGATGACGCTTCATCAAATAATCTTCTTTTGCTTTTGCTAATTCTTCTAACAAACGCTGGTCGTACTCACTGCGAATCTTCTTTCGAAACCAACTCATAGTTCGCGACGTCCCTCCATTGCACGAGATAACGTCACTTCATCTGCGTATTCAAGATCTCCGCCAACCGGAAGACCATGGGCAATTCGAGTGATCCGAATACCCGTCGGTTTTAAGAGACGCGATAGATACATCGCTGTCGCTTCTCCTTCGATATTCGGATTAGTTGCTAAGATGACTTCCGTAATCGCTTCGTCCGCTTGAAGACGTGTCAGTAGGCTAGATACATTGATATCCTCTGGACCGATTCCTTCCATTGGACTGATTGCTCCATGCAAGACATGATACAACCCTTGGTAATCTCGCATCTTTTCCATTGCAATGACATCCCTTGAATCTTGGACGACACAGACAATCGTACGGTTTCGGTGTTTATCTGTACATACATAACAAGGATCTTGATCCGTGATATTCCCGCAGACACTACAGTAGGCAATGTCGCGCTTCGCGCTGACCAATGCCTTTCCGAACATCAAGACATCGTCCTCTTCCATATCAAGGACATGAAACGCTAGACGAACTGCTGTCTTCGGACCAATCCCCGGCAGTTTCGTAAAACTTTCGATCAAACGACTAATCGCTTCAGGATATTGCAAGTGGTTTCCTCCTACGAATTAAAACATTCCCGGCAGATTCATACCTTGTGTGAATTTCCCCATTTTACTTGCTACGAGTTCATCGACCTTCTTCAAAGCATCGTTTGTTGCGGCTAAGACGAGATCTTGAATCATTTCAACATCATCTGGATCAACGACTTCTTCTTTAATGATGACATCTACGATATTTTTATGACCATCAGCGACGACTGAGACCATTTCTCCGCCTGCTGTACCTGTCACTGTTAAGTCTTTTAGTTCTTCTTGTGCTTTCGCCATATCCTTTTGCATCTTCTGCATCTGTTTCATCATATTGTTCATGTTTCCCATTCCGCGCATCTGTATTCCTCCTCGAATTTAATCTTCGAACTCTACGATATCACCAAAACGACCAAGCGTCTCGGACAATAACTGATCGCTCTCCGATTCTTGTTTTGTTTCCTTCTCTTCTATACTACTACTATTTCGCTTAGCAACAAACTCTGCCTTCAGTTCATGCCAATCCTTTGAGAGAATCGCTAAAATTTCGCGTTTGACGCCGCATACTTCATACAACGCTTCTTCAATCACGAAACGTGTTCGTTCATTCGTCATGACCTGCTCAAAGTGCCATCCTTTACCGTCATCGAATTCAATCAGCAATGTATCCGCTGAACAAAGAACCGGTTTACTTTCATGGAGTAACGAGTAGATGGGACCATCTTCTTTTAAAATCCATTTTAAGATGTGATCCCAGCGTTCTTGAATCTCGCGCAATTGTGCTTTCTCTGCTCGCTCTAACATTTGGCGAATCCGCTCTTTAGCGATTCGAACGGTTGGTCGTCCTTGTTTTCGCTTCGGTTGTGCTTGTGGTGCGGCCGCTTCTTGTGCCGGAACACCATTCGACTTCCATTGGTGCATCTGTTCCTTCATTTCGCGGACTTCCTGTTGCAACGATTGGACGATCTGTCCCGTCGTTCTCCCCTGTTCCGCAATTTGAATGAAGGCAATCTCAACGAGGACCCGCGGATGATTCGTCAACCGCATCTGTTGTTGGCAGTCATGTAACTGATCAATGATCGTAAAGCACGTCTCCGCTTCAATCGATTCAACGAATTGTTTGAACTCATCCGTCGGGCGCGCACGCTCTAGCAAATCGACAGCTGTAGGCGAAGCTTTCAATAACAACGTGTCCCGGTAAAAGAAAACGAGATCCTCCACGAAACGTTTTAGATCTTTCCCCGCTCGTTGCATCGTTTCAAGCGTCTGTAACAACTGATCGACTTGATGTTCATGTAAGGCACGGGCAATGTTCAGTAATGCTTCATCTTCTACTGCTCCTGTTACTTCAAGAACAGCCGCATCATTTAGATCACCATTCGAAAAAGCAACCGCTTGGTCGAGTAGACTCAGCGCATCACGCATACCACCATCCGCCGCTCGGGCGATCAATCGTAATGCCGTATCCGAATACTCGATCGATTGGTCTTTTAAGATATATTGCATCCGCTCTACGAGTTGATCGACTTCATGCCGCTTCACATCGAAACGTTGGCAACGCGAGATGATCGTCGCCGGAATTTTATGTGGTTCAGTCGTTGCTAAGATGAAGATGGCGTGTGCCGGTGGTTCTTCTAGTGTTTTGAGCAAGGCATTAAAGGCACCTGTCGACAACATATGCACTTCATCAATGATATAGACTTTATAGGCTGCTTCTGAAGGGGGATATTTGACTTTATCCCGGATTTCCCGAATCTCATCTACGCCGTTATTGGAAGCGGCATCGATTTCGAAGACGTCCGGGCTTGATCCTTCTGTGATCGCAAGACACGTCGGGCACGTATTACACGGTTCTTTGACCGGTGCATGCTCACAGTTGATCGCTTTAGCGATGATTTTGGCAAGACTCGTCTTTCCTGTTCCACGAGGACCCGAAAATAGATAGGCGTGGGACATCCGTCCCTCCATCAATGCATTTTGGATCGTACGGGTGATATGCGCTTGTCCAACGACTTCGTCGAATCGTTGCGGACGATACACGCGGTATAGTGCTTGATAGGCCAAGTTTGCGCCTCCTCTTTTTAAGTTCCTCATTCTATTTTACCTAAAAAAGTCTACAACCGAAACCGGCTGTAGACTTGTCTTTAAAAATTAAACTGCCGCGCACCATATTCTGAAATATGTTCAACATGCGTTACTCACGCAGCCTGCTCAGTCCAAGCACCCCTACAACACACAGAGAGCACCACTTAAGGCTGCTTCCTTCCGGACCTGACCTGGTTCATGGGTATCTGTTGCGTAGGACTCAAACGTCAACGCTACTTACGTGAGGCAGACCACACCAATCATATCCCTCGACATGGAATTCAGTCTCGCTATAGCGGATTGCGAGTGACAGGGAACCGCTACATCCCCACCTAGCACGGCAAATGGTTTATCGATTTTTAGTGGCACCTTGTTTCAGTGCTTTTTCATTATACTGTTTCATCTGGTGCGATGCAACCCATTGCCCGCTTTCGCGCTTTCTTTTTCGCGCGCAGTTCCCGAAAGAACGTCGTTAGCATCTCACCACACTCTTTTTCTAATATACCGCTCGTCAACTCTGAGACATGATTGAACCGATCGTCTTGCACTAGGTTCATCAGCGTTCCGCAGCACCCACCCTTCGGATCAACGGCACCAAAGATGACATGTTCAATTCGCGACAGCATGATGGCTCCCGCACACATCGGACACGGTTCGAGTGTCACGTATAACTCGCACCCTTCAAGTCGCCAGTTCCCGAGCTTTCGGCAAGCCTCCTCGATTGCGATCAACTCCGCATGTGCCGTCGCCTGTTGATCCGTTTCCCGGTGATTGTACCCCGTCGCGATGACTTCATCGCCTTTGACGATGACACATCCGATCGGAACTTCACCGATTGCTTCTGCCTTTTTCGCCTCTTCAATTGCAAGGCGCATATAGTGTTCCTGTCGTTCCATTGACGATACTCCTCACTCTAAAAAAATTCTCCTTTTGAAACTTCAGCAAGTCGTACTTCTTTGTGCTAAAATATAAATTGCACTTTGCTGAACGGAGGGTCATTGTATATGTTCATAACGGTTGAAGGACCGATTGGTGTAGGCAAAACATCACTTGCGAACGCCATCAGTCACCATTTCTCTTTTTCTATGTTACGCGAAATCGTCGAAGAAAATCCCTTTCTTGGAAAGTTCTATGAAGATATCGAAGAATGGAGCTTCCAGACGGAAATGTTCTTCTTGTGCAATCGCTTCAAACAACTCGATGATATCGAACGTCATTACCTCAGTAAACAACGCTCTGTCGTTGCTGATTACCATATCTTTAAGAACTTGATTTTTGCACACCGCTCTCTAAAGGTAGAGCATCTTGAGAAGTATGAACAAATCTATTCGATCCTGACGACGGACATGCCAAAACCAGATGCTGTCATCTACTTGAACGCAAGTATCGACACCTTGATGAAACGTGTTGCGCTGCGCGGACGAGAAATCGAAGAAAATATGTCACGTGCCTATCTCGAACAATTAGCCGAGGATTACGAGACATTCGTCACGGAATACCAAGTCAAACATCCGGAAGTCAAAATCATCCGTTTCGACGGAGATGCTCTCGACTTCGTCAAGCGACCAGAAGATCTCGAGTACGTCTTGACGACGATCCGGAACGAATTATATGAAGGAGCGAACCACGCATGAACTTGAAGCTACGTGAAAAATACAACATCCCGGCAGATGCCGTCATTACGATCGGCGGTATGGTCGGGATCGGGAAATCAACGATCACAAACGGATTAGCCGATGCCCTTGGTTTCCGGACGTCACTCGAAAAAGTCGATACGAACCCTTACTTGGATAAATTCTATCATGATTTCGAGCGTTGGAGTTTCCACCTCCAAATCTATTTCCTCGCTGAACGCTTCAAGGAGCAAAAGCGGATTTTCCAATACGGTGGTGGTTTCATCCAAGATCGTTCAATCTATGAAGATACAGGGATCTTTGCTAAGATGCATTTTGAAAAAGGAACGATGTCTCCAACGGACTATGAAACATATTCAAGTTTGTTTGACGCAATGGTCATGACACCGTTCTTCCCACATCCGGATCTTTTGATCTATCTTGAAGGTTCGTTCGAACAAGTGCTTGAACGAATTCGTCTTCGCGGACGTGAGATGGAGCAGCAGACACCCATCGAATATTGGGAAGAGATGTATGAGCGCTATACGAACTGGATCAATAACTTCACGATCTGCCCGGTACTTCGTTTGTCGATCGACGAATACGATTTACTGAACGAGCCAGAATCCATTGACCGGATTCTCGCGAAGATCGAAAAACAGCTTGAAGTCGCTCGTATTGCCAATACACGCTAACTGATTAGATCTGCCTCTTAGGCGGATCTTTTTTTGCGCAAAAAAAGGAGACGCGTGTCGCATCTCCCTCGCATTAACCAATCACTTGATTGATTTGTTCCATATGGTGTAGATCATGTTGAGCCATTGCTCCGAGGAACTGACCGATTGTCAGTTCTTTGTCTTTAATGACGACCTTGTCCTGCAGGCGTTCTTCCGGAATCAATTCGACTGCACGGCGCAACAAGTCACGGCTGACTAAAAACTCATCAATCGTCAAGATCCGTTGCTGCTCACGGCTCATCTTCGCTGCTTCCTCATTGACCGCTTGGCTATCTGGTGCGACACGGAATGGTTCCCCCGCGAGCAAGTACGGGATGCGCTCTGCGACCATGAAGCGATCCCATGGTGATAAGTGACCGATGATCTCAGCAATCGTCCATTTACCTTCTGCATACGATGTTCGCCATGCCTCTTCTGAAATCTGTTCCAAGTCTTTTACATATGTCATCGTCATCGCATAATGCGAAAGCAACGATTCTTTTGTTTGTTCGTTCATTTCGTCCACCTCTTCTTCGTTTTTCACGTAGGCAACCATAGCACGCACGAAGAAATCGATGCAACAAAAAAGCACCTCAGAATTGAGATGCTTCATAAAAAGCGGAGTCGGTGGGATTCGAACCCACGCGAGCCTTGCGACCCCTAACGGATTTCGAGTCCGTCCCCTTCAGCCGGACTTGGGTACGACTCCATGATTAT
The DNA here is from genome assembly GCF_024436095.1 of Exiguobacterium sp. LL15. Classification (NCBI taxonomy): domain Bacteria; kingdom Bacillati; phylum Bacillota; class Bacilli; order Caryophanales; genus Exiguobacterium; species Exiguobacterium sp. LL15. Next base: position 8,049 of record NZ_JANFNX010000007.1, on the reverse strand, counting down.
TGTTATTTTTGGGTAAAAAAAAAGAAGTGGAGGAGGCGGTG
>NZ_JANFNX010000007.1:0-7909 GCF_024436095.1 Exiguobacterium sp. LL15 | reverse complement strand
GGGATTCGAACCCACGCACGGCTTTCGCCGCCTGACGGTTTTCAAGACCGTTCTCTTAAACCACTTGAGTACGCCTCCAAGCTATAAAACGTGCATGTCGTTGTCAAAAAAATAAAAATGGAGGAGGCGGTGGGATTCGAACCCACGCACGGCTTTCGCCGCCTGACGGTTTTCAAGACCGTTCTCTTAAACCACTTGAGTACGCCTCCGTACTTCTCGTAACAATGTTATGATTCGGTTGTTTTCCTGACATTAATTATGATAGCATCTGCCTTTTAACGTGTAAAGACCTTTTCTAAAAAAACTTTTTAAAATACAAAAAGGGGGAATACTCCCCCTTCTGACTTAAGCTTGAATCACTTCAAGACCACCCATGTATGGGCGAAGTACTTCTGGAATAACAACTGATCCATCCGCTTGCTGGTAGTTCTCTAAGATCGCAGCTACTGTCCGACCAACTGCAAGGGCAGAACCGTTTAACGTGTGAACGAATTCTGGTTTTGCGTTCGCTTCGCGGCGGAAACGAATCTGCGCCCGGCGTGCTTGGAAATCTTCAAAGTTTGAACAAGAAGAGATTTCACGGTAGACGCCTTGGCTTGGCATCCAGACTTCGATGTCGTATTTCTTCGCAGCCGTGAACCCGAGATCAGCTGTACACATGCTCAATACTTGATACGGCAGCTTCAGCTTTTTCAAGACTGTTTCCGCTTGTCCCGTTAACAATTCGAGTTGTTCGTAAGACTCTTCTGGCTTGACGAAACGAACGAGCTCAACTTTATTGAATTGGTGCTGGCGAATCAATCCACGTGTATCGCGTCCGGCAGAACCTGCTTCTGAACGGAAACATTGGCTGTACGCTGCATAACCAATCGGTAACTGATCAGCTGTTAGGATTTCTTCACGGTGCATGTTCGTCACCGGAACTTCTGCTGTCGGTACGAGGAAGTAGTTCGTTTCTTCGACTTTAAATGCATCCTCTTCGAACTTCGGCAATTGTCCTGTTCCTGTCATAGAGTCACGGTTGACCATAAGTGGTGGTAAGATTTCTGTGTAGCCGTGCTGATCTTGGTGAAGATCCATCATGAAGTTAATCAATGCCCGCTCAAGACGCGCACCCGCTCCGCGGTAAAAGACGAAACGGCTACCTGTGACTTTTCCGGCACGCTCGACGTCGACGATTTTTAATTGCTCCATCAAATCCCAGTGTGGAACTGCTTCGAAATCAAACGCTGGTTTGTCCCCGACTTCACGCACGACGACGTTATCGTCCTCAGAAGAACCGACTGGTACGCTGTCATGTGGAATGTTCGGGATACCAAGGAGCAGCTGGTTCAATGTCGCTTCGACTTCACGTAACTCGTCGTCAAGCGTCTTGATTTCGTCTCCGACACTTCGCATCGCAGCGATCGCTTCATCTGCATTTTCCTTATTACGTTTCAGTTCAGCGATTTTTTTCGTTGCTTCATTTCGTTCTGCTTTCAATACTTCTGTCCGCGCAATTAATTCTCGACGTTTCTCATCAAGTGCGAGGAAACGGTTCATGTCCGTCAAGTCCTCTCCTCGGTGCGCTAACTTCTCTTGAATGGCGTCAAAATCTTGGCGTAATCGTTTAATATCAATCATCTGTAATTCCTCCTTTATGTCATAAAAAAAAGGCGACTCGTCTCTTTCCGGTATTCCTACCGAAAAGGGACGAATCACCTGGATCCGCGTTGCCACCCTCATTGCTAGACACATCTAGCCAACTTAAGACGCGATAACGGGCGTACCCGCACCTTGTTCGCAAGGTGTGCGATCCGGCTCGATTCAATCCATCGATCTGACTAGTTCACACCACCCACTAGCTCTCTTAACAGTATCGATATATCTACTTGGTCCGTTCATAGCATCTTTATGAGATTAGCTTTACTTTACACCATCGCCTTGGAGGTTGACAAGAGCCGATTGTTGAATCGCTTGCTCAATTCGCTTCGACCAAGCCGTCCAAGCGCGGACGAGACGCGTCGGTACACTTGCGAGTTGAACGGCAGTTGCACTATACAAATTCACACGTGGTGTTTCAAAACCAGGTAGATATATACCGTCATCCGCGACTTGCACCGTTCCGACGACTTCTTGTTTTGTGACGGGTGCCGTCGTTTTAGAGAAATCAAACCGTGGTTCCCGTGTCGATGCTCGCTTCGATACCGTCACATACAATGAGCCCTCCGTGACGACATCTAGCTTACGGACGGTTGCCCCTTTAATCGGAAGAACGTCTTTAATCCGTTCTCCTTTTCCGTAATACGTTAGTGGTTCGAACGTCGCAAAGCCATAATCGAGTAGTTTTTTCGTTTCCCGAAAACGGGCTTGATCCGAATCCGTTCGCATCACGACTGTAACAAGCGTCATGTTATCTCGTGTCGTCACACTAACAAAACAGTAACCAGCTAAATCGGTCACTCCCGTCTTCATTCCTCGCATGCCAGCATATGCGAATTTTTCCTTCGCTAGCATCTTATTCGAGTTGTTCAAGACTTCTCCATCGAGTTTCATCTGTGCTTTGCTCGTCACATCGAGGACATCCGGGTAATCCTTGATATAACGGATGACAAGTAACGCGATATCGGTCGCTGTCATCAAATTCGTTCCTGGAAGGGTCGCATCGACAGCATCAAGTCCAGACGCGTTCGCATACTCCGTGTCGTTCATTCCGAACTGTTTTGCTGTCTCATTCATCTTTTCAACGAACGTCGCTTCTGAACCAGCGACGATTTCGGCTAGCATGACCGCTGCATCATTAGCTGATTGAATGAACGCCGCATTATACATTTCGCGAACCGTATATGTTTTGGGTTTTACTGGTACACGAGTGATACCAGACGTTTTTGCTAGTTTTAAGACTTTCTTGCTTGGTATGATTTTTTGATCCCACGTCAGTTTTTTGAGTTCGATTTGTCGCCGGACGAGGTAAAGCGTCATCAACTTCGTCATCGAAGCTGGTGGTAGAGAAACATCCGCTTCCGATTGAAGGAGGATTTTCCCTGTGACCGCATCGGCCAATATGTAAGACTCTGCTTGAATCAAAGGTGCTGCTTGTCCCGTCATAGGAAAACTTGTGAGCATCAGTATACTCAAGCAGAGTAGCAAGATTCGCTTCATCGTGTCTCTCCCTCACTTAATCATTCATTGTACGAATAGTGTAGCACAAAAGAAGCATCCGACAGTAGAGACTGTCAGATGCTTCCACGCTTTATGAACGGACGGATTGCCGCTGTTTGATTTTTTGTAAAAAATACTGATGTAAACGATTATCTTCCGTTAATTCAGGATGAAACGAGCACGCGAGGTGTAGCGATGTCTCGACAGCAACGATCTGCTCTTCGACTTTCGCAATCACTCGTGTTCCTTCCCCGACAGACAGAATCAATGGTGCTCGAATGAACACTGCCTCAATTGGTTCCTCAATTCCTTCAACCGGTAGCAATCCTTCAAATGAATCAATTTGTCGACCGAAAGCATTCCGACGGACCGTCATCGAAATCGCGTTGAGATGGCTTTGTCCTGCTTCGATAGCGGTTGCGAGTAGAATCATTCCGGCACATGTTCCGAACATCGGTAACGTCGCCGCTTTTTCCCGAAGCGGTTCCAGTAATTCATAGCGTTCGATCAATCGACGCATCGCGGTCGATTCGCCTCCTGGTAAGACAAGTCCATCCAGTTTCTCGAGATCGCTCGCTTGTTTGACGAGAACGACATCGACACCAAGACCTTCAAGTTGCTGTCGATGTTCACGGACCGCACCTTGAACATCAAGAATACCGATTACCATCCGCGTGTCGCCATCCGTTCCTCAAACGGCATCGATGTGACATCGATTCCTTTCATTGCTGTTCCGAGTCCTTTGGATAAAGACGCGATCCGTTCAAAATCATCTTTGTACGTAACGGCCTCGACAATCGCCCGAGCGACACGTTCTGGATGTTCTGATTTAAAGATCCCTGATCCGACGAAGACACCATCTGCCCCTAGGTGCATCATGAGTGCGGCATCAGCTGGTGTCGCGACTCCCCCGGCTGCAAAGTTGACGACCGGTAGACGTCCCTGTGTCCGAATATCACGTAATACTTCGTACGGAGCACCCCATTCTTTCGCAAATGTCATCAATTCATCTGGACTGACATGTAAAATCTGATTCAATTGTGCTTGAATTTGTCGCATATGGCGAACAGCTTCGACGACGTTCCCAGTCCCAGGCTCGCCTTTCGTCCGAATCATCGCGGCTCCTTCGGCGATGCGACGAGCGGCTTCCCCAAGATCACGTGCGCCACAGACGAACGGCACAGTGAACTCTGACTTCAGTAAATGATATTGTTCATCTGCCGGAGTCAGGACCTCACTCTCATCAATGAAATCGACCCCCATCGATTCGAGAACACGTGCTTCGACGATATGACCAATCCGGCATTTTGCCATGACGGGAATTGAGACCGCTCCGAGTACTTCTTCCGTAATCAATGGATCTGCCATTCGTGCGACGCCTCCGTCACGACGAATATCAGACGGGACACGTTCAAGTGCCATGACTGCAACAGCACCTGCTGCTTCCGCAATCTTCGCTTGTTCCGCATTGACGACATCCATGATGACGCCACCCTTTTGCATTTCAGCCATTCCACGTTTGACACGATCCGTTCCTTGTTGACGTTCCATATCCATTCCCCCTTGGTTGACTTTCACTCCTTTAGTATACGGAACGTTGACACTTTTAAAAGTATCAGTTTATGATGATTTCAACAGGTCAGTTTACGAAGAAGGAGTCAGACGAGATGGACATGCTATCATTTCAACTCACGCGTAATCAGGAAAAACCACTTTATGAACAACTTTATCAACAGATCCGAAATGAAATCATTGCCGGTCGTTTAGCATACGGCACGAAATTACCATCTAAACGAAAACTCGGTCAATTTTTGAACTTAAGTCAAACGACGATTGAGCTTGCTTATCAACAACTCGTCGCAGAAGGATATGTCGAATCCATCTCACGTAAAGGTTACTTCGTTCTTGCCTATGAGGAACTCGCTTACGTTAAAACCTCACCCGTCATCGAACCACGTGTCACTAAAGAAAAACCAATCATCACATATGATTTTCATCCAAGTAAGATTGAAGGGATCTCTTTCCCGTTCGCTCGTTGGCGAAAGTATGCCAAAGATATCATCGATACCGATCACCACCCACTTGTCTCACTCGGTCATCCGCAAGGCGATCTAGCGCTACGCGAAGAGATTGCGACCTATCTCTATCATTCCCGTGGTGTCGTCTGTTCTCCTGAACAAATCGTCGTCGGTTCAGGTGTCGAGCAATTGTTGCCGCTCGTCCTCTTCTTACTGGGACGCGACGTCACGTACGGTATCGAGGATCCCGGTTATCATACGACACGCCTCTTACTTGAAAATCATGAACGCATGATTGAACCGATTCGTGTTGATGCGAATGGATTACGGATTGATCACTTACAGGAATCAAACGTCGATGTCATGTATGTCACACCGGCACATCAATTTCCGTCCGGTAGCATCTTATCCGTCAACCGAAGACATCAGTTGTTGAACTGGGCGGCGATGGATCCGACCCGTTTTATCATCGAAGACGACTATGATAGCGAATTCCGCTACAGCGGTAAATCGATTCCGTCTTTGCACAACATGGACAGCAATCGTGTCATTTACATGAGTACTTTCTCAAAATCACTCATGCCTTCACTACGGATCGGTTATATGGTCTTACCCGAAGTCTTACGCGCTCGGTATCAAACAGAACTATCACACTATACCTGTAGTGTCTCGCGCTTCGATCAAACGATCTTGACGCGCTTCATGAAAGAGGGCGACTTTGAACGACATCTCAACCGGATGCGTAAAGTCTATCGTCGCAAGCTCGACGTCTTAATCCAATCACTTCGCCGGATTCCTGCCTTACGATTGACCGGCGAAAGTGCGGGACTCCATGTCGTCGTTTCCGTAGCGAACGGGATGACGGAGCCGGAGCTCGTAACGCGGGCACAACAACAAGGCATCCAAGTATATGGTCTTTCTCAATATGCCCAGTTACCGCTTCTCTCTGGTACACCTCAAATCGTCCTTGGATTTGCGAGTCTCTCTGAGCAAGAGTTGATGGAAGGATTACGATTGTTGATGGACGCGTGGGATTTGCATAAATCATCATGAAAAAAGCCTCGCCTTTCTACTAGAGAAAGACGAGGCTTTTGTTTATTGACGTGTATAGTTCGATGCTTCTTTTGTAATTTGAATATCGTGCGGGTGGCTCTCTTGCAAACCAGCGCCCGTCATACGGATGAACTGTGTCTCTTCACGCAATTCTTCTAACGTTGCAGCGCCACAGTATCCCATACCTGAACGAATACCACCAACGAGTTGGTACACCGAATCGCCGAGTTTACCACGGTAAGCGACACGTCCTTCGATTCCTTCTGGAACGAACTTCTTGTCTGCTTCTTGGAAGTAACGATCTTGGCTACCGCGTTTCATCGATGCTTCAGAACCCATACCACGGTACGTTTTGAATTGACGTCCTTGGTAGATTTCCATCTCACCTGGGCTCTCTTCTACTCCTGCAAGTAAGCTTCCGAGCATGACAGCGTGACCGCCAGCAGCAAGTGCTTTTACGATATCTCCAGAATACTTGATGCCACCGTCAGCGATGATCGAGACACCATGTTTCCGTGCTTCTGTCGCACAATCGAAGACGGCTGTGATTTGTGGTACACCGACGCCTGCGACAACACGTGTCGTACAGATTGAACCAGGTCCGATACCAACTTTGATGACGGATGCACCGGCTTCAATTAAATCGCGTGTTGCTTCTGCCGTCGCAACGTTACCCGCAATGATTGGTAAGTTTGGATATTCTTCACGAAGTTCACGTACTTTGAGAAGAACACCTTCTGAGTGACCGTGTGCCGTATCGACGACGAGTGCATCGACACCTGCATCGACAAGGAACTTTGCACGTGTCGAAGCGTCTTTCGTTACGCCGACAGCTGCTGCGACGAGTAAACGTCCGAACTGATCTTTCGCAGCATGTGGATACTGTTCGACTTTTTCGATATCCTTTGTCGTGATTAACCCTTTTAATACACCGTTCTCATCAACGAGTGGTAACTTTTCGATGCGATGTTTGTGGAGAATCTGTTCTGCTTCAGCAAGGGACGTACCAACTTTTGCTGTCACGAGTTCTTCTGTCGTCATCACCGTTTCAATGACAGTCGAGTAATCCTTGACGAAACGAAGATCACGGTTCGTCAAAATCCCTACTAATTTACGCTCTGTTTCGTTATTAACGATTGGAACACCAGAGATGCGGTACTTACTCATCAAATACTCAGCATCGTAGACTTGACGCTCTGGCGTCAAATAGAACGGATTCGTGATGACACCATTTTCAGAACGTTTGACGCGATCGACATGTTCTGCTTGTTCTTCCATTGACATATTCTTATGAATGACACCAAGACCACCTTGACGTGCCATTGCGATTGCCATCGGTGCTTCTGTGACGGTATCCATCCCAGCACTGATCAACGGAATATTAAGTGTGATCCCTTCACATAGCGTGACAGATAAATCAACGTCGCGCGGCAAGACACTCGAACGACGGGGTACGAGTAAGACGTCATCAAACGTCAAACCCTCTTTAGCAAATTTGTTCTCCCACATGTTATCCACTCGCTTTCTCTTTTATAAAAGAATATTGATGTTATGGTAACAAGCAGAGGGTGTCATGTCAATGACTCGACCAATAATCAGAACAGTCTGAAGTTTCACATAACACAAAAAGACCGACCTGCAATCTGCAGATCGGTCAAGTGCCTGGCAACGTCCTATCCTCACAGGGGGAAGCCCCC
>NZ_JANFNX010000006.1:0-41535 GCF_024436095.1 Exiguobacterium sp. LL15 | reverse complement strand
AACGCCGAAAGTAGTTGGGGGCTTCCCCCTGTGAGGATAGGACGTTGCCAGGCACTTGACCGATCTGCAGATTGCAGGTCGGTCTTTTTGTGTAATCATTTTAGAGGAAAAGGAGTTTTTTCATGAAACACGAACTTCCCATTGTACATGCACTTCAACGTCATTTAGATCGATCGCCCATCTCATGGCATGTTCCTGGTCATAAGAATGGGACATTGACGCCTCTTCCTGACTTCTTTAAATGGGACGTCACAGAATTACCTGGTCTAGATGATTTTCATCATCCGGAAGAGGCTATTGCTGACGCGATAGCTTTGTTGCAAAAAGTCTATGGTGCAAAAGCGAGTCATTTCCTTGTGAATGGTTCGACCGTTGGAAACTGGGCGATGCTTGCCGCTACAGCAGCAAGAGGAGAGCGTGTTTATGTACAGCGTAATTCGCATAAATCCGTGTTTAATGCACTAGAATGGTTAGGAATCGAACCGATCTTTCTTGAACCAGACATCCATAAGGAAACGGAAATCAGTGGACATGTTTCACGTGAAACATTAAAGGAAGCGTTTACGAAATATCCAGGAGGAGTCGGCGTGTTTATCACTTCACCGACCTATTACGGGGAAGCAGCTGATATCGCGTCACTCGTTCAGCTCACAGCGTCGCATGAACTCCCTTTATTAGTGGATGAAGCACATGGTGCACACTTCGGTGAAGCATTTGGTGTACGCTCTGCATTTGAATTAGGAGCAACTGCTGTTGTCCAGTCTGCCCATAAAACACTTCCAGCACTGACGATGGGAGCATGGATGCATGAGCGATTTTCAGAAAAGATGAGAAGGAAGTTACAGCGAGCGCTTCAAGCGTTTCAGACTTCGAGTCCTTCATATTTACTCCTGGCTTCATTAGATTACGCCCGTTCCTATCGTGAACAATGGACAGTTAAAGGGATGTCAGATGTTCAAGCTAGTCATGATGCATTCATCGAAGCACTTCAACGGTTCGATCATATGACGGTTCTGCGATTCGATGATTGGTCGCGGATGACATTAACGTATGAGGGATATTCAGGAGATGCGTTGTTGCACGCGTTACGAGCTGTTCAACTCGATGCGGAATTTGCTCTAGGAGATCACGTCGTCTGTATTTTGCCACTTCGTCCGCTCACAAAATCTGAGCAGAATGACTGGGTCCACCGTGTCGAACGAGCCATTCAAATGATGAAATCAGAAGGAATTCCTTTGAAAAGGTATATCGAGCAACCAATTATGGGTAAAATACAGGTATCTGCTTTAGCTTGTTCTTATGAACAGTTAGAACAAGCAACAGGTATGTTCCGTCAGCTGGATGAGTGTATCGGTCATGTTTCACTCGAAACGATTATTCCATACCCGCCAGGCATTCCGTTGATCGTCAGAGGCGAACGCATTACGGCGGAACAGGTACTACGTTTACGATATTATCAAACCGTAGCTGTTCATTTGCAAGGGGGCGAACAATTGCAACGAGGAGCGTTACGCGTCATAGAGGAAGGGTTTGAAGAATGAAAGGTACGTTCATTACTGTCGAAGGACCAGATGGTGCCGGTAAAACGACACAACTACAATTGCTTAGTGATGTGTTAAAAGAAAAGGGCTATAACGTCATGACGACCCGCGAGCCAGGTGGCACACGCGTTGGAAACGAAATTCGTTCGTTGATTTTGAATCCTGATTTTGAAGAGATGAAAGAGATGACGGAAATTCTGCTGTATGCAGCGTCTCGTGCCCAGCATGTCGAGGAATTGATTCGACCGGCGTTAGAGGCAGGCACAATAGTTTTATGTGACCGATTCGTTGATGCGTCACTTGCGTATCAAGGGTATGGTCTCGGACATCCGATTGATCTCGTGCGTCAAATCAATGATTCTGCAACAGGTGGGTTAGCGCCAGACCGAACGTATTTATTTGATTTAACGGTAACGGATTCTAAAAAACGAATGATGGACCGGGGAGCACTTGATCGAATCGAGCAGCGAGATGATGCGTTTCGTGCCCGCGTCTATGAAGGTTTCCAACAGATTGCAGCATCGGATCCGGAACGGGTGCAGATCGTACGGGCCAATCGATCGATTGAAGCGATTCATCAGGACTTAGTGGAAGATGTCATTACCTATTTAGAAGAAAAGGAGAGATTCTCATGAAAATGGTCATTACGATCGTTCAAGATAAAGATAGCTTACGTTTGGCGGAAGCACTTGTCGAGCATGATTTCCGAGCAACGAAACTGGCAACGACAGGTGGTTTTCTTAAAGAGGGGAACACGACGTTCATGATTGGTGTACAGAGCGAGCGTCTCGATGATTTGTTGCGATTGATTAAAAAGAACTGTTCAAGTCGCGAACAGATGGTTTCTCCAATCTCACCAATGGGTGGTCATGCCGATTCTTATATCCCGTATCCCGTTGAAGTCCAGGTAGGCGGGGCAACGGTCTTCGTCTTGCCAATCGAAGGGTTTCATCAATTCTGATGCAGACGTTTCATGAACTGGAACAGACACAATCGGTCATTTCGACGATTCTTCAAAATTCGTTACGGAACGATCGAATCAATCACGCTTATATCTTCACCGGAGACTATGAGCCGCTTCTACTTGAAGCGGCTCACTTGTTCGCGAAAAGCCTTTTTTGTGAGGCACCGGTCGATGTGGAGCCATGTGGTGTCTGTCGTAGCTGTCGGCGGATGGAAAGTGGCAACTTGGTCGATTATTATGAAATCGAACCAGATGGCGCGACCATCAAAAAAGAACAGATTCAACAATTGATGCATGATCTCTCACTCCGAGGACTTGAAGGTGATCGTCAGATTTATGTCATTACCCAGTCCCATAAGATGACTCCCCAAGCAGCAAACAGTTTGCTGAAGTTCTTTGAGGAACCAGGAGAAGGAAAAGTGGCTTTATTGTTGACGAATCAACCCCAGCTCCTTTTACCGACGATTCGATCGCGGGGACAGTTATTAAGTTTTCGTCCGGCGGATCGTCAAATGATTGGCGAGGTTTTATCTGAAAAAACGGGACGGGACCACGAGTTGACGCAATTGGCAGCGCGTGTCTATCCAAAAGTCGAGGATGCAGAAGAAGCATTACTCGAAGACTGGTTTGTAAATGCGCGAGCGTCAGTGTTACAATTGATGGAGGAATTAGCGAATCGTCCGGCTGATTTACCACTGTTCGTACAAGAGAAATGGATGGGACAATTCAAAAACCGTCAGGATGTCCGAATCGGTCTTGAACTCGTCACTTGTTTCTTCGAGGATGTCTTACGTCTGAAACTGAATCCGGCGTGGGAAGGTATGACCTATACGAATAGTAAACCCCAACTTGAACAGATGGGGTCCAAGAGCCAGACGACGATCACCCGCTGGTTGCAAGCTGTGCTTGCCGCAGTAAGACGGGTCGAAGCGAATGTTAATCCCCAATTAACAGTTGAGCGTCTCATGTTTGACTTACAGAAAGGGTAGAGCGACATGCTAGAAGTAGTAGGCGTTCGCTTTAAAGAAGCGGGCAAAATTTATTATTTTGCACCTGGACAAGAGTCATTATCACGAGGACAAGCAGTCATCGTTGAGACGGTACGGGGCATTGAATATGGCGAAGTGGTCATCGCCGATAAACAAATGGACGAAGAAGATGTGGTGTTGCCACTGAAATCCATTCTTCGGATTGCTGACGATAAGGATGCAATGATCGTCCGCGAAAATAAAGTCGCAGCGCTTGATGCGCATGCGGTATGTGTCGAAAAAATCCGTGAACATAAACTCGATATGAAATTGGTCGATGTCGAGTACACGTTTGATCGCAATAAGGTCATCTTCTACTTCACGGCAGAAGGACGTGTTGACTTCCGTGAGCTCGTCAAAGATTTAGCGGCGGTCTTCCGGACGCGTATCGAACTCCGTCAAATCGGTGTTCGGGATGAAGCGAAGTTACTGGGAGGCATCGGTCCGTGTGGTCGTGTCTTATGTTGTTCATCTTTCCTCGGTGAGTTCGAACCGGTTTCGATCAAGATGGCAAAAGATCAAAACCTGTCGTTGAATCCGACGAAGATTTCAGGAGTATGTGGTCGTTTGATGTGCTGCCTGAAATACGAGAACGATACGTATGAAGAAATGCGCCGTGATTTGCCGGACTACGGAAAACGTTTGACAGTACCTGAAGGCGAAGGACGCGTCGTTGGTTTGAACATCCTCGATCAAGTCGTTCAAATCGAACTGAAGGATCGTTCCCGCGTCTTGACGTATTCAATGGAAGAACTATTATCCGTTGGTGCCGTAAAACCAAAACGACCAAAAGAATAACGGGGTGCATACGCGTGGAGAGAGTCGATAAAAAAGAAATCATTACGCGTGTCGATGCGATTGAGCAACAGATTCATTTGCTGACTGAGCATCTGAGCGTGTTAAAGGATCAGCTGGCTTACATGATGGAAGAGAACCAACATCTGTACCTGGAGAATCATCATCTTCGAGAAAAAGTCGAACGCGATGAACAACAGCCGGTCACGGAAGCGGAAGAAGCGGAAGCAGGCGTCGGTGCGGGCTACGATAATCTCGGGCGATTGTACCAGGAAGGGTTCCACATCTGTAACTTGCATTATGGACAAGTACGAAAAGACGGCGATTGTCTCTTTTGCTTATCCATGTTAACGAAACATTGAGAGGCTGACTTCTACATGAGTCAGTCTTTTTTTCGGAAAGGAAGGCACGACATGTTTGAACTATTACCAGACGAACGACTTGATTATCTCTTAGGACAGGAAGGGAAAATCATTCAAAGTCCATCCGTCTTCTCGTATTCACTTGACGCGGCACTGCTTGCACGATTTGCGTGGGTCCCGATTCAACAGGGACGGATTGCCGATCTCTGTTCAGGAAACGGTGCAATTCCACTCTTTTTATCCTACCGGACGAAAGGGCAGATCACGGGTCTTGAAATCCAGCCACGACTAGCGGAGATGGCACGACGGAGCGTCACCTTGAATGAACTGAACGACCGGATTGAGATGATTGAAGGGGACGTCAAAGAGGCGGGAGCGCGTCTTGGATACGGCATCTATGATGCTGTCACCTGCAATCCGCCATATTTTTTAGCAAACGAGACATCGAACCAAAACCAAAGTGAACATTATACGATTGCAAGGCACGAAGTCCTCTGTACCCTTGAAGACTGTATTCGAGGTGCATCTGATTTGTTGAAACAAGGCGGAAAAGCAGCGTTCGTCCATCGACCGGAACGACTGCTCGATATCGTCACCTTGATGCGGACGTATCGCTTGGAACCGAAACGGATGCAGCTGATTTATCCGAAAGCAGGGAAGGAAGCAAACATGCTGTTGATCGAGGGGATCAAGGATGCAAAACCTGGACTGAAGGTGCTTCCCCCATTCATCGTCTATGAAGCGGACAACTCGTATGCGGCTCAGATGAAAGAACTGTTCGATGTCTGAGCATGCAGTCTATATCGTTCGGTGCCAAGATGATACGTATTATACGGGTTACGCCGTAGACGTCACACAACGCATTGCGACACATAACGCAGGTAAGGGTGCGAAGTATACACGTGCCCGTCTGCCGGTCGTCCTCGTTCATCAGGAAGTTTTCGCGACGAAGTCAGAGGCAATGAAGCGGGAATATGCGATTAAACAATTAACCCGTTCACAAAAAGAACGGTTGATTCAAGGAGGAACCTCATGAAAGCGACGAGTAGCTATCAACAGCAAGGAGCCGGTCTCTATATCGTCCCGACACCAATCGGCAATTTAGAAGACATGACGTATCGGGCCGTACGGATTTTACAGGAATCCGATATCGTCGCAGCAGAAGATACGCGGCAGACGATGAAACTGTTTCGACACTTTTCGATTGAGTCGAAGCTTGTCAGTTACCATGAACACAATAAACAAACAAGCGGCGAACGACTCCTCGCTGATTTAGAGGCAGGAAAACAAATTGCCCTCGTCTCCGATGCCGGTATGCCTGGCATCTCGGACCCGGGAAGCGACTTGATCCGCCAAGCGATTGCAGCAGACATCCCTGTCATCGTTCTTCCGGGTGCGAACGCTGCATTGACCGCTCTTGTCGCGTCCGGATTATCGACGGAACGCTTTTTATATTACGGCTTTTTGCCACGGAAGAAAAAAGAGCGTCGCGAAGCGTTGGAGCAATTGAAATACGAAACCGGAACGCTCGTCTTTTATGAAGCACCACATCGTTTGAAAGAGATGTTGCAAGGGATCGAGGAAGTACTCGGTGATCGTCAGGTGACGTTAGCACGGGAACTAACGAAACGGTATGAGGAATACATTCGGGGGAGCGTGAGTGAATTACGTGCTTGGGCAGCAGAAGACGTTCGGGGCGAGTTCGTCGTCCTCGTTGAAGGATCAAACGAAGAACGACCGGATGCTGTCATCCAAGACAGTGATCCGCTCGAGCAAATCCGTCGGTATATCGAAGAAGGCGAAAAGCCGAATGCAGCGTTGAAGCGTGTCGCCAAGGAACGGGGACTGGATCGTCAGGAGCTGTATCTTGCGTTTCACGAAGCAGATTAAAAAAAGGAAGCCCCGTCAGGAGCTTCCTTTTTTGTTTACTCGTTGCTTGCGTAATGACGATCGAGGAAATCTTTTAATTCAACGAGAACGCGTTGTGCGCCATCTGGTGAAAGAATCAATTTACCATCAGCCAATTTGAAGTTATCTTCTGATACTTCTCCTGTTACTTGGCAAGTCATGTTTGGTTTATATTTTTTAAGGATGATCTGTTCGTTGTCGACATAGATCTCGAGGGCATCCTTTTCTGCAATTTGAAGTGTACGGCGTAATTCGATTGGAATTACGACACGACCGAGCTCGTCTACCTTACGTACAATACCTGTTGATTTCATTTTGTTGTTCCTCCTTTGATGTCATGGATCTCTTTTTCTTTTGAAAAATCGTCAAAATTCGACATCGTTTCTATAGAATGTAGAATACTAGACTTTCCAAAAGTAGTCAACCAATCTGAATAGCTTGAAATCAAAATGTCATTTATTTCTCAAAAACACCATATTTGAAACGATTTATTAATACATTTTCCCTTTTTAAAGGAAATGAAACTATAGAGTGTGTTTTTTTGTAATTTGATGTCTGATGTCAAAAAATGTTTTGATTCGACAAAAAGTGAGTTTCGACATCAGTCCCGTAACAGCGTATAATAGCCTATAATGAAGATGGAAATCAGAGAACGGAGGAATAACATGGCAAAGACATTTTATATCACGACCCCGATTTATTATCCAAGTGCAAAACTACATATCGGTCACGCGTACACGACGGTGGCTGGAGATGCGATGGCACGATACAAACGACTTCAAGGATTCGACGTCCGGTATTTGACAGGTAGCGATGAGCACGGTCAAAAGATCCAGGAAAAAGCAGCAGAAGCAGGGATTTCGGAACAGGCATTCGTCGACGGTGTCGTCGAACAGATTAAAGTCTTATGGGATCGTCTCGACATCTCGTACGATGATTATATCCGGACGACAGAACCACGTCACAAGAAAGTCGTCGAAAAAGTGTTCGAGACACTTCTTGAATCAGGCGATATCTATTTAGGTGAATACGAAGGTTGGTATTCGATTCCGGATGAGACGTACTATACGGAATCACAACTCGTCGACGGGAAGAGCCCTGACAGTGGACACCCGGTCGAACTCGTTCGCGAAGAATGTTACTTCTTCCGGATCAGTAAGTACGCGGACCGTCTGCTTGAGTACTTTGAAGCGAATCCGTCATTCATCTTGCCAGAATCACGTAAACACGAAATGATCAATAACTTCATTAAACCAGGTCTTCAAGACTTAGCGGTCTCACGGACGACATTCAACTGGGGTGTACAAGTCCCGTCGAATCCAAAACACGTCGTCTACGTCTGGATCGATGCGTTGACGAACTACATCTCGTCACTTGGTTATGGTACGGACGATCACGGTAACTTCGATAAGTACTGGCCAGCAGATGTCCATCTCGTCGGAAAAGAAATCGTTCGTTTCCACACGATCATTTGGCCGGCACTCTTGATGGCGCTTGACCTCCCATTACCGAAGAAAGTCTTCGCACATGGTTGGTTGTTGATGAAAGACGGAAAAATGTCGAAATCAAAAGGAAACGTCGTCGATCCGATTCCGTTGACGGATCGCTACGGTCTCGACGCCCTTCGTTACTACCTCTTACGGGAAGTGCCATTCGGTTCGGACGGTATGTTCACACCTGAAGCATTCGTTGAGCGGATGAACTATGATTTGGCGAACGATCTCGGGAACTTACTCAACCGGACGATCGCGATGGTCACGAAATACTTTGATGGTGAGATCCCAGCCTATACAGGTAACGTGACACCGTTTGATGCGACACTGTCGGATCTTGCAAAAGAAACGGTCACGAAAGTCGAAGCATCGATGGAACACATGGAATTCTCTGTCGTACTGTCGAACATTTGGCAATTGATCAGCCGTGCCAATAAATACATCGATGAGACACAACCGTGGGTGCTTGCAAAAGACGAATCCAAAACGGCGGAACTCGGTTCTGTCATGGTGCATCTCGTTGGCGTCTTGCGTCATGTGGCGATCATGTTGCAACCGTTCATGACGCGTTCACCAAAAGAGATCTTCGCGCAACTGGGTCTCTCTGGACAAGCGATGGACTGGGCAGCGCTCGAGAAATTCGCAGACATCGCACCAGGAACGAAAGTCGGTACAGCGACACCGATCTTCCCACGTCTCGACGTCAAAGAAGAAGTCGAAGCAATCGTCGACATGATGCGCCAAGCTTCTGCAGCACGTGTTGAGGAAGAGGAAGTTGAAGAAGAAGACGAAGATATTCGTCCAGAAACGACAATCGATGTCTTTGACCAAATCGAACTCCGTGTCGGTGAAGTCGTGACGGCTGAAAAGATCAAAAAGGCGAAAAAACTATTGAAGTTACAAGTCGATATGGGCAAAGAAACACGCCAAATCGTCTCTGGTATCGCTCAGTGGTATGAGCCGGAAGATTTAGTCGGACGAAAAGTCATCGTCGTGGCGAACTTAAAACCGGTCACGTTACGTGGCGAACTCTCACAAGGAATGGTCCTTGCTGCTGAAAAAGCAGGAAAACTTGAACTGGCGACGGTTCCGTCAACGATGGCGAACGGCGCAAGCGTAAAATAAAACCGATGCCTGTGGACTCCATGTCACAGGCATTTTTTTAAAGAAGGAGTCGAACAGCTATGTTAATCGATACACACACTCACTTAAATGCAGACCAATTCGCGGACGACGTCCACGAGACGATTGAGCGGGCACGCGCGAACGGTGTCTCACCGATGATCGTCGTCGGATTTGATCATAAGACGATTGATCGTGCGATGGAACTCGTCGAAGCGTACGATGATCTTTATGCGGTAATCGGGTGGCATCCCGTCGACTCGATTGATTTTGATGAGGAAGCGTACCAAAAGGTCGAACGGTTGATGGATCACGAAAAAGTCGTTGCGCTTGGAGAAATTGGGCTCGACTATCACTGGGATACGTCACCGAAAGATGTGCAGCAGGAAGCTTTTCGTAAACAAATCCGGCTTGCGAAGCAGAAAAAGAAGCCGATCGTCATCCATAACCGGGAAGCGACAGAAGATACATTACGGATTCTTGAAGAAGAAGATGCGAAAGAAGTCGGTGGAATTCTGCATAGCTACAGCATGAGTGCTGAATTATTACCACGCTGCCTGGCGATGAACTTCTATATTTCACTCGGAGGTCCCGTCACGTTCAAGAATGCGAAGATGCCGAAGCGTGTTGCGCAGGAAGTCCCGCTCGATCGTCTACTCGTCGAGACGGATTGTCCGTATCTGACACCGACGCCACACCGCGGGAAACGCAACGAACCCGCTTACGTCCGGTTCGTCGCTGAAGAGATTGCGCAGCTCCGTGGCATGATGTATGCCGACGTGGAAGCAGCAACGACCGAAAATGCCAAACGGGTCTTCCGCTTGCCATGATGCGTTCGTTGACGTTTACTACGATTGGATTCAGCCTCTTACTTGTTGCTGCACTCATCTATGGAATGATGGATCATCCACAAATCGTGACCGTCTTGATTGATGGACAAGAGCAGCAAATTGAAACGACAGCCGATTCCGTTTATGGCGTACTTAAAGAAGCAGGCATCACGACGCGAACGAATGACATCATCGAACCAGCGCTCAGTGCTGATTTACCAGAAAAACGGTTGATCGTCATTCAGCGTGCGAAAGAGATCACACTGATCATGGGCTATGGTGAATCCCGTCGTGTTCGGACGCAGGCGCGCCAAGTGAAGGATTTGCTGGCAGAACGTGGTATCAAGAAAGCGGAGACGGATGATATCTATCCGTCCTCTGACGCTGTTCTGAAGAGTGGCATGACGGTGCGATACCGAGAAGCTTTTCCTGTTGATCTTGTCGTCGGTGGAAAAGCCCGACAACTCTACACGTATGAGACGTCGGTCCGGGAATTGTTAGCGCGAGAAGGGATTCGCTTGCAAAAAGAAGATCGGGTCGCTCCAGATCCCGACACCCGCGTGACGGAAGGGACGTTGATTACGGTCAACACGACACGTCGTGCAACGTTGACGCAGGAACAGCTCGTTCCGTTTGAGATCGAAGAAGTCGAGGACCCAACTTTACCGGAAGGCGAACAACTCGTGACGGCATCTGGTCGTCCAGGTGTCCGAACGAAAAAGTATCAATTGACGCTTGCTAACGGTTTGAGCAAAGAGAAAAAACTGATTGGTGATCAAGTGACGCAGACACCCGTCAAACAAGTTGTCAAAGTCGGAACCAAACCGGTCGAGACACCCGTCGAAGCGCCTGTCTTCAACGAAGAACAGGCGACGAATCCGTTAGCTGAAACACCGAAGGCCGATACGGATCTTGATTTTGCAAGTGCGAAGAGCTTGATGGTCGAAGCGACGGCGTATACGAACGATCCAGCTTCAAACGGCAGTCGTTTGTATAACGGTCGCGCCTTGACCGCGACCGGGTATGACGTGACGGATACGATCACCTATCAAGGGATGCCAATTATCGCGGTTGATCCGAAGGTCATTCCGCTTGGTACGAAGGTCTACGTCGAAGGAGTGGGGCTTGCGATCGCCCTCGATACCGGTGGCGCCATCAAAGGCAATAAGATTGATGTCTTGGTCGACGGAGAACAAAAAGCGAAGACGTTCGGTCGAAAACAACTGCAAGTCTGGGTCATTCCTAGTGCAACGGAAGCGGACACGTGACGCTTCCTTGTTTTTTTCGTGGAAACAGGTACAATTACGAGAGTGTTTGAAGAAGGTGGAGAGATCATGCGGAAACGCTTAAAAGAAGTCATCGTCGTCGAAGGACGGGATGATACGACACGATTACAAGAAGTCTTTGATGTCGATACAATTGAAACGAACGGCTCAGCCGTCAACGAACAAACGATGCAACGCATCGAGAAGGCGCTGGAACGGCGCGGTGTCATCATTTTCACGGATCCTGATTTTCCAGGAGATCGTATCCGTGCTCGAATCAATGAACGCGTACCAGGCTGTAAACATGCTTATCTTCCGCGTGCTCAAGCAAAAGACAAGCGAGGCAAAATCGGTGTGGAGCATGCCTCACCTGCCGCAATCGAAGAAGCGCTCGCTGCTGTCTATGAGACGGAAGAAGCACCGGTTGCTGAAGTGACACGTGAGATGATTCTGGCAGCTGATTTGATTGGTGGACCAGCAGCCTCGATCCGCCGTCGTCGTCTCGGTCAGATTCTTGCGATTGGTGAACCAAATGCCAAACAACTTGTCAAACGCGTCGCATCAATCCGGATCACGCGGGCAGAATGGGAAGCGGCTTTGAAACAATTAGAGGAGGAAGAAGTTTGAAAGACATTGCTACATTGCACCGGACGAAGGAAATTTTAGCGAAACATGGCTTTTCGTTTAAAAAATCGTTAGGACAAAATTTTTTAATCGATTTAAACGTATTAGGAAACATCGTCGGAGCAGCTGGATTAACGCCGGAGAGCGGCGTACTCGAGATCGGACCAGGAATCGGCTCATTGACGGAACAATCGGCGAAACAGGCGAAAAAAGTCGTCGCTCTTGAAATCGATCAGCGTCTATTACCGATTCTTGACGATACACTTTCACCGTATCCTCATACGAAGGTCATTCACGGTGATGCCCTTGAACTGGATCTTTCGACGATCGTCGCAGAAGAGTTCACGCAAGAAGGCATCACTGACATTGCCGTCGTCGCGAACCTCCCGTATTACGTCACGACACCGATCATCATGCGGATTCTCGAAGCGAAAGCACCGTTTCGGACGCTCGTCATGATGATTCAAAAGGAAGTCGCTGAACGAATCGGTGCAAAACCGGGCACGAAAGCATACGGTTCTCTATCGATCGCGATTCAGTATTATGCGGAAGCTGAAGTCTGCTTCACGGTTCCAAAACAAGTCTTCATCCCAGCACCAAACGTTGATTCAGCTGTCATCCGTTTGAACATTCGAAAAGAGCCAGCGGTACAGACGCAAGATGAGGCCCTCTTCTTCGAAATCGTCCGAGCAAGTTTTGCACAACGTCGGAAAACGATTCTGAACAACTTGACGACACACTTTGGGAAGACAGAAAAGGCGGCGGTCGAAGCGGCATTGTTAGAAGCTGGAATCGAACCACGTCGTCGCGGAGAAACGCTCAGCCTGCAGGAATTCGCACAGTTAGCGGATGCACTTTTGCCAATTAAAAAACGTTGACGGATACGATTAGAACAGATATAATATTTCCCCTTTCTAATATTTATTTAATATGCTATAATAAATATTAGTGAGGTGAAGCGTATGCCAAAGACGTTGAACGAAATCAGACATGTTTTCGAAACACATGTTGGTGAAAGACTGACGCTAAAAGCAAGCGGCGGTCGTAAAAAGGTCGTAACCCGAATCGGAACGCTCGTTGAGACGTATCCTTCGGTGTTTGTAGTCAAGCTAGACGCAGAGCGCCACAATGTCGAGCGAGTTTCTTATAGCTACGCCGACGTGCTAACAGACTCCGTACAAATCGAATTTGCGAATTCGTAAACTTACCTTCCGAAGCGGACAAAATGTTCGCTTCTTTTTTTGTGGAAAGGTTGATACAATTCCTACAGGAAACGAACTAGAGGAGGAACGGCACGATGACGATTATTGTAAAGGCTCCGGCCAAGATCAACCTAGTCCTGGATGCGACGGCAAAGCGCCCGGACGGCTATCACGATGTACATATGGTGATGACGACAGTCGATTTGGCAGACCGTCTAGAATTGACGGAGCTGCCGTCAGGAGAAATTCGCATGAATGCCCAGCATGCTTACGTTCCAAACGACGAACGTAATCTTGCGTATAAAGCAGCAGCGATCTTAAAAGAAAAATACGACGTCAAGACGGGGGTCGAAATCTTTTTAGAGAAACACATCCCGGTCGCAGCGGGACTTGCTGGTGGTTCCAGTGACGCGGCAGCGACGTTACGCGGTTTGAATGAGTTATGGCAACTCGGCTTGACGCTTGAAGAGTTGGCGGAAGTTGGCGCAGCGGTTGGATCTGATGTTCCGTTTTGTGTCATGGGTGGAACAGCGATTGCAACAGGTCGCGGAGAGAAGCTAGAAAAACTTGTCTCACCACCACCATGCTGGGTCGTTCTTGCCAAACCGACGATTGGTGTCTCGACGGCTGACGTCTATGGTGCTCTCGACTTGAACACGGCAAAACGTCCGAACGTCGAAGCGATGATCGATGCGGTGAAGGCGCAAGATTTCCAAGGCATTTGCCAGTCACTCGGGAACGTTCTCGAATCGGTCACGTTGCCGATGCACCCGGAAGTCGAGCAGATCAAGGAATTCATGACGAGTTGTGGCGCAGAAGGCGTCTTGATGAGCGGAAGTGGTCCGACAGTCTTTGCGTTGACGGAACACGAGAATCGGGCACAACGTCTCTATAATGGATTACGTGGCTTTTGTAACGAAGTCTACGTCGTTCGTCTTTTAGGCGAAAACCATTGATAATATCCGTATGAAAATGATATATTCACTATTGAATATTCGGAATTACGGAGAGGTGGAACAAAACAAATGAAAATTCGGAGAAGTGGTCGATTGGTCGACATGACGCGGTACTTGCTTGACCATCCCCATCATCTCGTCTCATTGACGATTTTTGCAGAACGCTACAAATCGGCGAAATCGTCGATCAGTGAAGATTTAGATATCGTCAGCGAGATGTTAGAACATGAGGGAACGGGTCGTCTCGTCACGGTACCAGGTGCTGCGGGTGGCGTCATGTTCATCCCGACGTGGAGCAGTAAGAAGGCGTTACCGTTCATCGATGATCTATGTGAACGTGTCGCACGTCCAGATCGACTGTTACCGGGGGGATATCTCTATTTGACGGACTTACTCGGGGATCCGAAGATGGTCAAACAAATGGGGCAAGTGTTTGCATCTGTCTTTAGCCAAAAGAAAGTTGATGTCGTCATGACGATCGCGACGAAAGGGATTCCGCTTGCTTATGCGGTCGCTGAGCAACTGGGTGTGCCGTTCGTCATCGTGCGTTCAGATAGTCGTGTCACGGAAGGATCTACGGTCAGCATCAACTATGTCTCAGGGTCTTCAAAAGCGATCCGGACGATGGCACTTGCGCGTCGGAGCTTGCCGCGTGGAGCGAACGTCTTATTGATCGATGACTTCATGAAAGCTGGCGGAACGATTCGTGGAATGATGAGTCTCTTGAGCGAGTTCGAAGCAAAGGTTGCAGGTGTTGGGGTCTTGATCGAGGCAGAGGGTGCTGAGAAGAAGATGGTCAACGAATACGTCAGTTTAATGAAATTAGCGGACGTCGACGTCGATCTCGGTCAAATCCAAGTCAAGCGTGGAAACGTCGATCACTATTTCTCGGAAGCCGAGACTACCTGAAATTGACAGCCGCATGGATTGTAACTATACTGTAATTATCAAACTTTTGGAAATTATGCGTAAAAAGATTGGGAAAGACTAAACCTTTATTTGTTTTAAGCCGTAAGTAGAAGTAGACAACGAAGAGTTGTGACAACGGTTAAAGGGGTGCGGACAAAATGAACGTTACGGACGTTAAAATTCGTCGCGTCGTGGCAGAGGGTCGAATGAAAGCACTTGCCTCTATTACGCTCGACCACGAATTCGTGGTACATGATTTGCGTGTCATCGAAGGGAATAGTGGTCTCTTCGTCGCCATGCCAAGCAAACGAACGCAAGAAGGTATCTTCCGGGATGTCGCTCATCCAATCAATGCATTAATGCGAAAAAAGGTCGAAGATTCAGTACTCGAAGCTTATGCGGCACGTGAGGAACAAGAAGAAGGCATCGGTTACGAAGTCGCTTCTGTTCAAACGACAGATCAAGTATAAGGAAAAAGACAGCTTTTCTCTTCTTGGGAAAAGCTGTCTTTTTTCTCGTTTTTTCCTCGATTCCGCTTCGTCCCATCATTGAATAACGGTGCCGTTTTCGTTATAGTTGGAACGAGTGTACTATTTCAGAACGAAATCAACACTAATTTACGTGGAGGAGCGACAAGGATGAATCATTTCGCGGTAATTCTAGCAGCGGGTAAAGGAACTCGGATGAAATCGAAGCTTTACAAAGTACTTCACCCAGTCGCTGGGAAACCTATGGTACAGCACGTCGTCGATCAATTAGCGACGCTCGGCGTCAAGCGACAGGTCGTCATCGTCGGTCACGGTGCGGAATCCGTCAAAGAAGTGCTTGGCACATCGGTGGAATACGCACTTCAAAGTGAGCAGCTTGGCACAGGACATGCTGTTCAAATGGCAGAACCCGTACTTGGGAACGAACAGGGAGCGACACTCGTCGTCTGCGGCGATACACCGCTCTTGACGAGCGAGACATTAGCTTCATTGTTACAACATCATACGGAGACGAACGCAAAAGTGACTGTCTTGACGGCACTCGCTGACGATCCGACTGGTTACGGACGAATCGTACGCGGTGAAGACGGAAACGTCTCGAAAATCGTCGAGCATAAGGATGCGAATGCAGAAGAACTCGCGATTCGTGAAATCAATACTGGTACGTATGTCTTTGATAATGAGATGTTGTTCGCGACGCTGAAGCAGGTCAAGAACGATAACGCGCAAGGTGAGTATTACTTACCAGACGTGATTGAGATTGCAAAGGCAGCAGGCGAAACAATCGCAGCGTATGCGGCACCTACGTTCGAAGAGACAATTGGTGTCAACGATCGCGTCGCACTTGCGCAAGCGGAAACATCGATGCGCAAGCGGACGAACGAGTACTGGATGCGTCAAGGTGTCACGTTCGTTGATCCGTCTTCGACGTATATCGGACCGGATGTCACGATTGGTTCAGATACTGTTCTTTATCCGGGAACGCAATTACTCGGTCAGACGGTCATTGGTTCAGAATGTACGATTGGTCCGAACTCGGATATCCGTAACAGTGAAGTGGCAGATGGTGCCATTGTTCGTCAATCCGTCGTCACGGACAGCAAAATTGGTCCAGCAGCGCAAGTCGGTCCATTCGCGCATTTACGTCAACAAGCAGTTCTCGGGGCGAACACACGCGTCGGAAACTTCGTTGAGATCAAGAAATCAACATTCGGTGAAGGTAGCAAATCAGCCCACCTGAGCTATGTCGGAGATGCGACGATCGGAGAGAACGTCAATCTCGGTTGTGGATCGATCACGGTCAACTACGATGGAAAAAATAAATTCCAAACGATCATTGAGGACGATGCCTTCATCGGCTGTAACGTCAACTTGATCGCACCGGTCACGGTCGGAAAGAACGCCCTTGTTGCTGCCGGATCAACCGTCACGGATGATGTGCCGGAAAACGGTCTCGCGATCGCACGGGAACGTCAAACGACGAAACCCGATTATCGTTAATTCATTACTTGTCGCTCTACTCGTCTAAACCCAAACAAATGGAGGCCACCTACACATGTCTACTGTCTTAGAACATGAAATTCGTATTTTCGCACTCAACTCGAACAAACCACTGGCAGAGGAAATCGCTAAAGTCATCGGAATCCCGGTCAGCGAAAGTTCAGTCAAACACTTCAGTGATGGCGAAATTTCGATGAACATCGAAGAAAGTGTCCGAGGGGATGATATTTACATCATTCAATCGACAAGCCAACCAGTCAACGAAAACCTGATGGAACTTCTCATCATGATCGATGCACTGAAACGGGCGTCTGCACGGACAATCAACGTCGTCATTCCGTATTACGGTTATGCGCGTCAAGACCGCAAAGCACGTTCACGTGAGCCAATCACGGCGAAACTCGTTGCGAACTTGCTTGAAGTAGCAGGGGCGACACGCGTCGTGACGATGGATCTCCATGCAGCACAAATCCAAGGGTTCTTCGATATTCCAGTAGATCAATTGATGGGTGTACCGCTTCTCGCTTCATACTTCGAGAAAAAGAACATCGATCCAAACGAACTCGTCATCGTTTCTCCAGACCATGGCGGTGTCACACGGGCACGTAAATTAGCAGAACAATTAAAAGCACCGATCGCGATCATCGACAAACGCCGTCCGAAACCGAACGTCGCAGAAGTCATGAACATCGTCGGTCAAGTCGATGGCAAGATTGCCATCATCATCGATGACATCATCGATACAGCGGGTACGATCACACTTGCAGCGAACGCTTTGATCGAAAACGGAGCGAAACAAGTCTATGCATGTTGT
The DNA here is from genome assembly GCF_024436095.1 of Exiguobacterium sp. LL15. Classification (NCBI taxonomy): domain Bacteria; kingdom Bacillati; phylum Bacillota; class Bacilli; order Caryophanales; genus Exiguobacterium; species Exiguobacterium sp. LL15. The sequence continues at coordinate 23,734 of NZ_JANFNX010000006.1, read as the reverse complement.
ACACACCCTGTTCTTTCGGGTCCAGCAATGGAACGGATCGAGAACTCAGCGATCGAAGAACTCGTCGTCTTGAACACGATCGACTTGACACAACGCGAATGTGCAAGCAAAATCAAACAAATCTCTGTAGCACGCTTGCTTGCAGAAGCAATCATCCGTGTACACGAACAGAAATCAATCAGCCCGCTCTTCAGCTGATTGCTTGATGCATACGAACGACGTGGTCCGGTTTATTGAAATCGGACCCTTGTTCGTTTACTTTTTTAAATAGAAATGAGGAATCGATATGAAATGTATCGTCGGATTAGGGAATCCTGGAGCGAAGTATGCGAATACGCGCCACAACATCGGTTTTCTTGCGATTGATGCCTTAGCGGAGAAGCACGGGATCAAGCTTTCAGAATCGAAGTTTAAAGCCCTCTTCGGAACGGGAATGATAAACGGAGAACGTGTCGTGCTCGTCAAGCCATTGACGTATATGAACTTATCAGGTGAAGCGGTGCGACCGTTACTTGATTTCTATAAAATTGCGGTCGAAGATGTGCTCGTCATCTATGACGATCTGGACTTGCCGCTTGAGAAACTACGGTTGCGTTCAAAAGGCAGTGCAGGCGGTCATAACGGCGTCAAGTCGTTGATCCAGCACCTCGGTACGCAGGAGATCAAGCGTCTTAAGCTCGGCGTCGGTCGACCACCGGCACCCATCCAAGTCATTGACTGGGTGTTAATGAATTTTTCGAAGGCAGAACAAGGAAGTTTGCAACACGTACTCAATGCGTCTGTCGATGTAGCGACAGACTTCATAGACACACCGTTTCTCGCTTTGATGAATCGGTATAACTGAACGCAACGCTTTGGGGTTCCAAAGCGTTTTTGCTGTCGTGTTTTAGGAGGAAGAAGATGAAACAATTACAAGAACTCTTACTAGCGATTCCTGAAATCAAGACGGTTCGGGAACGCTTCCGGGACGGTGTCAACGCTCAGTTGATCACCGGTCTGATGAACAGTGGGAAAGCATTGTTCGTCGCCGGGATTTATCAGGAGACGAAACGTCGATTCGTACTCGTGACACATAATATGTTCCAAGCACAAAAACTGCACGATGATTTGATTGAACTTGTACCGGAAGAAGACGTCATGCTCTATCCGGTCGATGAGACGTTAGCAGCAGAACTTTCTTATGGCGCAAGTCCAGAACTGCGGGCGACGCGGATCGAGACCCGTCATCGTTTACTGACGACGGACGACGGAATTTTGATCATTCCGCTCGTCGGTTTACGCCGATATGTTCCGGATGCACAGACGTTCCTGTCACACGTCAAACAAGTGAAGCCGGGCGACATCTTATCGATTCCGGACTTCGTCCAAGATTTAGTCGATGCGGGGTACGAACGGACAGCGACCGTGACGACACCTGGTGAGTTTGCTGTTCGCGGAAGTATCATCGATATTTATCCGCTCACGGTCGAACGTCCATACCGGCTCGATCTATTCGACGAGGAAGTCGACTCGATCTATACATTCGATGCGGAGACACAACGCTCACTCGGTGTCGTCGCAGAAGCATGTTTGATGCCAGCGGCGGAACATTTCGCGACGAAGGATCAGTTGAAGGACGCGGGTGAAAAAGTCCGTCGTCTTTATGAGGCGACGAAAGAGCGCGTCCAAAGTACGGAAGTCCTCGCGGCACTTGAAGAGGGAATTGCTTATGACGTCGAGTTGCTAGAAAACGGCGATCGTCCGAAACAGTTCGCGAAGTATGCACCGATCCTCTACACGTCGACGTTACGTCAAGACGTGACGGGAAGCGTCTTGATCGTCGATGAAGTCGCACGGGTCGAAGAAGCGGCGGAAGTCCAGGATGCAGAGGAAGCAGAATGGATGGCGTCTCTCATTGAACGCGGACAAAGCGTCAGTGATTACGTCCTGTCCGTTCCGATGGCACATGTCTTTGAAGGACAACCATTGTTGTATCTCTCGCTCCTACCGACTCGTCGGAGCGGGGTACCGGAAAGTGCGGCAATCCATTTCAGCATCAAACCGATTGCACCGTTCCATGGTCAGATGGAACGCCTGAAGCAAGAAGTCGAGCGATATCGTCGCGCTGACATGTGGATGGTTTTCTTAGCGAGTAACCGAGAACGTGCCGAGCGGATGCGTCAGACGTTATCCGATTATGGGGTCGAAGCCTCGATCGTAACGAAAGAAGGCATCACTCGTGGTCAACCAGCAATCCTGATTGGGGGAATTCATGGTGGATTCGAGATGACGAATGCGCGTCTCGTCGTCATCACGGAAGAAGAAGTCTTCAAGCAACCAGCGCGTCGCCGGAAGCAAACGACGAAGCTGACGAACGCTGAACGGATTAAGAGCTACCAAGAATTGAAGACAGGCGATTACGTCGTTCATATTCATCATGGGATTGGTCGGTACCACGGCATCAAGACGATTGATGTAGCCGGTAATCATCAGGACTATCTCCATCTCGTTTACGCGGGAGAGGACTCTTTGTATGTTCCTGTCGATCAGATCGACTTGATTCAAAAGTATGTCGGGGCTGAAGGGAAAGAGCCGAAGATCTATAAACTCGGCGGGACGGAATGGAAAAAGGTCAAAGCGAAAGTCCAGAAATCGGTCGAGGATATTGCTGATGAGTTGATCAAGCTCTATGCGGCTCGCGAGGCTGCCGTCGGTTTTGCGTTCCCAGAGGACGACGATAACATGCAAGCATTCGAGGCTTCGTTCCCGTATGAGGAAACGGTCGATCAATTACGATCGATTGCCGAGATCAAGAAGGATATGGAACGTCCGCGTCCGATGGATCGTCTATTATGTGGCGACGTTGGATACGGGAAAACGGAAGTTGCGATTCGAGCAGCGTTCAAAGCGGTCATGTCTGGAAAACAAGTCGCGTTACTCGTACCAACGACCGTCCTTGCACAACAACACTACGAAACGATGCTTGAGCGATTTAGTGAATGGCCGATTCGTGTGTCGGTCATGAGCCGGTTCCGTTCGCCAGCAGAATTAAAGGCGACGAAACAAGGTCTAAAAGAGGGAACGATCGATGTCGTCGTCGGGACACACCGTGTGCTGTCGAAAGACGTCCAGTTTGCTGATATCGGATTATTGATCATTGATGAAGAGCAACGATTCGGTGTGAAACACAAAGAACGTCTGAAACAGTTGAAGACGAACGTTGACGTCTTGACGTTGACAGCGACACCGATTCCGCGGACATTGCACATGTCGATGATCGGGATCCGTGATCTCTCGGTCCTTGAGACACCGCCGGAAAACCGGTATCCGGTTCAGACATACGTCATGGAATACGACGGAATCGTCATGCGCGAAGCGCTCGAACGAGAACTCGGCCGTGGTGGACAAGCGTTCTTCCTGTATAACCGGGTCGAAGGTATCGAGCGAAAGGCAGAAGAAATTCGCGCGCTCGTACCGGAAGCGAGGATCGTCACGGCGCACGGTCGGATGACGGAAACCGAACTCGAAAGTCAGTTGATCGCGTTCTTCGAAGGGGATGCAGATGTTCTTGTGAGTACGACGATCATCGAGACAGGAATCGATATTCCAAATGTCAATACGTTGATCGTTCATGACGCGGATCAAATGGGACTATCCCAACTGTATCAATTGCGCGGTCGTGTCGGTCGTTCAAGTCGCGTCGCCTATTCGTACTTTACGTACCGTCCGCAAAAACGATTGACGGAAGTTGCAGAAAGTCGACTGCAAGCGATCAAGGAATTCACGGAGCTCGGTAGCGGCTTTAAAATTGCGATGCGTGACTTATCGATTCGTGGCGCCGGGAACTTACTCGGTTCCCAACAATCGGGCTTCATCGACTCTGTTGGTTTCGATCTTTATTCGCAGATGCTGGCAGAAGCGGTTGAAGAACGCAAAGAACGGATGAAGGGCAAAAAACGCGTCCAGAAATTCGTACCTGAGTTCACGTTCAGTCTTGATGCGTATATTCCATCGCACTACATGACGGACTCCGAGCTGAAAATCGAATTTTATAAACGCTTGAAATATGTCGATACCGTCGATAGTCTCGAACAACTTGAAACAGAGATGCTCGAACGATTCGGTGAGTTCCCGGATGAGGTTGCTCGTTTGATCCAATTGACACGGATGCGGATTTTTGCTGAACGAGCGCGTGTCGAGCGCGTCAAACAAACCGATCCGAAAATCGAGATCGTCTTGTCACTTCAATCAACACAGCAGCTGGATGTGGCGGATTTCGTCAAATGGACCGTTCCGCTTGGACGTGGTCTAGGGATGGGGCAACAAGAACAGAAACTCGTCTTGACGCTCAACCGCAACAAGCAGTCGACGCAACAGATGACGATGCAAGCAGAACAGTTGCTAGCAGAGCTTGATCGTCGGCTCGTCGCACGATGAATAGACGAACGATTGCGCAAGGCGCAGCACTGCTTGCGATCTCTAGTTATATCTCGAAACTGCTCAGCTTCTTTTACCGGATTCCGTATCAGAACCTTGCAGGTGACTTCGGACTGTACGTCTATCAGACGGTCTATCCCTTATTCGCGATAGCGGCAGCGCTAGGTATTTATGCGCTGCCCGTCATCGTGGCGAAGTTGACGCTCCATCATCCAGATGAAAAACGAGAAGTTTTATGGTCGATTTTGTACGTCTTACTTGCGATGACGGTCTTCTTTGGTCTGTTCGGATGGTGGATTGCCCCGACACTGGCGGGTTGGTTTGGAGACGATAAACTCGTTGTTCCGTTGCGAGCCGTCACGTGTACGTTTTATTTACTACCTGTGATTGCCGTTCTTAGAGGCATGTTTCAAGCAGATCTCGAGATGCGACCGACGGCTGTATCCCAAGTCTCTGAAAATGCCGTCCGTGTCGGACTCTTGTTGCTCGTGACCTATATCGGCGTCTCGATGCAGGCGGACCCTTACTGGATTGGTGCCAGTGCCCATCTGACAGCGATTGGCGGCAGCATCGTTTCGTTATTCGTCCTGTTGCGTTTTGCGAAAGGGAAGATTGGTCGTCCTGTGTTTTCAGGTATTCATGTACGGCGGGTCGGGAAGGTGCTCGTGACAAGCGGGGTGGCGGTCAGTATCGCCTCACTTGCCTTGTTACTGATGCAATTGATCGATGGATTGACGTTCGTCAATCTACTTGGCAATACGACAGAGACGAAAATTGAAAAAGGGGTGCTCGACCGTGGGTATCCGTTACTGCAATTCGCGATTCTCTTTGCGACGTCGATGAGTCTTGCGAGTGTTCCATCCTTATCAACCGCATATCGAAAGCATGATCCGCAGATGATGCGTCAACAACTCGAGACATTACTCCGTTCCGGTCTATTGATTGCCGCTGCAGCGACAATCGGACTAATGGGTGTGATGCGTCCGCTCAATATTGCGTTGTATCAAGATGACCAGGGAACAGCAGGGTTGATTTGGCTCGCGGCGACGGCATTTGCCGCTTCGATTGCGATGATGATCATCTCTTGTCTCCAGTCGGTCGATGCTGAAAAATATGCGCTCGTTGGTGTTCTTGTCGGATTAGGGGCGAAGCTCGTTCTGAATCTCTATTTCATTCCCCGATATGGTATGATCGGGGCGGGTATGGCGACATTTGGCGGTTTTGCCGTCATGGCGACAGCACAATGGATTTTATTGAACCGGAAGTTCGGTCGCGTATCGGCAGGAAACGCGTTCTACCGACGACTGGTCTTACCTGTGCTCGCCATGAGTGTGTTTCTGTACCTGATCGAAACGTTCTTCCGGCTGTTTGAGCTTGAGACACGAATCGGTGCGGCACTCGAAGTCGGCGTCCTTGTCGTCGGTGGTGCCATCATTTATGGCAGTATGGCATTACGCGTTCGTGCATTAACAGCACAAGAGTGGGCGCTATTGCCTTTAGGAGATAAGTTATATCAGATGTACCAACGTAGGAGGAGTATATGACACACCGAATCACGATCGTCGGCCTTGGCGTCGGCGAACTCGAACAATTGCCGTTTGGCATCTATCGATTATTAAAAAACACGACACAGCCTGTCTATTTACGGACAATGGATCATCCAGTCGTTTCAGAACTCGCAGCAGAGGGAATGAACTTTACATCATTTGACTCGGTTTACGAACGACATAGTCGGTTTGAAGACGTATACACAGAAATCGTTGAGGAATTGCTTCGCCTCTCAAAGACGACGGACATCATCTATGCCGTCCCAGGTCATCCACTGGTCGCTGAGAGTACCGTCCAGCAGTTATTAGAGCGGACGGACGCGGTCGACGTTGTAGGCGGACAAAGTTTTCTTGATCCGATGTTCGCCGCGCTTGGCGTGGATCCGATTGAAGGATTTCAGTTGCTTGATGCGACGGCGTTTACCGTCGATGAAGCGCAGATCCGTCAACATTTGCTGATTGGACAAGTCTATGATGCGCTCGTCGCCGGTGATTTAAAGGTTCAGCTGATGGAACGTTATCCGGACGAACATCTCGTCACTCTGGTCACAGCAGCGGGTACAAGCAAACAAACTGTCCAAAGCGTGCCGTTGTATGAACTCGATCATGTGACGACGCTCAGTAACTTGACGACAGTCTACGTACCACCTGTTACGGATGAGCAGACGCTGAACCGTGACTTCGCGACATTAAAAGAGATTGTCGCACGGTTACGTGGTGAAGGCGGTTGCCCATGGGATCAAGAGCAGACACATGAGTCCTTAAAACGTCATTTAATCGAAGAATCTTACGAATTACTGGAAGCAATCGACCTTCAGGACGATAACTTAATGATAGAAGAGCTAGGAGACGTCCTTTTACAGGTCATGCTCCACGCACAAATTGGTCTAGATGAAGGGTATTTCGACATTCGAGATGTCATCGGAAGCGTCAGTGATAAGATGATTCGTCGTCATCCACACGTCTTCGGAGAAACGATTGTCGATTCTTCAGCAGACGTCGTTTCGAACTGGCAAGACATTAAAGCACAAGAAAAACCGGAGCGAACTTCCTTGCTCGATGGCGTAACTAAAGGGGCACCTGCCTTGATGCGCGCAGAAGATATTCAAAAGAAAGTGGCGAAAGTCGGTTTTGAATGGAGTGACGTCGAGGGTGCACTTGAAAAAGTAATCGAAGAGTTACGTGAATTGAAGGAAGCCGCACCAGAAGAACGACTAGGTGAATTCGGAGACGTTCTGTTTTCGATAACACTCGTTGGGAAATACCTTGGTCTCTCGGCAGAAGAGGGGCTACAACAGACGAACGATAAATTCATCCGTCGCTTTACGCGAATGGAACAGCTAGCGGATCGACCGCTCGTTGAGATGACGCTTGAAGAGCAAGATTCACTCTGGCATCAAGCGAAGCAGGAGGAACAGTCATGAGACTTGATAAATTTTTAAAAGTATCGCGTCTGATCAAACGACGGACGCTTGCGAAAGAAGTAGCCGATCAAGGTCGGATTACAATCAATGGTAATGTGGCGAAAGCAAGTAGCACGGTAGCAGCAGGTGATGAGATGACGATTCGGTTCGGAAACAAGATCGTCACGGTTGCGATTTCGAGCATTAAAGAACATGCCAAAAAAGAAGAAGCATCTGATATGTATGAGATCATCCGTGAAGAAAAGGTGAATTCCGAAGAATCAATGTAATTTACCGGAAAAAGGAAGTATACTAAAGAGTGTCAGGGGTGACCACTCAGAAAGAGGAGGGATGATATGCCAACACCGCTCGAATCAGGGCGTCCTGCGCCAAAGATCAAGCCGCTCAATGACCGTAAAAAGCAGTTGAGTCAGAATGCCATCGAAAACCGTCGACGTCTCAAAAATCGCTTTTTCCTGTGTCTGACCGTCTTTTTACTCATCTTTTCCCTCATGGGGTGGTCATACATGGAGAAACGGCAATTGATCGCTGAACAAAAGCAGTCGTTTCAAGTCGCCGAACAAGAGCAGACGAAAGCAAAAAAAGAGACCGCCCGTCTGAAGGAAGAAATCAATCGTCTCAATGATAAAGAGTATGTAGCGAACTTAGCTCGAAGCGAGTTGCTCTATTCGAAAAAAGGGGAAACGATCTTCTACTTTTCACCGGAAGACTAATTGAAGGTTGCCGATTGATTGAAAAAAGAATGAATCACTCGTATAATAAGAAACGAATCAACTAAAAAGGAGCAATACAATTTATGTCGATTGAAGTAGGCAGCAAAGTGCAAGGGAAAGTAACAGGCATCACGAATTTCGGAGCGTTCGTTGAGTTACCAACAGGGAAAACTGGTCTTGTTCACATCAGTGAAGTGGCAGATTCTTACGTTAAAGACATCAATGATGTGTTGACGGTTGGTCAAGAAATCACCGTCAAAGTCTTAAGTGTTGAAAACGATGGTAAGATCGGTCTTTCCATCAAAAAAGCCGTCGATCGTCCAGAAGGCGAACGTCCTCGTCCTGCACGTCAGTTCGACCGTGGACCACGTCCAGCAGGACAAGATCGTGGACCACGTTCGTTCGATAACAAAGGACCACGTGGAGGCGGTAACCGTGGAGGCTTCAACAAAGGCGGCCGTGGTACACCACCACCGCGCAAAGAACAATCGTTCGATACGCTGATGTCTAGTTTCCTGAAAGATAGTGAAGATCGTCTTGCTACATTGAAACGTCAAACGGATTCAAAACGTGGCGGACGCGGCGCAAAACGTCAATAACTTGCTGACCTGTTCTTTATAAGAATAGAGATGGAATGACGCCGTTCATTCCATCTTTTATTTTTTTGAAATTATTTTTAGAAAAAGCGTTGACTTTCATTTGACCTGCCCGTATTATAGAAAATGTGCTTAAGACGCACGAGTTAAAAATATGGCGGTGTAGCTCAGCTGGCTAGAGCGTACGGTTCATACCCGTGAGGTCGTGGGTTCGACTCCCTCCGCCGCTACCATATTTTTTTGGCCCGTTGGTCAAGCGGTTAAGACACCGCCCTTTCACGGCGGTAACACGGGTTCGAATCCCGTACGGGTCATTCTCAAAAGCTATCTCTATTATATAGAGATAGCTTTTTTTAGGTTTTAACGGAAAGGGGGAAATCGTTATGGAAGGTGTGCCGTTCGAACCACTTTTAGTAGGTGTTTCGGGAGGTTGTGATTCGATGGTACTCGTCGATCAGTTGTACAAAGAGGGCTACGATATCGCGATTGCGCATGTGCATCATGGATTACGAGAGGCGTCCGACGAAGAAGCGTGCTTTATTAAGGAGTGGGCAACGACCCGAAAGATATCTTTTTTCATGACGCGTTTAGAATGGACAGGACGTACGAGCTCTCAAGCAGCTTGTCGCGAAGAGAGATATGCGTTTTTTGAACGAATCATGGAAGAGACCGGGCGTTCGCGTCTGATTCTCGCCCATCATCAAGACGATCAAATTGAGACGCTACTCATTCAGCTCATACGTGGAGAAGCGCAGGTTGATGGTATTCCCGTCGTTCGTCCGTTTGGTAACGGTTGGTTGCATCGACCGTTGCTACATGAATCGAAGCAAACATTACGCGAGTATGCGTTGCAACATGAAGTTCCATGGCGAGAAGATGCGTCAAATGCAGAAACTACTTATTTGCGTAATCAAATCCGGCATACGATTGTTCCATCACTCCGAGACATGCGTCCTGAGTTTGAACAGGCAACGGCAGCGGCAGCACATGCGCGACAGCAAATCATCCGTGAACAGGCGGCATTCGTCGCGACCTATCTCGAACGGTGTAAGGAAGCGAACGGAATTCCGGTCGCACGTATTTTAGAATTACCGACGGATTTACAGCGGCTTGTTTTGCCGACATTAACGGGAGAAATGTTTTCTTCGGATGTGATTCGTCACTTTGTTACATGGCTTCGGGTGGATAAGGGCTCAGACGAAGTGTATTATGGAAACTGGAGGATGCGACGTGCATATGGCTTTTTGATGCAGGATCGTGTGATACGGTCAATGAATGACGATTTATCGTTTCAAGTAGGGGAGAATTTGGGAACGTATCATTATGGTGAACAAATGGTTCGCTTCTCAATCGGAAATCAAGGTATCCCGCTGGACGCGATTGCGTTCCCATTGACGGTACGTCCGCCTCGTCCAGGAGATCGGATTCAGCTTGCAGTAGGATCGAAAAAAGTCAGTCGAATTCTGATTGATGCTAAGGTTCCGCGTTATCTCCGGGAACAGGTTCCGGTCGTCGTCGATGCAAATGGAGTGATTTTAGCCGTCATTGGACATCGAATTGCAATATTCGGGTCATTTGAACTCCTCGCAAAATCTTATTTAATGATAGAATGGTAATGTAGTGTTTATTATGGAGGAGGAATACCTAGCATGACCTTGATGAACGATATGGAAAAAGTACTGATTTCAGAAGAAGAGATCCAAAATAAAGTGGGCGAACTTGCCGGCGAATTGACAGCGGATTATCACGATCGTTTTCCGTTGCTTGTGTGCGTCTTAAAAGGCGCAATGCCGTTCATGTCTGATCTTGTGAAAAAGATGGATATGCACCTTGAAATGGACTTCATGGACGTTTCAACGTATCACGGTGGGACAACATCAACAGGTGAAGTCAAGATTGAAAAAGATTTGAACACATCGGTAGAAGGACGCGACATCTTGATTGTCGAAGATATTATCGACAGCGGATTGACGCTTGGTTACCTTGTCGATCTCTTTAAGTACCGGAAAGCGAAGTCCGTTAAGATCGTGACGTTGCTCGACAAACCAACAGGACGGAAGAATGACTTGCACGCAGATTACAGCGGCTTCGTCATTCCACACGAATTCGTTGTCGGTTATGGTCTGGATTACGAAGAGAAGTATCGTAACCTTCCATATGTAGGTGTCTTGAAACCTGCAGTCTACGGTGGCTAATTATTTTTAATCTCGTCTGTCCCATGATAAGATGAAACCAATTACAAAGCGCGCCCTGTCGCGCCAGGATTCGTATTCATCCACTAGAAAAACGAGATGGATGCGGAGAGGAGGCATAAGATGAACCGAGCAGTGAAGAATACCCTCGTGTTTGGGGTCATTTTTCTAGCTTTGATCTTGTTTCTGCAATACTTGCAGAGTCCAGTGAACAAAAGCAAAGAAATCAATTACACACAGTTTGTCGAGTCTGTTGAAAAAGGTGAAATCAAGACGGCTACCTTCCAATACGAAGGGCAGACGTATAATGTGACAGGAGATTTGCGTGAAAAAGATTCAACGTATGAGACGGTCGTACCGGCTGTTGATACGGAACTAACGGATCTTTATACGCAATTGAAAAGCCAAGGAGTCAAATTGGACTTTAAGGCAGCAGAAACGAATGGTGGTTGGATCGCGTTACTGACGACGATCGTTCCATTCATCATCATCTTCATCCTCTTCTTCTTCTTGATTAATCAAGCACAAGGTGGCGGTGGTGGCGGTCGCGTCATGAACTTCGGGAAATCGAAGGCACGCCTCTATGACACAGAGAAGAAAAAGATTACGTTTGATGATGTAGCCGGCGCAGACGAAGAGAAACAAGAACTCGTCGAAGTCGTTGAATTCTTGAAAGATCCGCGTAAATTCGCGAAACTCGGTGCTCGTATTCCGAAAGGGGTCCTCCTCGTAGGTCCTCCAGGTACAGGTAAGACGTTGCTCGCGCGTGCCGCAGCTGGTGAAGCTGGCGTACCATTCTTCTCGATTTCAGGTTCTGACTTCGTTGAGATGTTCGTCGGTGTCGGGGCATCACGTGTCCGTGACTTGTTCGAAAACGCGAAGAAAAATGCACCATGTATCATCTTCATCGATGAAATCGATGCTGTCGGTCGTCAACGGGGCGCAGGTCTCGGTGGTGGACACGATGAGCGTGAGCAGACATTGAACCAACTTCTCGTTGAGATGGATGGATTCAGTGAAAACGAAGGCATCATCATGATCGCAGCAACGAACCGTGCTGATATTCTTGACCCAGCCTTACTCCGTCCAGGTCGTTTTGACCGTCAAATCACGGTTGACCGTCCAGATGTCATCGGTCGTGAAGCAGTCTTGAAGGTTCACGCGCGGAATAAACCGCTCGATTCAACGGTTGATTTAAAAGCGATCGCACAACGAACACCTGGATTCTCAGGTGCGGATCTTGAAAACCTTCTAAACGAAGCAGCACTTGTTGCCGCTCGGGCAGACCGTGATAAAGTCTCGATCGTTGACCTCGAAGAAGCGATTGACCGCGTCATCGCTGGACCAGCGAAGAAGAGCCGGATCATCTCGCCGAAAGAGAAAAAGATCGTCGCATGGCACGAAGCTGGACATACAATCATCGGTGTCACGCTCGACGATGCGGATGAAGTACACAAGGTAACGATCGTTCCTCGCGGAAACGCGGGCGGATATGTCGTCATGTTGCCAAAAGAAGATCGTTACTTCATGACGAAGCCGGAACTCGAAGATAAGATTACTGGATTGCTCGGTGGTCGTGTCGCAGAGGATATCGTCTTCGGAGAAGTCTCGACTGGGGCAAGCAATGACTTCCAGCGTGCGACAGGTCTTGCACGGAAAATGGTCATGGAGTTTGGGATGAGTGAAAAACTCGGACCGCTTCAATTCGGATCAGGTCAAAGCGGTAACGTCTTCCTCGGCCGTGATTTCCAAAACGAACAGAACTACTCGGATGCAATCGCACACGAGATCGATACGGAAATCCAAGCGATCATCAACCGCTGTTACCAAAAAGCGAAAGATATCCTGACTGAGAAGCGCGATCAGCTCGACTTGATTGCAACGACATTGCTTGAAGTCGAAACACTCGATCAAAAACAAATTCACCACCTCCTAGAGACGGGCGAATACAAAAAACATGAACCAGAAGCAATGACTCCAAAAGCAGAAGAGAAAGCACCGGAATCGACAGATGCAACTGTTGATCAACCGACAGAGTCTCCAACGCAAATGGGTTCAGTCGTTGACGAAGGGAAAAATGTAGATACGGATACACCAGATACGCCGCGTCGCGACGATCAAGTGTAAACGGATGGAACGGATTCGATTGATATCGAATCCGTTCTTTTTTGTGGCAGACCGAGCGAATACACATCGGTAGGTGTGACCATACGAGCATGGTATAATCACAACGTATATAGTTCCGATCGTGAAACAACGGAATACAATCGAAGCATGAAAATTGAGAAGAAGCGGGGAAATAAGCAAATGATTTTAGTCATCGATGTCGGAAATACGAATATCGTCTTAGGTGTCTATCAAGGACAAGAGTTGATTGAGCATTGGCGGATTGCGACAGACCGGACACGGACGACGGACGAATACGGTATGCTCGTCAAAGCGTTGTTCCGTGACGCAGAGCTAAACGTGGAAGAAATCGAGGGAATCGTGTTATCATCTGTCGTACCCCCCGTCGTGTTTCCACTAGAAAATATGTGTGTGCGTTACTTTAAACGCCGTCCGTTCTTGATTGGACCAGGAATCAAGACAGGACTCGATTTAAAAGTCGATAATCCACGAGAAGTGGGAGCCGATCGAATCGTCAACGCGGTAGCAGCGACGGCGAAATACGAGGGACCGATGATCATCGTCGATTTCGGAACAGCGACGACGTATTGTTACATCGATGCACAAAAACGGTATTACGGCGGCATCATCTCACCCGGTGTGATGGTTGCAACCGAGGCACTCTATAATAAGGCAGCAAAATTGCCGCGAATCGAAATCGCGAAACCGCAGTCAGCCATCGGACGGAATACGATCCATGCGATGCAGTCGGGGACCTATTTCGGATATGTGGCACAGGTGGACGGACTCGTTCACCGGATGAAAGAAGAAATGGGAGAAGCGAAGGTCATTGCGACCGGCGGCTTAGCCCGATTAATCAGCGAGGAATCCACGATGATTGAGATCGTCGATCCATTCTTGACGTTAGATGGATTACGGATTATCTACGAACGAAATAAGTGAGGGAATCAAGATGAAACGTGAAGAATTATTAGCACAATTAAAAGATGACTATTTAGTACGGGCGTTAGGCTTCAATGGAGAAGTCCGTGCGTTTGCAATCCGTTCGACGAAGACGGTCTATGAAGCACAACTGCGCCACCAGACGACACCTGTCGTCACAGCAGCGCTCGGTCGGACACTGACGATCGGTGCAATGATGGGTACGATGCAAAAAGGCGATACACGTGTCACATTAAAAGTCGAAGGCGATGGACCGATTGGGAAAATCATCGTCGATGCCGACGCAAAAGGTGTCGTACGTGGATATGTGAGTCGTCCCCGTGTCGAGATGGATACGTATGTCAATGCAGATGGTCTGACGAAACTAAAAGTCGGTGAAGCGGTCGGTCGCGGAAACATCTCTGTCATCAAAGACCTCGGGTTACGTGACTTCGTCGGTGGTCAATCGCCGATTCAAACAGGTGAGATCAGCGAAGACTTTACGTATTACTTCGCTGTATCGGAACAAAGCCCATCGGTCGTTGGGGCTGGCGTTCTCGTTTATCCAGAAGACGAATCAGTTATCGCAGCAGGTGGCTTGATCGTTCAATTGATGCCAGGTGCATCGGAAGAGACGATTGCAGCACTCGAAAAACGTGTTGGAGCCCTTAAACCGATCTCGATTCTCGTCGGTGAGGAAAAAACACCAGAAGAAATGTTAGAACTCGTTCTCGGTGACTACGAACATCTTGATACGATTCCAGTATCATTCGAATGTACGTGTGACCGTGACAAATTAGCGACAGCAATCATTGCCCTTGGACCAGATGAGATTCAAGCGATGATTGATGAAGATGGTGGTGCGGAAGCTGTTTGTCACTTCTGTTCAGAGCATTATCACTATGATGTTCCAGAATTAGAGGAACTTCGCGAAAAATCACTCGAAAGAGCATAAGAGGGATCGAATATGGGGAATGTACAACCTAAGTACTTGTGGATGTTGATCTTCATCTTAATGTTGACGAATTTCATGACCGGTGCTTACGCCTTCATGGGTGAGCTCCCAAAGGTCGATTCTCCTAAAATCGTTCAAGACAGCATCGGTGGTCCGCTCGAGGATGTCGTCGCCGAAGTCGGTGATGAGAAAATCACGCGCGCGATGGTCTATCAGACGATGCGAACGGAACAGGAAAAACAGACGATTGATCGTTTGATTCAAGAAGCGGTCGAACGCCAGACGAAGGATGGAAAAAAGCCGGAAGTCAAACGCTTTGATTGACAGATTTCATCCAGTCCGCTGATAATTAGTTTATCGGATTACTTGGAATTCAAGCGGTTCACTAATGAGGAGGAATGGTCATGCGTATTGCGAATTCAGTATTAGATTTAGTCGGTCGCACCCCGATCGTCAAGTTACATCATCTAACGGGTCCTGAGGATGCAGATGTGTATCTGAAATTGGAGTACATGAACCCTGGATCAAGCGTAAAAGACCGGATCGCGTTATCTATGATTGAGGCCGCAGAAGAAGCGGGTCAACTCAAAGAAGGAGACACGATCATCGAGCCGACGAGTGGGAACACAGGAATCGGACTCGCGATGGTCGCTTCGGCGAAAGGGTACCGCGCCATCCTCGTCATGCCGGAAACGATGAGCATGGAGCGCCGGACGTTGCTTCGCGCCTATGGTGCGGAATTGATTCTGACTCCGGGTCCTGAAGGGATGAAGGGTGCGATCGCTCGCGCGACAGCGGAAGCAGAAGAACACGGTTACTTCATGCCGCAACAATTCAATAACGGTGCCAATCCAGTCGTTCATGAAAAAACGACAGGTCCTGAAATCGTCGAAGCGTTCGAAGGCATGCAACTCGATGCGTTCATCGCGGGAATTGGAACGGGTGGAACGATCACCGGTGCTGGTAAAGTGTTACGTGATGCTTTCCAAGGGATTGAAATCATTGCCGTCGAACCAACGGATTCACCGGTCTTATCAGGTGGTAAACCGGGACCACACAAACTGCAAGGAATCGGTGCTGGATTCGTGCCGTCGATTCTCGATACAGAGATTTATGATGGTGTTGAGCAAATCACGACGGAAGAAGCATTCGATTACGCACGCCGAGCAGCGAAGACGAATGGTGTCTTAGGCGGTATCTCGTCAGGTGCTGCGATTGCAGCAGCGCTCAAGACAGCGAAACGTCTCGGTAAAGGGAAAAACGTTCTCGCGATCATTCCTTCGAATGGGGAGCGGTACTTAAGTACACCGCTGTATCAAATCGAGGAAGAAGCAGACCAATCGAAGTAATCAACTGGACGTACACGGAAGTCATTCAGCTTCCGTGTACTTTTTTGCGTATAATGAGAGCAGAATAGTGTGAAGTGGGGGACGCGTATGCGACAGACGAAATACAAAGCAGTACCATGGACGAAAGAACAATTTTACAATCGATATGTTGAACAGACGAATGGCAAAACGGGACACGTCTGGCTCGAAAGCGGTCGAATCGGCCGGTATACGATGGCGGCGACTCGTCCTGTCGGATACGTTCGGACAAAGGACGGAACGACGACGATTGAGACAGATGGAAAAGTCGAGACATCGACGGCGAATCCGTTTGATGTACTCGAACGACTTCGCGTCGACCGTGAATCAGTCCGACCGGATGGAATGCCACCGTTCTTTGGTGGGTTTGCCGGATATGTCAGTTATGATGCCGTCCGTTATTTAGAAAAGCTACCTGAACGAGCGATGGATGATTTGCAAACACCCGATCTATCATTTTACTGGTACGATGAAGTCGCCGTGTTTGATGAAGAAACGAAGCAATTGTTCATTGCCGTGACACGAGACACGGCAGAAGAAGCAGAGCGAGTTCTTGAAACGGAAGTCGCGCGTTGGTGCATCGAGACGGATGCACCTCAATTTACACCGACTGGTTTATCAGGTGAGCGAGAACGGGCTTTCGGGCAGGAAGCGTTCATGACAGCGGCACACCGGATTAAATCCTATATTGAGGACGGTGACGTTTTCCAAGTTAATTTGTCCGTCCGTCAACAGGAACCGCTTGGGACGACAGCGGAACATTTGTATGATGTATTACGACAAGTCAATCCTTCTCCATACATGGGTTACTTTGCGGATGAAGATTTAACACTCGTGTCCGCCTCACCCGAGTTGCTCGTCGAAAAAATCGGTGATGCGTTAGCGACACGTCCGATTGCCGGAACACGGCCGCGCGGGAAGGATGAAGCGGAGGATTTACGACTTGCGAAAACCTTACTCGATAATGAAAAAGAACGGGCAGAGCATGTGATGCTTGTTGATTTAGAGCGCAATGATTTAGGACGCGTCAGTCGTTATGGTACGGTTCATGTCGATGAGCTGATGGTGATCGAGAAATACTCGCACGTACAACACATCGTCTCAAACGTCAGAGGGGAAGTAGCTCCGGAACACTCTGGGAGTCAGGTGCTCGCTGCGATGTTCCCAGGTGGTACGATCACTGGCGCACCAAAAATCCGGACGATGGAAATCATTGAAGAACTGGAACCGGTCCAGCGCGGTATCTATACTGGGTCGCTTGGCTTCATCAGTTGGGCGGATGATGTCATTTTCAATATCTTGATCCGGACACTCGTCGCAAAAGACGGGATGGCATATGTTCAAGCAGGTGCTGGAGTCGTCACAGATTCGGACGCAGCACGTGAATACGAAGAGTCACTTAGTAAAGCCAAAGCGTTATGGGTGACAAAAGAAACAGCGGAGGGAACGCAATGATTGTATTGATTGATAACTATGATTCCTTTACGTACAACTTAGTCCAGTATTTCGGCGAACTTGGGCAAGACATCCGGGTATTTCGCAACGACGCGATCACCCTTGCGGAAATCGAAGCGTTGCAACCGGATCATCTGGTCATCTCACCGGGCCCCTGTACACCGAATGAAGCGGGGATCAGTCTAGAAGCGATTGCTTATTTTGCTGGGAAGGTGCCGATACTAGGGGTCTGCTTAGGTCATCAAGCGATTGGACAAGTATTCGGTGGTAAAGTCGTCCGCGCGAAGGAATTGATGCACGGAAAAGTCTCGCCACTGACGCATGACGGACAAGGCATCTTTGAACGAATCCCACAAGCGACGCCGGTGACACGTTATCACTCGCTCGTCGTTGAACGCGAGACATTCCCGGAAGTGCTCGAAGTGACGGCGGAATCCGGTGGGGAGATCATGGCACTCCGTCACCGGACGTTGCCGATTCTCGGTGTCCAGTTCCATCCGGAAGCGATTTTGACGCGAGACGGGAAGCAGATGTTAAAAAATTTCTTGGAGTTGACGCATTATGTATCTCTGGCATGACGGAACCATTAAACGAGAAG
Organism: Exiguobacterium sp. LL15; assembly: GCF_024436095.1. Lineage (NCBI taxonomy): Bacteria > Bacillati > Bacillota > Bacilli > Caryophanales > Exiguobacterium > Exiguobacterium sp. LL15. The sequence goes on along the minus strand of NZ_JANFNX010000006.1, from coordinate 5,423 downwards.
AAGAAGTACGCATCTCCCCGCTCGATCACGGATTCGTCTACGGGATGGGTGTATTCGAGACGTTTCGGACCTATAACGGACATCCGTTTTTGTTCGATGATCATATTGAACGCTTACGGATGAGTTGTGTCGCACTCGGAATCCAGCTAGCATATGATCGGGAAGCCTTACGGCAAGCGATCCAAGATTTATATGCGGCATATGGGGCGAACGATTTATACATTCGGTTGAACGTCTCTGCCGGTCCACGTGAGATCGGTTTATCAATCGATCCTTACGACACGCCGACCGTGTTGATCTATGCGAAACCAATCGCTCCGCGAAAACGGGCGGAACGTGCACTCGAGACGATTCGTTTACCGCGCAGTACACCGGAGACGACTTACCGCTTGAAGTCACATCATTACATGAACAATCTAGTGGCGAAACGCCAATTGTTCAATCCGGAAGCAGAAGGGTTGTTTTTGACGAAGGAAGGTCATGTCTGTGAGGGCATTACGTCAAACATCTTTTGGCGTTACGGAAGTACATGGTATACGTCACCGCTTGAAACCGGTGCACTGAACGGGATTACCCGTCAGTTCCTCATGCAATATGTACCGGTCGAAGAACGCTTGGCTTATTTACCGCAGCTCGAAGAAGCAGATGAGATCATCTATACGAATTCCGTTCAGGAAGCGGTCGCTATTTCGTCACTTGACGGACGCCCTTTCCCTGGAATCAACGGAACAGGATATGCACAAATCATGACGCTGTTTGATCAATCCGTCGAACAGGTGACGACAAGGAGAGAACAACGATGACTTACATCATGGGTATCTTGAACGTGACACCGGACTCCTTTTCGGACGGTGGACAATATGTCGATGTCGAGCAAGCGATGCGACAAGCGCGTCAGCTCGTCGCGGATGGAGCAGATGCAATCGATGTCGGTGGAGAATCGACACGACCGGGTGCAGCATTCGTATCAGTCGAAGAAGAACTCACCCGTGTTTTACCGATCATCAAGCGCATCAAACGAGAGCTGAACGTCCTCGTATCGATCGATACGTACAAACCGGTCGTCGCAGAGGCTGCTATTGAAGCAGGAGCAGATATCATCAACGATGTTTGGGGCTCGAAGTGGGGCGATCGTTCGATGGTCAACGTTGCTGCGCAGTATAAAGTACCCATCATTTTGATGCATAACCGGGAGACGGCGCATGGGACAGATATGCTGGTAGAAGTCCGGGCTGACCTGGAGGAATCGATTCGGTTAGCAAAACAGGCAGGCGTAGCGGAAGAGCATATTTGGCTCGACCCTGGGATTGGATTCATGAAGACGCATGAAGAGAACTTGTACCTGATGCGTCATCTATCGATCGTAACGGACTTCGGGTATCCGGTTTTACTCGGAACGTCCCGTAAATCGATGATCGGACTTGCGCTCGGATTACCGACAGAAGAACGACTCGAAGGAACGATTGCGACGGTGTGTTACGGAATTCAACAAGGATGTGACTGGATGCGTGTGCATGACGTCAAAGAAGTCAAACGGGCAGCGCAGATGATGGACATCATGTTGGCTGCGACGAAGGGGGAATAACGGTGGATCGAATTCATGTAACAGGAATGCGTTTTTATGGGTACCACGGTGTATTCGCAGAAGAGACGAAACTCGGTCAACGCTTCAATGTCGACTTATCGATCGGACTTGCATTGGCAGAAGCCGGTCGGACGGATGATTTGACGAAAAGTGTCAATTACGCCGAATTGTATGAAGCGACGAAACGTGTCGTCGAAGGAGAACCGCTCCAACTCGTCGAAGCCTTGGCGGACCGTATTGCAAAAGCAGTATTTGCGTTAGACGAACGAATTCAAGAAGCGTCGATCAAGGTCATCAAACCGGATCCGCCGATTGCCGGTCATTATGAACATGTGGCGGTCGAGATCAATCGCCTTCGGGAGGACTATGCATGAAGGAAGCTTACATTGCACTCGGCTCGAACATCGGCGATAAAGCGGCTCACTTAAGAGCAGCGATTGCTCGCCTGAGAGCATTACCGTCCGTTCATGACGTAAAGACCTCTTCCATTTATGAGACGGTACCTGTCGGGTATCTCGAGCAGGATTTATTCTATAATATGGTCGTCGCGATTCAAACGACGGATGAGGCATCTGTCTTACTTGGGCGACTGCAGGAAATTGAACAGCTAGAAGGACGCGAGCGTTTGTTCAAAAATGGACCACGAACGCTTGACTTAGATATTTTGCTATATGAGGAAGAACGCATTGACCTCGAAGGATTAACCGTTCCGCATCCGCGGATGCAAGAGCGGGCATTCGTCCTTGCGCCATTACGTGAACTCGCAGCAACATGCGTCATACCCGGTCTTGAGCAAAGTGTCGAGCAGTTGTATCAGCAGTTACCAGAGACAGAACGAAACGGTGTACGACGGTTAGGTGGGCTTTTAGAAGCGGAGGAACAATAATGGAATTTAACATTGGTGATGTCAAACTGAAGAATCAAGTCATCTTGGCACCGATGGCAGGCGTCTGTAATCCGGCGTTTCGGTTAATCGCAAAGGAGTTTGGTGCAGGACTCGTCTGTGCGGAGATGGTCAGCGATAAAGGGATCTTGTACGAAAACGAACGGACGCTTCAGATGCTGTACGTAGATGAACGGGAAAAACCGCTCAGCCTTCAAATCTATGGCGGTTCAAAAGAGACACTCGTTCAAGCGGCACGATATGTCGAAGCGAACACGAATGCCGATATCATTGACATCAACATGGGCTGTCCGGTCCCGAAAGTCACGAAAAGTGATGCTGGAGCGAAATGGTTGCTTGATCCGGATAAGGTATATGAGATGGTCCATGCGGTGACGCAAGCGATCGATAAACCCGTTACTGTTAAGATGCGGACCGGCTGGGACAGTCATCACATCTATTGTGTTGATAATGTCAAAGCGGCAGAAGCGGGTGGTGCGAAAGCCGTTGCCATCCACGGGCGGACACGTTCGCAAAAGTATGAAGGGGTCGCAGACTGGAACATCATTGGCGAAGCGAAAAAAGCGGTCAACATTCCGATCATCGGAAATGGAGATGTTCAGACGCCGCAAGATGCAAAACGGATGATTGATGAGATCGGCGTCGACGGTGTCATGATCGGACGGGCAGCTCTCGGGAACCCGTGGATGTTGTATCAGACGATCCAGTATCTCGAATCAGGAACGCTTCCGGCAGAACCGACGGCGCGTGAGAAGATTGATATCTGTCTCTTACACGCCACACGACTAGTCGCGCTAAAGGGAGAAGAACTCGCCGTACGCGAAATGCGGACACATGTCGCCTGGTATTTGAAAGGAATGAAGGGGAACGGTCGCGTTCGCAATGCGTTATTCAATATCGACACACACGCAGGACTCGTCGAACTGTTACAGCAGTACTTGCAGACACTCGAAGAAGACGTAGCATATGCCTAACAGGTAAAGTATAGTCGGACAGCGTCGTTTTGTGGTACGCTAGTTGCATTGAAGATGAGCGTATCGGTTTTCTAAAAGGGCTGTCGGTCATTCCGACAGCTTTTTATTCGAGAGAATCGTCGTGAACCATTATTAAAAGGAGTGAAGACAGTGAGTCAGGATATGGAAATGAACGATCAAATGCAGGTGCGTCTCGGTAAGATGAACGCCATGCGTGAACAAGGTCTCGATCCATTCGGCGCACGTTTTGAACGTTCGACGGATACTGCGAGCATTCGTGCATCATTTGGTGAACATACAAAAGAAGAATTAGCTGAACTAAAACCGGAAGTTGCGATCGCGGGTCGTGTCATGACGACACGTCGTAAAGGGAAGGTTGGCTTTACGAATGTTCAGGATGTACAAGGTCAAATTCAGTTGTATGTCCGTAAAGATGACATCGGTGAAGAGGCGTACGAGATTTATAAGACATGTGACTTAGGTGACATCGTTGGAATTCAAGGATATGTGTTCAAAACGAATGTTGGTGAACTGTCTGTTCACGTTACAGCATTTACGTTATTAACAAAATCGTTACGTCCGCTTCCGGATAAATATCACGGATTAAAAGATATCGAACAACGCTACCGTCAGCGTTACCTCGACCTCATTACGAACCAAGAATCACGTGAGACATTCATCGCGCGGAGTAAAGTCATTCGTGGAATTCGTCAATATCTCGATAACCTCGGATACTTGGAAGTCGAAACACCAATGTTGCATACGATTGCGGGTGGAGCATCGGCTCGTCCGTTCATCACGCATCATAATGCACTCGACATGACGCTTTACATGCGGATTGCGATCGAGCTCCATTTGAAACGTTTGATCGTCGGTGGACTTGAGAAAGTCTACGAAATCGGTCGTGTGTTCCGTAATGAAGGAATCTCAACACGCCATAACCCAGAGTTTACGATGATCGAACTCTATGAAGCGTATGCGGATTATAAAGACATCATGAACTTAACAGAGAACCTGATCGCTCACGTCGCGCAAGAAGTACTCGGTACGACACAAGTCACTTACGGAGAAGACGTCATCGATCTATCTGTCGGTTGGAAACGAGCACACATGGTAGATCTCGTTAAAGAAGCGACAGGTGTCGACTTCTTTGAACAGATTTCAAACGAACGTGCCCTCGAACTAGCGCATGAACACGGTGTTGAAGTCCAGTCACACATGACGACGGGACATATCTTGAATGAGTTCTTCGAACAAAAAGTAGAAGAAACACTCGTTCAACCAACATTCGTCTATGGTCATCCTGTTGAAGTATCACCACTTGCGAAGAAAAATCCAGAGGATCCACGCTTTACGGATCGCTTTGAATTATTCATCGTCCGTCGTGAACATGCGAATGCCTTCACGGAATTGAACGATCCAATCGATCAACGTGAACGTTTCGAAGCACAACTCGTCGAAAAAGAAGCAGGAAACGACGAAGCACATGAAATGGATACAGACTTCATTGAAGCACTCGAGTACGGTATGCCGCCAACGGGTGGTCTTGGCATCGGGATCGATCGTCTCGTCATGTTGTTGACGAATGCGCCATCGATTCGTGATGTGTTACTCTTCCCGACAATGCGTCACCAACAAAATTAATGAGTAGAGCTCCGTTTCTTCTATAGCTTATAGAAGGAACGGAGCGTTCTTTTTGAAGTCAATGTAGGGATAAACGAGTCAAAAAACGGGTAAATAAAACTTTTTAAATGTTTTTCTAATAAAATGCTTGTACGATTTAAAAAGCCATGGTATATTACTTCTTGTGCCGCGAATGGTCGTGACACACAAAAATAAATATCAAAAAAGTTGTTGACAATCGGGTTGATAACTTGTTAAGATATTAAAGTCGCTGAAAACGACACGACGAACTTTGAAAACTGAACGATGAGGCAAAAATCGTATTCTACGGAATACA
>NZ_JANFNX010000005.1:0-54497 GCF_024436095.1 Exiguobacterium sp. LL15 | reverse complement strand
CGAACACGGAAGTTAAGCACTTGAACGCCGAAAGTAGTTGGGGGCTTCCCCCTGTGAGGATAGGACGTTGCCAGGCACTTGACCGATCTGCAGATTGCAGATCGGTCTTTTTGTGTTTTCTAAAAAGTCTTATCAGTTGCATTTCTTTTTTTAGATGATTACTATTAAATCAAACAATAGTCAAAGATGGTCAGAGAGGTGGTGCCAATGCAAAACATCACAGATATCATCGAAGCCTATTTAAAGCAAATTTTACACGACGAAAAGACGATTGAAATCAAACGTCAAGAAATTGCACAACGTTTTGACTGTGTTCCATCACAAATCAACTACGTCATTAATACTCGTTTTACGGTCGAAAAGGGTTATTTCGTTGAAAGTAAACGGGGTGGCGGCGGATACATTCGGATTCAAAAAATCGTTGTGCTCGATAGTCACGATCTATTAGACGAAGTCAGTTCATGGATCGGTGATCATTTGACGGAACAAGCTGCAGAAGATTATTTGATTCGTTTGATGAACGAACAATTACTGACGCGGCGGGAAGCTATTTTGATTCAATCGCTGTTGCAAAAAGAGAGTTTGCCAATGGCGGTCGAAGATCAACACCGGATGCGTGCCCACTTGATGCGGACGCTTCTTCAAACCATGAAGCGACTCTAGTCGTCGGACATTGGAGGAATGCACGATGCGTTGTCAACGATGTGGCGAACGAGAAGCAATCGTCCGTGTCAAACTTCCACAAGAATCGGAAACCGATGAAAAATTCTTATGCTCGGTTTGTGTGCGGGAGTTAGCACGTGAATATCAAGGGACGGCGTGTCCGTCTTGCGGTATGACCCGTCAACAATTGCTTCATCTTCGTAAAGTCGGTTGCCCGACTTGTTATTCATTTTTTAAAGACGAAGTCGACGGTATGGTTCGTCAGTTCCAACACGGTCATACGCAACATTATGGCTCACGACCTGATGAGGAATCCGTTGAAAAACGATTGAACCAGCAGCTCAGTCGACTCAAAGAACAGCTCAACCGCAAAATCTTAGCAGAAGATTATGAAGAAGCAGAAGTCATAAAACAACAGATTGAGAGTGTCGAGGAGGATTTGCGTCATGTTTGAAGAGTTGCTCCAACACCCTTTAAGCGAATCGATGAATCAATCTTCTCCTTTTGACGACATCGTCGTTTCGACACGGATCCGATTGGCGCGTAATACGACACGTTACCCGTTCTCAACGATGTTGTCAGAAGCACAAGCCAATGCACTCATTGAAGAGACAGAACGCCAACTAAACGGGATGAAAGGGTTCCGGTTTGGTCGCGTCGATCAAGCAGATGTCCTGACGCGAACCGCTTTAGTAGAAAAGCATCTAATCAGTCCAGCATTAGCGAGTCATCCGCGGACAGGACTCTTCATTAGTGAGGATGAGCAGATCAGTGTCATGGTAAACGAAGAGGATCATTTCCGAATCCAGACGTTATTACCGGGACTTCAACTTGAAGAAGCGTTTCGGATCGCAAAACAAGTCGATCGCTTGATCAGTGAACGCTTTAAAATTGCTTTTGATGACACGCTCGGTTATTTAACGACGTGTCCGAGTAACGTCGGAACAGGTCTTCGTGCTTCCGTGATGTTGCACTTACCGGGACTGGTCCTGACGAATCAGATTCAAGGTTATATCAAACACTTACGACAGCTCGGATTCGCGATTCGTGGGCGTTACGGCGAGGGAAGCGATGCCTCTGGTCGCATGTTCCAACTTTCGAACCAACGGACGCTTGGGGCAAGTGAGGATATGCTGATCACGGACTATCAATTTGCCGTCGAAGCATTAATTGAAGCAGAACAGGCAGCACGAAAAGGATTATTGGAGATGTATCAAGAAGAACTAGAGGACAGACTATATCGTTCCTACGGTATCCTGACATCAGCTCGACTGATTACAGCGCGGGAAGCAACGGAACGACTATCGGATGTTCGCTTAGCAGACAGTCTGGGACTAGAGGTCAATCTTCCTCCAAATCTTTTTCATCAACTGCTCGTTTCATTACAAACAGGTTTTCTACAAAAGCATTTCGGGAAACAATTAACATCTAGAGAACGGGACATCGAACGGGCGAAACGAATCCGGACGATGTTAACCGAACAGACAAACAGGGATCACACACAAGGAGGTTTTGCATAATGATGTTTGGACGATTCACAGAACGTGCACAACGTGTATTGGCACTTGCTCAAGAAGAGGCAGTACGGTTGGGGCACCACAATATCGGAACAGAACACATTTTACTCGGACTTGTACGTGAAGGAGACGGAATCGCTGCGAAAGCCTTAACAGCACTCGGTCTCAGTTCAGATAAAATTCAGATGGAAGTCGAAGCATTAATCGGTCGCGGACAAGATGGTGCAACGACGATTCACTATACACCACGTGCGAAAAAAGTCATCGAGTTATCAATGGATGAGGCACGTAAACTAGGTCACTCTTACGTTGGAACAGAACACCTCTTGCTCGGATTGATTCGAGAAGGAGAGGGCGTTGCTGCTCGTGTCTTGAATAACTTGGGCATCAGTCTTTCAAAAGCCCGTCAGCAAGTACTCCAGTTGCTCGGGAACAGCGAAACGACAGCAAACGCGTCGCAAGCAGGTTCAGGTGTCGCAACACCAACACTTGATGGTCTTGCTCGTGATTTGACACAACAAGCGCGCGAAACACGTCTTGATCCAGTTATCGGTCGTGCGAAAGAAATTCAACGTGTCATCGAAGTCTTGAGCCGCCGGACGAAAAATAACCCGGTCTTGATCGGGGAACCAGGGGTCGGTAAAACGGCTGTCGTCGAAGGTCTCGCTCAACAAATCATCAACAATGAAGTACCGGAGACGTTACGCAATAAACGTGTTATGGTACTCGACATGGGGACACTTGTCGCTGGTACGAAATACCGTGGTGAATTCGAAGATCGTTTGAAAAAGGTCATGGATGAGATTCGTCAAGCGGGGAACATCATTCTCTTCATTGATGAGTTGCATACATTGATCGGAGCGGGTGGAGCAGAAGGTGCGATCGATGCATCGAACATCCTTAAACCATCGCTCGCACGAGGCGAACTCCAGTGTATCGGAGCAACGACTCTTGATGAGTACCGGAAATACATCGAAAAAGATGCGGCACTCGAACGTCGTTTCCAACCGATCCAAGTCGCAGAGCCAACAACGGATGAAGCAACACAAATCCTATTTGGTCTTCGCGATCGTTATGAAGCACACCACCGTGTGACGATCACAGACGAAGCGATTCAAGAAGCCGTCACATTGTCAGATCGATACATTTCGGATCGTTTCCTTCCGGATAAAGCGATCGATTTGATTGATGAAGCAGCATCGAAAGTTCGGTTGCGTTCATACACAGCACCACCGAACTTAAAAGAAGTCGAAGCAAAACTCGAAGGCATCCGCAAGGACAAGGACGAAGCGGTCCAAAGCCAAGAGTTCGAAAAAGCAGCAAGCCTCCGCGATACGGAACAAAAATTACGCGATGAGCTTGAGCGTTTGAAAGAGGAATGGCAGAATAAACAAGGCAACGAAAAACTTGAAGTCACAAAAGATGACATCGCACAAGTCGTTGCCAACTGGACAGGTGTACCGGTCACGAAGATCGCGGAAGAAGAGACGGATCGTCTCCTTCGCCTCGAAGAAATCCTTCACGATCGTGTCATCGGACAAAATGAAGCCGTTAAATCAATTTCAAAAGCCATCCGTCGGGCACGTGCTGGACTGAAAGATCCAAAACGTCCGATTGGTTCGTTCATCTTCCTCGGTCCTACTGGGGTTGGTAAAACAGAACTCGCCCGTGCGGTTGCCGAAGCGATGTTCGGAGATGAGGATGCGATCATCCGGATCGACATGTCAGAGTACATGGAGAAACATGCAACGAGCCGTCTCGTCGGTTCACCTCCAGGATATGTCGGTTACGAAGAAGGCGGTCAATTGACTGAAAAAGTTCGCCGGAAACCATACTCGGTCATCTTACTTGATGAAATCGAGAAGGCGCACCCGGAAGTCTTCAACATTCTCTTGCAAGTACTTGATGATGGACGCTTAACAGACTCGAAAGGTCGGACGGTTGATTTCCGTAACACGATCATCGTCATGACATCGAACGTCGGTGCAAGTGCCCTTAAACGTAATAAATATGTCGGATTTGCTGTTTCTGAAGATACGGATCGCGAATACAAAGACATGAAAGATAAAGTCATGGAAGAACTCAAACGGGCGTTCCGTCCAGAGTTCTTGAACCGGATTGATGAAACGATCGTCTTCCACTCACTCGAGAAACAACACATCGAAGAGATCGTGAAGTTGATGGCGAAAACCCTTGAAAAACGTTTGGCTGAACAGGAAATTCATTTCGAATTGACACCAGCTGCCCTCTCGAAGATTGCCGATATCGGATACGATCCAGAGTACGGCGCACGTCCAATCCGTCGTGCCCTTCAACGGGAAGCGGAAGACCGGTTGTCAGAAGCATTGCTCGCAGGCGATATCCAAAAAGGAGAACGTGTTGCGCTTGATGTCGAAGAGAACGAATTCATCGTTCGCCGGAATCACGTGAGTTCTGCCGCAACGGAATAAGCACTGAGCACAGGGCCAGCTTTCGCACTTTCTGAGCGAAGCTGGTTCTTTTTTTGAAATAGAAAGGATGAATCGATTGGCTAAGTTAAAAACAAAATTCGTTTGTCAAAGCTGTGGGACCGAATCCCCGAAATGGATGGGACGTTGTTCAGGATGCGGGGAATGGAACACGATGGTCGAAGAAGTCGTCGAAGAAAAAAAAGGACGGCGCGGTGCCGCTTTCGTTCATACGACGACAAAACAATTGAAGCCAGAGCGCCTCGCGAACATCGTCTCGCAAGAAGAGAGTCGCGTCTTTACCGGAAGTGGTGAATTCGACCGTGTCCTCGGAGGCGGTATCGTTCCAGGTTCGATGGTGCTTGTTGGAGGAGATCCGGGGATCGGGAAGTCGACGATCTTACTGCAGACGAGCGCACGTCTTGCACAACGTGGCGAAAAAGTGCTCTACATCTCAGGAGAAGAATCGCTCAAACAAACGAAATTACGCGCGGAACGGCTTGGCTTACCGACACAGGATTTGTTCGTCCTGAGTGAGACGGATATGAACATGATTGAACGTGTCGTCGATGAAGAACAGCCACGTTTTTTAATCATCGACTCGATTCAAACCGTCTACATCGATGAAATCCAGTCCGCACCCGGGAGCGTGACACAGGTACGTGAATGTACGGCGATGCTGATGAAAATTGCGAAGAGTCGCGGTATTGCGATCTTCATCGTCGGTCACGTCACGAAACAAGGTTCGATTGCTGGACCACGTTTACTGGAGCACATGGTGGATGCTGTCTTGTATTTCGAAGGCGAACGTCACCATACGTTCCGGATTCTGCGTGCCGTCAAAAACCGATTTGGTTCAACGAATGAGATCGGAATTTTTGAGATGCGGGAGTCTGGTCTTGAAGAGGTCTTGAATCCGTCAGAAATTTTCCTCGAGGAGCGGACGTCCGGTGTATCCGGTTCAACGATTGTTGCTTCGATGGAAGGGACACGGACGGTCCTCGTCGAACTGCAAGCACTGATTTCACCGACGTCATTCGGGAATCCTAGACGGATGGCGACCGGAATCGATCAGAACAAGGTTGCCTTATTGATGGCGGTCCTTGAGAAACGATCGGGTCTTCTCCTTCAGACACAAGATGCGTACCTTAAGGCAGCCGGGGGTGTGAAGCTGGATGAACCCGCGATTGACTTGGCGGTTTGCGTTGCGATTGCTTCCAGTTTCCGTGACAAGCCGACGCGTCCGACGGATGTCGTGATTGGTGAAGTCGGATTGACAGGTGAGGTTCGTCGTGTATCGCGGATTGAACAACGTGTAGCAGAAGCAGCCAAACTCGGTTTCACACGGGCAATCATTCCGAAAAACAACTTAGGGGGTTGGACGTATCCGGACGGGATTACGGTCGTCGGTGTCGAGAGTGTGGACGAAGCATTACGTGAAACCATTCCGTTTTAAGCTGGAATGACGCAAAAAATGGGGGAACTGTAATGGATATGTAAACAGTTTCCCCTCCTTCCGGCGTAGGTAGTTCAAATCAGTACATGTTACAATGAACTTAAAATAAGCAAAGGAGGTGAGAAGATTGAAAATCGTCATTCGGGTATTTTTTGCATTACTCGGACTTGCCCTCGGGATCTTGTTGCTTCCTCAGTTCTTCCAATTAATTGAGACGGCAACGAATACGACATTCCCTGCATGGTTGATGAGCGAATACGTAACTGGAACGATTGGTGCACTCATATTCTTATTAATTGGATTATTCATTACGGATTCGGTAATTCGACTTCTCCGATTTTTAGAAGAACGACTCGTCAAAGCCCCAGTAGCAGATCTCTTTTTTGGAACATTTGGTTTGTTGATTGGGTTGGTACTTGCCTTCCTCGTCAGTACATTGATTGATTTGGTAGGTATTCCTGTCCTCAGTAACGTCTTAACGATCTTCGTGACCGCGTTATTCGGATATCTTGGCTTTACGGTCGGGTATCGTAAACGTCATGAATTGACGAAAATCTTCTTACGTAGTAACCAAAGTGAGAAAAAGGCGACGCCAGAAGTCGTCGTCCCAGTTAAATCAAACAGCAAGGTACTCGATACGAGCGTCATCATCGACGGACGAATTACGGATATCACGAAGACCGGTTTCGTCGAAGGAAAACTGATCGTCCCGCAATTCGTCATCGGTGAGTTGCAGTACATCGCCGATTCTTCCGATACGTTGAAACGAAACCGTGGACGTCGTGGACTCGATGTCTTAAAAGAGTTACAAGAGATTCCTGGAGTCGAAGTCGAAATTTATGATGGCGATTTCGAGGATGTACCGGAAGTCGATATTAAGCTGATCAAACTCGCGGAACTCGTCAAAGGGATCGTCGTCACGAACGACTATAACTTGAATAAAGTCTGTGAAGTCCGACATGTTCCTGTTCTTAACATCAATGACCTGGCGAATGCCGTCAAACAAGTCGTCATTCCAGGAGAAGAGATGACCGTTCTTGTCATCAAGGAAGGAAAAGAACAAAAACAGGGCATTGCCTATCTCGAAGATGGGACGATGGTCGTCGTCGAAGGCGGAAAACATCTGATTTCGAAAACGATTGGCGTTGTCGTCACAAGTGTCTTGCAGACATCAGCTGGACGAATGATTTTTGCGAAACCACAAGAAAAATGAGACACTATGCCTAGAGAGACATCGAGAGGCATTCGGATAGACCCCGTAACGGATTCGATTTCATGATCGAGTCCGTTTTCGGTGTGATGGAATGGATCACGATGATCAGTGAGAGAGAAAAGAGGGAATGGGATGTCTACAGCCACATATCGCGTCGTCATCCCCGCTGCCGGTGCCGGTAAGCGGATGGGCGCAGATCGTAATAAATTGATGCTTGAACTAAGAGACCGTCCAATCATCGCTTGGACACTGGATGTCTTCGAGGCAGATCCGGCATGTACGGAAATTGTCCTTGCGATCAATCCACTAGAACAAGAATGGTTTACAAGTATTATCGCGTCTTATAAGACATCGATTAGACTTGTCGCGGGTGGTGCCGAACGTCAGGAAAGTGTTCTCCGTGGTCTTGAGGCGTTAGAAGGCGAAGGGATCGTTCTGATCCATGATGGTGCCCGACCGTTCATTTCACAAGCAGCGATTCATGCGGTCGTCCAAGCGGCAGTCCTAGACAAAGCGGCGATTCTTGCCGTGCCGATTAAAGACACGGTCAAACGGATTGAAGCGAACCACATCAGCGAGACCGTCCCGCGGGAACACCTGATGGCAGCCCAGACACCACAAGCGTTTGATCTTGCGACGATTCGTACGGTTCACGAAAAAGCGGCAACGAAATACCTAGGAACTGATGATGCAAGTTTGATAGAATGGGACGGAGGAAAAGTAACGATCGTCCACGGTCACTACGAAAATATCAAGATGACGACACCGGACGATCTGTGGTTCGGTGAAGCGATTCTAATGAAACGAGGGAAATGACGATGATTCGAATTGGACAAGGTTTTGATGTACATGCCTTTGCAGAGGATCGGAAATTGATTTTAGGCGGTATCGAGATTCCGCACACGAAAGGATTGCTCGGTCACTCGGATGCAGACGTCTTGTTACATACGATTGCCGACGCGGCACTTGGTGCAATCGCAGCAGGAGATATCGGAAAACATTTTCCGGATACGGATCCGGAATTCAAGGATGCCGATTCAGCAAAATTGCTGCAGCATGTCTACGCGCTCGTTAAACAACAAGGGTATGAGCTTGGCAACCTAGATGCGACAGTCATCGCACAGGCACCAAAGCTCCGTCCGTACATCGACACGATGCGTGCGCGGATCGCGGAATTGCTCGAAGCGGACATTGAACAGATCAATGTCAAGGCAACGACGACGGAATGGTTAGGTTTTACGGGACGAGAAGAGGGAATCGCTTGTCAAGCAGTGATTCTACTGAAACGAATCGAAGAATAAGGTATACTAGATAAGCGAATTTTAGTCGAAGGAGTGATTGGCAATGGCAGAAGTACGAGTACGTTATGCCCCAAGTCCAACAGGACACTTGCATATCGGGAATGCCCGGACTGCATTATTTAACTATCTGTTTGCGCGCCACTTAGGCGGTAAGATGGTATTACGAATCGAGGATACGGACCAAAAGCGGAACATCGCAGGCGGTGTCGAGAGTCAAATGAAGAACCTCGAGTGGCTCGGTGTCGATTGGGACGAAGGTCCAGGTCGCGGTGGTGAGTACGGTCCTTATTCACAAATGGAGCGTCTCGATATCTACCAAAAGTACACGGACGAGTTACTTGAAAAAGGACTTGCTTACCGTTGCTACATGACATCGGAAGAGCTCGAAGCAGAACGCGAAGCACAAATCGCACGCGGAGAAGCACCACGTTATTCAGGAGCGCACCGTAACCTGACAGCAGAACAAGAAGAAGCGTTCCGCGCAGAAGGTCGCACGCCGTCGATTCGGATTCGTGTACCGGAAGATGTCACGTATACATGGAATGATATCGTTAAAGACGACGTCTCATTCGAATCAAAAGACTTCGGTGACTGGGTCATCGTCAAAAAAGATGGCATTCCGACGTACAACTTTGCCGTCGTCATCGACGATCATTTAATGGCGATCAGCCATGTTCTTCGTGGGGATGATCATATTTCGAACACACCGAAACAGATGATGATCTATGATGCGTTCGGTTGGGAATACCCGACGTTCGGTCACATGACATTGATCGTCAACGAATCACACAAGAAACTTTCGAAGCGTGATCACTCGATCATTCAGTATATCGAGCAGTATAAAGAGCTCGGTTATCTCCCGGAAGCATTGCTCAACTTCATCACGCTTCTCGGTTGGTCACCAGTCGGTGAACAAGAAATCTTCACGAAAGAAGAGTTCATCGAAATCTTTGACGCGGATCGTCTGTCGAAGAGTCCAGCTGTCTTTGACCAAAACAAATTGGCTTGGATCAACAGCCAGTACATGAAACATCAATCGTTCGAAGAAGTATTCGAAGCCAGTCTTCCGTTCTTACAAGAAGCAGGTCGCGTCGAAGCGTCACCTTCAGAAGAAGAGCTCGCTTGGGCACGTGATCTCGTTGCGTTATACCGCGAACAGATGACGCATGGCGCGGAAATCGTCAAGCTTTCAGAGATGTTCTTTGAGGACGAAGTGGTGTATGATGAAGAGGCAAACACTGTCTTGAGTGGCGAGACGGTTCCGACTGTACTTGCAGAATTCGCGAACCAGTTACGCGCTCTCGAAGAATGGACACCAGAAGCAATTAAAGCATCGATCAAAGCGACGCAAAAAGCGACTGGTCAAAAAGGAAAGAATTTATTCATGCCAATTCGTGTCGCGACGACAGGACAGACGCATGGTCCAGAACTCCCGAACACGATTCAATTACTAGGAAAAGACCGTGTGCTTGCACGGCTTGAAGCAGAATAACGAAAGCGTAGACGAGGAAAGTAACGATGCGTCTTCTTCTCCAGAGACAAGCTCGAATGGTGCGAGGGCTTGAAGAAGCGAATCATGAAATGCCCCTCTGAGTGCTGCCCGAAATCCGTGAGAGTAGGCGCAGACGTATCTCCGGCGTTAACGGACGTCGAGAGGGATGAGTCAATCGTCCAAACAGAGTGGGACCGCGCTTCGTTAGCGTCTCTGTGCAGCAATGCATAGAGGCGCTTTTTCTTATGGAGAGGAGAACGTATATGACACGGATACGAGAAGATATCCGCAATGTGTTTGAGCAAGATCCAGCTGCCCGCAGCACGTTAGAAGTCATTTTGACATACCCGGGCTTACATGCGATTTGGATGCATCGCCTGGCCCATCGACTCTGGAACGCAAAGTTTCGCTTACTCGGTCGATTAATTTCGCAGTTCAGTCGCTTTTTGACAGGCATCGAGATTCATCCAGGAGCGACGATCGGACGCCGATTCTTTATTGACCACGGGATGGGTGTCGTCATTGGTGAGACGACGATCATTGGGGATGACGTCACGTTGTTTCAAGGCGTGACACTCGGCGGAACGGGGAAAGAAACAGGAAAGCGTCATCCGACGATTGAAGACGGCGTACTTGTTTCAGCGGGTGCCCGTGTCCTTGGTGATATCACGATTGGGGCATACTCAAAAATCGGTGCTAGTTCCGTCGTCTTAAAACACGTTCCTCCCAATGCGACTGTCGTCGGCATTCCGGGACGTGTCGTCATTCAAGACGGCATGAAGGTCGAAGCACCACTTGATCATCGTTTCCCGGATCCGGTCAGCGAATGCCAAGAGCGGATTGAAATGGAACTAGAAGTATTAAAACAAGAAATTGAACGGATTAAAGGAGGGCGACGTCATGATTCAACTGTACAACAGCATGACCGGAAAAAAGGAACCATTTAAACCATTAGAAGAAGGAAAGGTCAAGATGTATGTCTGTGGCCCGACGGTTTACAACTACATTCATATCGGGAACGCGCGTCCAGCCATCGTTTTCGATACGGTCCGTCGCTACTTCACATACCGCGGATACGAAGTTAAATATGTCTCGAACTTCACGGACGTCGATGATAAGATCATCCGGACAGCGAACGAACTCGGAGAAGACTATCATGCGTTGACGAAACGTTTCATCGAGGCGTATCACGCGGATACGGGCGCCTTGAATGTCCAAAAAGCGGATATCCATCCACTCGTCACGGAAACGATGGACGATATCATCGCCTTCATCGAAGTCCTCGTCGAAAAAGGCAATGCCTACGCATCAAGCGGGGATGTCTACTTCCGGACGCGTAGTTTCAAGGATTATGGTCAATTGAGCCAACAGTCGATCGATGAATTGCGCGCAGGCGCACGAATCGAAGTCGGAGAGAAAAAAGAAGATCCGCTTGATTTCGTGCTCTGGAAAGCAGCAAAACCAGGAGAGCCGGCATGGACAAGTCCATGGGGCGAAGGGCGACCAGGCTGGCACATCGAGTGCTCGGCGATGGCGAAGAAATATCTCGGGGAGACGATCGACATTCATGCTGGTGGACAAGACTTGAAATTCCCGCATCATGAGAATGAGATCGCCCAGTCTGAAGCATGCAACTCACAGAAATTCGCGAACTACTGGATGCATAACGGGTTCTTGAACATCGAAAACGAGAAGATGTCGAAGTCGCTCGGTAACTTCTTGACGGTCCATGAAGCGATCCAAGCGGTTGATCCGATGGTGTTACGTTTCTTCATGTTATCGGTTCAGTATCGTCACCCGATCAACTACAGTCGTGAACTGATCGATCAAGCAGCGAATGGTCTCGCACGGATTCGGGAATCGGTCGCAAACATCGAACACCGCCTTGACATGACGGCTGATCTCGGAACAGGTGACGAGAAGTGGTTGAATCGTCTAGCGGCGATCAAGGAACATTTCATCACATCGATGGATGATGATTTTAATACAGCGAACGCTGTGACGGATTTATTCGATCTCTCGAAAGAAGCCAACTTGTACCTTGGAGAAGCACATGTGTCGAAACAGGTGCTCGAACAGTTCCTCGCACTCTTCTCGGAATTATCAGATGTCCTCGGTGTCACGTTGACAGTCGACAAAGGCTTACTCGATGAAGAAGTCGAACAGTTGATCGAAGAGCGGAACACAGCCCGTCAAAATCGTGACTTCGCACGAGCGGACGCAATCCGCGATCAGCTGCGTGATCAAGGCATCTTGCTGGAAGACACAGCGCAAGGGATGCGGTGGAAGCGCGGATGAAGAACTACAAACAACTGAATGCACTCGCGTTAGCGTACATGGGCGATGTCGTCTATGAGATTCGTGTGCGGGAGCGATTGCTCGAACAAGGTTATGTGAAGCCGGGCGAGTTGCATAAAGCAGCTGTCCGGTACGTTCGGGCTCAAGCACAAGCGACGGTCGTGACGCACTGGTTGAACACGGATGCGCTGACGGAAGAAGAAGCAGCGGTCGTTCGGCGCGGAAAGAACGCGAAATCCGGTTCTGTCCCGAAGAGCACGGACGTCCACACGTATCGCTACGCGACAGCATTTGAAGCATTGCTCGGTTATATTTATCTTTCAGAAGGAGGGGATCGCCTTGAAGAACTCATCGGACAAGCGTTCGAACTACTCGAAGCCGAAAAAACAGACGAATCCTAAGGCTACCGGTGCGAAGCCGAAAACGAAGGCACAGCGCCCAGTACAAGAGAAACGAAAAGCCGCTCCAGTCAAGGAACAGCCCGTCGTGATCGAACCGCTTGAAGAAGGACAAGATTTCTTGTCAGGTCGTAATCCGGTCCTAGAGGCATTGCGGAGTGGACGAGAGATGAACAAGCTGTTCTTGCAGGAAGGACAACAAAAAGGACCGCTTGCCGTCATCCATGCGATGGCGCAGGAAGCGGGCATTCAAATCCAGCTCGTCCCGCGTTCGCGGTTAACCGGTTTAGCTGGAACGGAAAATCACCAAGGTGTCGTCGCAGCGGTTGCTGCGTATGAGTACGCCGAGATGGAAGACATCTTCGAGCTTGCACGTCAAAAGGATGAAACACCACTCTTGATCATGCTTGATGAGCTCGAAGATCCACATAACCTCGGATCAATCTTGCGGACAGCAGATGCTGTCGGAGCACACGGAATCATCATTCCGAAGCGTCGCTCAGTCGGGTTGACGCAAGTCGTTGCGAAAGCATCAACAGGCGCGATTGAACATATCCCGGTCGTTCGCGTGACGAACCTCGCTCGGACGATGGAGGATCTAAAGAAACAAGGCATCTGGTTCGTGGGAACGGATGCACGTGAAAGTGACGACTACCGGACACTCGATGGGACGATGCCGCTCGGAATCGTCATTGGAAGTGAAGGAAAAGGAATGAGCCGGCTCGTCCGTGAGAAATGTGACTTCCTCGTCCACCTCCCGATGGCAGGACATGTCACGTCGCTCAACGCATCGGTGGCGGCTTCGCTATTATTATATGAAGTCTACCGGACTAGAAAGCCGTATGCGCGATGAAATATGATCGTCTCATCGTAGATGGCTACAATATCATTGGCGCATGGCCAGAATTTAGGACGTTGCGGGAGCAAGACTTTGAATTAGCACGGGAACGGTTGATTCATGCGATGGCGGAGTACCAAGCCGTCACAGGGATCAGCGTTACGATCGTCTTTGATGCCTATCTGCAACCGGGTCGTGAGTCTCGGATGCAAAAAAGTGGAATCGAGATCGTCTATACACGGGAGAACGAAACGGCAGATGAATGGATTGAAAAGACAGCTGCTGATTGGTTACAGGATATTCGGGTCAAGCTAACAGTAGCGACGAATGATTACACGGAGCAGTGGGTCATCTTCACGCTTGGCGCACTCCGTATATCGGCGCAGGAACTCCGGCGTGAATGGAAAGCGGCAGTTGCCGTCATCAAACAACAGACGACGTCCGCGAAGACAGCGGCTCAACCGCGCTCGAAGATTGATTTACCGGAAGACGTCCTCGCACGTCTCGAAGCGATTCGTCGCCGAAAGAATTCAGATACATGATATGAACCATTCGCATGAGCGATCCACCGTTCTCCTTTATTCGGAAGAACGGTGGTTTTTTATAGAAAAGATACATTTTGGATACAACAAAAGAGGTCATGCCAATTTTCATTGTCGTGCGACAGGTAATTATTGTATAATTAAAAACAATTGAACTATTCGTCAATGATGCTTGGAGGGATACAGGATGAGTTTGGTTTCGTTCGACCAGTTTGAGTGCATGACCGATGAAGCGCTTGTAGAACAAGCGAAAGAGTTCGATAACAGCGATGCGCTCGAATTTTTGATCGAGCGGTATCGAAATTTCGTACGCGCCAAAGCCCGTTCTTATTTTTTGATTGGGGCAGACCGAGAAGATATCATTCAAGAAGGAATGATTGGTCTCTATAAAGCGGTACGAGATTACCGAACGGATAAGCTCGCCTCGTTTAAAGGATTTGCCGAATTATGCATCACGCGACAGATGATCACTGCGATTAAGACAGCAACACGTCAGAAACATATCCCATTAAACTCGTACATCTCGCTCGATAAACCGATCTATGACGATGAATCAGAGCGGACGTTACTGGATATCATCACGTCGACAGCACCTTCTGATCCACAAATCTTGATCGTCAACCGGGAAGAATACGCAGACATCGAATCAAAGATGGAGGAGATTCTGAGTGATCTCGAACGAAAAGTCCTCGCGCTCTATCTTGACGGACGGACGTATCAGGAAATCTCCGACGACCTCGATCGTCATGTCAAATCGATCGATAATGCCTTGCAACGCGTCAAGCGGAAGCTTGAACGTTACCTCGAAGCACGAAAGATGACGGTCTAACAGAGAGGTAGATTGACCGTAATCCCTTCCTATGCTACTGTATAACTAGCGCCTTACTAGCGAGACGCCGCTCATAGGCGTTTTTTTTTACGCTCTTTTTTGGGAAGGAAAGTAACACAACAGAAGAGAAGAGTGGCAAAGAAGGAGGGCTTTGAGATGGCGAAGAAAGTAGGCCTTGCTTGTGATAATTGCGGTGCCCGCGACTATACGACGATGAAAAAAGAGGACGTTACTGTCCGCTTGGAATTGAAGAAATTCTGCCGTCGTTGTAACGCGCATACGATTCATAAAGAAGCGAAATAAGGCTTCATCTGTCCCGATTTATTACATCCTGGAGGGAAAGTACGATGAAATTTTTGCGTGACGTATGGAATGAATTGAAAAAGACGAGCTGGCCAAAACGGAAAGAGCTGACGAAATACACATTGACGGTCATCGGTATGGTGATCTTCATGGGTGTCTTCATCTTCGGCGTCGATTCAGGGCTTAGCGCATTGATGAGCTGGTTGATTAAGTAAAAAGAAGAGGTGGCCTACCATGGAGAAACAATGGTTTGTCGTCCAAACGTATTCCGGATTCGAAAACAACGTCAAGGCGAACCTTGAACGTCGGATTGAATCCATGAACATGGACGAAAAAATCTTCCGTGTACTCGTTCCGATTGAAACAGTACAAGAAGAAGTAACGAACAAAAAGGGAGAAACGAAAATCAAGGAACGTGAAGTCAAGATCTTCCCGGGGTATGTCCTCGTAGAGATGGTCATGACGGATGATTCTTGGTATGTCGTCCGGAATACTCCGAACGTCACGGGCTTCCTCGGATCAGTCGGCGGCGGTTCAAAACCGACACCACTCCTTCCGGAAGAAGCAGAAAACATCCTTGGATCAATGGGTCTCGTCGATCTGAAGAGCCGTTACGACTTCTCACTCGGACAAATCGTCCGAATCAAAGAAGGAGCTTTCGAAAATCTCGAAGGTACGATCGAGGAGCTTGATACAGACGCTGAGAAAATGAAAGTCTCTGTTGATATGTTCGGTCGCGAAACGAAGGTCGAGCTTGATTTCGCACAGGTCGATAAAATCGATTAAGTTTCCTATTGCGAATGTTTTGTTTTAATGATACAATTTTTCGTGTTTGATGTTGTGCTTATTTCGATAAATAACTCGTCGAATAGAATGAGTGGGAGGACGCGCAACGTCCAATTAAACCACATTAAAGAATTAAGGAGGTGTGTCTCGTGGCGAAGAAGGTTATGAAACTCGTAAAACTTCAAATTCCTGCGGGCAAAGCAAACCCAGCTCCACCAGTTGGACCGGCACTCGGTCAAGCAGGTGTGAACATCATGGGCTTCTGTAAAGAGTTCAACGCTCGTACACAAGACCAAGCCGGCTTGATTATCCCTGTAGTCATCACGGTTTTTGAAGATCGTTCATTCACATTCATCACTAAAACTCCTCCAGCAGCAGTTCTCTTGAAGAAAGCAGCTGGAATCGAGAGTGGTTCAGGTGAACCGAACCGTAAGAAAGTAGCGACTGTCAAACGTGACAAAGTTCGTGAAATCGCTGAAACAAAAATGCCAGACCTTAACGCATCATCTGTTGAAACAGCAATGTTGATGGTTGAAGGTACTGCACGTTCTATGGGTATCGTAATCGAAGACTAATGTCTTTTTGATTACCATGAACAACGATGAGGGTCGCAGGCGGATAGTTTCTTGAAGCCTGCTACCCTTTCATTATGTGGGAGGATTTTCCGCACAACCACAAAGGAGGAACCTAAAATGGGTAAGAAGTACAAAGAAGCTGCTAAGCTTATCGATCGTACGGTTTCATACGAACTCGCAGAAGCTGTAGATTTGACTAAAAAATCTGCAACTGCGAAATTCGATGAGACTATCGAATTGGCTGTTCGTCTCGGAGTAGATCCGAAGAAAGCAGACCAACAAATCCGTGGAGCAGTCGTATTGCCACACGGTACTGGTAAAACACAAAAAGTTCTCGTCTTCGCGAAAGGTGAGAAATTAAAAGAAGCGGAAGCTGCTGGAGCAGATTACGCTGGTGATGCTGAGTACATCAACAAAATCCAACAAGGATGGTTCGACTTCGACGTTATCGTCGCGACACCAGACATGATGGGTGAAGTTGGTAAACTTGGTCGCGTTCTCGGACCAAAAGGCCTCATGCCAAACCCGAAAACAGGTACAGTTACATTTGACGTCACAAAAGCAATCAACGATATCAAAGCTGGTAAAGTTGAGTACCGTGTCGACAAATCAGGTAACATCCACGTTCCTGTCGGTAAAAAATCATTCGATAACGAGAAACTCGTTGAGAACATCAACACAGTTATCGAAACTCTCGTAAAAGTTAAGCCTGCTACTGCTAAAGGTGTATACCTTAAGAACATCGCGATCGCTTCTACAATGGGTCCTGGTGTAAAAGTATCTTCAGCTGACTTCGCGAAATAATTTCGTCTAAAACGAACTTGACAACGTTCTAAGAACGCTGTTACAGTATAAAACGTTGATATATTTCGACATACCGTAGACAGAAGGTGCTCACATGGGCATAAATCCTTCCGAGGTGTTCTTGCTCAGAGAGCCTGTTTGTTCAGGTATCCTTTTTGACGATTACGCCTCCTCTGCTCTGCAGACGGAGGCTTTTTATTTGAAATCGAGCAGCCCCTCGCACCGGTACATTTCATCTACCAGGAGGTGCAACAGAAATGGCAAACGAAAAAGTTATCGCTGTCAAAGCGGATCTCGTATCTGAGATCGCTGAGAAACTCCAAGCGAGCGCAGGAACAGTTGTCGTCGACTACCGTGGTCTCACAGTAGAAGAAGTCACTGAACTTCGTAAACAACTCCGCGAAGCGGGCGTTGAATTCAAAGTTTACAAAAACGGTCTCCTCCGCCGCGCGGCAGTTCAAAGCAACCTCGAAGGTCTTGATGAAGTCTTCACAGGTCCTAGTGCGATCGCCTTCAGCAATGAAGACGTTATCGCGCCAGCTAAGATCTTGAACGACTTCGCTAAAACGCACAAGGCTCTCGAACTTAAAGGTGGTATCATCGAAGGCAAAGTCACTTCAGTAGAAGATGTCAAAGCCCTTGCGGAACTTCCATCACGCGAAGGTCTCCTTTCGATGCTCCTCAGCGTGCTTCAAGCGCCAATCCGTGGACTCGCGGTGGCAACGAACGCAATCGCAGAGCAAAAAGAAGAACAATCTGCTTAATTTCTGCTTAGCGGGATAGGCAACCAACACAATTTTCACACCCCAACGTGGGCTAAATCAAAGGAGGAAAACCATAATGGCTTTCAACAAAGAGCAATTTATCGAAGACCTCAAGGGCATGACTGTTCTTGAACTTAACGAACTCGTAAAAACAATCGAAGAAGAATTCGGCGTATCAGCAGCAGCTCCAGTAGCAGTTGCAGGTGCTGGCGCAGGCGCAGCAGCTGAAGAGCAAACTGAATTCGACGTTATCCTTACTAACGCTGGATCTGGTAAAATCAACGTCATCAAAGCAGTTCGCGAATTGACTGGTCTCGGTCTTAAAGAAGCGAAAGCTCTCGTAGACGGAACTCCAGCACCAGTTAAAGAAGGCGTTTCGAAAGAAGACGCTGAAGCAATGAAAGCTAAGCTTGAAGAAGCTGGCGCTACTGTAGAAGTTAAGTAATTTTCTTCTTCCGTAGAAACAAAAGAAGCTCGCATTGCGAGCTTCTTTTGTTTTCATCTTTTACATGAGAGGGGAAGGAAACATGGCGGATCATTATTATACGAATGACCCTTCATCGAAACGAGATCCGAAGACGTGGGAATATGTTCTGCGCGGTCAGACGCTCCGCTTTACATCGGACCATGGTGTCTTTTCGAAGAACGGAATCGATTTTGGTTCCCGTCTGTTGATCGAGGCATTCACGGAACCGACTGTAGCGGGAGACATCTTGGATGTCGGTTGCGGATACGGACCGATGGGCATCGCGCTTTCGAAGTCGACGGGTCGTCCGGCACACTTGATCGATGTCAATGAACGGGCGCTCGAACTAGCGGCAGACAATGCGCGCGCGAACGGTGTTTCCGTGACGACCGGTGTGAGTGACGGGTATGATGGGGTAGGCGAATCGACATTCGCAGCGATCGTGACGAATCCACCGATTCGGGCGGGAAAAACGGTCGTTCATCGTATTCTCCGGGAAGCGTATGATCACCTTGTCGTCGGCGGCGAGCTTTGGGTCGTCATTCAAAAGAAACAAGGTGGACCATCAGCGAAGAAATTGATGGAAGACGTATTCGGTATGTGTGAGACAGTTACCCGCGATAAAGGGTACTCAATATTTAAATCAATTCGGTCTTGACAAATCGAAGGATTTGTCGTTGACCGCATGTTGTGTCTATGATAGTATTATAAAATGCCATTGGAGTGATTTTTGGATAAGATGTTTGAAAGCAGCTGGCGTTCTCGACTACAGATGATTGAGTAGACAAGACGTCGCTTTTTTGCGCTTATCAATCAAAAAATGGCTTCAATGTTCGATATTACACCCGTCCTTCTCTATAAGAAGAAGTGGGTCTGAGAGGTGAATCAGTTGACTGGTCAACTTGTTCAGTACGGTCGTCACCGTCAGAGAAGAAGCTATGCACGTATCAGCGAAGTATTGGAACTTCCAAACTTAATCGAGATTCAAACGAATTCGTATGAGTGGTTCCTGCGGGAAGGTCTTCGTGAGATGTTTCATGACATTTCGCCGATTTCCGATTTCACAGGGAATCTCGTATTAGAATTCATCGACTACTCGCTCGGAGAGCCGAAGTATTCGATCGATGAATCGAAAGAGCGCGACGTGACCTATTCGGCACCACTACGCGTTAAAGTCCGTCTTCAAAATAAAGAGACGGGTGAATTGAAAGAACAAGAAGTCTTCATGGGTGACTTCCCGCTTATGACGGAGTCGGGAACATTCATCATCAATGGAGCAGAGCGCGTAATCGTTTCGCAGCTTGTTCGTTCGCCAAGTGTTTATTACAACAATAAGTTAGATAAGAACGGTAAGCGTGGATTCTCCGCGACAGTCATCCCAAACCGTGGTGCATGGCTCGAGCTCGAGACAGACGCGAAAGACATCGTTTATGTTCGCATTGATCGCACGCGTAAGATTCCAGTAACGGTTCTTTTACGTGCTCTTGGTTTCGGTACGGATCAGGAAATCATCGATCTTCTCGGTGATGATGAGTACCTCCGGAATTCACTTGAAAAAGATAATACGGAATCAACGGAAAAAGCCCTCATCGAGATTTATGAGCGTCTACGTCCGGGAGAGCCGCCGACAGTCGAAAACGCAAAAGCGTTGCTCGTGTCGCGCTTCTTTGACCCGAAACGTTATGATTTGGCAAACGTTGGTCGTTATAAAATCAATAAAAAGCTTCATCTTAAGAACCGTCTCTTCGGTCAAAAACTTGCGGAAACGCTTGTTGATCCTGAGACAGGTGAAGTCATCGCGGAAGCAGGAACGGTCCTTGATCGTCGTATGCTCGATAAAGTCCTTCCATTCCTTGAAGGATCCGTTGGTTACATCGAAGCGACGCCTACAGGCGGCGTGACGCAGGGTGAGGCTTTCAACTTACAGTCAATCAAGGTGTTCGCACCGGACGATGCTGAAGGTGAACGCATCATCAATATCATCGGTAACGGTAACATCGATCGTGACATCAAGCACATCACGCCTGCTGACATGATTGCTGCCATCAACTACTTCTTCAACTTGTTGCATGAAGTCGGTACGACAGACGATATCGACCACCTTGGTAACCGTCGTCTTCGTTCAGTCGGTGAGCTGCTCCAGAACCAATTCCGGATCGGTCTCTCACGGATGGAACG
This sequence comes from Exiguobacterium sp. LL15, assembly GCF_024436095.1. NCBI lineage: Bacteria > Bacillati > Bacillota > Bacilli > Caryophanales > Exiguobacterium > Exiguobacterium sp. LL15. The sequence continues at coordinate 33,627 of NZ_JANFNX010000005.1, read as the reverse complement.
TGTCGTTAAGGAACGGATGTCGATTCAGGATCAGAATGCGATCACGCCACAGGCATTGATCAACATTCGTCCAGTTATCGCATCGATTAAAGAGTTCTTCGGTAGCTCGCAGTTGTCTCAGTTCATGGATCAAACGAACCCGCTTGCGGAATTGACGCACAAACGTCGTCTTTCAGCACTCGGACCTGGTGGTTTGACACGTGAGCGCGCTGGTTTCGAAGTTCGTGACGTACACTACTCGCACTATTCCCGTATGTGTCCGATCGAAACGCCAGAGGGACCAAACATCGGTTTGATCAACTCGTTGTCTTCGTACGCGAAGGTCAATGAGTACGGCTTCATCGAAGCGCCATATCGTCGTGTCGATCCAGAAACGGGCGTCGTCACGGATGAAATCCACTACATGACTGCTGACGAAGAGGATCTCTACGTCGTCGCACAGGCAAACATGTTGTTGACGGAAGAGAAGACGTTCCAAGATTCACACGTCCTTTCACGTTTCCGTGGACAAAACTTGTCTGTCGAACCAGCACGTGTCGATTACATGGACGTTTCGCCGAAGCAGGTTGTATCTGCCGCAACGGCTTGTATCCCGTTCCTTGAGAACGATGACTCGAACCGTGCCCTCATGGGAGCGAACATGCAACGTCAGGCCGTTCCACTTCTGAACCCGGAATCTCCGATTGTCGGTACAGGAATGGAGTACGTGTCTGCGAAAGACTCAGGAGCCGCTGTCGTTGCGAAGCACGCAGGGATCGCTGAGCGTGTCACGGCGCGTGAAATCCTTGTCCGTCGTACGACGGAAGTCGATGGCAACATCGTTGAAGGTGAACTCGACCGTTACAAGATTCAAAAATTCATCCGTTCTAACCAAGGAACGTGTTATAACCAAAAACCAATCATCAAAGCAGGCGACCCAGTCGATAAAGGCGAGATCCTTGCAGATGGTCCATCGATGGACGGTGGGGAACTTGCGCTTGGTCGCAACGTACTCGTCGGTTTCATGACATGGGATGGTTACAACTATGAGGATGCTGTCATCATGAGTGAGCGTCTTGTCAAAGACGACGTCTACACATCGATCCACATCGAAGAATACGAATGTGAGTCGCGTGATACGAAACTCGGACCGGAAGAAATCACACGTGATATTCCGAACGTCGGTGATGATGCCTTGAAAAACCTCGACGATCGCGGAATCATCCGTGTCGGTGCGGAAGTCAAGGACGGCGATATCCTCGTCGGTAAAGTTACGCCGAAGGGTGTAACGGAATTGACAGCGGAAGAACGTCTTCTTCATGCAATCTTTGGTGAAAAAGCACGTGAAGTCCGTGATACATCTCTCCGTGTACCACACGGTGGTGATGGAATCATCCTCGACGTCAAAATCTTCGACCGCGATAATGGGGACGAGCTCTCACCTGGTGTCAACCAGTTGATCCGTGCTTACATCGTTCAGAAGCGTAAGATTCACGAGGGTGACAAAATGGCGGGTCGTCACGGTAACAAAGGTGTTATCTCGCGTATCCTTCCAGAAGAAGACATGCCGTACATGCCAGACGGTACGCCAATTGACATCATGTTGAACCCACTTGGGGTTCCATCACGGATGAACATCGGGCAGTTGCTCGAGCTTCACCTCGGGATGGCAGCACGTCAACTCGGCATCAAAGTCGCATCACCGGTATTCGATGGTGCGCGTGAGGAAGATGTTTGGGCAACGATTGAAGAAGCAGGTATGGATCGCGACGCGAAGACTGTCCTTTATGATGGTCGTTCGGGTGAAGCGTTCGATAACCGCATCTCTGTAGGTGTCATGTATATGATTAAACTTGCTCACATGGTCGATGATAAACTTCACGCACGTTCGACAGGACCATACTCACTCGTTACACAACAACCGCTCGGTGGTAAAGCCCAGTTCGGTGGTCAGCGTTTCGGTGAGATGGAAGTATGGGCACTTGAAGCATACGGCGCAGCCTACACGCTCCAAGAGATCCTTACAATCAAGTCGGATGACACGATCGGTCGTGTTAAAGCGTACGAAGCAATCGTTAAAGGTGAGAATGTACCACAACCGGGCGTACCGGAATCGTTCCGAGTCCTCATTAAAGAGCTTCAATCCCTCGGTATGGACGTCAAGATGATGTCTGCTGATGATGAAGAGATCGAAATGCGCGACGAAGACGAGGACAATATCCCGAACGCGACTCCAGCACTCGAAGAAGTTCAAGCGCCTGTCGCACCAGTTGTTACTGAAGAGGAATAAGCGAAAGGGAGGTCCACCCCTTGGTAGATGTTAATAGATTTGAATATATGCAAATCGGCCTCGCTTCCCCCGAAAAGATCCGTTCATGGTCTTTCGGGGAAGTGAAAAAGCCGGAGACGATCAACTATCGTACACTCAAACCGGAGAAAGACGGTTTGTTCTGTGAACGTATCTTTGGTCCAACAAAAGACTGGGAATGTTACTGTGGTAAATACAAACGGATCCGCTATAAAGGAATCATTTGTGACCGCTGTGGCGTTGAAGTCACGAAGTCGAAAGTCCGTCGTGAGCGCATGGGTCACATCGAGCTCGCAGCACCGGTTTCGCACATCTGGTACTTCAAAGGAATTCCTAGCCGTATGGGACTCGTCCTCGACATGTCACCGCGTGCGTTAGAAGAGATCATCTACTTCGCGTCGTACGTCGTCACAGATCCAGGCGAATCGACACTTGAGAAGAAACAACTCCTTTCAGAGAAAGAATACCGTGCATATCGTGAGAAGTTCGGTCGTTCGTTCACTGCTGAAATGGGTGCGGAAGCAGTTCGTAAATTGCTCCGTGACGTAGAACTCGATAAAGAAGTCGCTGCATTACGTGAAGAGCTTCGTATGATTCAAGGACAACGTCGTACGCGTGCGATCAAACGTCTTGAAGTCCTCGATGCGTTCCGTAACTCAGGCAACAATCCAGAATGGATGGTGCTTGAAGTACTTCCAGTCATCCCACCGGAACTTCGTCCGATGGTTCAACTCGATGGCGGACGTTTCGCGACGTCTGACTTGAACGACTTGTACCGCCGCGTCATCAACCGTAACAACCGTCTCAAGCGTCTTCTTGACCTTGGCGCTCCGAACATCATCGTTCAGAATGAAAAACGGATGCTTCAAGAAGCAGTTGATGCTTTGATCGATAACGGTCGTCGCGGTCGTCCAGTCACTGGACCAGGTAACCGTCCACTTAAATCACTTTCACACATGTTGAAAGGGAAACAAGGACGTTTCCGTCAAAACTTGCTCGGTAAACGTGTCGACTACTCTGGTCGTTCGGTTATCGTCGTTGGTCCAAACCTGAAGATGTATCAATGTGGTCTTCCAAAAGAAATGGCCCTTGAACTCTTCAAACCGTTCGTCATGAAAGAACTCGTCTCTCGTGGCATCGCACCGAACATCAAGAGTGCGAAACGGAAAATCGAGCGCGTTCAACCTGAAATCTGGGATGTCCTCGAAGAAGTCATCCGTGAGCATCCGGTTCTCTTAAACCGTGCACCGACACTTCACCGTCTCGGTATCCAGGCGTTCGAACCAACGCTCGTCGAAGGACGCGCGATTCGCCTTCACCCACTCGTATGTACGGCATACAACGCCGATTTCGATGGTGACCAAATGGCGGTTCACGTACCACTTTCGGCAGAAGCACAAGCAGAGGCACGTCTTCTCATGCTCGCTGCACAAAACATCTTGAACCCGAAAGACGGTAAACCTGTTGTTACACCATCGCAGGATATGGTCCTCGGTAACTACTACCTCACGCTCGAGCGCGAAAACGCGATCGGCGAAGGTAAAATCTTCTCGACAGTGAACGAAGCGCTCATCGCTTACCAAAACGGTTATGCGCACTTCCATACACGTGTTGCGATTCCAGCCGGCGTTCTCAAGAACCCGACATTCACGGAAGAGCAAAACGAGAAATTATTGATTACAACAGTCGGTAAGTTGATCTTCAACGAGATCCTCCCAACGACGTTCCCTTACTTGAACGAACCAACGATGACGAACCTTCAAGAAGCGACGCCAGACAAGTACTTCCTTGAAAAAGGAACAGATGTCGCGGCAGAACTGAAGAACCGTCCGATCATCGACCCGTTCAAAAAAGGATTCCTTGGAAATGTCATCGCGGAAGTCTTCAAACGGTTTGAGACGACAGAAACAAGCCGCATGCTCGACCGCATGAAAAACCTCGGATTCAAACACTCGACTCGTGCCGGTATCACGGTAGGGATCGCGGACATCATCGTTCTTCCGGATAAACAAGAGATTCTTGTTGAAGCGCAGGACAATGTCGACCGCGTCATGAAATCGTACCGTCGTGGTCTCATCACAGAAGACGAGCGCTATGAGCGCGTCGTTAAATCGTGGAATGATGCGAAGGATGAAATTCAGTCTCGTCTGATGAAATCCCTCAACCGTCTCAACCCGATCTTCATGATGAGTGACTCCGGTGCCCGTGGTAACGCGTCGAACTTCACGCAGCTCGCTGGTATGCGTGGACTCATGGCCGCTCCAAGTGGACGGATCATCGAGCTCCCGATCAAATCATCGTTCCGTGAGGGTCTAACGGTACAGGAATACTTCATCTCAACACACGGTGCACGTAAAGGTCTTGCCGATACAGCCTTGAAAACGGCTGACTCAGGTTACCTGACTCGTCGTCTCGTTGACGTTGCTCAAGACGTCATCATCCGTGAAGATGATTGTGGAACGGATCGTGGTATCCGCGTCACAGCACTCCGTGAAGGAACGGAAGAGATTGAAAGCCTCTACGACCGCCTCGTCGGCCGTACTGCATTCGAAAACGTCGTTCACCCTGAAACAGGAGAAGTCCTCGTTTCAACGAACGAACTCATCGATGAAGACCTCGCGCGTGCCATCACGGACGCTGGTGTCGACAACGTTGAGATCCGTACTGCCTTCACATGTAACACAAGCCATGGTGTCTGTAAGAAATGTTACGGACGTAACTTGGCTACAGGCAACGACGTCGAAGTCGGCGAAGCTGTCGGTATCATCGCGGCACAATCAATCGGTGAGCCAGGAACGCAGCTTACAATGCGTACCTTCCACACAGGTGGGGTTGCCGGGGACGATATCACACAAGGTCTTCCGCGTATCCAAGAGTTGTTCGAAGCGCGTAACCCGAAAGGTCAAGCGGTCATCTCGGAAATCGATGGTCAAGTCATCGACTTCACGGAATCGCGTGACAAACGTGAATTGACGGTCCAAGGACTCAGCGAAACACGCACATACACGATCCCATTCGGTTCGCGTCTACGTGTTCAGCTCGGGGACGAGGTCAAAGCTGGTCAAGTCTTCACGGAAGGTTCGATCGATCCGAAAGAACTCTTGAACGTTAAAGGTGTATCCGGCGTTCAGAACTACTTGCTCCAAGAAGTTCAAAAAGTATACCGGATGCAAGGGGTTGAGATCGGTGACAAACACGTCGAGGTCATGGTTCGCCAAATGATCCGTCGCGTACGTGTCATCGAGTCTGGTGAGACTTCACTCTTACCAGGTTCGCTCGTCGATATCAGCACGTTCAAGGAAGCTTGTAAAGAAGCGCTCCGTAACGGGAAAGCTCTCGCTTCGGCGAAACCAGTTCTTCTCGGTATCACGAAAGCGTCACTTGAAACAGATTCATTCCTATCGGCTGCGTCGTTCCAAGAAACGACTCGTGTCCTTACGGATGCAGCGATTAAAGGGAAGAGCGACTACCTTCGCGGCTTGAAAGAGAACGTCATCATCGGTAAGTTGGTTCCAGCTGGTACTGGGATGTCACGTTACCGTCAGATCGATCTCGAAGTAGCTGGCGAAGCACCTGTAGAAGCCGATTCTCCGGTAGAATAAAACGCCTTGACACGCCGGTATGGCGGTGCTACTATGATATAGTGTTGCCAACCGGCTGTGTTATTTTGGAGGATATCTTCATGTCTTACAAAAAAGTAGTCGGCGCAGATTTGAAGTTTGTCGGTCAAAAGCAAACGCTCAAAGCATTGCGATCTGGCAAGGCGTCGGAAGTGATCATTGCGGATGACGCAGATGAACACGTAAAACAAGCATTGCTCGATGCGGCGAAACAAGCTAACGTTCCAGTCGTGAATGTTCCTTCTAAGCAAGAGCTTGGAAAAGCTTGTGGAATCGATGTCGCAGCAACAGCTGTTGCCATTAAGAAAGTTTGATAATGCGTTTTGTGTGGCGATGGAATGCCTGAGCCACGCAAAACGTTTCATTATGACTTTCGATGAACCACCCGGCTCGGTGGTTTTGAAATTTGTCATGAATTCAGGAAGGGAGGATCTCAAAGATGCCTACTATCAACCAATTAGTCCGTAAAGGACGTCAATCAAAAGTTGTGAAATCAGATTCGCCAGCGCTGAACAAAGGGTACAACAGCTTCATTAAAGCTCGTACTGACATCAGCTCACCACAAAAACGTGGTGTTTGTACTCGTGTAGGTACAATGACTCCGAAGAAACCGAACTCGGCTCTTCGTAAATACGCACGTGTACGTTTGACGAACACAATGGAAGTAACAGCTTACATCCCAGGTATCGGCCACAACCTTCAAGAGCACAGTGTTGTTCTTATCCGCGGCGGCCGTGTAAAAGACTTACCAGGGGTACGTTACCACATCGTTCGTGGTGCGCTTGATACAGCTGGTGTTGACGGCCGTATGCAAGGTCGTTCGAAATACGGTACTAAACGTCCTAAAGTTAAAAAATAATCTAGATATCTTAAGATATCACCTCACTATATGAAAGGAGGGACTCGGAATGCCACGTAAAGGTCAAGCAGAACGTCGTGATGTAATGGCTGATCCGATCTACAACTCTAAACTCGTTACCCGCCTTATCAACCGTCTTATGTTAGATGGTAAAAAAGGTACTGCTCAACAAATCTTATACAAAGCTTTCGAAACTATCGCTGAACGTTCAGGTCGCGATGCAATGGAAGTCTTTGAAGAAGCGATGAACAACATCATGCCAGTTCTTGAAGTTAAAGCACGCCGTGTAGGTGGAGCTAACTATCAAGTTCCTGTCGAAGTTCGCCCAGAGCGTCGTACGACACTCGCACTTCGTTACCTCGTGAACTACTCACGTCTCCGTAACGAAAAAACTATGGATGCGCGCCTTGCTAACGAAATCATGGACGCTGCAAACAACACTGGTGCTTCTGTTAAGAAGCGCGAAGATATGCACAAAATGGCGGAAGCGAACAAAGCGTTTGCTCACTACCGCTGGTAATTCCGAAAATCACCACCTCATGCATGCCATTTTTTATGGAATTATGAGGTGGCTTTCGGGTATAGTCATGACGTGTGGCAACACACGACCACTAAACTAAAATGCGAAAGGAGAATGTTTAAAGATGGCAAGAGAATTCTCCCTTAAGAACACTCGTAACATCGGGATCATGGCTCACATCGATGCTGGTAAAACAACAACGACTGAGCGTATCCTGTATTACACGGGTCGTATCCACAAGATTGGTGAAACGCACGAAGGTGCTTCACAAATGGACTGGATGGAGCAAGAGCAAGAGCGTGGGATCACGATTACATCAGCAGCAACAACTGCTCAATGGAAAGGTAACCGCGTAAACATCATCGATACACCTGGACACGTAGACTTCACAGTTGAGGTTGAACGTTCACTTCGCGTACTTGATGGTGCGGTAGCAGTACTTGACGCTCAGTCTGGTGTTGAGCCACAAACTGAGACAGTATGGCGCCAAGCTACAACTTATGGCGTACCACGTATCGTTTTCGTTAACAAAATGGATAAAATCGGTGCAGACTTCTTGTACTCGGTTGGAACGCTTCGCGAACGCCTCCAAGCGAACGCACACGCGATCCAACTTCCAATCGGTGCGGAAGATGAATTCAAAGGAATCATCGACCTCGTCGAACAGAAAACATACATGTACGGCAACGATCTCGGAACTGACATCGAAGTGACTGACGGTTTCCCAGCTGATCTCGCTGATCAAGCTGAAGAACTCCGTGGATCATTGATCGAAGCAGTTGCGGATTACGAAGAAGAATTGATGATGAAATACCTCGAGGGTGAAGAAATCACAATCGACGAGTTGAAAGCGGCTATCCGTAAAGCAACTCTGACAGTTGACTTCTATCCTGTACTCGTAGGTTCGGCATTCAAGAACAAAGGTGTTCAGCTTATGCTTGACGCAGTTCTCGATTACCTCCCATCACCAATCGACGTTAAAGCGATCTCAGGTATCGACATGGATACGGATGAAGAAATCGTGCGTGAGTCTTCGGACGAAGCACCATTCTCTGCACTCGCGTTCAAAGTCATGACTGACCCTTACGTCGGTAAACTTACATTCTTCCGTGTGTACTCTGGTACAGCTTCGGCAGGATCGTACGTTAAAAACTCAACAAAAGGCAAACGTGAGCGTCTTGGACGTATCCTTCAAATGCACGCAAACAGCCGTGAAGAGATCCCGATGGTATACGCGGGTGACATCGCTGCAGCTGTAGGTTTGAAAGATACAACTACTGGAGATACGCTTTGTGCAGAGAAAGACAACGTCGTTCTCGAATCAATGACATTCCCAGAACCAGTTATCTCGGTCGCTATCGAACCAAAAACGAAAGCTGACCAAGATAAAATGGGTCAAGCCCTCGCTAAGCTTGCTGAAGAGGATCCAACGTTCCGCACTGAAACAAACCCAGAGACTGGTCAAACGATCATCTCAGGTATGGGTGAGCTTCACCTCGACATCATCGTTGACCGTATGCGTCGCGAGTTCAAAGTTGAAGCAAACGTTGGTGCTCCACAAGTAGCTTACCGTGAAACGATCCGCCAAGCGGCGAAGATCGATTCGAAGTTCGCTCGTCAATCTGGTGGTCGTGGTCAGTATGGTCACGTCGTCGTAGAATTCGAGCCGAACGAAGAAGGCGCTGGCTTCGAGTTCAACAACAAAATCGTCGGTGGTGTTGTTCCACGTGAATACATCCCAGCGGTTGAGCACGGAATCGAAGAAGCACTTCAAAACGGTATCCTTGCTGGTTACCCGGTCGTTGACGTAAAAGCTTCACTCGTCTTCGGATCGTACCACGATGTCGACTCAAACGAGATGGCATTTAAAGTTGCGGCTTCAATGGCAGTCAAACAACTCAAAGATAAGAGCGGCGCTGTTATCCTTGAGCCAATGATGAAAGTTGAAATCGTCATCCCAGACGAATACATGGGAGACATCATGGGTGATGTTACATCACGCCGTGGTCGCGTAGAAGGTATGGAAGCACGCGGTAACGCTCAAGTTGTCCGTTCAATGATTCCACTTTCTGAAATGTTCGGATACGCTACTGGTCTTCGTTCACGCACACAAGGTCGCGGAACGTACTCGATGCACTTCGATCACTACGAAGAAGTACCGAAATCAGTTGCGGAAGAAATCATCAAAAAAGCGAACGGCTAATCCTTCACAGGTTGTCACGCTTTTATGATTAGTGTAAGCTAAGGAAGGTGTACGTTATCTTACGACTCACCTTCCTAGTTATAAAAAATTATTAGACACATAGAGGAGGAATTCAGAATGGGTAAGGAAAAATTCGACCGTTCTAAACCGCACGTTAACGTTGGTACAATCGGCCACGTCGACCACGGTAAAACAACTTTAACAGCAGCTATCTCAGCTGTACTTGCAAAAGCACAAGGTAAAGCTGCAACTAAGTTTGACCAAATCGATGGTGCTCCAGAAGAGCGCGAGCGCGGTATCACAATCGCAACAGCTCACATCGAGTACGAAACAGAAAAACGCCACTATGCACACGTTGACTGCCCAGGTCACGCTGACTATGTTAAAAACATGATCACTGGTGCTGCACAAATGGACGGCGCGATCCTCGTTGTTTCTGCAACAGATGGTCCAATGCCACAAACACGTGAGCACATCTTGCTTTCACGTCAAGTAGGTGTTCCTTTCATCGTAGTATTCATGAACAAAGTTGACATGGTTGACGACGAAGAGCTTCTTGAGCTCGTCGAAATGGAAATCCGTGAGCTTCTTTCTGAGTACGACTTCCCAGGTGATGACCTCCCAGTTATCCAAGGTTCTGCTCTTGGCGCGCTTAACGGCGAAGCTAAATGGGAAGAAAAAATCATGGAACTCATGGCAGCTGTCGATGAGTACATCCCAGAACCAACTCGTGACACTGAAAAAGACTTCATGATGCCAGTTGAGGATGTCTTCTCAATCACTGGTCGTGGTACAGTTGCTACTGGCCGCGTTGAGCGTGGAGTTCTTAAAGTCAACGACGAGATCGAAATCGTTGGTCTTCACGAAGAAACTAAAAAATCAGTATGTACTGGTGTAGAGATGTTCCGTAAGCTTCTTGACTATGCTGAAGCTGGCGACAACATCGGTGCTCTTCTCCGTGGTGTATCACGTGACGACATCGAGCGTGGACAAGTTCTCGCGAAACCAAACACAATCACACCACACAAAAAGTTCAAAGCGCAAGTTTACGTTCTTTCTAAAGAAGAGGGTGGCCGTCACACGCCATTCTTCGCGAACTACCGCCCGCAGTTCTACTTCCGTACAACTGACGTAACTGGTATGGTTCAACTTCCAGAAGGTACTGAAATGGTTATGCCTGGGGACAACATCGAAATGACTGTTGAACTCATCGCACCAATCGCTCTTGAAAAAGAAACTCGTTTCTCAATCCGTGAAGGTGGCCGTACAGTAGGCGCTGGATCAGTTACAGAAATCGTTGAGTAATTTTTAAGACAAAGGTCTTCCGTCTCCCGTGGCGGAAGACCTTTTTTCATTTCTTTGAAAACAGTCTTGCAACATGGTCTGACATCTTATATACTGAGGAAAGTGTTTGTGCGAGTGGTGAGAGACTTGAATACATATTCTATTTTATTAGTGCTTGCATTCTTGCTGGTGATTCAGTATGATAGAATATGTTGGTCACAAACACAACGCGATGAAGCGGGAGGTTATGACACACCAGGCGGCATTGCCATGGCTAGTGTGGAAATTTCCGCGGAGAATGTCTATTTACAAAATAGGCGAAAAGGAGGGAAATAACATGGCAAATGAAAAAATTCGGATCCGTTTGAAAGCATACGATCACCGCGTGCTTGATCAATCGGCTGAGAAAATTGTCGACACAGCAAAACGTTCAGGTGCTACTGTATCTGGTCCGATCCCACTCCCAACGGAGAAAGCGGTCTACACAGTACTTCGTGCCGTTCACAAGTACAAAGATGCTCGTGAGCAGTTCGAAATGCGTACACACAAACGTTTGATCGACATCGTTAACCCAACACCGAAAACTGTTGATGCGCTTATGCGTCTCGAACTTCCATCGGGCGTTGACATCGAAATCAAACTTTAATTTTTCTTCTATAGATAGTTGATACTAGCCAGAAGATCAAAATCATTCAATATTAGGAGGTGTATCTCATGGCTAAAGGAATCTTAGGAACTAAACTCGGTATGACACAAATCTTCAACGAGTCAGGCGAAGTCGTCCCTGTTACTGTCGTTTCAGTCGAAGGTAACGTTGTTCTTCAATTGAAAACAACGGAAGTTGACGGTTACGAAGCAGTCCAACTCGGCTTTGGTGATATCAAAGAAGGTCGTCAAAACAAACCGCAAAAAGGTCACGCTGCGAAAGCAAACGCGACACCTAAGCGCTTCATTAAAGAAATCCGTACATCAGTAGCAGATTTCGAAATCGGTCAAGAGATTAAAGCAGATACTTTCGCTGCAGGCGAAATGGTTGATGTAACAGGTACGTCGAAAGGTAAAGGTTTCGCTGGTGCAATCAAGCGTCACAACCAATCACGTGGTCCAATGGCTCACGGTTCGCGTTACCACCGTCGCCCAGGTTCAATGGGTCCTGTTGCTCCTAACCGTGTATTCAAAGGGAAATTGCTCCCTGGACGCATGGGTGGAGAGCAAATCACTGTTCAAAACCTTGAAATCGTAAAAGTTGATGCAGAACGCGGCTTACTCCTCGTCAAGGGTGCTATCCCAGGCGCACGTAAGAGCCAAGTTGTCATCAAAACTGCGGTTAAAGGCAACTAATCCGTTTGCAAGGAAAGGAGGAATAACGAATGCCTAAAGTAGCTTTGCTTAACCAAACAGGTACACAAGTTGGAGACATCGAGCTCGCAGATGCCGTTTTCGGAATCGAGCCAAATGAAGCAGTCGTATACGATGCAATCGTCATGCAACAAGCTTCACGTCGCCAAGGTACACATGATACAAAAGGTCGCTCGGAAGTTCGCGGTGGCGGCCGTAAACCATGGAAACAAAAGGGTACTGGTCGTGCACGCCAAGGTTCGATCCGTTCGCCACAATGGGTTGGCGGTGGAACAGTCTTCGGTCCAACACCACGTTCGTACGCTTACAAACTTCCTAAAAAGGTTCGTCGTCTCGCACTTCGTTCAGCACTTTCTTCGAAAGTCGCTAACAACGAGTTCATCGTTCTTGAAGGATTGACAATCGATGCTCCTAAAACTAAGGACATGATCGCAGTATTCGCTGCTCTTTCAATTGAACGTAAAGTTCTCGTCGTTACTGCTGATTACAACGAGTCAGTCGTTCTTTCAACACGCAACATCCCAGGTGTCACAGTCGTTGACGCTGCAGGTGTAAACGTCCTTGATCTTGTCGCTCATGACAAAGTCATCATTACGAAGGACGCTGTTGCGAGAGTAGAGGAGGTGCTTGCATAATGGCACACACACACGACATTATCAAACGTCCTGTCATTACTGAACGTTCAGTAAACCAAATGGCTGAGAAAAAGTACACATTCGAAGTAGACGTGAAGGCATCTAAGACTCAAATCAAAGATGCAGTTGAAGCGATCTTCGGAGTGAAAGTTGACAAAGTCAACACATTGATCTCAAAACCAAAAGCAAAACGCGTAGGTCGTCACGCTGGTTACACAGCACGCCGCAAAAAAGCGGTCGTCACGCTTACTGCAGATAGCAAAGAACTCGATTACCTCGGTTAATCGGAACTCTGTAGAAAAGGAGGGAACTCTCGATGGGAATTAAAAAGTTTAAACCGACCACTAACGGTCGTCGTAATATGACTGCACTCGACTTTGCTGAGATTACGGCTTCACGTCCTGAAAAATCGTTAACTGAAAAGCTTTCGAAAAAGGGCGGACGTAACAACCAAGGTCGCTTGACAGTACGTCACCAAGGTGGCGGACACAAACGTAAATATCGTATCATCGACTTCAAACGGAACAAGGATGGCATCGCTGGTCGTGTCGCTACAATTGAGTACGATCCAAACCGCTCTGCTAACATCGCATTGATCCACTACATCGATGGTGAAAAACGCTACATCCTCGCACCGAAAGGCTTGAAAGTAGACATGCAAGTCATGGCTGGACCAGAAGCTGACATTAAAGTCGGTAATGCTCTTCCACTTTCAAACATCCCAGTCGGTACGTTGATCCACAACATCGAACTTAAGCCAGGTAAAGGTGGTCAGCTCGTTCGCGCAGCTGGTACTTCTGCTCAGCTTCTCGGTAAAGATGGTAAATACGCGATCGTTCGTCTTCAATCAGGCGAAACTCGTATGATCCTTGCTACTTGCCGTGCAACAGTCGGCGCTGTCGGTAATGAAGAGCACGAGCTCGTCAATATCGGTAAAGCTGGTCGTTCACGCTGGCTCGGAAAACGTCCTACAGTTCGTGGTTCTGTCATGAACCCAGTCGATCACCCACACGGTGGTGGTGAAGGACGTGCTCCAATCGGTCGTTCGGGCCCACTTACTCCTTGGGGTAAACCGGCACTCGGATACAAAACTCGTAAGAAAAACAAAGCGAGCGATAAATATATCGTCCGTCGTTCTAAAAAATAATTACATGATTTCTGGACGGTTCGTAGGAACCGTTCCTGAATCATGCCAAAGGGAGGTACAACTATGGGTCGCAGCTTGAAAAAAGGTCCATTCGCAGATCACCATCTGCTCGCTAAGGTTGATAAAGCCAACGAAGCTGGTGACAAACATGTCATCAAAACTTGGTCACGCCGCTCGACAATCTTCCCAGAGTTCATCGGTCACACGATCGCTGTCTACGATGGTCGTAAACACGTACCGGTTTACGTGACAGAAGATATGGTCGGTCACAAACTTGGTGAATTCGCTCCAACACGTTCTTACAAAGGACATGCTGGAAACGATAAGAAAACGAAACGTTAATCTGAGGGGAGGTACTCATTATGCAATCAAAAGCATCGGCTAATATGGTTCGCATTGCTCCTCGTAAGGCACGTCTCGTAGTAGACTTAATCCGCGGGAAGCAAATCGGCGAAGCACTTTCGATTCTTGCTTACACGAACAAGGCAGCAACGCCAATCGTTGAGAAAGTATTGAAATCGGCAATCGCGAACGCTGAGCACAACTTCGACATGAACATCGAAAACCTCGTAGTCACTGAGGCTTACGTAAACGAAGGTCCAACGCTCAAACGTTTCCGCCCACGTGCAATGGGTCGCGCAAGCCGCATCAACAAACGTACGAGCCACGTTCACATCGTGGTATCTGAAAAATAAGGAGGGATTACCGTGGGTCAGAAGATTAACCCAACTGGTCTTCGCGTAGGTATCATCAAAGACTGGGAATCACGTTGGTTCGCAGATAAAGACTATGCTGATCTCCTTCATGAAGACTACGTAGTTCGTGAATATATCGAAAAACGTCTTAAAGACGCTAGTGTCTCTAAAGTAGAAATCGAGCGCGCAGCTAACCGCTTGAACATCTCACTTCACACTGCTAAGCCTGGTATGGTTATCGGTAAAGGCGGTTCTGAAATCGAAACACTTCGTAAAGACATCACTAACCTTGCAAAAGGCAAACGCGTTCACGTTAACGTCGTTGAAGTGAAAAACCCGGATGCAGTTGCTAAGCTCGTCGCTGAGAACATCGCTCGCCAACTTGAAGGTCGCGTATCGTTCCGTCGTGCTATGAAGCAATCAATCCAACGCTCAATGCGTTCTGGTATCAAAGGAATCAAGACTGAAGTTTCTGGTCGTCTTGGTGGCGCTGATATCGCTCGTTCTGAGAAGTATTCGGAAGGAACAGTTCCACTTCATACACTCCGTGCAGACATCGATTACGGTACTGCAGAAGCTGATACAACTTACGGCAAAATTGGCGTAAAAGTATGGCTCCACCACGGTGAAGTGCTTCCTACGAAAAAAGCAGCAGCAAACGAAGAATAATCCACATCCGTCTAGGGAAGGAGGCAACACAACATGTTGTTACCAAAACGTGTAAAATATCGTCGTGTTCACCGCGGCAACATGCGTGGTAAAGCGAAACGTGGTACTACAGTACACTTCGGCGAGTTCGGTATCCAAGCTCAAGAAGCTAGCTGGATCACTAGCCGTCAAATCGAATCAGCGCGTATCGCGATGACTCGTTATATGAAACGTGGTGGTAAAGTGTGGATCAAGATCTTCCCACACAAGCCATACACTAAAAAACCTCTTGAAGTCCGAATGGGTTCAGGTAAAGGTGCTCCGGAGGGCTGGGTAGCAGTCGTCAAACCGGGTAAAGTAATGTTCGAAATCGCAGGAGTATCGGAAGAGATCGCACGCGAAGCTCTCCGTCTTGCATCACACAAACTTCCAGTAAAATGTAAGTTCGTAAAACGTGAAGAAAATGGTGGTGATACGAATGAAAGCAACTGATCTCCGTCAGCAAACAACTGAAGAGCTTAACGGTAAAGTCGGTTCGTGGAAAGAAGAGTTGTTCAACCTTCGTTTCCAACTCGCGACTGGTCAGCTTGAGAACCCTGCTCGTATCCGTGAAGTGCGCAAGTCGATTGCACGCGCGAAAACCGTTCTTCGTGAACGCGAACTCGGCATCAACAACGCATAATTCACTCGGATTCTGAGAGGAGGAACACTCAATGGAACGCACTAACAACCGCAAAGTGTTAACTGGACGCGTCGTTTCTGACAAAATGGACAAAACGATCGTAGTTACAGTTGAAACAAAAGTAAAGCACAAGCTTTACGGCAAACGCGTAAACTACTCTAAAAAGTACAAAGCGCATGATGAAAACAACACAGCTAAAATCGGTGATGTTGTACGCATTCAAGAAACACGTCCATTATCTAAGGACAAACGTTTCCGTCTCGTAGAAGTCATTGAAGAAGCAGTAATCATCTAAACTCTAATTAGTTCGGGTGAATAAACATCCGGAGGGAGGTACAATCGTATGATTCAACAAGAATCTCGCTTAAAAGTAGCAGACAACTCAGGAGCTCGTGAAGTCTTGACGATCAAAGTCCTCGGTGGTTCTGGTCGTAAAACTGCTAACATCGGTGACGTTATTGTTTGTACAGTAAAACAAGCAACACCAGGTGGCGTTGTCAAAAAAGGTGAAGTTGTACGCGCAGTAGTCGTTCGTACTAAACGTGGCGTTCGTCGTAAAGACGGTTCGTACATCCGTTTTGACGAAAACGCAGCAGTCATCATCAAAGATGACAAAAGCCCACGTGGCACACGTATCTTCGGACCAGTCGCACGCGAACTTCGTGAAAAAGACTTCATGAAGATCGTCTCGTTGGCACCGGAAGTACTTTAATTCCAAAGAATTCCTACAAGGAGGTGCTCTAACGATGCATGTCAAAAAAGGTGATAAAGTTCAGGTTATGACTGGTAAAGACAAAGGCAAACAAGGCGTTGTCCTTACAGCTATGCCTAAAAAAGATCGCGTAATCGTCGAAGGCGTTAACATGATCAAAAAACACTCAAAACCTTCTCAACTCAACCCGCAAGGCGGAATTGTCGAGAAAGAAGCACCGATTCACGTATCGAACGTTATGCTCATCGACCCTAAGACAGGTAACCCAACACGCGTTGGTTTCACTGTGGTTGACGGCAAGAAAGTACGTATCGCTAAAAAATCGGGCGAAGCTTTAGATAAATAAGAAGATTTAAAGAAAGGAGGTCCACTTTCTGATGAACCGTTTAAAAGCTAAATACCAAGACGAAATCGTCAAAGTAATGATGGAGAAATTCAATTACAGTTCTGTAATGCAAGCGCCGAAAGTCGATAAAATCGTAATCAACATGGGTGTTGGTGACGCTGTTACGAACTCTAAGGCACTTGACATGGCAGTCGAAGAGCTTCAGCTCCTCACTGGTCAGAAACCACTCATCACGAAAGCTAAGAAATCAATCGCTGGTTTCAAACTTCGTGAAGGTATGCCAATCGGTGCGAAGGTTACACTTCGTGGCGAGCGCATGTACGAATTCCTCGACAAGTTGATCAACGTGTCACTTCCACGTGTACGTGACTTCCGTGGCGTATCGAAAAAATCTTTCGATGGCCGTGGTAACTACACGCTAGGCGTGAAGGAACAATTGATTTTCCCAGAGATCGACTACGATCGCGTATCGAAAGTCCGTGGTATGGACATCGTTATCGTAACTACTGCTAACACGGATGAAGAGTCACGTGAGCTTCTCACTGCACTCGGCATGCCATTCCAAAAATAAGGGAGGTCGACAACATGGCTAAGAAATCAATGATCGCACGTGAAGTAAAACGTCAAGCACTCGTTGAGCGCTACGCTGAAAAACGCGCAGAATTGAAAGCACAAGGCGACTACATCGGCTTGAGCAAACTCCCACGTAACTCTTCAGCGGTTCGTTTACACAACCGTTGTAGTATCACTGGCCGTCCACACGGTTACATTGGTAAATTCGGTATCAGCCGTATTAAGTTCCGTGATCTTGCTCATAAAGGTCAAATCCCTGGTGTTAAAAAAGCAAGCTGGTAATTCATTAAAGTTGTGAAAGGAGGTACATCGCATGGTTATGACAGATCCGATTGCAGATATGCTTACACGCATTCGTAATGCAAACATGGTTCGCCATGAGAAGTTGGAAATGCCAGCTTCTACAATCAAACGTGAAGTCGCTGAAATCCTCAAACGTGAAGGTTTCATCCGCGATGTTGAATATCTCGAGGACAGCAAACAAGGTACGCTCCGCGTATTCCTTAAATACGGCGCAAGCAACGAGCGCGTTATCACTGGACTCAAACGTATCTCGAAACCAGGTCTTCGCGTTTACGCGAAAGCTGATGAAATCCCGAAAGTACTCGGTGGTCTCGGAATCGCTATCGTTTCAACATCTAAAGGTGTAATGACTGACAAAGAAGCTCGCCAACAAAAAGTCGGCGGCGAAGTGATCGCATACATCTGGTAATACACGCATAAAAAGAACGGAGGTGTCTTAAATGTCACGTATTGGTAAAAAGCCAGTCGTCATCCCAGCAGGC
The DNA here is from genome assembly GCF_024436095.1 of Exiguobacterium sp. LL15. Lineage (NCBI taxonomy): Bacteria > Bacillati > Bacillota > Bacilli > Caryophanales > Exiguobacterium > Exiguobacterium sp. LL15. The sequence goes on along the minus strand of NZ_JANFNX010000005.1, from coordinate 15,272 downwards.
GTTACAGTAACAGTTGAAAACAACACGGTTACGGTAAAAGGTCCTAAAGGGGAACTCTCACGCGAGTTCAGCCCAGCTATGGCGATCAACGTAGAAGGTAATGAATTGACTGTCACTCGTCCGAACGACGAGAAAGCAAGCCGTACGATCCACGGAACGACTCGTGCGCTTATCGCGAACATGGTCGAAGGTGTTAGCAACGGTTTCGCTAAGACACTTGATATCCAAGGTGTTGGTTACCGTGCACAAAAGCAAGGTAACAAAATCGTACTCAACCTCGGTTACTCACACCCAATCGAGTACACTCCGGAACAAGGCATCGAAGTCGAAGTTCCTACGAATACGCAACTCATCGTTCGCGGAATCAGCAAAGAACGTGTTGGTCACGTCGCTGCATTGATCCGTTCGTACCGTCAACCTGAGCCGTACAAAGGTAAAGGTATTCGTTACAGTGATGAAGTCGTTCGTCGTAAAGAAGGTAAAACAGGTAAGTAATTCGCGAATGCGAATTGACCGGAAAGGAGTGGCATAAATGATCTCAAAGGCAGATAAAAACGCTACGCGTAAAAAACGTCATGGTCGTGTCCGTCGTACAATCATCGGGACTGCAACACGTCCACGTATGAACGTATTCCGTTCGAACAAGAACATTTACGTACAAGTCATTGACGATGCAACACATGCAACACTCGCATCTGCATCATCACTCGACCTTGAAAAAGGCAACACGACTGACGCTGCGGCAGCAGTTGGTAAGCTCGCAGCTGAGCGCGCTCTTGAAAAAGGTATCGAAACAGTCGTTTTCGACCGTGGAGGATATCTCTATCATGGACGTATCAAAGCTGTAGCTGAAGCAGCTCGTGAAGCTGGTCTCAAATTCTAATAGAAAAGGAGGGAACCTCTACATGCGCCAGTTAGAAATTAACATGGATCAACTCGAAGAACGCGTTGTTACCGTAAACCGCGTCGCGAAAGTAGTAAAAGGTGGCCGTCGCTTCCGTTTTGCTGCACTCGTCGTCGTTGGTGACAAGAATGGTCACGTAGGTTTCGGTACGGGTAAAGCTCAGGAAGTGCCTGAAGCGATCCGTAAAGCAATCGAAGATGCTAAGAAAAACATGGTTAACGTCCCAATCGTTAACACAACAATTCCACACGAAGTCAACGGTGTATTCGGTGCAGGTCACGTCTTCTTGAAGCCTGCTTCTGAAGGTACTGGAGTCATCGCTGGTGGTCCAGTTCGTGCGGTTCTCGAATTAGCGGGAATCAACGACATTCTTTCAAAATCACTTGGATCAAGCACTCCAATCAACATGGTTCGTGCGACTGTCGAAGGTCTCACATCACTCAAACGTGCTGAAGAAGTTGCGAAACTCCGCGGTAAAACCGTCGAAGAACTTCGCGGTTAAGAAAGGGAGGGAAAACAGATGGCGAAACTCGCAGTTACCCTCACACGCAGCATGATCGGTCGTCCGGAGAACCAACGCGTTACTACTCGTACGCTTGGTCTCCGTAAGATGCACCAGACTGTTGTCGTACCTGACAACGCTGCTATGCGTGGGATGATTAACCACGTGTCACACTTAGTGACAGTTAAAGAAATTCAAGAGTAATAGTTCGATATAATTTTATGAGGAGGTGCCCCACTATGAAACTCCATGAATTGAAACCAGCTGCTGGTTCACGTTCAGAACGCAACCGTGTAGGTCGCGGTATGTCTTCTGGTAACGGTAAGACTTCTGGCCGTGGTCACAAAGGTCAAAAAGCTCGTTCAGGCGGTGGTGTTCGTCCAGGTTTCGAAGGTGGACAAAACCCACTTTACCGTCGTTTACCAAAACGCGGCTTCAACAACCCAACTCGTAAAGAGTTCGCGGTCATTAACCTTGACACACTCAACCGTTTTGAAGAAGGAACTGAAATCACTCCAGAACTTCTTGTCGAGACTCGTACAGTCAAAGGCATGAAAGACGGCGTTAAGATCCTTTCTAACGGTAAGATCGAAAAGAAACTAACAGTTAAAGCTCATAAGTTCTCCGAAGCTGCGAAGCAAGCGATCGAAGCTGCCGGCGGTACGGTTGAGGTGATCTAATGTTTCAAGCGATCTCCAATATGTGGCGCGTAGCTGACATTCGTCGGCGCATTCTCTTTACCTTGGCATTGGTCATCGTGTTCCGGATCGGAGCACATATCCCAGTGCCGATGGTAAATACGGAAGTGTTCAAGATCGACCAGAATGGTATTCTTGGTTTCTTGAACTCGTTCGGTGGGAATGCTTTGCAGAATTTCTCACTCTTTGCGATGGGAATCATGCCGTATATCACGGCCTCGATCGTTGTCCAACTCTTACAGATGGACGTTGTTCCAAAGTTTGCCGAATGGGCAAAACAAGGAGAGGCGGGCCGTAAGAAGTTAGCAACGGTAACGCGCTATGGAACGATCGTACTCGGCTTAGTCCAAGCGTTTGGAATCGCGCTTGGATTTAACCGTATCTACCCAGGTCTTGTCGACGAACAGTTCGGCACCTGGACATACGTTATGATTGCACTCGTATTGACAGCGGGAACAGCATTCTTGATGTTCATCGGTGAACTCATCACGGAGAAGGGCATTGGTAACGGGATATCAATGATCATCTTCGCTGGGATCGTCGCGGGCTTCCCGAATGCATTCCGCCAGATTTACGAAACGAAGCTCCAAAATGCAGGGGATGCTTTGTTTGTAAACGTGCTTTATATCGTACTCTTGCTTTTAATCATCATCGCGGTCATCGTCGGAGTCATCTATGTACAGCAAGCTGCACGTAAGATTCCGATTCAGTACGCTAAGCGTACGGTGAACCGGACACCAGTTGGCGGTCAATCGGCACACTTACCGATCAAATTGAACGCTGCCGGTGTTATTCCAGTCATCTTCGCGGTGTCGTTCATGGTGACGCCACCAACGATTGCGAGTTTCTTTGCAAGTCCGGAAACGGCAACGAAGATCCGTGACATCTTCGACTACACGAGTCCAATCGGTATGTCGATCTATGTGGCACTGATCATCGCGTTCTCGTACTTCTACACATTCGTTCAGGTTAACCCGGAACAAATGGCAGAGAACCTTCAAAAACAAGGCGGATACATTCCTGGTATTCGTCCTGGTAAGCAAACGGAGCAGTACATCACGAAGATTCTATACCGTCTGACATTCTTCGGTTCACTATTCCTCGCTGTCATCGCGGTGACGCCGACATTCTTCATTAAGTTTGCTGGCTTACCGAACTCGGTGCAGATTGGTGGAACGAGCTTGTTGATCGTCATCGGTGTAGGACTAGAGACGATGAAACAGATTGAAAGCCAATTGGTTAAACGACACTACAAAGGCTTTATCCGATAAGGCGGGAGGAAGGGGACCATCCCTTTCCTTTCTGTTGTGTCTATAGAGCTATAGAAGTGGAGGCTACCGACATGAATCTAGTATTGATGGGTTTGCCGGGTGCTGGTAAAGGAACGCAGGCTGCGAAAATCATCGAAGACTATGCGATCCCCCACATCTCGACAGGCGACATGTTCCGCGCGGCGATCAAAGATTCAACGCCACTCGGACAAGAAGCGAAATCATACATGGATAAAGGGGAACTCGTTCCGGACGAAGTCACAATCGGCATCGTACGTGAGCGTCTCGCCAAAGAAGACTGTGCAAATGGTTTTCTCCTTGACGGTTTCCCACGCACAGTGAAACAAGCAGATGCTCTTGAAGCATTACTTGAAGATCTGGGCAAACAAATTGATCACGTCATCCACATCGGTGTAGACCCGGAGAAACTTGTCCCTCGTTTGACAGGTCGCCGGATTTGCCCAACTTGCGGAGCAACGTATCATGTTCTCTACAACCCACCAAAAGTGGAGGGGATCTGTGATATCGACGGATCAGCACTTGTACAACGTGAAGATGACCAAGAGGAGACAGTACGTCGTCGCTTGGAAGTCAACGTCGCTCAAGCGCAACCTTTGATTGACTTTTACGCAGAAAAAGGGTATCTTCGTAATTTGGACGGTGATCGTCCAATCAACGATGTATATTCCGATGTTCAGGCACTCCTTGGTGATCAGTAATGATCATCACGAAAGCGCCGCGTGAAATCGACATCATGCGTAAAGCAGGACAAATCGTCGCCCGGACGCATAAGGAGCTTCAAGCTCACATTCGCCCAGGTATCACGACGGGGCAACTCGACGCGATCGCTGAACGCTATATTCGAAGTCAAGGGGCAACACCATCGTTTAAAGGGTATAATGGTTTCACGGGTAGCATCTGTGCTTCCGTGAACGAAGAGCTTGTCCATGGTATTCCGGGAGATCGTGTACTTCAGGACGGTGACATCATCTCGATTGACATCGGAGCAGAGTACAATGGGTATCACGGAGATTCAGCCTGGACATATCCGGTAGGTACAATCTCTGAAGAGACGAAGCGGTTACTTGACGTAACTGAAGAATCTCTGTATAAAGGATTGGAGCGCGCCAAAGCTGGCGTGCACCTGACAGATATTTCGCATGCGATTCAGTCACATGTTGAAGCTGCGAATTTTTCTGTAGTCCGCGAATATGTGGGCCACGGCGTGGGACAAAATTTGCATGAAGATCCGCAAATTCCACATTATGGACCACCGGGGAAAGGGCCGCGCCTGAAAACCGGCATGACACTGGCAATTGAGCCAATGGTCAATGTCGGGAAACGCTATGTTCGCACACTATCCGACAATTGGACGGTAGTGACGGTGGACGGTAGCATGTGCGCCCACTTTGAGCACACCATCGCCATCACAGACGACGGCTACGAGATCTTAACGGTCGATGCAGAGTGAGCTGTGTGCGTTATTGGTGTCACCTTTCTATAAGCCAGTATCCACTCGTGTTTGTGACCGATGATCTCTCAATGGCTCTTGTAGAAAGCCCCTAGCGCTACAAATCGTCTGGGCTCCCAATCAACTTTATAGAGAAAGGGGTATAATTGATGGCGAAACAAGATGTAATCGAAGTGGAAGGTACGGTTATCGAGCCGCTTCCAAACGCGATGTTTAAGGTGGAGTTAGAAAACGGCCACACGGTCCTCGCGCACGTCTCAGGAAAAATTCGGATGCACTTCATTCGGATCTTGCCAGGAGATAAAGTAACGGTTGAGTTGTCACCATACGACTTGACTCGCGGACGGATCACATACCGTTTCAAATAAAAACTCCGATTTTTTCAGGAGGAGGTATTCACAATGAAAGTAAGACCTTCGGTTAAACCGATCTGTGAAAAATGTAAAGTTATCCGCCGTAAAGGCAAAGTAATGGTTATTTGCGAAAACCCTAAGCATAAACAAAAACAAGGGTAATTAAACAAGGAGGTGCACACATGGCACGTATTGCTGGTGTAGATATTCCACGTGAGAAACGCATCGTCATCTCACTCACTTACATCTATGGTGTTGGTAAAACGACTGCTCAAAAAGTCTTGAAAGAAACTGGTATCTCTGAAGATACTCGTACTCGCGACTTGACTGAGGAACAATTGAACCAACTTCGTGATGGTTTAGACAAAATCAAAGTTGAGGGTGACCTTCGTCGTGAAATCTCACTCAACATCAAACGTTTGATCGAAATCGGTTGCTACCGTGGTGTTCGTCACCGTCGTGGTCTTCCAGTTCGTGGTCAAAACACTAAAAACAACTCGCGTACTCGTAAAGGCCCACGCCGTACAGTAGCGAACAAGAAGAAGTAAGGGAGGGTAAACTAAGATGGCAAAACGCAAACAGAACGTTCGTAGTAAACGTAAAGTCAAAAAGAATATTGAATCTGGTATCGTGCATATCCGTTCAACATTCAACAACACGATCGTTACGATCACTGATATGCAAGGGAATGCAATCTCTTGGGCAACTGCAGGTAACATGGGCTTCAAAGGCTCACGTAAATCGACTCCTTTCGCTGCACAAATGGCATCTGAAACAGCTGCTAAAACAGCAATGGATAACGGTATGCGTACTGTAGAAGTTAACGTTAAAGGTCCTGGTGCAGGTCGTGAAGCAGCTATCCGTGCTCTTCAAGCGATCGGTCTCGAAGTTACTGCAATCCGTGACGTTACTCCAGTACCACACAACGGTTGCCGCCCTCCAAAACGTCGTCGCGTGTAACCCGTCTTGTACTGCAGAGCGGGGATTCGAGTAGACTTTTGTTGATCGTTTGACCAAGCAAGGCAGTAGAAACGTACACAAGACGGTTGGCGATTGAACGCGATGGCCAACATGACGATATTCAAGGAGGGGTTCAGATGATCGAAATCGAAAAACCGAAGATTGAAACGATCGAGTTAAGCGAGAACGCTACGTTTGGTAAATTCGTAGTTGAGCCGCTTGAGCGTGGATTCGGTACAACGCTTGGTAACTCATTGCGTCGTATCCTATTGTCTTCACTTCCGGGTGCTGCAGTCACTGCAGTCCAAATCGATGGCGTTCTTCATGAGTTCTCGACGATTGATGGCGTTGTAGAAGACGTTACCCAAATCATCTTGAACCTTAAGAAACTCGCCCTCAAAGTGTACTCGGAAGAAGAGAAAACGCTTGAGATCGATATTCAAGGCGCTGGTGTTGTCACTGCTGCGAACATTACGCATGACAGCGACGTCGAAATCCTCAACCCAGAACTTCACATCGCAACGCTTGCAGAAGGTGCATCACTTCATATGCGTCTGACAGCACGCCGTGGTCGTGGGTATGTTCAGGCTGAAGATAACAAACGGGACGATATGCCAATCGGTGTAATCCCAATCGACTCGATTTACACGCCAATTCAACGTGTAAATTATCAAGTTGAAAAAACACGTGTCGGTCAAGATGCGAGCTTCGATAAGTTGACGCTTGATGTTTGGACGGACGGTTCAATCCGCCCTGAAGAAGCAGTGTCACTCGGTGCGAAAATCATGACAGAACACTTAAACATCTTTGTTGGTCTTACGGACGAAGCGCTCCATGCTGAAATCATGGTCGAAAAGGAAGAAGATCAAAAAGAAAAAGTACTCGAAATGACGATCGAAGAACTCGATCTCTCAGTTCGTTCGTACAACTGTTTGAAACGCGCTGGTATCAACACGGTTCAAGAACTCGCGAACAAGAGCGAAGACGAGATGATGAAAGTCCGTAACCTCGGACGTAAATCACTCGAGGAAGTTCAAGCGAAACTCGACGAACTCGGACTAGGCTTGCGTAAAGAAGACTAATACTATTAATTGCACGAAGGAGGGAATCCATCCATGGCATACTCGAAATTAGGCCGTACAAGCTCACAACGTAAGGCACTTTTGCGTGACCTTGCGACTGATCTCATCATCAATGAGCGTATCCAAACTACAGAACAAAAAGCGAAGGAACTTCGTCCAGTCGTAGAGAAACTCATCACTTTAGGTAAACGCGGTGATCTCCACGCTCGTCGTCAAGTTGCATCGTTCGTTCGCCGTGAAGCTGCTGGTCAAAACGCAGAGGGCAAAGCACAAGACGCGATCCAAAAATTATTCGCTGATGTGGCTCCACGTTTTGCTGAGCGTCAAGGTGGTTACACACGCATCATGAAAATGGGACCACGTCGTGGTGACGGCGCAGAAATGGTCATCATCGAACTCGTTTAATCCTCATTAAATGATTCGCCATAAAAGGGCAGTGCGTATCCCGCTTCTGCCCTTTTGCTACAAAATGAAAGTATTGATTTGATGAAGGAGGAGAGATCATGGACAAGCTGATTGAACTGGAACAGGTCACCTATCGGTATCCGGAACAGGAGCAAGCAGCCCTACAAGAAGTCTCTCTGACGATTCGTTCAGGTGAATGGGTCGCCATCGTTGGTCACAACGGCTCTGGAAAATCAACGCTGACGAAATTGTTTAATGGACTGTTGTTACCGGAGACAGGGACCGTTACGGTTGCTGAGCGCTTTTCAAGTGCGAATCCGGAACAACTGTGGGAGATGCGTCGAGCAATCGGCATCGTCTTCCAAAATCCAGACAATCAATTCGTTGGCACGACCGTGCGCGACGACGTGGCATTTGCTCTAGAAAACTGGGGTGTGCCACGCGAGGAAATGGTTCGTCGTATCGACGACAGTCTAGCGCGCGTTGGCCTTACGGATTTTGTTGATCGGGAACCCCATCAACTATCCGGCGGACAGAAGCAGCGTGTCGCAATCGCTTCGGCGCTTGCGATGCGCCCTGATGTTCTCGTGCTCGATGAAGCTACATCGATGCTTGATCCATTAGCACGACAAGAGGTCATGTCGACCGTTCAGGAACTCCATGCGACCCACCCAATGGCGGTCATCGCGATTACACACGAATTAGACGAAGTATTACGGGCTAGTCGTGTCATCGTCATGGATGCCGGGAAAATCGTATTAGAAGGATCCCCTCAGGAAGTCTTTCGTCATGCATCGTTCTTAGAAGACATCGGACTCGATGTTCCATTCGTTGTTCGGGTACAAGAACGTTTACAGGCGCAAGGTCTCTCACTCGAGGAGACGATACTAGATGAAAGAGAATTGGTGAACCGTTTATGCCAATCTTAATCCAGGAATTAAATTATACGTATCAACTCAATAGTCCGTTCGAACGAGTCGCGCTGCGTGATGTGAATCTTGAGATTCCGTCAGGGGCGCTTGTTGCGTTTGTAGGGCACACCGGATCCGGGAAATCGACGCTCGTGCAGCACATCAATGGGTTGCTCAAGCCGACAGCGGGGAAGGTACAAGTCGATGACATCATCGTCGAACCGAAGAAAAAACAGGACCTCAAGCCATTAAGACGTCGCGTCGGGCTTGTTTTTCAATATCCGGAATATCAATTGTTCGAAGAGACGGTCTTAAAGGATGTCATGTTCGGTCCGATGAACTTCGGTCATGATGCCGCGACCGCTGAGCAATTAGCGAAAGAGGCATTACGGACTGTCGGACTCGATGAAGTCTTTTGGAGTCGTTCGCCGTTTGACCTGTCTGGTGGGCAAATGAGGCGTGTTGCAATTGCCGGCGTACTCGCTAGTCAACCAGACGTGTTGATCGTCGATGAGCCGACGGCAGGACTCGATCCGCAAGGGCGCAAGCATATGCTGAGTCTATTTGCCCGGCTTCATGCAGAGACCGGTATGACGTTGCTCCTGATCACGCACGACATGGATCAGGTGCTTGAGTATGCTGAGCGTGTGATCGTCATGGAAGACGCCCAGGTGGCGTTTGACGGGCTACCGCTTGATCTGTTTAAAGGAGAGACATTGCTCGAGCAATTCCACCTCGATCTCCCGCACGTCCTATCGCTTGCTTGGCAAGTCGCTGATCGGCGTGGATTGCAACGACCGGATATCCGGACGGAGACCGAGTTGATCGAGTGGTTGATGACGAAAGGGGTGAGCGAATGATCGTCGGACAACATATTCCCGGTCAGTCGTACTTGCACCGGTCGTCGGCACTTGCGAAGATCATCTTTGCCTTTTGTTTCATTCCGCTCGTCTTTCTTGCGAACAATGCAGCAACGAACATCTTTTTACTCATCTTTACGTTTTTAGCGCTCATGAGTAGTCGCTTACCGCTTCGTTATGTTCTAAAAGGACTGCGACCGATTCTATTCCTGATCGTCTTTACGTTCGTCATCCAGCTGTTCTTCACGCGCGAAGGGGCTGTCCTTTTTGAGTTCGGCTGGCTTCGGATCTATGAAGAAGGACTGCGACTCGCGATCATCGTCTCATTACGTTTCTTCTATCTCGTCTCGATTACGACGCTCGTCACGCTGACGACCTCACCGATCGAATTGACGGATGCGATTGAATTATTGTTGAAGCCGTTCAAGGTCGTCCGTGTCCCGACGCATGAGATTGCTTTAATGTTATCGATCTCGCTTCGGTTCTTACCAACCTTAGCGGAGGAGACGGAGAAAATCATGAAGGCACAGCAAGCACGTGGGGTTGATTTATCGGCAGGACCGATCAAGGAACGTTTACGGGCGATCATTCCGTTATTGATTCCGTTGTTCATCTCCGCCTTTAAGCGGGCAGAGGATCTTGCGACAGCGATGGAAGCACGGGGGTACCGTGGAGGAGAGGGACGGACACGTCTACGGGAATCCAAGTGGACGATGCGGGATACAGGTCTGATCATCCTACTCGTCCTCCTGACGATCAGTTTAGTAGGATTGCGAGGGATCGGGTAATGCGTCGTTTAAAATGTACGATTCAATATGACGGAACCGGCTACGCCGGGTATCAGGTGCAACCAAACGGATTGACGATTCAAGAAGTGATTGAAACGACACTTGCGCGGATGCACAAACATCCCGTCAAGATCATCGGGTCGGGACGGACGGATGCGAGGGTGCATGCCTACGGGCAAGTCATTCATTTTGATACGGAACTAGCGATTCCACCGGAGAACGTCGTCAAGGCACTGAATACGCTCTTACCAGCGGATATTCGTGTCCGAAGCTGCGAGGAGGTCGAACCGACCTTTGAAGCGCGTTACGATGTCGTAGGGAAGGAATACCGCTATTTCGTCCGCCGCGAAGAAAATGCGTTTCGTCGGAATCTATCGGTTCATATTCCGTATCCGCTCGATCTCGAGCGCATCCGTCAAGGGATGGCACATCTCGTCGGCACGCACGATTTCAGTTCGTTCTGTGTCGCGAAGACGGAAACGGATAACCGGGTCCGGACGATTTACGAGGCAGAGTTGATGACGGTCGGTGACGAACTCGTCTTTCGGTTCCAGGGCAGTGGGTTTCTCTATAATCAAATCCGGATTATGGTCGGGACGTTACTTGACGTCGGACGCGGTCGTTTTGCACCAGAGGACATTAAAAAAATGTTGCTGGCAAAGGACCGGAACGTCGCAGGCGTGACGGCGCCTCCTCATGGACTCTATCTATGGGAAGTTTTCTATCCGGAGTGAAAAAAGGCAATTGACATTGGCTATTAAAAAACATACAATGTTTATTGGCATTTCATTTATTATGAAACCACAATCTTAGCCCCGTACACCTAAGATTATGATAGATTCACCTAGTGAATAAATGAAAAATCAAAAACAGAACTTTTAATTCCTTAGGAGGTATTTTACATGCGCACAACTTTCATGGCGAAAGCTACTGATGTAGAACGCAAATGGCTCCTTATCGACGCTGAAGGTAAAACACTCGGTCGCCTTGCGAGCGAAGTTTCATCACTTCTCCGTGGTAAGCACAAGCCTACGTTCACACCACACGTTGACTGTGGGGATAACGTTATCCTCATCAACGTTGAGAAAATCGTTTTAACTGGTAACAAACTCGACAAAAAAGTCTACTACCGTCACTCTGGTCATCCAGGCGGCTTAAAGCAGACTGTTGCACGCGATATGCTTGCTAACAAACCTGAGCGCATGCTTGAACTCGCGATCAAAGGGATGCTTCCAAAAGGTAGCCTCGGTCGTCAAATGTTCAACAAACTCCACGTCTACGCTGGAGCTGCACACAAGCACGAAGCACAACAACCAGAAGTTTACGAACTTCGCGGTTAATACGAATTTAGGAGGAACTACACGATGGCAGATGTACGTTACTACGGCACTGGTCGCCGGAAACACGCGGCAGCGCGCGTTTTCCTCGTTGCTGGAGACGGTAAAGTCACAGTTAACGGTCGCGATATCAGCGAATACTTCGGTTATGAGACATTGATCATGACTGCAAAAGAACCACTCGTAATCACAGAAACAGAAGGCAAGTACGATGTAATCGTAACGGTCAAAGGCGGCGGCTTCACTGGTCAAGCAGGCGCTATCCGTCACGGTATCTCACGTGCTCTTCTTCAAGCGGATCCAGAATTCCGCGGCGCACTCAAAGCGAAAGGCTTCTTGACTCGTGATGCTCGTATGAAAGAGCGTAAAAAATACGGTCTTAAAGCAGCTCGTCGTGCACCACAATTCTCGAAACGTTAATTCTTTTCGAATCCCTCTCACCCTTGTGGTGGGAGGTTTTTTTGTGCATTGAAAAACCGCTCTCCTGACGAAGTGTCAGAACAGCGATTCAAGTCAAGACGACGGAGTGGAGCGTAATCGGTGCAATATCGTCAGAAGAAGATAGAGGATGACGATCGTCAGCGGGATGCTCCAAATAAAGAGAGATTGTATGAATTGGGTAGGTGTATGTGTCGTCGCTTGACCGACATGTCCCGTAAAAGAGGTTTCTTCACTCAAGACGGTTGCATTGTCCGGTAACTCCGTCTTGGTAGCTACGGTCGGTTGCAGCGTCAGATACAGGATGAAGCCAAGGTGTAAGAGACAGGTGACGCCAAGCGTCCAAATAAAGCGTTTTTTCATAGGATGCTCCTTTTGATATAAGTTAAAATCATTCTGCATTCCATAAGTATAGCGGATTTTGTTTTCGGGAACAGGAGACAAAGGGGTGAGTATAGATGGCATTATCGATCAGCTGGTTACTCGAGCGAGCGAATCGGAAGTTGAATGCTTCGGGACTTTCACGAGAAGTCGCCAAACGGACGCAAGAAGTCATCCGGGAGATGCATGCGCAAGGGATTTATGTCGGTGTCGCACAAGGGTACCGATCGATCGTAGAACAGAATCGGTTGTACGCACAGGGAAGGACACTACCAGGACCAATCGTAACGAATGCACGCGGCGGACAATCGAGTCATAACCGCGGCATTGCCGTCGACCTCTTTCAATATTCCAAAGACGGTACACAAGCGCTGTTTCGAAACGATCAAAGCTTTCAAAAGATTGTTGCTGCGATGAAACGACGTGGCTTTTCTTGGGGTGGGGACTGGACGAGCTTTAAGGACTATCCACACTTTGAATTACTAGGAGTGTCTGAAGAAACGCCGAATCGCTCTCGTGATATCGTTCCGTATCCAGGTCGTCCGTTGTATCAAGGTGCAGCCAATATGAATCCGCGGGATATCGAACGGATCCAACGTGCAGTCAAAGCAACCGTGACTCGGCGCTTTGATGCAGAGACGGCTCAGAAGGTGCGCGCCTATCAAACACGTCAAGGACTTGATGTCGATGGTGTCGTGGGTCCTCGTACATGGAACCGAATGTTCTAAAACGAGTGAATGATCGAGAGAAATGATGAAAACCGACACTGGACATGGAAAAGTCATCCTTTCCGGTGTCGAAATGTGCAAGCGCTCTCTTATTTTTGTTATACTAATAAGGATTAAATCGAACGTTTTCAGGGGGAAGGCACTATGTTGAATGAACAAGAAATTCGCGAGGTAGTCGGAACGCTCGTCGATCCGACGATTGACCGCCCGCTTGCAGATACGAACGGCATTCGTGACGTCCGGATTAAAGGTGATTATGTCAGTCTGAAAATCGCTTTAGCTCAATCTGGTTCTGGGGAGCAACTCGTGCTCCAACAGCAAATCGTCAAGGAACTAAAAGAAAAAGGATTCAAGACGGTGGGACTTCGTTTTGAAGCACTTGGTGATCACGGGATTCAAGCAGCTACGACACCATCAATTCTCAAACCAGAATCTGGTACGACGTTCATCGCGATCGCTTCTGGTAAAGGGGGCGTCGGGAAATCAACGGTTTCCGTTAACTTAGCAGTCGCCCTCGCGCGAGCAGGGAAGAAAGTCGGGTTGATTGATGCCGATATCTACGGCTTTAGTGTTCCAGACATGATGGGAATCGAAACACGTCCGACTGTCGTGAACGACCGAATCGTTCCACCAGAACGCTTTGGCGTTAAGGTGATCTCAATGGGCTTCTTCGTCGAAGATAATGCACCAGTCATCTGGCGGGGACCAATGCTCGGGAAGATGCTCAACAACTTCTTCGCAGACGTCGAATGGGGCGATCTCGATTACTTGTTGCTTGATCTTCCGCCGGGGACAGGGGATGTCGCACTCGACATTCATTCGATGCTCCCAAGTTGTCAGGAAGTCATCGTCACGACACCTCACGCAACAGCCGCTTTCGTTGCAGCACGAGCAGGAGCAATGGCAATCAAGACGAACCATCGTCTCCTCGGAATCGTCGAGAACATGGCGTACTTTGAAAGCAAAGTGACAGGCGAAAAAGAATATGTCTTCGGTAGTGGTGGCGGAGAGAGGTTGTCAGAAGCGTTAAAAACCGATATTCTAGCTAAGATTCCACTTGGACAACCATATGCGAACGATGCGGACTTCGCCCCATCGATCTATCGCGATGAACATCCATTTGAGACGTACTATAATGAACTCGCCACGCGTGTCATCGAAAAAGTAGAGGGATAAGAATGAAGATTAAAGGATTTTTGAAGCTGTTTTGGATGACGCTCCTAATCGGAACGCTCGCCGGCTTCGTGTTTAACTTGGTAGCGGAACCTGGATATATCCGAAATCAATCGATTAGCGGATATGTGACGGCTCTCTCCTACAGTAGTACGTGGACAGCCATCAGTTTGATGGGATTCTTCTCGTACTTGATCTTACATCGCGTCGGACTCGATTTATTCCGCGGCGCAAAGCTTTGGAATCGTGTCCAGGTCGTCTTGATCGCATTTGCACTATTTGATGGTGTTTATCTACGCGGATTAGCATATGGCTTTGATAAGACGAGCCTTTATATTGGTGAAATGGTCGTCTTGCTGTTAATAGCGTTCTTAGTCGCGCGGACGAAAGCACGGGAAACGAACTTTACAGCGTTCATTCCGACATTGTTCCTCATGACAGTCATCACGTTGATCGAATGGGTACCTGCTTTGCAGGCAACACAAGATAAGCGGATGTTATGGGCGGCGCTTGCGACACTTTTAATCTGTAATGCGTATCAGATTCTAATGCTGCATCGCTTGCAAGAAAAGCCCGCTTCTCAAGGACAATCTCAAAAACAGGCGTAACGAAAAAGACCCGCGAACGGGTAGTGTTTTACCGGTTCAAGCGGGTCTATCTTTTTTCTAAAGTTTTTTTAGAAAAACAGTTGACGAAAAAAACAAGAGTTGATATATTAATACATGTCGCTGAGGCACACGCCAAACGCGAGCGTCACAGACGAAAAAAACTTCAAAAAAGTAATTGACATCACATATTACTTTACTGTAAGATTTAAAAGTCGTCAAATGACATATTGGACTTTGAAAACTGAACGATGAGGCAAAAATCGTATTCTACGGAATACAAAAAACGAATGAAGCGCAAGCTTCGTCAATCGTGACTTCGGTCACAACAACGAGCAAGTCAAACACTTCATGGAGAGTTTGATCCTGGCTCAGGACGAACGCTGGCGGCGTGCCTAATACATG
>NZ_JANFNX010000004.1:0-223784 GCF_024436095.1 Exiguobacterium sp. LL15 | reverse complement strand
ATAGGTCACGGGTGGAAGCATGGCGACATGTGGAGCTGAGTGATACTAATCGGTCGAGGCCTTGTTCTAGCAGATGCTTGTTGATGACTTCAGTTTTGAGGGCGCGAGCCTGATCGTCTGGTGACGATAGCCAAGTGGTCACACCCGTTCCCATGCCGAACACGGAAGTTAAGCACTTGAACGCCGAAAGTAGTTGGGGGCTTCCCCCTGTGAGGATAGGACGTTGCCAGGCAAACGGTGGTTCTGGAGCATACGCTCAAGGGCCGCCGCTTTTTTGTGTCTTTTTGTAGAAAGACATGTATCCATTTTAATGAAGGGACTGAACAGGGATATGGCGAAAAAAACGAAACTACGCGTAGCCGTCGAAGAGAACGAGACGATTGGTGCCTGTTTGGATCGTATCGATGCCATGGGATACCGCCCGACGGTCCGACGAGAAGAACCGATCTTTGGATTAGACGCTAATGGCGAACCGTATCCAATTCGTCAGCAAATCGTCTTCGATTGCAAAGTGAAAGAGAACGAATAACTGCCTAGAGCATCCTCCGAATCATGTGGAGGGTGCTTTTTTTAGTGCTTGATTCCATGTGATGCCTTTCAAGAAAATAAACTCCGAATGGACACTAGATGAAATCAGAAAAACTACTTTTAAAACCGAACGATAAATTTTCAGACAATTAAATTGTTCGCCTTTGGTTGACGCCTTGGGATGGACTTGTTAAGATGAAGTCGTGACAGGATGATTGAATATAAACACCTCGTATAATAGCAGGGATATGGCTTGCAAGTTTCTACCCAACGACCCTAAATCGTTGGACTATGGGGTATATGGATGTTCGTCGATATTTCTTTGGCGTACCTTTTTATACCCTAAGCCACCCTTTTAGCCGTGGTTTGGGCTTTTTTTATGCACAAAGGAGGAAACAGCGATGGGAAATGTAGAAGTCGGCGTCATCATGGGAAGTCAATCGGATTGGGAAACGATGAAACATACATGTGATGTGTTGGAGCAACTTGAGATTCCATACGAAAAGAAAGTCGTTTCCGCACACCGGACACCGGATCTAATGTTTCGTTATGCTGAATCAGCACGTGAACGAGGACTGAAGGTCATCATTGCCGGTGCAGGCGGTGCTGCTCATCTACCGGGCATGGTCGCTGCTAAAACGACATTACCCGTCATCGGTGTTCCTGTGAAGAGTAGAGCGCTCCAAGGAATTGATTCCTTGCTCTCGATCGTTCAAATGCCAGGTGGCGTACCGGTCGCAACGGTTGCCATCGGAGAAGCAGGCGCAAAAAACGGCGGATTGCTAGCTGCTCAAATTCTCTCGATTCAAGATGAACGACTTGCCCGCAAGCTCGATCATATGCGAGTCGAACTAGAAGGAGACGTCATTGCATCTGGAGGGAACCTGCTATGAAACGAATCGGGATATTAGGCGGCGGTCAACTTGGTCGAATGATGGCTCTGTCGGCCCGTGAGATGGGCTTTGAGATTTTGACACTCGACCCAACAGACAACGCACCATGTGCGCAAGTGGCGGATCAACATATCCAAGCTCCCTTCACGGATGTCGAGGCAGCCAAACAGCTCGCAGCTGAATCAGATGTCGTCACCTATGAATTTGAGAACATCTCAACGGAAGTCGCTGAAGCAATCGGGACGAAACTGATTCATGGAACGGATCTCCTTTTTCAAACGCAACATCGGGTACGGGAAAAAGAGATGATTGAACGCATTGGACACTCTGTCGCTCCGTACTATCCGGTGACGCATCCTTCTGACTTAGAGGGAGCAAAACAGCGACTCGGGTTACCGTTCGTCTTGAAGACAGCACGATTCGGCTATGACGGAAAAGGACAGACCGTCATCCGGACGGAAGAACAGTTCCAAGCGGCAATCGAACGATTCGAACCGACAGAGTATGTTGCGGAGCAGTGGTTACCGTTTGATCAGGAAATTTCCGTCATCGTCACTCGAAGCGCAACAGAAACACGTGTCTTCCCAGTCAGTGAGAACATTCACCAAGAGAACATTTTGCATCTATCGATTGTACCGGCACGCATTTCTGAATCGCTCGAACAAGAAGCAATTGCGCTCGCTGAATCGATCGCGGATGCCGTCGGGCTGATCGGTACACTGGCCATCGAGTTGTTTGTCGTTGGTTCTCGACTAATCGTCAATGAACTAGCACCCCGACCACACAATTCGGGTCACTATTCGATTGATGCTTGCGAAACATCCCAATTCGAGCAACATATCCGTGCCATCAGTGGTCTCCCACTCGGTGATACCCGTCTGACGACACCGGTCGTCATGGCGAACATCCTGGGTCAGCATGTCACAGCATTATACGAGGAACTACCGAGACTAAACGCTCGGACGAAAGTTCACTTATATGGAAAAGCAGAAGCCAAGACAGGACGCAAGATGGGCCATTTGAACATTCTTGCGGATACCGTCGACGATGCTTTGGCAGAAGTCGAACGCCTGTCGATATGGAAGGAGACAGTTCAATGATCGAACGGTATACACGTCCTGAGATGAAAGCGATCTGGACCGAACAAAACAAATTCGAGGCTTGGTTAAAAGTCGAGATCCTTGCGTGTGAAGCATGGAGTGAACTAGGGGTCATCCCGAAAGAGGACGTCCAGTTGCTTTGGGACAATGCCTCATTTGATGTCAACCGCATCCTTGAAATCGAGCAAGAGACACGTCATGATGTCATCGCTTTTACGCGCGCTGTCTCTGAAACACTTGGAGAAGAACGCAAGTGGGTCCATTACGGACTCACGTCAACGGACGTCGTCGATACAGCACTCTCGTATCTGTTGAAGCAAGCAAACGACATTCTTGCTGCAGATCTCGATCGGTTCATCGACATCTTAAAAGTCAAAGCGAACGAACATAAATATACGGTCATGATGGGACGCACACATGGCGTACATGCAGAACCGACGACGTTCGGTCTGAAACTAGCGCTTTGGTATGAAGAGATGAAACGAAACAAAGTCCGTTTCGAAGCAGCACGTGAGACGGTCGAATATGGCAAGATGTCAGGTGCCGTCGGAACATTCGCGAACATCGATCCGTTCATTGAAAAGTATGTCTGCGAAAAGTTAGGGACAAAGCCTGCTCCGGTCTCCACGCAAACGTTACAACGTGATCGTCATGCACACTACATGTCGACACTGGCTTTGATCGCGACATCGATCGAAAAGATGGCAACGGAAATCCGAGGTCTGCAAAAAACGGAAACACGTGAAGTCGAAGAATTCTTCGCTAAAGGTCAAAAAGGATCATCGGCGATGCCGCACAAGCGAAATCCGATCGGTTCAGAGAACATGACAGGTCTTGCTCGAGTCATCCGTGGACACATGGTGACGGCATACGAGAACGTCTCACTCTGGCACGAACGTGACATCTCGCATTCTTCGGCCGAACGCATCATTCTTCCGGATGCGACAGGACTACTCAACTATATGTTGAACCGTTTCGGAAACATCGTGAAGAACTTGACGGTATTCCCGGACAACATGAAGCGGAACATGGACCGGACGTTTGGTGTCATCTTCTCTGGACATGTCTTACTCGCTTTAATCGAAAAAGGCTGGTCGCGTGAAGCAGCGTATGATTTCGTTCAACCGCGTGCGATGCAGGCGTGGGAAGAACAAATCATGTTCCGTGACTTATTGTGGCAAGAACAGGACATTCAACAGCTTTTCACAGAAGAAGAGCTCGATGCGTGTTTCGATCCGACGTATCATACGAGTCGTGTCGATGAAATCTTTGAACGGTGTGGCTTGAACTAATCAACCTGAGACGGGGCACTTGCCCCGTCTACATCTTAGGATCATGGGGGACGAAAGCGATGCAACCACTTTATGAAGGAAAAGCAAAACGATTGTACACGACGCAGGAGCAGGATGTGCTCCGGATCGTCTATAAAGACGAGGCCACGGCATTCAACGGCGAGAAAAAAGAAGTCTTTGCTGGAAAAGGCGAATTGAACAACCGGTTGACGAGTCATTTCTTTGAAATCCTCGAACAAGCGGGCATTCCGACACATTTCATTGAACGTGTCTCGGAGCGCGAACAGCTCGTACGTCGTGTCACCATCATTCCACTCGAAGTCGTCGTCCGAAACGTCGTCGCGGGAAGCTTGAGTAAACGGCTCGGTATCGAAGAAGGTACGGTACTCGAAACACCAATCGTTGAGTTCTACTATAAAGATGATACGTTAGGCGATCCACTCGTCACCTCATCACACATCAATTTACTGAAGATTGCGACTTCTGAAGAGTTGAAACAGTTGTCGGACAAGGCACTTCGCGTGAATGAAGTCTTGCAACCTTACTTCCGTCAAAACGGAATCACGTTGATTGATTTTAAACTGGAATACGGAAAGATGGCAGACGGAACGATTCTACTAGCTGATGAGATTTCACCAGATACATGCCGTTTGTGGGATCAAGCAACTGGAGAACATCTCGATAAAGATGTCTTCCGCCGCAACATCGGTTCACTGACAGAGACCTACCAAACACTATTCAATCGCCTAGGAGGAAACACACAATGAAAAAAGTCATCGTATCGATCGCATTACGGGAAAGCATTTTAGATCCACAAGGAGTTGCTGTAAAAGGCGGATTGCAACAGCTTGGTTTTACGGGTGTCGAGAGTGTCCGAATCGGAAAACAGATTGAACTGCTCGTTGAAACGGAAACGACAGAAGCGATGATTCATGAGATGTGTCAAAAACTACTCGTCAACACGGTGATGGAAGATTACCAGATTACGATCGAAGAGGTGACGCCAGCATGAAGTTCGCGGTCATCGTCTTTCCGGGATCGAACTGTGATTTAGATATGTACCATGCGGTCAAGGATGCTCTCGGAGAAGAAGCTGAATACGTCTTCCATACCGAAACATCACTTGAAGGCTACGACGGCGTCCTGTTACCGGGCGGATTCTCCTACGGAGATTACCTTCGTTGCGGCGCGATCGCGCGCTTCTCACCGATCATGGAAGAAGTCAAACGTTTTGCGACAGAAGGGAAAACGGTCCTCGGGGTATGTAACGGATTCCAGATCCTTGTCGAAGCGGGACTCTTACCAGGTGTCTTGCACCGAAACAACGGCTTGAAGTTCATGTGCCGGACGGTTGAACTAAAGGTTGAGAATACAAAGACACGTTTTACATCGGATTACCTGCCAGGCGAGACGATCTCGATTCCGATCGCGCATGGTGAAGGAAACTACCACTGCGACGATGCGACTTACGCGATGCTGCAAACGAACGGACAAATCGCCTTCACATATGTCGACAATCCGAACGGCTCGCGCGGCGATATCGCCGGAATCACGAACAAAGCCGGCAACGTTCTTGGGATGATGCCACACCCGGAACGAGCGGTCGAACTCTTGACCGGCGGAACAGATGGACTAAAACTCTTTACTTCACTCGTCAAACAGGGGGCACACCATGCTAAAACAACAGTCTGAACCAACACCAGAATTGATTCAAGAGCAACGCGTCTATGCCACGATGGGCTTGAGTGATACAGAATACCAGATGGTCGTCGATTTACTCGGACGCCAACCGAACTATACGGAAACAGGATTGTTCTCAGTCATGTGGTCCGAGCATTGTTCATACAAGACATCTAAACCTGTCCTCCGTCAATTCCCGACGACTGGACCACGTGTCTTACAAGGACCAGGGGAAGGTGCAGGTGTCGTTGATATCGGCGATGAGCAGGCAGTCGTCTTTAAGATCGAAAGCCACAACCATCCATCCGCTGTTGAACCGTATCAAGGGGCTGCGACAGGCGTCGGCGGAATCATTCGTGACATCTTCTCGATGGGCGCACGACCGGTCGCACTCATGAACTCGCTCCGTTTCGGTCATCTCGGTACACCACGTGTCAATCAACTGTTCGAACAAGTCGTCGCCGGAATCGCCGGTTACGGCAACTGTGTCGGTATTCCAACGATCGGTGGCGAAATCGGATTTGATCGCTCGTATGAAGGCAATCCACTCGTCAACGCGATGTGTATCGGTTTAATCAACCATGCCGATATTCAAAAAGGTCAGGCAAAAGGTGTCGGCAACTCGGTCATGTACGTCGGTGCAGCTACTGGACGCGACGGGATCCATGGTGCGACGTTTGCCTCGGAGGATCTCGGAGAGGATACGGAAGCAAAACGTCCGGCTGTTCAAGTCGGCGATCCATTCATGGAGAAGCTATTGATTGAAGCGTGTCTTGAAATCGTCGGGCATCCGGCACTCGTCGGGATGCAGGACATGGGTGCTGCCGGACTGACATCGTCTTCAGCAGAGATGGCTTCAAAAGCCGGTATGGGCATCGAGATGCACCTCGATGACGTCCCGCAACGAGAGACAGGGATGACTGCCTACGAAATGATGCTCTCGGAATCACAAGAGCGGATGTTACTCGTCGTCAAGCGTGGTCGCGAAGCAGAGATCGAAGCAATCGTCAGCAAATGGGGACTCCATGCCGTTCACGTCGGAGAAGTCATTGAAGAGAAAGTCTTACGGTTGATTCATCATGGAGATATCGTCGCAGAAGTTCCGGTTGATGCGTTAGCAGAAGAAGCACCAGTCTACGAAAAACCATCCCGCGTTCCTGCGTATTATGAAGCATTCCAAGCGATGGAAGAGACGCTTCCAGTCGTCGAAGATGTCGTTGAGACATGGCGGGCGTTACTCCGTCAGCCGACGATCGCTTCAAAACGCTGGGTCTACGATCAGTACGATCATATGGTCCAGACATCGACCGTCGTCGCACCAGGATCAGACGCAGCCGTCATTCGTGTCCGCGGCACGAACAAAGCGCTCGCGATGACGACCGACTGTAACAGCCGTTTCGTCTACTTGGATCCATACGTCGGTGGACAGATTGCGGTAGCAGAAGCAGCACGTAATATCGTCGCGAGTGGGGCGACACCACTCGCCATCACGGATTGTCTGAACTTCGGAAATCCGGATAAACCAGAAGGCTTCTGGCAGTTGCAACAAGCAACAGCCGGTATGGCAGAAGCATGTCGTGTCCTTGAGACACCTGTCATCGGTGGAAACGTCTCACTCTACAACGAGTCAGCCGGTCAAGCGGTTCACCCGACACCGGTCGTCGGAATGGTTGGATTACACGAGCAAACCGAATGGATCACGACACAACACGTCAAACAAGCTGGTGACCAGATTTATCTATTAGGAGAAACAACAGCCGAGTTTGGCGGCAGTGAACTTCAATATATGCAATTCGGTAAATCATTCGGTCGCGCACCACAGATCGATTTAGCCGTCGAACACGCACGCTTACAATTGTTACAGCAGGCAGTACAAGCAGGTGAAGTCAATGCGATGCATGATGTATCAGAAGGTGGTCTTGCCATCGCTCTCGCTGAGATGACGTTTGGGACGAACCTCGGGTTGACGGTTCAGTTCGACGGACCGACCTTACACCTGTTCAGCGAATCGCAATCACGCTTCATCGTTACGGTGCCACAAGCGCACGTCACAGCATTCGAACAACGGACTGGTGCTCAAGCGATCGGTGTCGTTACGAACGATGAGCTTCTCGTCATCGAAACGGCAGAGACACGGATCGAAGCAGACCGTTCGACCTTACAGGGAGACTGGGAAGGAGCAATCGCGTGTTATATGACATCAAAGGACTAAATGAGGAGTGTGGCGTCTTCGGGATCTTCGGACAACCGAATGCGGCGCAACTTGCTTATTACGGCTTGCATAGCTTGCAACACCGGGGACAAGAAGGGGCAGGCATCGTCACGAGTGACGGTGACGACCTCTTCCCACATCGCGGGCAAGGACTCGTAACGGAAGTCTTTTCGGAAGAGACACTGACGAATCTGAAAGGACATCATGCAATCGGACATGTCCGGTATTCGACAGCAGGAGGAAACACGCTTGAGAACACTCAACCGCTGCATTTCAAATCGCGGACGGGAGATCTCGCCCTCGCACATAACGGAAACCTCGTCAACGCGGATTCACTGAAGCACCTGTTAGAAGCAGAGGGTGCCATCTTTCAGACGACGAGTGATACGGAAGTCGTCGCCCATCTCGTCAAACGCAGTAAGCTCGACACACTCGAAGACCGGATTGCCGACAGTCTCGCGCGTCTCGTTGGGGCGTTCGCCTTCCTTTTCTTAACGGAAGACACGTTATTCGTAGCAGTTGATCCACACGGACTGCGTCCACTGTCACTTGGGAAGACACCAGACGGCGGCATCGTATTCGCGTCAGAGACATGTGCCTTTGATATCGTCGGCGCGGAGTTCATTCGTGATATCGAGCCAGGGGAGCTCGTAACGATCACAGAACACGGCATGTCGTCTCGTCAATACATGGAACCACGTGAACGAGCAATGTGTTCGATGGAATACATCTACTTCTCGCGCCCAGATTCAATCATTGATGGCGTCAACGTCCATACGGCTCGCAAAGCACTCGGGAAAAAGATGTATGAAGAAGCACCGGTCGAAGCAGATGTCGTTACCGGGGTGCCGGATTCAAGTATCTCGGCAGCGATCGGCTACGCGGAAGCGAGCGGTATTCCATATGAAATGGGATTGATCAAGAACCGGTATGTCGGACGGACGTTCATCCAGCCGTCACAGGAGTTACGGGAACGTGGGGTCAAAATGAAGTTGTCCGCGCTACGCGGCGTCGTGCAAGGAAAGCGTGTCATCATGGTCGATGATTCGATCGTCCGGGGAACGACGAGTCGACGCATCGTCGGTTTGTTACGGGAAGCGGGTGCGACGGAAGTCCACGTCCGCATCACGGCACCACCGATTACGAATCCATGTTATTACGGGATTGATACATCGTCAAAAGACGAGTTAATCTCTGCTCGGTTGATGCCGGAAGAAATCCGTCAGGAAATCGGTGCGGATTCACTTGAATTCTTAACTGTACCGGGCATGGTCGATGCGATCGATCGCCCGTTCGATGGACCGTTAAAAGGACAATGTACTGCTTGCTTCACAGGAGAGTATCCGACACCGCTCGGTTCGCTCGAGTTAGAAGCTAAACTTTGATAGATGGGGGAAGAACATGAGCAAACATTACGAAGCAGCAGGTGTGAGTCTGACAGCAGGATATGAGTCAGTCACCCGAATGAAAAAACACGTCGCCCGTTCGATGCGCAAAGAAGTATTGACGGGACTCGGTAGCTTTGGTGCGATGTTCGACCTCAGCCAATTGCAGTTGAAAGAACCGGTCCTTGTCAGTGGGACAGACGGTGTCGGTACGAAGCTCAAGCTCGCTTTCGCACTGGAACAACACGATACGATTGGGATCGACTGTGTCGCGATGTGTGTGAACGATATCATCGTCCAAGGCGCGGAACCACTTTATTTCCTTGACTACATCGCGCTCGGTCAGGCAATTCCGGCGAAGATCGAACGGATCGTCGCAGGTGTCGCAGAAGGTTGCGTCCAGGCGGGATGTACGTTAATCGGCGGCGAGACAGCGGAAATGCCAGGGATGTATGCGGACGGCGAATATGATATCGCCGGGTTCGCCGTCGGTGCCGTCGAGAAACAAAAATTGATCACAGGTGATAAGGTCGCAACAGGAGATGTCATTCTCGGTCTCGCTTCGTCTGGCGTCCATTCAAATGGGTTCTCACTCGTCCGTAAAATCGTCGCCGACAGTGGTCTCCGATACGAAGATGAAGTCATGATGCTCGGTCATACGCTCGGAAATGCGCTCCTCATGCCAACACGTATCTATGTCGAAGCGGTCAAAGCAGCCCTTGAGACGGAAAAGATCCAAGCGATGGTTCATATTACGGGTGGGGGATTCTACGAGAACGTACCACGCGTCTTGCCAGAAGGTCTCGGTGCATCGTTCGACCCGAAAAAGTGGCCGACGTTACCAGTCTTCGACTGGCTCGAGCAAGCGGGTGACCTTCCACGACATGACATGTATAATGTCTTCAACATGGGGATTGGTTTCATGTTGATCGTCAAACCAGAAGATGTCGCGGAAGTAACAGCACGCCTCGCTCGTGAAAATGAGACGGCGTACGTGATTGGTCACGTGACCGATCAAGAAGGTGTTCGAATTCAAGGAGTCGACGCATGAAGATCGCCTGTTTTGCATCAGGAAGCGGTAGTAATGTCGAAGCACTTTTTGAAGCAATCGAGGCAGGAACGTTACATGCCTCGATTGAACTGATCGTCTGCGATCAACCGGACGCAGCAGTCATTGAACGGGCGAAACGACGCGGATGTGACGTCTTCGTCTTTCGGGCGAAGGACTATCCGGATAAACCGAGTTTTGAGCGGGAAATCATTGCCCGTCTTGAAGCAAAAGGCGTTGAACGGATCATTCTCGCCGGCTATATGCGATTGATTGGGGAAGAGTTGCTCGGACGATACGCAGGGCGGATCGTCAACATCCACCCGTCGCTACTGCCGGCCTTCCCGGGAAAAGATGCGATCGGACAAGCATTTCGTGGCGGAGTTAAAATCACAGGTGTTACAATTCATATAGTCGATGAAGGCATGGACACAGGACCGATCATGGCTCAAGAAGCCGTCCGGATTACAGAAGAGATGACGCGTGAAACATTGCAACAAGCGATTCAGCGTGTCGAACATAGACTGTATCCGCAAGTCATCGAAGAGTGGATGAAAGAGGAGGCAAACGTATGAGAGCGTTAATTAGTGTGTCGGATAAAACAGGAATCGTCGAATTAGGACGAGCGTTCCATGAAGCAGGGATCGAGCTCGTCTCGACAGGCGGAACACATCAAGCATTAGAGGAAGCTGGGCTTCCGGTCATTGGTATCAGTGAAGTCACACAATTCCCAGAAATGCTCGATGGGCGTGTCAAAACGCTCCATCCAATGGTTCATGGTGGATTACTCGGTCGTCGTGATCTTGAATCCCATCGTGAGCAGATGGCTGCGCAACAGATTCAACCGATTGATTTCGTCGTCGTCAATCTGTATCCGTTCAAGCAGACGGTCCTACAAGAAGACGTCGCCTATGCCGATGCGATCGAGAACATCGATATCGGTGGGCCAAGCATGTTGCGTTCAGCAGCGAAAAACCACGCGGCTGTCACGGTCGTCGTCGACCCAGCTGATTACGAAACGGTCGTTGCTGAGATTCGTGAAGGCGGTACGACGTTTGAGACACGTCAACGTCTTGCGGCGAAAGCCTTCCGGCATACAGCGGCGTACGATGCGTTGATTGCGGATTATTTCTTGACGCAAACAGGCGAGAAGTTCCCCGATCAGTTGACGATCACGCTTGAGAAAGTCCAAGACCTTCGATACGGAGAAAATCCACATCAAGAAGCAGCCTTTTATAAAACACCGATTTACCGTGGGGCTTCCCTCGCTTCAGCGAAACAGTTGCACGGTAAAGAGTTGTCGTATAACAACATCCAAGATGCCAACGCCGCACTCGAAATCCTTGATGAGTTCCGCGAAGCAGCAGCCGTCGTCGTCAAACACATGAACCCGTGTGGAGTTGCCGTCGGTCCAACGATTGGAGAGGCATTCCGCCGCGCACATGCAGCAGATCCAGTATCAATCTTCGGTGGCATCGTCGCCTTGAACCGTGAAGTTGACCTAGAGACAGCAGAACAATTAAGCGGCATCTTCCTTGAGATCATCATCGCACCATCCTTCACGGAAGAAGCATTCGCCTTGTTGTCAGCGAAAAAGAACATCCGTCTGCTTGAACTCGACGTCAAACGTGTCCAAGCGATCCGTTATACGGCAGTCGCTGGCGGCATGCTCGTCCAAGACAGTGACGATGAGACGCTCGATGATGCAGCCGCACGCGTCGTCACGGACCGCAAACCGACAGCAGCGGAATGGGAGGACTTGAAACTCGCATGGCGCGCCGTCAAACACGTCAAGTCGAATGCGATCGTTCTCGCGAAAGACGAAGTAACGGTCGGCGTTGGTGCAGGACAGATGAACCGTGTTGGTTCAGCGAACATCGCGATTACGCAAGCCGGAGAAAAAGCAATTGGCGCGTCCCTTGCTTCCGATGCCTTCTTCCCAATGGGCGATACGGTCGAAGCGGCAGCAGCAGCTGGCATTACGGCAATTATCCAACCAGGCGGCTCGATTCGCGACCAAGAGTCAATCGATGCGTGTAACAAACATGGCATTACGATGGTCTTTACGAACGTTCGACATTTCAAACACTAAGCGGAGGCGATTTGAATGAAGGTATTGGTGATTGGTAAAGGAGGGCGTGAACACGCGCTCGTCTGGAAGCTGGCACAGGATGAACGGATCGAGACAGTGTATGCTGCGCCTGGGAATGCCGGGATGACACAAGCCACATGTGTTCCGATCGCCGAAGATGCCATCGATGAACTCGTGACGTTCGCACAAGACGAACAGATCGATTGGACGATCGTCGGACCAGAAGGACCACTCGTTCTCGGAGTCGTTAACGCCTTTCAGGCAGCGGGACTGCAAATCTTCGGACCGACACGGGAAGCGGCGGCGATCGAAGGAAGTAAGCAGTTCGCGAAAGAATTGATGGCGCGTGCCGGTATTCCGACCGCTGCTCACGCTGTCTTTACTTCAGCAGCAGAAGCAGAAGCGTATGTTCGCGAAGCGGGTGCACCGATCGTCATCAAAGCCGACGGACTCGCTGCCGGAAAAGGAGTCACAGTCGCAGAAACTGTGGACCAAGCGCTTGCAGCAATCCACGATACGTTTGCCGGGGAATACGGTCAACAAAGCCGCGTCGTCATCGAAGAATGCCTGATCGGAGAAGAGTGTTCGTTGATGGCATTCGTTCACGAAGAGACGGTCATTCCAATGGTATTGTCGCAAGATCATAAACGGGCGTTTGACGGGGACTTAGGTCCGAACACAGGAGGAATGGGCGCGTATTCTCCGCTACCTCAGTGGGACGAAGCGGCGTTGACGACAGAAGCTGTTGATCGCATCATTCAGCCGCTCGTCGATCAGATGGCAAGCGAAGGGATTCCGTTCACCGGCTTCCTCTATGCCGGTCTGATGCTGACGAAACAAGGACCGTTCGTCATCGAGTTCAATGCTCGGTTCGGTGATCCGGAGACAGAAGTCATTCTCCCGCGCTTAGAGACGCCGTTGCTTGATGTCATCATGCCGCTGATGGACGGACAGACACCAGAAGTCGTTTGGACGGATCAAGCAGCTGTCGGTGTCGTCGTCGCAGCAGAAGGATATCCGGAAGCGCCAAAAACGGGACAAGTGATTCCACTTGACCAGATCGGGGATGATCTTCTCGTTTTTCATGCCGGAACGGCAGGACGAAACGATCAACTTGTCTCAGCTGGTGGACGTGTCCTCGTGTGTGTCAGCCGTGCCGAGACAATCGAGCAGGCTGTCGAACAGGTCTATGCAAACTTACCAGACGTGACGGATCAGCCATTCTTTTACCGAACTGATATCGCTCAAAAAGCCTTTCGTGCCTCGCATGAATCATGATATCTGAACCAGACGTGCTCGAAGGAGCCTCGTCTGGTTTTTTGTTTCTTGGCGAAGTGCACGAAAAGATTTGTCTTCCATGGCGAATTTGTGTTATTTTGACCAAATGAATCCGGAACGGGGCAAAACTTCTTGAAACTTACTTAGCAACATTTTAGTATAAGAACTATAAGAAAGCGTTTTCAATAAAACAAAGGAGGTCGAGCTTTCGTGAAAAAAAATTGTGGAAGATCCCCTTGGACGAAATCTGAAGTACGAACACACCAAGCGGTCATCAGCGGAAAGCTTGCACCGACACTTGTCATACAGAATGCCACTTACCTGAATCATGGCGTCAAAGCATGGCGGACGGCGAACATCTGGATTAGTGGCGACCGGATCGTCTATGTCGGTCCAGAGATGCCGGAACAAGCCGATGCGTACCATGATGCGACAGGTCAATATATCGTACCCGGTTACATTGAACCCCATGCCCATCCGTTCCAACTTTACAATCCAGCGAGTCTTGCAAAATTCGCAGCAGAGCGGGGAACATCGACGCTCGTCAACGACAATATGTTGTTATTATTAGAGCCGACGGAGCAAGCGTTTGCTCAAGTTGAGGCGCTAGCAGACTTACCAACCTCGATGTACTGGTGGGCACGACTCGACGCACAAACCGAGCTTGATGCCGACAGTATCTCGATCGATAATCGCCGGATTCAAGCGTGGCTCAAGCATCCACAAGTCATCCAAGCAGGTGAGTTGACGGGATGGCCACGTCTCTCGCAAGGGGACGATGAATTGCTCCATTGGATGCAGGATGCGATCAAACTCGGAAAACCGATCGAAGGTCATTTCCCTGGTGCTTCAGCGAAGACGCTGACGAAGATGGCGCTGTATGGCGTGACGAGCGATCACGAAGCGATGACGGTCGAAGAAGCGATGACACGTCTTGAACTTGGCTATACGACGACAATTCGTTATTCATCGATTCGTCCAGATCTACCGGATATCTTTAAAGGTCTCGTCGAAGCAGGGTTGACGCAGTTCGATAAGGTGCTAGTGACGACAGATGGTTCAACGCCGTCCTTTTATAAGGCAGGCATGATGGATGAGACGATCCGATT
Organism: Exiguobacterium sp. LL15; assembly: GCF_024436095.1. Lineage (NCBI taxonomy): Bacteria > Bacillati > Bacillota > Bacilli > Caryophanales > Exiguobacterium > Exiguobacterium sp. LL15. Next base: position 209,167 of record NZ_JANFNX010000004.1, on the reverse strand, counting down.
GATGCTCGAAGCAGGCATCCCGGTCGAAGAAGCGTACCGGATCGCGTCGTACAATGCAGCGCGTCATTTTAATCTCGATCATCTACTCGGGAGTATCGCACCAGGACGAATCGCGCATCTCAATTTCCTTGAGGCAAAAGATGCACCGACACCTGTCGCCGTACTTGCGCGCGGCACATGGGTCCGTCAAGCCGACATCCCCTGTTACCCGGCAGAAGCGCTTGATGCTGTCTATGCGCTCATGCCACGCTCGGAAGTCCAGGTTTCCTTAACGGAACAGGATTTTTCGTTTAGCATGCCGGTTGGTCTTGAGATGGTCAATTCCGTCATCATGAAGCTCTATCAAGTCGAACACGATACAAGTGTGCCTGTGCTACCGACAGGATGTGATGAATCCTTCCTGATGTTACTCGACCGGGAAGGGAAGTGGCGACTGAATACCGTTCTGAAAAACTTTGCGACACAAGTCGGTGGTCTCGTCAGTTCGTACTCGATTAGCGGTGATATCTTGATGATCGGTAAATCGAAACGAGACATGCAAGTCGCGTTTGATCGAATGAAAGCGTTCGGCGGCGGAATCGTTCTCGTCGAGGACGGAGAAGTCATCGCTGAAGTTCCGTTGACCTTGATGGGGCAGACGTCCGACTTGCCACTCGAAGATTTGATTGTTCAGGAAACCGCTCTACGGGAAGCCTTGTTCGAACGCGGTTATGCGTTTGAAGATCCTGTCTATACGTTGCTATTCCTAGCATCAACTCACTTGCCATATGTGCGGATCACGCCACAGGGAATATACGAAGTCCTTCGGAAAAAAGTCCTTTTCCCAGCGATTTTGCGATGATGCTTGAATTTTAAAACGTCGCGCTTTAAACTATTAAAGAGCAATTGAATGGGAAAGGGAGTCACAAGATGCAACTCGATAAATTGCGTGGAAAAGAATTGGATCAGTTATTTACAGCCATCATGAAGATGGATTCATTAGAAGATTGTTATACGTTGTTCGAAGACTTAGCGACCGTCAACGAAATCCAGGCGCTCGCCCAACGTCTTGAAGTCGCACGTCAATTACGTGAAGGCAATACGTATCACAAAATCGAAAAGGCGACCGGTGCTTCAACAGCAACGATCTCGCGTGTCAAACGTTGCTTGAACTACGGTTCGGGCGGTTATGATCTGGCGCTTGCCCGCCTAGGTCTTATCGAGCAAGAAGTAGCGGATAACTAATGTTATCCGCTACTTCTATGAAGGGGGGCGTGTCATATTGGATTTTGCGTTACAACATAAAATTCAACATTTCATTCGAAGGCTGACGCCCATCCAGTCGCTCGTCATCATCTACTTCGTTGCGGTCATCATCGGGATCATCCTACTCGGTCTGCCGTGGTCGACCAAGGGAGACTACAACTGGGATTTCACGGACCTCGTCTTCATGGCGGTTAGTTGTGTCAGTGTCACGGGTTTGACGACGGTCTCGGTCTCAGAAACCTTCACGACGTTCGGCTACTTCATGATCATGATTTTAGTGCAAGTCAGCGGAATTGGTTTGATGTCGCTTCATATCGCGATGTGGGTCATTCTCGGAAAACGAATCGGCTTTCGGGAACGCCAACTCGTCGTCCGAGATCAGAACCAGACGACGATGCAAGGGGTCGTCAAATACATTCGCGAAGTCATCTTGATCATTGTCTCGATTGAATTGATTGGGGCATTGATTCTCGGGCTGTACTATACGAAATATTTTCCGACACTCGGTGAAGCGATGCTCCAAGGACTGTTTGGATCGGTCAGTGCGACGACGAATGCCGGTTTTGATATCACGGGTGAATCGTTACTACCGTTTCGCGGTGATTTGTTCGTCGTCTTCATGCAAATTTTGTTGCTGACGCTCGGCGCAATCGGGTTTCCGGTACTCGTTGAAGTCCGGCGCTACATCTCGTACCGGGCGACACGCCAAGCGACACGTCAACCGTATCACTTTTCACTATTTACGAAATTGACGGCGTCAACGTTCTTCATTCTCGTCCTATTCGGAACGGTAGCATTGCTGCTATTTGAATGGAACCAATCCTTTAAAGGTTTACCGATCGATGAGAAGCTCGTCGACGCCTTGTTCCAATCCGTCACGACCCGAAACGGGGGATTGACGACGGTCGACATCACGTCCTTCTCGCAGGCATCGATTTTCGTCTTGTCGCTCTTAATGTTCATCGGAGCGTCACCGTCTTCCGTTGGTGGGGGGATTCGAACGACGACGTTCGCCGTCGCCGTCTTGAGTGTCATCGCCTTCATCCGAGGCGAATACGGGATCAAAATCTTCGGTCGTGAGATTGGTCAGTCAGACATCTGGAAAGCCTTCGTCGTCATCGTCGTCTCGACTGGTGTGACGATGGTCGGATTGATCGTTTTATTGCTTGTCGAAGATGCCCCGTTCCTCGTGCTGTTTTTTGAAGCCTGTTCAGCGTTCGGAACGACCGGTCTATCGCTCGGCATCACGGATCAATTATCGGATATCGGAAAATGGACGTTGTCCGTGTTGATGTTCATCGGTCGAATCGGTGTCATCTCGTTCGTTCTTCTCCTGAAAGCGAACCAACCGAAACGTAACTACAACTATCCGAAGGAATCCGTCATCATCGGATAAGGAGGCTCTTTTATGAAACGTGCCTTTTGGATCAACTTCGCCTATATCTTTGCTGTTCCTGTCTTACCGTTTTTGGCGCTCGTCAACGGCCGAGCACTCTGTTCACCGGATTCGCCGTTACTGGACGTTCCGGTACTCGGCTTCTTTTTGGCAGAACCGTGGGCGTTCGTGCCGGTATATGCCGTCTTTGCGTTGTTACTCGCATCGTTATTGACGAAACGACGGACACACGTCTAACCATCTCGCCCTGCGCGAGATGGTTTTTTGTTTTATACTGAATGTGGAATGAGAAAGAGAGGATGGGACGAACCGTGTTATTACCTTTTAATGAATGGCGACATGTCTTTAAACTAGATCCAGCAAAACCAATTGATGATGCTAGCCTGCAGGCGATTGCGACGTCCGGAACGGATGCGATTCTTGTCGGTGGAACAGATGACATCACACTCGATGCGACGCTTGATCTCTTGATGCGTTTGCGCCGGTATCCAGTCGCAGTGGCACTCGAGATTTCTGAACTCGAAGCCGCAACAATGGGATTTGATACGTATCTGACACCGACGGTCCTGAATGCGGGTACATTAGAGTACGTCGTCGAAAAACAAGTCGAGGCGTTAGAACAAGTCGGTCATATGCTGGCGCATGCTGATCTTGTCGGGGAAGGGTATATCGTCCTGAATCCTGACGCGAAGGTCGCGCATGTGACACAAGCAAAACCGCTAACATTAGATGAGACCGTCGCTTATGCGCAGTTAGCGGATAGCGTATTCCGTCTACCGGTCGTGTATCTCGAATACAGCGGCGTTTACGGGGAACCGGAACGAGTCGCAGCCGTTCGCGATGTCTTGAAGCAGGCACGCCTGTTTTACGGTGGAGGAATCGACTCCGAAGAGCGAGCGCGTGAGATGCTACAGTATGCGGATACGATCGTCGTCGGGAACGTCATTTATGAGGATTTAAAAGCAGCGCTTGCGACCGTCGCAGCGACACGATAAAATATAGGAACAAAAGTTCGGAATATAAGAAATGAGGCTATTGATATGTTTAATTTGAGTGAACAGCTCGTCAGTGGACTAAACCCTGAGCAAGCAAGAGCAGTCAAGCATACGGAAGGTCCACTGCTGATCATGGCAGGAGCCGGTTCCGGGAAGACACGCGTCCTGACACATCGGGTCGCTTATTTGATGGCGGCTAAACAAGTCGCACCGTGGAACATCCTCGCGATTACGTTCACGAACAAGGCGGCGCGAGAAATGCGAGACCGGATCGGTCGTTTGGTCGGTGGTGTCGCGAACGATATTTGGGTCTCGACCTTCCACTCGATGTGCGTCCGGATGTTACGTCGCGACATCGATCAGCTTGGATACGATCGTAACTTCACGATTCTTGATTCAAGTGATCAGCAGTCGGCGATCAAGCTCGTCTTAAAGGAACAAAACTTGGACCCGAAAAAATGGGATCCACGTTCGATGCTGACGATCATCTCGTCACAGAAAAATGAATTACGCAGTGCTGAATTCTACGCCTCGATCGTGACGAGCCCGTATGAAAAGACAGTTGCTGAAATCTATAAAGGATATGAAGCGGTCTTACGCCGGAACAACGCGCTCGACTTTGATGATTTGATCGGAAAAACGACGGAATTGTTCAAGAAGAGTCCGGATGTCCTTGCTTACTATCAGAAGAAATTCCGCTACATTCATGTCGATGAGTATCAAGATACGAACAAAGCCCAGTATGATCTCGTCAACCTGTTAGCATCGGGACATCAGAATCTCTGTGTCGTTGGAGACTCGGATCAGTCGATCTATCGCTGGCGTGGTGCTGACATCGCGAACATCCTCTCGTTCGAAGAGGACTATCCGAATGCAGCTGTCATCTTACTCGAGCAAAACTACCGTTCTTCCAAACGAATCTTGGAAGCAGCCAACCATGTCATCCAAAACAACTCGACACGCAAAGATAAGAAACTTTGGACGGATAATGATGAAGGCGAGAAGCTCGTCGTTCATACGGCAGAGAATGAGCGGGAAGAAGCCTTTTATATCGTCCAGGAGATTCGGAACTCGCTTCGTTACGGGATGAAACTGAGCGATATTGCGATTCTGTACCGGACGAATGCGCAATCGCGTGCGATCGAGGAAACGCTTCTTAAGTCGAACGTTCCGTACAAAATGATCGGCGGCACGAAGTTCTACGATCGTAAAGAGATCAAGGACGTGCTTGCTTATCTCCGATTGATTTCGAATCCAGATGAAGACCTGTCATTCGCGCGGATCGTCAACGAACCAAAACGCGGGATTGGTGCGACGACGATTGATAAGCTGCGTGATTTCGCCGACTTACAAGGTGTGTCATTGATGGAAGCGATTCGCGATATCGAATTGTCGAGTATCGCACCAAAGACGGCAGCGAAGCTGACGGATTTCCGGACGATGATTCTCGGACTCAGCCAAATGCAAGAATTCATCAGCCTTTCGGAACTAGTCGAAGAAGTGCTCGAGAAATCAGGCTACCGCCAAGTACTGAAGGAAGATAAGACACTTGAAGCGCAGAGTCGTCTCGAGAACATCAACGAGTTCATCACCGTTGCACAAAACTTTGAGAAGGAGACGGCGAAAGCCGATCCAGAAGACCGGACGATCATCGCCTTCTTGACTGATTTGACACTCGTCGCCGATGTTGATTCACTCGACGAGACGGATCCGGAAGAACAAGTCACGTTGATGACGCTTCACTCGGCAAAAGGACTCGAGTTCCCTGTCGTCTTCTTGATTGGGATGGAGGAAGGATTGTTCCCACATAGCCGCTCGCTTCAAGATGAAGACGAGATGGAAGAAGAACGTCGCCTCGCGTATGTCGGGATCACACGTGCTGAGAAACGCCTTTACTTGTCACATGCGCGGATGCGCTCCCTTTATGGACGGACGAACGCGAACCAAGAATCACGGTTCCTAGCAGAGCTGCCGGAAGTCGTCATCGAGCGGACTGGTAAAAAAGCGAAGCCACTCCCATGGGAAGACCGTCCTGTCCCGCAAGGCAAGGCCGTCATCGGTCGCTCGATCAGTAAACCGACAGCAATGAAGACGTCAGGTGCGGAAACGCTAGGTTGGTCGGTCGGAGATAAGGCAGAGCACGGGAAATGGGGACTCGGTACAGTCGTCCAGACTCGTGGTGAAGGGGATAATCTTGAAATCGATATCGCATTCCCAGCAGTCGGAATCAAACGATTGCTCGCGAAATTCGCACCGATTAAAAAGGTATGACGGGAGGTCCACAGATGGACGCAAGCCAGCGTATAGATGAGATTCGTCAAACATTGAACCGATACAGCTACGAATACTACGTACTGGATCAACCAACGGTACCGGATGCGACGTACGATCAATTACTTCGTGAACTGACGGAGTTAGAAACAGAGCATCCAGAACTGATTACACCGGATTCGCCGACGCAACGCGTCGGCGCGGCACCGCTCGAAGCGTTCGAGAAGGTGACGCATGATTTACCGATGCTGTCGCTCGGAAACGTCTTTGATGAGACGGAAATTCGCGAATGGGTTGCTCGGATTGAGCGGTCGCTCGGACGTTCGACGACGTATGTCGCCGAACTGAAATTCGATGGACTTGCGATTTCGCTGAAATACGAAGACGGTCGATTCGTTCGTGGGGCGACGCGTGGCGATGGAACAGTCGGTGAGAACATCACGCAGAACCTACGGACGATCAAAGCGTTACCGCTGCGTTTGCAGGCAGAAGAGACGGTCGAGGTCCGCGGTGAGGCTTACATGCCGAAACAATCGTTCGAACGCTTGAATGAAGACCGGGCAAGCCGGGAAGAGACATTGTTCGCGAATCCGCGTAATGCGGCCGCAGGTAGTCTGCGTCAGCTGGATTCGTCGATTACAGCGTCGCGCAATCTGTCGTTGTTCGTGTATGGCGTCGGCGTCAATACGTTGACGGCCCGTTCACATAGCGAAGCGATGGCCCAACTCGCTTCACTCGGGTTACCGACCAATCAACATATGCAGACGTGTGAGACGGTGGAAGAGATTCTTGCCTATATCGCGCACTGGACGGAAGCACGCGCGAGCCTGCCATATGAGATTGACGGAATCGTCTTGAAAGTCGATCGATACGATGATCAGGAGGAGCTCGGCTTCACAGCAAAAAGTCCCCGCTTCGCAACAGCCTATAAGTTTGCAGCGGAAGAAGTCATGACGACGGTAGAAGACGTTGATTTCAGTGTCGGTCGGACCGGGAAAGTCACACCTCGCGCCCGTTTTGCACCAGTCGTCGTCGCAGGATCGACGGTGACGTATGCGACACTACACAACGCTGACTTCATCGCTGAAAAAGATATCCGCCTTCAGGACTCGGTCATCATTAAAAAAGCAGGCGATGTCATCCCGGCAGTCGTACAAGTCGTCAAGGCAGAACGGACAGGAGAAGAGACACCGATCGTCTTCCCAACGCATTGTCCGGCCTGTCAATCGGAACTTGTCCGTCTCGAAGGTGAAGTCGACATCCGCTGTGTCAGTCCGGAATGTCCAGCGCAATTGATGGAAGGTATCATTCACTTCGTTTCGCGTCAGGCGATGAACATCGATGGTCTCGGTGAAAAAGTCGTCCGTCAATTGTATGATCATGAAGCAATCCGGACGATTGCCGATTTATATCGACTCGATCGTGAGGAATTATTGACGTTTGATCGAATGGGTGAGACGTCCGTTGATAAATTACTTGCGGCGATCGAAGCTTCGAAACAGAACTCGGTCGAGCGTCTCTTGTTTGGTCTCGGAATCCGTCTCGTCGGTCAAAAAGCAGCATATCTTTTAGCGGAACGTTTTGATTCGTTAGCAGGGATTGCGGCTGCAAGCTACGATGAGATTGTCGCAATCGATGGCATCGGTGGGAAAATCGCAGATTCAATCGTGAAGTACTTCGAACATCCGGAAGCACAGGCATTGATTCGTGATTTGGAACAACTCGGCGTTAATCAACGTTTCCTTGGGGAACGGGTCGATCAGACGAATGCACCGCTCGGCGGCAAAACGATCGTCTTGACGGGGACGCTCGAGAGCTTAAAACGGTCAGAGGCCGGTAAACGACTCGAAGCACTCGGAGCCGATGTGACAGGAAGTGTCAGTAAAAAGACGGACGTACTCGTCGCAGGGGAAAAGGCAGGCTCTAAACTGACGAAAGCGGAATCGCTTGGTATCGAAATTTGGGATGAAGCACGTCTGTTAGAAGAATTAGCTAAACACGAAGCGTGAGAAGAATGAATGAGAACAATCAAATAAAAAGGAAGGCGGAATTCCGCCTTCCTTTTTTCGTGTTCATCCTTGTCACGAAGCAATCGTCTCGCTCCGAATCAAAGTACCTTGTTTGATGAGACGATTCGTTGCCGTTTCTGGTGGATCACAGGTGATTAATGTGATGGTTGGGGAAGCGACAGATTGATCGAGGACGGACAATGTCGTCGGTGTGACAAGACGACTGGATGTGATGCGGTACGTATACCGATGTGTTTTTGTCGTGACGACGACGGTATCGCCTTTTTTGACGTCAGGCAGGCGATTGAAATGAAGCCCTTCCGTGAAACTTCGGTGTCCGGCGAGCGCATAATTGCCTTTTCCGGGTGATCCGGTTTCTGGAATATGACCGATACTACGGTCTAAGACCGCTGTCGTCGAGCCTTCTAAGATGACTTGCTCGAAATCTATGCTTGGAATCGATAGCAGTCCAACACCTGATTTTGCGAGCGGTTGTTTCGTCTCTTTTGCATCGACGGTCTTTAGACTTTTTGTCCATTGTTCTTTTAAATTGGCTGCCTCTTGTTCACGCTGATAGTCACTGATGAAGGGCCAAGCGATCAGAGCGATGCCTGCGAGTAAAAAAAGCAGACCGATGAATTTACGACGTGTCATGAGAAAAAGTCCTTTCGGATACGCTAAGGCGCATCATCTTTTTTAAAAATCAGGGAAAAACTTGTCCTTCCCCGATGGAAAACGATTCTGTTATGATAAAGAGAACGATTTAAAAACATGGGGTGCAAATAGAGATGAACTATAAAACAGCAGTAGCGTTGACGTTATCGAGCACGTTATTTTTAGGTGCTTGTTCGTTCGACCTTTCGCCAACGAGCGATACGAAAGAAGTCATTACTGAAAGTGAACAAGGTAAGGAAGTCCAAGCCGTTGTCAGTCCAGCCATTGATACAACGGATTCGTACTACCGGACGGTCTTGCCGTTTCGTCCAAGTGTTGCACGTGGAATGACACAAAAACGTGTCAGTTCACGTCTTGAGCTTGATGAAATCGAAACGGGTTTAATGCGTCACTCGACACAGTTTTTTGATCCGGAAAAATACTATTACCAAGAAGGTCAGTTACTCGAAGCCGACCAAATCGCGAAATGGTTGTTGCGAAAAGGAAAAGCAGGCGATGGCGTCAGCGATCCTGAAGGTCTGAACCCAGCTTATACGTCTGGTAAGTCGTATAAAGAAAAAAATCAAAAGTCACCTATGATTCTATCGCATATCTTAGAGCAAGACTACATGCTTGAAGAAGATAAGAAACTCGAACTCGGTGGCACGTCGATTGCGCTTGTCTTAAATAGTGAGTATGTGTTCCAAGATGAAAACTATGGACCAACCTATACCGTTAAACTTGATGAAAAGAAAGTCGTTGCTGAAGGAAAGCGGATGGCGAATGATTTAGTCAAGAAGATGCGTAAGACACAAGGGATGAAGACGACACCGATTCACGTCGCTCTCTACCTCCAGGAAAAAGAAGGGTCACCGGTTTCCGGTCACTATCTCTCGTCTGCCTTCATCGGTCGCGGGAATCAAATCAGTGCGAACGACTGGAAAAACTACAATGAGCGCTATTATTACTACCCGTCGGCACGTGCGACGAATGATGTGCGGGATGATGCGGCGAAATTCGATTTATTCAAAGACCGTCTAGAAGACTACTTCCCGAACTACACTGGTATGATGGGGGAAGGCTTCTATCAAGAAGATGAACTGAAAAAGCTTGAGATGAAGATTCCCGTTCAATTTTACGGAAAAGCAGAACTCGTCGCATTCGTTCAGTACGTGACGTATCTGCTTGAGAATCGTTGGGAGTATAATCGAAACATTCCAACGACGATTACTGTGACGAACTTGAACGGGGATACGGAAGCGATGCTATTCCTCGATCCGGATACAAAGAAACCGATCGTCAAGATTCGCTGATTTCTCGATTTACTTTATGAAGCGACATTCCTCCAATGGACGGAATGTCGCTTTTTTTATATAACGGACGCTGAAAGAGAGAAGTATATGAATAAGAAAGGAAGGGTATGGAAGAAGAATGGTATTTTGTTTCACTTTCCCATTTTTTAGATTTACGAAAGCTAGTAGGAGAGAGCATAATGAAAGAAGAACAGTTCTACAAACAGGAACGACGCGGTAAGTGATGAATCGTTAGTTCTTTTAAAAAGAAGAGGATAAAGGGGAGATTTAGATGAAAGGCGGTATCTATTCACAAATCGGTGCAGTTCGAGAGGAACTACCATCATCCTCACGAAAAGTCGCAGACTATGTCTTGACGCATATGAACCAAATTGCGCGCATGACGATCCACCAACTTGCAGAGGAATCAGATACAAGTGCCGCTGCAGTCGTCCGCTTCTGCCGCGCGCTCGGATTAAAGGGATACCCGGAGTTGCGGATGCGCATTTCTGCCGATACAGCACGGACGGATTTAAAAGGGTATCACGATATCGAAAAGGATGAACGTCCTGTCGACTTGATTGAAAAAACGCTTAGTAACAGCATTCAAGCGTTACAGGATACTGCGAAGCAGTTGAATGATGAACGGATTGCGGATGCGATTGATGTGATTGATCAGGCACGCGCGATTTATTTTTACGGGATTGGGGCATCGCATGTCGTAGCTGAAGACGCTGCTCAAAAATGGACGCGTGTCGGGAAACTAGCGATTCAAGAAACGGACCAGCATCTACTTGCGACGATCTTAGCGAATGCACGTAAAGAAGATGTCTTCTTTGCGATTTCCTACAGCGGAGAAACGGAAGAGGTCGTCGAGTTGATCCGTTTGGCGAAAATCCAAGGGCTGAAGGTCATCAGTCTGACACGTTTCGGGGACAATCGGATCAGCCAACTCGCGGATATCGCGCTTTGGACATCACGCGCACCGGAAGCGCCGCTTCGTAGTGCAGCGCTCAGTTCACGTCTCGCCCAACTATTTGCGATCGATGTCTTGTTCTTATCGTATGCTGCGGGACATTATGAAGACACACTCGAACGTCTTCAATACACGCGAGAAAGCGTTAAGACACTGCATCAAAAGAAATAAGGGGGATACATATATGTCAGAACGAACTGCCGGACTAGACGCGTTGTATCCAGAAATGGTCGAGCGCCGTCGTTATTTACATCAGCACCCAGAGTTGTCGTTTCACGAAGTCGAGACCCCGCGTTATATCGCGCAACATTTAAAAGCGCTCGGAATCGAAGTCAGGACGGAGGTCGGCGGACGTGGTGTCGTCGGGTATATTCGTGGAGGAAAACCGGGGAAGACCGTCGCGTTACGTGCTGACTTTGATGCCTTACCGATTGCTGACGCTAAAGAGGTCGCGTATCGGTCAACGGTTCCGGGTGTGATGCATGCATGCGGTCACGATGGTCATACGGCGACGTTGCTGGCCGTCGCAGAGACGCTCATGCAACAGCGGGAATCATTACCGGGGAACGTCGTCTTGATTCATCAACATGCGGAAGAAGTCGTTCCGGGCGGTGCACGCGATATGATTGCGGACGGTTGTCTCGAAGAGGTCGATGTCATCTTCGGAACGCATCTTTGGTCAACAATCGATTTAGGACATGTCGGTGTTCGGACCGGTCCGATCATGGCAGCGGCTGATAAGTTCGAGCTGACCTTATATGGAAAAGGCGGACACGGTGCGAAACCACATGAGACGATTGATGCTGTCTTACTCGGGGCAACGATCGTTAAGGAATTACAATCAATCGTCAGTCGTCAACTCAATCCACTGGAACCGGCAGTCGTGACCGTCGGAACATTACATGCGGGGAATACGTTTAATGTCATCGCGGATCAAGCGACGTTGACAGGAACGGTCCGGACGTTTGATGAAGCGACAGCGGACGAGATCATCGAGCGGATGGAGCGGACGATCAAAGGAATCTGTGAGGCAGTCGGAGCAACGTATCACTTTACATACGAAAAAGGCTATCCAGCTGTCATCAACCATGCTGCACCCACCGCATTGATTGAATCTGTCGCACGAGAAGTTCTAGGAGACGAGCGTGTATTTGAGATCGAACCAACGATGGGTGGCGAGGATTTTGCTTATTATCTGCAACACGTACCGGGCGCGTTCTTCTTTACAGGAGCGGGAGATGCTTCGTATCCACCGCATCATCATCCGCAGTTTGATTTTAAGGAGCCGGCGATGCTCGATGCAGCGCGTATTCTCGTCGAAGCGACGTGGCGGTATTTAGAACAAGCGACTGAAGCATGAAAAAAATCGCTCGTCTTGACTCCGAAAAGGAATCAGGGCGAGCGATTGCTGTCTTTTTATCCTAAAATTTCTTGAACACGACCGACTTGACCGTCTTCTAAGCGCACTTTAATCCCATGCGGATGCTGCGGTGATTTCGTGAGAAGGTCTTTGACGATTCCTTCTGTTCGTTTACCTGTTCGTTGATCTTGCTTCAACACGATGCTGACTTTAAGACCAGGCGTGATATTTTTACGTGTTTTACCGTCCATCTGTAAATCCTCCCATCGTTCATTTCCTGTTTGGCTATCAGTATAACATGGTTCAGTCGGTGAAACTTGTTTGTCGCAAGGACGTAAAGTGAAAAGAGAACAGAATGTCAGAAAAAAGTTTGACTATATTTGACCAATTAAGATATGACTTTTATAATTAAGGTAATGAAGTATAGGAAAAGGAAGTGAATTCGAATGGCAAAAGACTACTACCAAACACTCGGTGTCGCAAAGGATGCATCGAATCAAGATATTAAGCGCGCGTACCGCAAATTGGCGAAGCAGTATCACCCGGACGTCAATAAAGAGGCGAGTGCGGACCAGCGTTTCAAGGATATCCAAGAAGCCTTCGATGTGCTTGGAGATGAGGAAAAACGAGCGCAGTATGATCGATACGGCAGTAACTTCGACCAGATGGCAGGCGCTGGAGCTGGTGGCGCTGGAGATTACGAAGATCTGTTCCGACAGTTCGGAGGTGGTGGACGGACACGACCTGGACAATCGTTCGGATTTGAAGACATGTTTGGTTCGTTCTTTAGTCAGGAAGAAGTGTCGACCGATGAAGAGCTTGAATTGACGGTCCCACTCAGTCATCTTAGTACGAACGAAAAAGTCACGGTGCGTCTTGCGACGGGTTCGATCCAGCTGACGCTTCCGAAAGATGTCTATGACGGTAAAAAAGTCCGCTTACGTGGAAAAAGTTCAATGCGTAACCGACAAGGTGTCGCGGGAGATGTTTACGTGACGATTCACTTGAAGGATGACGATCAATTCCGACGGGTCGACCAAGACGTCATTTCAACCGTCCGTGTTCATCCGACGACGCTTGTGCTTGGAGGCGAAGTCGTCGCAGATACGCTTGAAGGGAAACGAATCAAACTGAAAGTCAAACCGGGGACGAAACCAGGAGCGCGACTCCGGATTCCAAATCGTGGTCTCAGTCAAGCGAATGGTCATCGTGGGGCGTTACTTGTCCAACTCGAAGTCAAGTTACCTGAGATGGACCGTGCCTTTTATGAAGAGTGGGAACGTCAACTTGCAGTGAAGGAGTGATCAAGGATGGATTTTGAACGTTTAACGGATCGGGCACACGAGGGAATCGTCTCTGCCCAAGCGATCGCGAAACAACGTCGTCATAGTGAAATCACAGAATGGCATTTGTTACTTGCCTTACTTGCTCAAGAAGAAGGGATTGCACGAGTCGTCTTTGAAAAGCTGAATCAACGGATTGAGACATTGAATGGAGCGATTGACGAGGCGATTGGTAAACTTCCTGCTTTGTCCCAGGCGACGACGCCTCGGATCGGTAGCTCGTTGCTGAACGTGTTGACGGAAGCAGAGACGGAAGCGCGTCTCATGCAGGATGACTATGTCTCCGTCGAACACTTATTGCTAGCATTGATCAAACAATCAAGTCCAGCAGCTCAGTACCTACGTCGTCAAGGCATCACAGAAGAGACACTCCGGGAAGCGATCGTCAGTATGCGAGGCAATCGGAAGGTCACGACGAAAAATCCTGAAGAGACGTTTGATGTGTTGAAAAAATATGGACGTGATCTCGTAGCGGATTTCCGGTCTGGGAAAACAGACCCGGTCATCGGTCGTGATGATGAGATTCGACGTGTCATCCGGATTTTGAGTCGGAAGACAAAAAACAATCCCGTCTTGATTGGAGAACCCGGCGTCGGGAAAACGGCAATCGTTGAAGGACTCGCGCAACGGATCGTCCGAGGAGATGTACCGGAGAGTCTGAAGAACAAGCAGTTGTTCAGTTTAGACATGAGTGCGCTCGTCGCTGGTGCGAAATACCGTGGTGAGTTCGAAGAGCGACTGCAAGCAGTCTTGAATGAAGTCAAGGAAGCCGAAGGACAGATTCTCTTGTTCATCGATGAGCTGCATACGATTGTCGGTGCTGGGAAGACGGACGGCGCAATGGATGCCGGAAACATGCTCAAGCCGATGCTTGCGCGAGGAGAATTGCACTGTATCGGTGCGACGACGCTGGATGAGTACCGGAAGTATATCGAAAAGGACCCGGCGCTCGAACGTCGCTTCCAACAAGTCCTCGTCGCGGAACCAGATGTCGAGGATACGATCTCCATTCTGCGTGGACTAAAAGAACGGTTCGAGATTCACCACGGTGTACGGATTCATGACAATGCGCTCGTCGCGGCGGCGATGTTATCCGATCGGTATATTACGGATCGGTTCATGCCGGATAAGGCGATTGATCTCGTTGATGAAGCATGTGCGATGATTCGGACCGATATGGAGTCGATGCCAGCTGAACTCGATTCGCTCGTCCGTCGAGTCATGCAGCTCGAAATCGAGGAAGCAGCGTTAAAGAAAGAGACGGATGAAGCATCCCGGAAACGACTCGCCGTCTTACAGCAAGAACTCAGTTCTGTCCGAGAAGACGAGAGTGCGCTACGGACACGATGGGAACGGGAGAAAGAGAGTTCGCAAAGTGTTCAGCAGTTACGTGCGGATCTTGAGAAAGCGAAACTGGCGTTACAAGAAGCGGAAGGGCGCTATGACTTGAACCGAGCATCGGAAATCAAGTACGGGCAAATTCCGGATCTTGAGGCACGTCTGAAAGTCGCGGAAGAGTCATCTGAACACGTCTCACACGAACTCGTTCGAGAAGCGGTGACGGAAGAAGAGATATCCGACATCGTTTCGAAATGGACCGGTATTCCGGTGACGCGGCTTGCTCAGGGCGAACGCGAAAAATTACTTTATCTTGAAGATACGCTTCATGATCGCGTCTTCGGTCAAGACGAAGCAGTCCGTCTCGTCGCGGACGCTGTCATTCGAGCGCGAGCAGGCATTAAGGATCCGAACCGTCCGATTGGCTCGTTCTTGTTCCTCGGTCCGACAGGGGTCGGGAAGACAGAACTCGCAAAAGCCTTGGCAGCCGCGATGTTCGATAGTGAAGATCACATCGTCCGCATCGATATGTCGGAGTATATGGAAAAACACAATGTCTCCCGTCTCGTCGGTGCGCCTCCGGGATACGTCGGTTATGAAGAAGGCGGTCAATTGACGGAAGCCGTTCGACGGAGTCCATATTCGGTTCTGTTGTTCGATGAGATCGAAAAAGCGCACGGCGACGTCTTTAATATTTTGCTTCAGTTGCTCGACGATGGTCGATTGACGGATTCGCAAGGACGGGTCGTCGACTTCAAAAACACGATCGTCATCATGACGTCAAACATCGGAGCACCCATCCTGCTTGAAGCCGCCAAAGATGGTGTCATCGATGCAGCGGAAGAGGAAGCCGTTCGCCAAGAACTGAAGCGCCACTTCCGACCGGAGTTCTTGAACCGGATCGATGATACGATTTTATTCCATCCACTCCACCGGACGGAAATTGAACGAATCATCGACAAAGCGGTCGAGAAAATGAGTTCACGTTTATCTGGACGTGGCATTACGATTGATGTCACGGATGCTGCGAAGACGTTGATTTTCGAGGAAGCATTTGAACCACAATACGGCGCACGTCCAATCAATCGTTATATGCAACGGACGATTGAGACGAAACTTGCCCGTGCCTTGATCAGTGGGGCGATTCAAGATGGTGCCCGGATTGCGATTGACGTAGAAGACGGCGAACTCGTCGTCCACGGATGAAGCGGATGCTAGAAAAAGGAGTCGACTCGGCTGAAACGAGTCGACTCCTTTTAGCGTTTACGGAAGAACCATATCCGTATTCGTCAGATGCGTGATAAGCTAGAAAAAAAAGAGAAAGAGGGAACGCCATGAATGTTACACAAGCCCAACTCGAGGAGTTGATTGAAGAATGCCGTCCGTATACAGTGCTTGGACAAGTCGCCAGTTATATTCCAGAGCTTGCGAAGGTTGATCCAACACAACTCGGAATCGCCGTCTGTAATGCCGACGGGACGTTCGTTTCGGCAGGTGATGCGGATACGATGTTTACACTACAGAGTGTATCGAAGATCATCACGCTCGCATTCGTCCTCGAGACATTCGGAGAAGATTATGTCTTTTCAAAAGTCGGGATGGAACCGACGGGCGATGCGTTCAATTCGATCGCAAAACTCGAAGAGACGATTCCAACAAAACCGCTTAATCCAATGATCAATGCAGGAGCACTAGCCGTGACGAGCATGTTACCGGGAACGGATGCTGCCGATAAATTACTTCAATTGCGTCAATTCATCGCAAAGCTATTGGATATTGAAGTAGAAATGGTAAAATATGACGCAGATGTTGCTGAATCGGAATTCGAAACGACGGATTTAAATCGCGCATTATTGTACTTCATGCGCTATCACGGTGTCATCGAAGGCAATGTCGAAGAAATCATCGACGTCTATACGAAACAATGTGCGATTTTGACGAACTGTAAAGGACTTGCTATGATGGGGAAAATTTTGAGTACATCTGGAAAAACACCATCAGGACGCCAAGTCATTTCACGTCGGAACGCACGAATCATTCGAGCGATCATGACGACGTGTGGCATGTACGATGCATCTGGAGAATTTTCCGTCCAAGTCGGGCTTCCAGGAAAAAGTGGTGTTTCCGGTGCAGTCGTTGCTTGCGGTCGAAGTGATTTCGATATGGCTGATCTCGGAATCGGTGTCTTTGGACCATCGCTTGACGCAAAAGGAAACTCCATTGCCGGAACAAAAATGCTGGAATTACTCGTTCAACGTCATCCATGAGCGATTTCAATCTGATCAAGCGCAGAACGTAGCTCGTCCTCTAACCGCTTGATCTGACGCAAACGCTCTTCTTGATAAGCAGATGGAACCTCGAAAGAGCGCCATCTTTCTAATCGCTGATACGTATCATTGATGTGTCCGAGTCGTGTCTGGGTTGTCTTTAGACGATCAACAGCAGACTTCGGTTGATGCGTGTAGGGACGAAGGTACTCGACCGTATAACGGTATGCTTTTGTAGCAAGCCGTAATTCATGCATCCGTTCGACACGCTTCGTTCCATCCTTTCGTTGCACTTTTTCAAATTGTTCACGTTTTTTCTCATAGCGTTTCTCAGCGGCCTGAATCAGCTCTTTTTCTGACATCCGCTTGAGGCGCTTTGTCATCGGACCAGCTAAAAAGCGACGAACGGATCGATCCAGTTCATTGGAGATCAAGAGATGCATCGTCTCGATTAAAGTCGAACGTTTTCCTTGAAGTTGCAGAGCGACATGGTTCGCGAACAACTGATCGATTTCTGTTTTGTTTGAGGTCGCTTCGAGTTGTACGTCGAGGTCACGGACTTCGCCGAAAGCATGCATCAGCCGCTTCCAAATCAAATACACAGGTTCCTCCGTCAAATCGACCAATCGGGCGAATGTGATCAGTTTCCGTAACCGAATCCGCGCTTGATGGACATCTTCCGGATTCTCAAACGTTTGAGCCTCTTTGGCATAATGATTGAAGGTCGACCATGTCTCAAGCAGTTCGAAAGTCAGCTTTTCAGTATCTCGATGGTTCATGAGATGAATCCCTCCTCGGATTATTTTCGTAAGAGTTCAAGAGTGCTAGGTTTTAAAATTAAGGAGGACTCCTCCTGAAATGTGGTGGAAACATGTTAGAAACAGTTACGTTCTCAGGAAAGATGAAGCAATTCATGAAAATTTTCTTTCCCATCCTCGTAACGCAAGTCGCGTTTTACTTAATTAGTTTTTTCGATACGGTCATGGCCGGTCGATATGGTTCTGCTGATTTAGCAGGCGTCGGTGTCGGAGCAAGTCTCTGGGCACCCGTCTACACAGGACTGACCGGTATTCTACTTGCCGTCGCACCGCTCGTTTCCCAAGCGATGGGAGCGAAACGCGAGCGGGAAGTCAAACGAATCGTCATGCAGGCGTTGTACGTTGCTGTCGTGATCATTGGTTTGACCGTCGTCATCGGACTTATTGCTGTCAATCCGATTCTCGAACGGATGGAGTTATCAGCAGAGGCGCGTGAAGTCGCGCGAAATTATCTCGTGATGTTAGCACTCGGGATCGTACCGATGTTCGTTTTCTTCGTTTTACGAACACTCGTCGATTCATTAGGCAAATCAAATATCACGATGGTCTTACTACTAATCTCTTTACCCATTAACGTCCTTTTCAATTATCTATTCATCTTCGGAAGCTTCGGTTTTCCGGAACTTGGTGGAGTGGGCGCGGGAGTTGCGACTGCCATCACGTACTGGATTCTTTGTCTAGCGATCATCGCTGTCGTCTTTAAAGGAGAGTTATTTCAACGCCTTGGGATTCTGCGGCACTTTTACCGTCCAGACATGAAGCGAATCAAGGAATTGATTCTACTCGGTGCCCCGATTGGTCTAGCGATTTTTTCTGAAGTCAGTATTTTCTCGGCGGTCACGTTGCTGCTCGGAGCGTACGGCGATGTCATCATCGGTGCCTACCAAGCGGCTATCAACTTCGCTTCGTTTGTCTATATGATCCCATTATCTGCTGCCTCCGCTTTGACGATCACAGTCGGTTTTGAGGTCGGTGCCAAACGAATCAAGGACGCTGTCCAGTACGTCGTCATTGGATTGACGATGTGTGTTGCCGTCTCCTTGTTCTCTGGGATCTTATTGTACTTAAAGAATGAAGAACTTGCCGCTTTGTATAGTCGTGATCCTCAAGTCATCGAAGCAGCTGCACACTTCATGATTTTAGCGATTTTCTTTCAACTGTCGGATGCCGTTGCTGCACCGACGCAAGGTGCATTACGTGGATTCAAGGATGTCAATGTCACCTTCTTGTTGACGATTGCTGCCTACTGGGTCATTGGACTACCATTAGGTTTTTATCTCGAACGCTATACGACGCTCGGACCAGATGGTTACTGGTGGGGATTGATCATCGGTCTTGCGGTCGGAGCAACGCTACTACTTGTTCGTCTTATGCACTTAATCCGTAAATCAAGGAGGCTGGCAGCTTGAAATTCTCAAAACAACGCATCATGACGATTGCGAAGATCATCTTGCCGATCGTCTTGATTGGATTCATTTTTTATCAAGGACAAAACGAATTGCGTAGTTTATCGCTACAGGAGTCGATTCAAGCGATTCGTCAAGTCCCATCTTGGCAATTCATCCTGTTGATTTTCGCAGGTCTTGCGGCCGTCTCGACGATGTTCTTTTATGACTTCTTCTTATTACGTTCATTGGAGGCGAAAGCACCGATCGGACTGATTTTCCGAGCATCCTGGATTGCGAACTCCTTTAACGGCATCATCGGATTCGGCGGTCTCGCTGGGATGGCGATCCGCTCCGCTCTTTATCGACCATTCGTTGAAGGCGGTCGTTTGTTGAAGGCAATCGGCTGGATGGCACCGACGTTGATCAGTGGATTGTCCATCTTATCTGCCTTATCGCTTCTGCACGTTTTTCCAGCGTTCGAAGTACTCGATTTAAAAAAATGGTTGTGGCCCGTCATCATTGGTGTCGCATTCTTCTTTCCACTCTATCTGCTGTTCTCGTTTCGACGAGGCAATAGCAGCATCCATCCGAAATCGATTGCGTTATATTCACTCGTCTCACTCGCAGAATGGTTCAGTGCTGGCGTTGTCGTCTATCTGATTTTGGCAGCGCTCGGAACGGATGTCAGTTTCTCAAAAGTCATCGGTGTTTTCATCATCGCTGCGACAGCCGGTTTGATCTCGATGGTACCGGGTGGGTTTGGTTCGTTTGACTTAGTGTTTTTGATCGGCATGCAGCGTGCGGGTGTCGAGGAAGGCATCGTCTTGACAGGATTATTGATCTACCGTCTTGTCTACTACTTGATTCCGTTCCTGATCGGTGTCATTTTCTCAGCTCGGGAGTTCAGCGGTCCGGTCGTCAAGATGATCGAAGACAAACCGATCGTGGGTCCATCGATGGAGGTCGGGGGCGTCATTTGGCGCTTACAACTGCGATTCCTCAGTAAAATTCGTCATTTCACACTCGCATTGATCACACTCGTTGCCGGGATCACGATCTGGGGATTGGCGATTTTACCACCTGTCTCGACGCAATATGAATATTTGGAATCGAAATTACCGCATGAAGCGCTGTTACTCGCGAATAGTTTCTTCTTGATGGGCGGCTTATTGTTCGTCCTCTTATCGACAGCACTGTATCGTCGAACAAAACGGTCGTTATATATGATGTACGGGGCATCTTTTTTCGCATTGATTGGAATGGCACTTCGTGGTTTTAACTTGATTTCTTTCCTTGCCGTCATCCTCGTTCTCGTCTTGCTACTGATGTCGCGAAAAGCATTTCACCGAGAACGAACGCTCATTACGACGACACGCTTCATCCGGGTTGCCTTCGCTGGTCTATTGTACATTGGAGGATTCGTCTTTTTTGGATACGCCTTCTATACACTCGGATCAGCAGATGGAACAAAAGTGTATCCGGCACACGAAATTTTCATGTTTGCAGCGAGTGCCTCTATCTTTGCGCTCGTGTATGTTCTCGTCTTCATCCGCTTATTCAACACATTCAATCAACCGGTTCTCGGTGAGCGATTCGATGCTGAAAAGATCGAATCGGTGTTGCGTGAGCAGGGTGGGAATTATTTAAGCCATCTCGCGTTTCTAGGTGATAAACGTTTCTTCTTCTCCGAAACAGGACGTTCATTCATCCAGTTCAGTCAGACCGGCAATCGGATCATGGTCCTTGGCGACCCCAGTGGAGATCCGAAGGAACATTCACAAGTCATCGCATCTTTCTTGCGTCGCGTCGAAGATCTTGGATATATTCCGAACATCTATCAAATTCAAGCGCAAAATATGTCTCTCTATCATGATTTTGGCTTCAACTTCTTCAAACTCGGGGAAGAAGCGATCGTTGATATTCCATCTTTCACTGTATCAGGAAAAAAACGAGCTGGACTTCGGTCGATTAAAAATCGCTTTGAACGAGAGGGCATGACGTTCGAAGTAGTCGAGCCACCTATTTCAGGAACTCTATTAGCAGAACTACAAGAGGTCTCCGACGAATGGTTAGGAGGGAAGTCCGAGAAAGGCTTTTCGCTCGGTTACTTCCACGAACCTTATTTAAATCGAGCGCCGATTGGCATCATGCGTGAAGCGGAAGGACGATTGATCGGGTTCATGACATTCATGCCTGCTTACCAAGAAGGGGTCCTATCGATTGACTTGATGCGTTTTCGACCAGATGGACCGAATGGAATCATGGATGCGATGTTCATCCGACTATTCGAGTATGCGAAAGATGAAGGCTACCACACGTTCAACATGGGAATGGCTCCGCTTTCGTCTGTCGGAGAGGACGAGACGTCCTTCTGGCAAGAACGTGTGGCAGCGGATGTCTTCAATAATATTCGCTACATGTATAGTTTCACCGGTCTACGACGATACAAAGAAAAGTACGATCCAAAATGGGAAGGACGATATCTTGCTTACCGAAAGCGTCAATCGTTACCGATGGCAATCTTAAAAGCAACGCGTCTGATTTCTCGAAAGAAAGACCGGATTTTATTACCATGATCGACTGACGCATGAAGTCGGCAATCGACGGGTATACAAAGGGCGACCCTATATCTACGGATATGCGGGATCGTCCTTTTATAATTTCGTTTAAATGTACAAAGGTCTATACAACTAGAATTAATCGCGTTATACTAGATACGGAAGCAAGTCATGGAACGGATAGAGAAAGGAAGATGCCAGATGACAGTGATCATCAATGCTCGGATTTACACGGGAGAGCAGACGATTGAAGACGGCTTCATTCGTTTTGACCGAACAATCGAGGCGATTGGACCCATGTCGAAATTCGAGGAAATCGCAGGAGAAGAGATGATCGATGCGCAGCATCAATCACTCATTCCGGGAATGATCGATGTGCATATTCATGGGGGATATGATGTCGATGTCATGGATGGAGATGTCGAGAGGTTGCGTCATTTCAGCCGACAGATGTTACAAGAAGGTGTGACATCATTTTTAGCGACGACGATTACTCAGGACTGGGGAAATATCACACGCGCGCTTGAGACGGTCCGAGAAGTCGTAGCGCAAGACGATACAACGATCGTCGGCGTTCATCTTGAAGGACCATTCATCAATCCGGATTATGCGGGTGCACAGCCTCACGAACATATCGTCGAACCGGATGTCGAGCAGTTCTTGAAATGGCAAAAAGCAGCAGGGAACACGATCAAGCTCGTCACATACGCTCCGGAACGCCCGGGAGCACGGGCGTTCGAAGAAGCGGTGCGCTTGACGGGTGCGATTCCGTCAGTCGGACATACAGACGCGACGTATGCCCAAAACCAAGCCGGTCACGTCACGCATGGTACCCACCTCTACAATCAAATGCGGGCACTTCATCACCGGGAACCGGGCACGGTCGGATATTGCCTCCTGACACCAGACGTCTATGCGGAGATCATTCCGGATGGGATTCACAGTGCGCCAGAAATGGTCGACTTCGCCTACCGAATGAAAGGCGCAGATCGACTGATCGTCATCACGGATGCGATGCGTGCAAAAGGATTAGCTGATGGTGAATATGAGTTAGGTGGTCAGGCTGTATTCGTTCGAGACGGTGCGGCACGTCTTGAAAACGGTAGCTTAGCTGGAAGTGTCTTAACGATGGACACCGCCTTACGGAATATCATCGCCTATACAGGCTGTTCGCTCGAAGAAGCGGTCCGCATGACATCGGTCAATGCGGCAAAAGAACTTCAATTGACTCAAAAGGGAAGCCTCTCGGTCGGCAAGGATGCGGACATCGTCCTGCTCGACGAAGCGCTACACATTCAAGAAACGATTCATCGTGGTACGCGACACCGGATCACGAACGGAAAGGAGTCTACCTCATGAAATGGATGATCGTAGAAAAAGGAGAAGAATTAGCACAGGTGGCCTATCAATTTTTGAAACAGGAAATTGAGCGTCACCCGGAAGGTTTGACGGTAGGACTGGCAACGGGAAGTTCACCGGTCGGCGTCTATGAAGAATGGCGGAAGGATTCGCTCGATTGTCGACATGTGACGACGGTTAATCTAGACGAATATGTCGGTCTCAGCCCAGAGCATCCACAAAGTTATCATACGTTCATGCAAGAGCATCTATTCAAAGATGTCGCGTTTAAGGAATCATTCGTTCCAATCGGGGACACAGAAGATCCCGTGCGCGAAAGTGAACGATATGAAGCGCTCGTCCGCAATCGAGGAATCGACATTCAATTACTTGGAATCGGAGCGAATGGACACATCGCCTTCAATGAACCAGGTACACCGTTCGATGCTAAGACACACGTAACGGAATTGACAGAGTCGACACGAGAAGCGAACCAACGATTCTTTGATCGATTAGAAGAAGTACCGACGAAGGCAATCACGATGGGAATCGGTACGATCATGGAAGCGAAGAAAATCCTTCTCGTTGCTTCTAGTGAACGAAAGGCAGAAGCGGTTCGCGACATGATGGAAGGTGTCGCAACAACGGATTGTCCAGCGACTGTACTCAAGCGTCATGCTGATGTCATGGTGATTTTGGACGAAGAAGCTGCATCTTTATTGTCAGATGACGCTAAACGTACAGGACGAGCGGCTTATCTGAATTTCATGAAAGTATGACGATGGAAGAGCGATGAATCAAAAGGGATAGAGACAATCATTGGATTGACTCTATTCCTTTTTTTGATTCTGTTGAGCCTAGTCTCAAGCGATTTTTTATTTTGATAGAAAGGCATCAACAGGACATATACCAAGATCATTCAATCTCATGATACAGCGCACTAAGGGTCCATTATTTTTTCAGTGCAACGATTCCATACGATTTCTTTAATCGAAACGTAAATTGACATTTCATTAAATGTACGGATAATGGAGATTAGCGAACTTTACGGAAAATTTACATGAAAATGAGGGTTTACATGATGGAAACGCGATCCGCACGAAAGAGACAACCAAGTGCTGGCAAGATGTTCTTAAAGGTCATCGCTGCACTCGTCCTGCTTGTCACAATCATCGGTTCTGGATATGCTGGAGCTGTTTTTATTAAAACGCAAGAAACATTGGCAAAGACGCAGATTAACATTCCCGGCTCGAAGGTGAGCTCTAAATATGATGATGTTCCGTCTGAATCGTTCTTGATTCTTGGGACGGATGAAACGAAAAAAAGTAAAGAACGAAATGAACCGGCGCGATCAGATGTCATGATCGTCGGAATCTTAAATAAAAAAACGGAACAATTAGTGTTGACGAGTATTCCGCGTGATTCACTCGTGAACATCGATTATTCGAAATACGATGTACCTTATGGTAAGACAGGTGTTGAGCAAGATAAAATCACCCATGCTCATTACTTCGGTTCGATGGATAAATCGAATTCCTATAATGGGATTAAATTAGCGCGTGAAACGACAGAAAACCTGCTCGGTATTCAAATCGATCACGTCGTTAAAGTTAATTTCCAAGGATTCGTTCAATTGATCGATGCATTGGATGGCGTAGACATCGATGTACGATATGCGTTCAAAGAGCAAGATTCAAAACGTAAAGCCGGTACTGTCACTGTTGATAAAGGGATGCAACATTTAACAGGAGAGCAAGCACTTGCTTACGTCCGGAACCGTCATGATGATCCGCTCGGTGATATCGGACGCGGTCAAAAACAGATGCAAGTCATTCAAGCGGTCGCCAAAGAAGCGGCAAGTTTCCGTTCCCTCAGTGCATACCGTGATATTTTGGATGCTGTCGGTGATAACGTCGAAACGAACTTAGGTCCGAACGATTATACACGCTTAGCAGATTTCACAGCAGCGTTACGTAACACGACGGAGTACCAACTCGCTGGAGAAGGTTATATTGGTATCAGCGGGAAATGGGAGTATCACCTCGATCCGAATCAATTGGAGCAAGTGAAAAGTAACTTAGCAAAAGCGATGCAAGGTCAAGAAGTCGAACCGATCAAGGAAGAGACAGACCCGGCACAAAGTACGACAGAAGAGTCAATTCCCAATACAGAAACTCAACAATAAGCGTTGGAAAATCCCCTTGTATCGTCACTATACGACGATACAAGGGGATTTTTAGCGTTGTCGTTCCATTTCGACGGTGAAGGTATAGCGGTCTCCTCGGTAAGCGGAGATGACATATTCAAACGGTTGCTCCGTTGTAAGATACGTCAGTTGCTCGACAGATAAGACAGGCGAAGCGGTCGATAGACCAAGATGGCCCGCCTCTTCCTTCGTTGCCAGGCGTGATTCGAACGTTTGACTCGCACGCCCAAGATTTAATCCGCTCGCTTCTGCAAATGCATAGAGCGATGCGGTCGCGACGTCTTGATCGAGTCCAGGTAAGAGCTGTTCCGGGATATAGACGGTCTCAAGGGCAAGCGCTTGCTCATCTGCGATTCGTAAACGTTTCAATTCATACACGGATGCCCCTTCGCGAATCCGGAGCTTGTTTGCGATCGTCATCGACGCGTCGATGATTTGATAGGAGAGAAGCGCACTCGTCGGTTCTAGTCCAAGATGTTCCATCTCTTCCGAGAAACTCGTCAAGCCAGACAGTTGCATGACGATTTTTTTATTCGCGACGAATGTTCCTCGTCCTTTTTGACGAATCAAGTAACCGGCGTTGACCAAGTTTGAAATGGCTTGCCGGACCGTCATTCGGCTAATTTGATGCGCTTCCGCAAATTCGCGCTCGGACGGAATTAGATCGCCAGGTTGAAGAACACCGCTTTCGATTTGTTGTTTTAAGGCAGCTTCGATTTGATAGTAGATGGGGAGTGGTGAATTTTTATTGATATGCTGAATCACGGCATTTCGTCCCTTCGCGATCGGTAGTCTTTCGTCTAGTGTACTAGGAAAAAGGCAAGCCGACAAACGATTCTGGATGAAATATGGCATAATACAGAGTGAAACTGACAGAGAAAGGTGGTCGAGGCATGCGCCCCGAACAAATAGAATCCGATGTCCGAACCTTTCAGACATCCATTCGCGCAACAAAACAAGTAGACGGCTATTGGGTTGCTTTAGAGAAAAGTTACTTCTATCCGGAGAGCGGTGGACAGCCGGCGGACCGTGGAACATTGAACGACCAACCGGTCCTTGACGTCCAAATCGAAGACGGTGTCGTCTGGCACCAACTGGCGACGCCGCTCACAGGTGACGTCACCGGGATCGTAGATGACGCAGTCCGGATCGATCATGCGGCGCAGCATACGGCACAACATGTCATCTCTGCAATCCTACAAGATGAATCAAATATCAAGACACTTAGTTTTCGGACGGGAAGTGAGGTCTCGACGCTTGATATCGAGACACCTGAATGGACAACTCTGCAACAAGAACAGCTGGATCGACGATTACGCCAGGTGATTGAACAAGGATTACCGATCACAGCGACCGAGTATGACGAGGCGGAAGCGCTACGTTTACCATTACGAAAAACACCACAAGTCGAAGGACGAATTCGCGTCGTTCAAATCGGTACACTCGATTATAGTGCCTGTGGTGGAACGCATCTCGATTCGACGGCACAGCTCGAGTCGATTCTCTTTACTGGAGTCGAACGAATTCGTGGAAATATTCGTCTTTCTTATGTCGCAAAGGAACGGGCATATCAACTCCTACAGGCAGAACGACGAGCTTTACGGGAAGCAGCGCAAGCTTTATCAGTCAAACCGGTTCAAATGCTAGAAGCCGTCCAAGCGTTACAAGAAGAGCAGAAACGCTTAACGAAACAGGTCGAACACGCCCAGGAACAACTTGCGACGTTCACACTCGCTCATGCTTTAGAACAACAAGAAGGCATTCTTGTGTTCGAACATCTGGATGAAGAAATCAAAATATCCGAGCAACTTGCTAAAGCGATTCAAGAAGCGGGACGCGTCGGCGTCGTCTGGAATGCGACGACGAACAAGTTACTGATGAGTAGTCCAGGTGAACCCCATCTCGGGAAGTTCGCTAAAGCACATGTCAAAACATTTAATGGGCGAGGCGGAGGAAATGCGGTTCAGGCACAGGCACAATTTACGAATCGGGATGATGCGATGGCATATGTCGATCGATTACGGGAGGAATATCAGTCATGACAGTCATTCAAGTACGTACAGCAGAACAACATCAAGCCGTCCGGATGATCCGGGAGCGTGTCTTCGTCGAGGAACAAGGCGTACCACGCCATCTTGAATATGATACACATGATGAAACAGCAATTCATCTGCTTGTCCTCGATGAGCAGAGTCGACCGGTCGCAACGGGGCGTACCCGTCCATATGACGACCAACGGATGAAGGTAGAGCGTGTCGCGACGCTAGCGACAGCGCGAGGAAAAGGATACGGTGGCGAGTTGATGCAGGCGATGGAACGAGTCGCACGTCGCGAAGGGAAGCAATTGCTAACACTCGGCGCACAAGTCCAAGCGATCCCGTTTTATCAAGGACTCGGTTATACGATCGTCTCCGATGAATTCGATGATGCGGGCATCCCACACCGGACGATGGAGAAAAAAATGTAAGTTATTTTGAAAGAAATCCTGCAAAAAGGGTTTCTTTTTTTTGTTTTCTATGTATATATATAATTCATAATGAATTTTTATACAGACAGATGAATTTAAAACCAGGAGGGAATTATACATGTCGAAACAAAAATTGATCTTAGCGTACTCTGGGGGACTTGATACATCGGTAGCCATCAAGTGGTTGAGCAAGGACTATGACGTCATTGCCTTATGCATGGATGTCGGAGAAGGAAAAGATTTATCCATCATTAAAGAAAAAGCACTCCTCGTCGGTGCGATCGAATCGATCGTCCTCGATGTTAAAGAAGAATTCGCACAAGACTTCGTTTTACCGGCACTTCAATATGGCGCGCATTACGAAAATGCCTATCCGTTGATTTCAGCGCTTTCGCGTCCGTTGATCGCAGAAAAGCTTGTCGAAGTCGCGCATCAGCACGGTGCGACGGCAGTCGCTCACGGATGTACCGGAAAAGGGAACGACCAAGTCCGGTTCGAAGTTTCAGTCGCAGCACTTGATCCATCACTCGAAGTCATCGCACCGGTCCGGGAATGGAAATGGTCACGGGAAGAAGAAATCGCCTATGCGAAAGAAAACAATGTGCCGATTCCGATCAACCTCGACAGCCCATACTCAATCGACATGAACCTTTGGGGACGGAGTAACGAATGTGGTGTCCTAGAAAACCCTTGGACAGAGCCACCGCAAGACGCTTATGCGTTGACAGTAGCGCCAGAAGACGCTCCGGATCAGGCAGAAGAAGTCATCATTGGCTTTGAAGCAGGTGTTCCGGTCTCGATCAACGGAACGACGTATCCACTGGCGAAACTGATCACGGAACTGAACATCATCGCTGGTGCACATGGGGTCGGACGGATTGACCACGTCGAGAACCGTCTCGTCGGTATCAAATCGCGGGAAGTCTATGAGTGCCCAGGCGCAACGGTGTTACTCAAAGCGCACGTTGCACTCGAGACGATTACATTGACGAAGGACGTCGCGCATTTCAAACCACTACTCAGCAAACAATACGCAGAAACGATCTATAACGGTCTCTTCCATGCACCATTGACGAAAGGCTTGAAAGCATTCTTGACAGCGACACAACAGGACGTCACAGGAGAAGTTCGCGTTAAACTGTTCAAAGGAAATGCAACTGTGACAGGTCGTCAGTCCGCTGTCTCGCTCTACGATGAGAAACTTGCGACGTACACGAAAGAAGACGCATTCGATCATGAAGCAGCAAAAGGCTTCATCAAATTACACGGACTTGCCGTTTCGACGCATGCGAGCGTACATCGTCAGGCGGGTGTCACGAAATGACCAAACTCTGGGGTGGACGTTTTACGGAAAGTGCTTCCGCTCAAGCGGAAGCCTTCGGAGCATCGATCACGTTCGATCAAAAATTAGCGAGCGTCGATTTAAAAGGCAGTCTCGCACACGCGCAGATGCTATTTGAACAAGGGATTCTTGCTCAAGACGAGTGGACACAAATCGAGCAAGGACTGAAGCAACTGGAAACGACGTTAGCAGACCATTCCTATACGTTAGCGGATGAGGACATTCATATGAACCTCGAGCGTTTATTGACAGAACAGATTGGTCCGGTTGCAGGAAAACTGCATACGGCACGGAGTCGAAATGACCAGGTCGCAACGGATTTACATCTATGGATGGAACAACATGTTGAGGCGTTGACGACAGCATTACGCGAGCTCCAGTCGGTCATCACGGAACAAGCGGAGCAACATATCGAGACGGTCATGCCAGGGTATACGCATTTGCAACGGGCACAACCGATCTCGCTTGCGCATCACTTGCTCGCTTATTTCTGGATGTTCGAACGTGATGTCGAACGGTTGACGGATAATCAAAAACGAATTCGGAAATCACCGCTCGGGGCAGGTGCGCTCGCGGGGACGACATTCCCGATCAATCGTTTCCGGTCTGCTGAGTTGCTCGGTTTTGAGTCGGTCTATCCAAACAGTCTTGATGCTGTCTCGGACCGTGATTTCGTCATCGAATACCTCGGGATCGCTTCGACCGTCATGATGCATCTCTCGCGCTTTTGTGAAGAAATCATCATCTGGGCGTCGCAAGAATTTAGCTTTATCGAGTTATCCGATGCCTTCTCAACAGGATCGAGCATGATGCCACAAAAGAAAAATCCTGATTTCGCTGAGTTGATTCGTGGAAAAACGGGGCGCGTCTACGGTAACCTGATGGGCTTCTTGACGACGATGAAGGCATTACCACTCGCTTACAATAAAGACATGCAAGAGGATAAGGAAGGGGTCTTCGATACAGCAGATACCGTTCTCCAATCCGTTCAAATCTTCACCGGAATGATTGAATCTGCGACGTTTAAGACCGAAGCGCTCAAGAAGGCGACAATGCAAGACTTCTCGAATGCAACGGAACTCGCTGACTACCTTGTAACGAAAGGCATACCGTTCCGGGAAGCGCATGAAATCGTCGGCAAAGCCGTCCTTTACTGTGTGCAAAACGGTTGTTTCCTGAAGGATTTGAACCTCGAGACGTATCAAACGTTCCATCCGGATATCACGGAAGACGTCTATCCGCTCCTCGATCCGGTTCAAGCAGTAGCACGCCGGACTAGCTACGGCGGGACAGGGTTTGCTGCCGTGTCGGAGCAACTCGAAATCGCGAAACAGCATCTTGCGAATTGACGAATTTTGAAAAAAAACAGTCAAATGACTGGATTTAACAAAAGATGTCTGCTATAACTGTAACTAACAACCGACAGATAGAGGCGCGGATGACATGAGTAGCATCATTCTTGAAGGCAAGCATGCCGAATGATGTGAAAGGGGAAGTCCGCCGAAGTGAACGAGAAGATGCTTCTTCTTGTTTGCTGGTACAACGGTTAAGATCCGTTGTACTGCCGAAACCGATGTTTCGGAGCGCTATCTTACGTAAAAGAACGAATGACTTTGTCTTCGTTTGTCCGATCGTGATAACGACGGGCCGTAGGAACGCTCCTACCGGCCCGTCGTTTTTTTCTGTATCGGGACAAAGGAGATAGGATTGTGACAACTGTACTTAAATTTGGTGGAAGCTCGGTTGCGTCTGTCGAACAGATTCAGTCTATTGCGAATTATTTGAAGAGTCGCGCAGCCGAAGGTGAAAAACTTGTCGTCGTCGTTTCAGCGATGGGCAAGATGACAGATTCTTTGATTGCTCAGGCGCAAGCCATCACAGATCGCCCCGAGCGCCGAGAACTCGATCGTCTGCTTGCCATCGGAGAAGAACAGACGATTTCATTACTCAGCATCGCCCTCAACTCACTCGGCGTCAAAGCGTTATCGCAAACAGGCGCTCAAGCGGGAATCAGTACGATGGGATTGCATACGAAAAGTAAGATCAAACAGATTGATGGAAATCTATTACGACAAAAACTCGAAACATACGATGTCGTCATCGTCGCTGGATTCCAAGGTGTCAACGAACTCGGTGATGTCACGACGCTCGGACGTGGTGGATCGGATACAACGGCTGTTGCCCTTGCGGCAGTCCTTGATAAACGGTGTGAAATCTACACGGATGTCGACGGTGTCTATACGGCTGATCCACGAATCCATGCTGCTGCTCAACCGATTCCGCACATCTCATATGATGAGATGATGGAGATGAGCGCCCTCGGGTCGAAGGTCATGGAAATGCGGAGTGTCGAACTAGGAAAAAAATACGGCGTACACATCTTCGTCGGGAAAACACTTGAATCGAAAAGGGGAACATGGATCATGGAAGCGACGGAAACAATGGAACAAAAAGCGGTGACGAGTGTCAGTGTGACGAAGAACGTCTTGACGGTATCAATCAAACACGTACCGCAAACGAATGCAGCAGTAGCCGATATCTTCGAACTGTTATCCAATCGCCACGTCAACATCGACATGATCAGTCAAACGACGTTCGACAGTGACATTTTCTTATCGTTCTCATGTCCACTCGATGAGGAAGAGTTCCTCGATGAAGCATTGAAAGACATCATGGATCGCTTCACGACAGTCAAGGTCGATCGCCATAATCAACACGCAAAATTATCTGTCGTCGGAATCGGGATGCGGGATGCAACAGGTGTCGCTTCGAAGTTGTTCGCAATCTTCCGAGCAGAGAACATCCCGTTCTATCAAGTCACGACATCAGAAATCAGCATCTCGTACACGATTGCACAAGCAGACATTGAACGGACGGTTGCAGCGATTGCAAACGCGTTCGAGTTATAAGGAGGAAAACAGGATGTATCATGTAGCCGTCATTGGAGCAACCGGCGCCGTCGGTCAAAAAATGTTACAAGTCCTAGCAGAACTGGACTTCCCGGTCAGCCGCCTGTCCGCTTACGCTTCTGCTCGTTCAGCAGGGAACACGGTACAGTTCAAGGGAGAAGATATTACGATCCAAGCGCTGACGCCAAATATCACAGAAGACGGGATCGATGTCGCGTTGTTCGCAGCAGGCGGAACGATCAGTGAGCAATATGCCCCGTTACTAGCTGAAAACGGAACACTCGTCGTTGATAATTCAAGTGCTTTCCGGATGCAGGAGACGATTCCGCTCGTCGTGCCAGAAGTCAATCCGCAAGCGATTCAAGCGACGGACCGCTTGATCGCAAATCCGAACTGTTCGACCATTCAATCCGTCGTCGCTTTAGCACCGCTCCAGTCACTGGGATTCGAACGGATCAACTATACGACGTATCAGGCCGTATCTGGTTCTGGTCAAAAAGGAATCGAGGATCTGGCACGTGGAGCACGCGGAGAAGAGCCCGTCAATTATCCGCATCCGATTCACGATAACATCTTGCCGCATATCGATGTATTCCTTGAGAACGGCTATACGAAAGAAGAGCAGAAGATGATTGATGAAACACGGAAAATCTTCAATCTTCCAGCATTACCTGTCAGTGCGACATGTGTCCGGGTTCCAGTCACGAATTCTCACTCGGTTGCAATCAACGTCACGTTTACACAACCGACGACGGTTGCAGCGATTCGTGAAGCACTTGAAAACGCACCGGGCGTCGTCCTCATCGATGATGTCGCGAATACGCGTTATCCGATGCCACTTGACGCGAGTGGGACGGACGATGTCTATGTCGGACGAATTCGACAAGATGATAGTCTCGCGAATACGTTCCATCTCTGGTGTGTAGCCGACAACATTCGAAAAGGTGCCGCCTCGAATGCCGTACAAGTCGCACGCCAAGCCATCGAACAGTCGATTCATTCATAAAAAAGGAGGAGTTCTTCATGTTCAAAGGAGCAGGTACAGCGCTCGTCACACCATTTAATGAAGCAGGCGAGTTGGATCTACACGTATTCGAACGCTTGATCGAGCAACAACTCGCAGCAGGAATTCAGGCGCTTGTCGTCGGAGGAACGACAGGAGAAGGATCGACACTGACGAACACGGAATTCGAACAACTACTGACGACTGCCGTTCAAATCACGGCAGGACGAGTACCCGTCATTGCCGGAACGGGTTCGAACAACACGGCAGCAACAATCGAGAAGACGTTACTCGCAGAGCGCCTCGGTGCGGACGCAGCGATGCTCGTCACACCGTACTACAATAAAACATCGCAAGCGGGTCTCGTCGCACATTTCACGGCGGTCGCTGATGCAACCGAATTACCAATCATGCTGTACAACGTTCCGTCGCGGACAGGCGTTGCGATCGCAGTCGAAACAGCAGTGACGTTAGCACGTCATCCACGAATCCAAGCGTTTAAGGAAGCGAGTGGAGATGTCAGCTTCATGGGTGAACTGATGGCGGCGATTCCGGAAGACTTCGCGGTCTTCTGTGGAAATGATGATCAAATCCTGCCGTACATGGCATGGGGAGCACAAGGCGTCATCTCAGTTCTTTCGAACCCGTACCCAGCAGAGACACAAGCACTTGCTGAGGCGTTGCTCGCACAAGATCTCGTCACGGCTCGCCGGATTCAGGCAGACTTGTTACCGGTCATCGATGCCTTGTTCAGTGACGTTAATCCGATTCCAGTCAAAGCATCGCTTGAAGAACTTGGCTTTGCTGTCGGTGCGCCGCGCTTGCCGCTCGTCCGTCAATCGGAAGCGGGACATGCCCACTTACTCGAAACGATGCGGGCTTACAAAGGAGTGGTTCGATGAAACTCGCGTTACACGGTTATGGGGCGACAGGACAATACGTCGTCGAACTCGCACCACAAAGTGTCGTGGCGATCGTTGACCGGACGAAGTCATCCGATACGATCGCTTCATATGCCGAGCTAACAGAGATGTCAGAAACGGTCGATGCGATCATCGACTTCTCGCATCCGAGTTTGCTACCGGATCTGCTCGCATACGGGCTAGCGACAAAAACACCACTCGTTATCGCGACGACTGGTTTTTCAGAGGCGGAACTGGCATCGATTAAGGACGCCGCGAAAGAAATTCCAATTTTCCAGTCGTACAATATGTCGTACGGTATCGCGATGGTGCAGCAACTGCTGAAGACACTCGTACCACTAGCAGGAGCGTATGACATCGAATTGCTCGAGAAACATCACAACCAAAAAGTTGATGCGCCAAGCGGAACGGCTGAGTTGTTATTGCAAACGATTCAGACGGCACGTGACGTCACACCGGTATATGACCGGTCACAGACGCGGCAAAAGCGGGAGACGAACGAGATCGGAATGCACGCGATGCGCGGTGGAACGATCTTCGGAGAACACGAAGTCTTATTCGCAGGTGTTGACGAATTGATTGAAATCAAACATACAGCGCTATCGAAAAAAGTATTTGCTTCTGGTGCGATCAAAGCAGCTGAGGCACTCATTCAAAAAACAGCGGGACTCTATACATTAGAGACGCTCTACACACAGGAGGATTCACATGTTACTCACTGATGCTTACGAAATTGCTAAATTCATTAAAGATGCTAAAAAACAAACACCGGTAAAACTTTACGTCAACGGCGATTTGGCGGGCTTGTCGATCGAAGGCGCTACAGCATTCGGATCAGATGAATCAAAGATTTTCTTCGCGGATGCAGGACTTGCGGCTACTTTCTTAGAAAAGTATTCAGATCGCATCACGGATGTTCACGTGGAGTATGACCGTCGCAACAGTGCGGTACCAATGCTTGATACACGTCACTTGAATGCGCGCATCGAACCAGGTTCATGGATTCGTGATCATGTCGTCATCGGTGACAACGCAGTCGTCATGATGGGTGCGATCATCAATATCGGTGCATCAATCGGAGATGGTACAATGATTGATATGAACGCTGTCGTCGGTGCACGTGGGACGATCGGAAAAAACGTTCATGTCGGCGCAGGTGCCGTGGTCGCGGGTGTCCTCGAACCACCTTCAAAAACACCTGTCATCATTGAAGACGGTGTCTTGATTGGTGCAAATGCAGTCATTCTTGAAGGCGTCAAAGTCGGCAAAGATGCCGTCGTCGCTGCTGGTAGTGTCGTCACAGAAGACGTACCTGCTGGAAGCGTCGTTGCCGGAACACCTGCACGTGTCATCAAACAGAAAGATGCGAAAACAGAAGAGAAGACGCAATTGGTGGATGATTTACGTTCACTCTGATTGACGTCGAAGAGGAGGAAAACACATGGCAGTGGATACACAGTATGGAGAAGCAATTTGGTTAGATGGAGTCTTTCATGATCCGAAAGATGCGAACACAAGCGTCATGTCACATGCGATTCACTATGGTAGTGGATTCTTTGAAGGAATTCGTGCTTACGCGACACCGGACGGACCGGCGATTTTCCAATTGAAGGAACATATCGAACGTCTCTTCCGCAGTTGTGCGTATTATCACGTCACGATTCCGTATACGGTTGATGAACTCGTCCAGGCGACGATTGATCTAGTTGCGAAAAACGGATTCGAATCTTGTTATATCCGTCCATTCGTGTTCCTCGGTACGCCATGGCAAGCATTGATGGCGAAAGATACGACGGTTCATGTCGGTATCTCTTGCTGGGAGCTTGGGGAATACTTCGATAAAGGCGCTGGCATCCGTGCCAAAGTCGCATCATACCGCCGCGTCTCATCAACGATGATGCCGATGCAAGCGAAAGCGGCTGCGAACTATATGAACTCACAACTCTTAAAAGGTGAAGCGATCCGTGATGGATTTGATGAAGCCATCGCACTCGATATGAACGGAAACGTCAGTGAAGCGAGTGTTGCGAACCTCTTCCTTCTTAAAAACGGAACGATTCATACACCGTCACTTGATTGTTCAGTACTCGACGGTATCACACGCCAAGTCATCATCCGTTTGGCACAAGATCAAGGCTATCCTGTTGTTGAACGTCACATCGGACGCGATGAGCTGTATGTCGCAGATGAGATCTTCTTAACAGGAACAGCTGCTGAAATCACGAGTGTCGGTGAAATCGATCATATCTCGATCAACGGCGGAACACGGAACGTCGCAGATGAGTTGCTCGATCTTTACCGTCAAGCCGTCACAGGTCAATTGCCGCAATATGCGGATTGGTTGACGTATGTGACACCCGCTGTCGCAGAATGACGACGCGTACACTCGTCACGATCGATCGGAAGGCGGTGCGACAGAACGTCGCATCGGTCTTCGCTCGGTCACGTAAACGTATTTTTGCCGTGGTCAAGAACAATGCGTATAACTTAGGTATGCTCGAGATGGTCGAGACGCTGATGGCATCTGATGTGCATCACTTTGCTGTCGCTGAGTTGTATGAAGCCATTGAAATCAAAACGAATTTTCCAGACAGTTATGTACTGGTGATGAATCCGACGGAGGATTTTGAAACAGCACGACGTTTCGGAATCGCACTCGGGGTCTCATCGCTAGAATGGCTCGCCCTAAAAAGTAAACAGCTGCAGGGAATCGAGTTACATTTGAAGATCAACGTCGGGATGAATCGTTTTGGTGTCAGTTCGCTTCAAGAGGCGGAAGCTGTCCTTGCGCTTGCGCAAGCAGATTCGCTCGCTTTAACAGGTTTATATACACACTTTCCGCTTGCCGATGAACCGGATGCGGATCACGATGGACAAGTCGAACGTTTCGTCGCCATTGCCGATGTGTTACGAAAGCGCCATACGTTTACGTATATCCATTCGGAAAACAGTGCGACGATCGTCAAACACGATCCGCGTCTCGCATTTTGTAACTATGTCCGCCCGGGCATTTTCTTATTCGGCTATTCACCGATTGAAAAGATGGACTGGCTCGTTCCTTCGCTACGGATGACAACGGAGGTCGTTGAAATTCGCGAAATTGGACCAGGTGAACACGTTGGGTACGGGACGAACTTTACGAGTACAGAACCGATGCGGATTGCTATTTTACCCGTCGGCTATGGAGACGGTGTCGTCCGTGGGCGTGCCGCGTTGCCTGTTCACATCAAAGAAAAACCTTATCCGGTCATCAATAAATTATTCATGAGTCATACATTCGTCGCTGTCGATGGAACGGTTGAGGTTGGAGACGAGGTCGTGCTATACGGGGATGGCGTTGAAATTGACGATATCACCCGGACAGGAGCAGCGAACAATTCAGAGCAGATGTGCGCCCGATCGTGGCGTTTGACGCATCAGTATCTATAAGGAGGAACTTATTATGTATGGAAGTCAATACCTGACAGAAGAAAACAACACGTTGCACATCGATGGTGTCGCAGCGACCGATCTTGCAGCACAGTACGGAACACCATTGTACGTGATGGCAGAGCGGGAGCTGACGGATCGATTAGCGACCGTCCGGGAACACTTCCTTGATAAGTATCCGAACACGTATGCTTCCTTCGCTTCTAAAGCACTGACGGTTAGTGCGGTGTACGAACAAGTCGTGCGTCATGGTCTCGGAATCGATGTCGTTACGGGGGGCGAACTTTTCATCGCCCGCCAATCCGGCGTTCCGGCAGAACGGATCTATTTCCATGGTTCGAATAAATCGACGGCTGATCTTCAATATGCCGTCGAGCAAGGTGTCGGACGGATCGTCATCGATCACTTTGCCGAAATTGCACAACTCGAAGCCATCGCAGCGCAAGCAGGTCAAACCGTTCATGTCCTGATCCGGATCGTGCCACAAGTCATCGGGGGAGCGCATGCGAAAATCCAGACTGGTGGTGTCGATACGAAATTCGGTTTCTCAACGCATGCGTCAGATTATTTGGACGCGATCGAAGCGATTTTAGCATCGGAGCATCTGTCGTTACTTGGCATCCATTGTCATGTCGGTTCGCAAATCCAAGATCCGTCACTGTTCGAACAGACAGCTCGGACGATGATGGGCTTTGTCGAAACGATTCGTGCGCATCATGGCTTCACAGTCAGCGAAGTTAATGTTGGCGGTGGCTTCGGTATTGCCTATACACAGGACGATCATCCGCTTGATTTTGAAGCGACGATTGCACGCGTCATGGATGTCATCGAGACGGAAACGGAGCGACTCGGCATCGAACGTCCGCGCATCGGGATCGAGCCAGGCCGCTGGGTCGTTGCGAATGCAGGAACGACACTGTATACGGTCGGGGCAATCAAAGAGATCGAAGGCGTCCGAACATATCTTTCGGTCGATGGCGGAATGACAGATAACATTCGCCCAGCACTTTACGGTGCCGTGTATGAAACCGTCATCGCTAACCGGATGAGTGGCGAAACGACCGAAGTGACGGTCGTTGGAGCAGCTTGTGAATCAGGGGATCTCGTCGCTGAAAAAGCACAGTTGGTCACACCGAACGGTGGCGATACCCTTGCCGTCTTTGGGACAGGAGCGTATAACTTCTCGATGGCAAGCAACTACAACCAGTTCTTACGTCCGGCACTCGTTTTCGTTCGGGACGGGGAATCCCGTGAAGTCGTCCGCCGACAAACGTATGTGGATTTGATTCAGTGTGATCTTGGGATCAACGGGGTCCGATCAGAGTCATAAGAGGTAAGGGGTCAAACGAGAGGATAAAAAAAACCGACGCTATCGCGCCGATTTCATGCATACGATCTAAAGCGATTCTTCTCTTGAATAGAGAGGGATCGTTTTTTTGTTGCGATCAGCAGATTCAGTTTGGAATTTTTAAGACTTGTCCAATGAGCAATAGGTTCGGATTCGTAATGTTGTTTGCCTGCATCAATGCTGTGACGGTGACACCATATCGTGTCGCAATCGAGTAAAGTGTATCACCGGCTTTGACCGTATACATCGTTGTTGGAATTTTCAAGACTTGACCGACATTCAACAGATTCCAATTCGTGATGTTATTCGCACTCGCGAGGGCAGAGACCGAGACATTGTATTTACGGGCGATCGAATAGAGTGTATCGCCAGCTTTGACGGTATACGTCGTACCGGTTGGAGTTGGTGAGCGGAGGAGTTCTGAAATCGTGACGAACGAATAGCCTTTGGCTTTGAGTTTCGAAATCATCGTCGGCAAGGCGGTCGGTGTTCCTTTCGCACCAGCACCGGTATGCATCAGAATAATCGATCCGGGAACGACTTTTGGTAATACACGATCCAAGATGGCTGTTGAAGAGATGCCTTTCCAATCCGTCGTATCAATATTCCATTGAATCGTTTTCGTGTAACCTGCCGCCCCAACGGCACTCAACACGTTGCTATTACTTGCACCAAACGGCGCTCGGAAAATTGGTTTCGTCGTTTTTCCGGTCAAGGACCGGATGAGAGATTCTGTTCGGGATAATTCACTCGTCATCTGGCTCGCTGTTAGTGTCGTAAAATCCGGATGCGAATATGAGTGATTGCCGATTTGATGTGTCGGAGAAGCGGTTGCGATGTTTTTGATCGATTGGGGATGGTTGGTTGCACCACTGCCTGTCAAAAAGAAAGTCGCTTTCACTTGGTTACTTTTTAAGATACTTAAGATTTTGGCAATGTTCGTTCCATCTGAACCGTCATCAAACGTCAATGCGACGACTTTTTGCGTCGTCGTTCCTTTCGTAACGAACGTAGAGCTCGCTGCATCGACCTGTGAGGGGGTTGAAAGTGGAGTCAGGAGAAGCAGTCCGATCATCATGATGGTGGGTTTCTTGATGTTCATCGTCTAGTACCTCCTTCATCAAAAACATGCTTTACAAGTACTCTTTATTAAGGTATTCCCTTTATTTTAAAAAAAGAACTAAGAAATTCCCGTTTTGCAAAGAAATAAAACTAAATTACAGAAAATTTGTTTAAACCGTAATCTTTTTGGGAAACCATAATATATGGAAATAGTAAAAAGGAGTGAGAAGGAATGATCGAATTCAAAAACGTCGGTAAGCAGTTTAAGGACAATGTCGTCTTGAAAGGCTTATCGCTCGAGATTCAAAAGGGTGAACTCGTTGTCTTCATCGGACCAAGTGGTTGTGGGAAGACGACATCACTTAAGATGATCAATCGATTGATTGAACCTTCTTCAGGTACGATTTTAGTCAACGGGAAGGACATCATGAAGACAGATACGATTGAATTAAGACGTCATATGGGATATGTCATCCAGCAAACCGGCTTGTTCCCTCACATGACGGTCCGGGAAAACATTCAATTGATTGCGGGGCTTGAGGGGAAAGATCACGATGAAATGGATCAACGGACAGAACAATTGTTGACGATGGTCGGGCTTGATCCAAAGCAATTCATCGATCGTTATCCGAGCGAACTCAGTGGTGGACAACAACAGCGTGTCGGTTTCGCACGAGCTTTAATGAATGATCCTGATGTCATTTTGATGGATGAGCCGTTCAGTGCACTCGATCCCGTTACCCGTAACGATCTACAGGAAGAACTTTTTAACTTGCAAGAAGAAGTGAAGAAGACGATCGTTTTCGTCACCCATGATATGGATGAAGCGATCAAGTTAGCGGATCGGATATGTATCATGCGTGATGGGGAAATCGTCCAGTTCGATACTCCAGAAGAAATCTTGCGTCATCCAAAAGATGAATATGTCGAATCGTTCATCGGAAAAAATAAAATCTGGAGTAGTCCAGAATTCATCAAGGCAGAAGATATCATGATCGAGGACCCAGTTTCAATCAGTGGCAAACGGACGTTGTTGCAGGGAATTGAAATCATGCGTGGACGCAAAGTCGACAGCCTGTTGATCACCGATCGTGACCGTGTCTTACAAGGGCTGATTAAGTTGAAGAACATCCAGACGATTCCGGATAAGAGCCAACGGATCGAAGAAGTGATGGAGGGCGAAATCATCGCCGTCAATGAACACGATTCATTACTCGATGTTCTTGAAGTCATGAATCAGGAAGAGACTGGTTATCTACCAGTAACGGATGCAACAGGAAAACTCAGAGGGTTGATCACACGTAGTAGCTTACTTTCCGTCTTGAGTGAGCAATTCATTCATGAGGAGGAAGTCCAATGAACGGATTCTTTGATTATGTAAAAAATAATACCGATCAGATCGGTGATTTATTGCTAGAGCACTTACAGCTGACGGTCTTTGCCGTCGTCATCGCGGTCGTTCTCGGGATTCCGATCGGGATTCTGATCACCCGTTACCAAAAGTTCGCGAAGCCTGTCCTTGCGCTGACGAGCGTCGTGCAAGCCGTTCCGAGTCTTGCCTTACTTGGTTTCTTGATTCCGTTCATTGGTATCGGGTCGACACCAGCGATCATCATGGTCGTGCTCTATTCACTCTTGCCAATTGTTAAAAATACGTACACGGGTCTGTCGAGCATTCCAGGGGACACGCTCGAAGCAGCCAAAGGAATTGGTTTAACGGATCGGCAAATCCTCAGTAAGGTTCAGATTCCACTTGCTTTGCCGATCATGATGGCAGGGATTCGAATTTCAGCCGTTACAGCTGTTGGTTTAATGACGATCTCAGCATTCATCGGTGCCGGTGGTCTTGGTTACCTCGTCTTCTCAGGTATTCAAACAGTTGATAATAACCAGATTCTTGCCGGAGCAATTCCAGCCGGTATTTTAGCTCTTGTCATCGACTTCGTTGTCAGTCGGATTGAATACTCCGTGGCGCCAAATGGGATTCCTCTTGCAGATGGTCGAATCAAGAATAAGGCACGGAAGCGTCGCAAGGCGATGCCAGCTGGACGCAAGATCGCGATCGCAAGTATCGTTTTCATATTAATTGGTGGATCGGTCGCTTACTCTTTCCTTAAGGACGATAAGATCGTCATCGGATCGAAGAACTTTACAGAACAATTGATTCTTGGAAATATGTTAGCGGATTTAATCGAAGATAAAACGGATTTAGAAGTCGAACGTCAATTGAACCTCGGCGGAACAAAAGTCGCTTACGGGGCGCTTGAAAAAGGGGAAATCGACGCGTATGTCGAGTACACAGGTACTTTGTTGATCGACGTTCTCAAGCAAGACGTCGAGACGGATCCGGAAACAGTCTATGCAAAAGTCGGGAAGATGATTCCGGAAAAAAGTCAGGTCGACGTCCTTGACCCAATCGGTTTCAACAATACGTATGCCCTCGCCATGACGAAAGAAGATATCGAAAAATATGACTTGAAGACGGTATCAGATATGTCAAAAGTCAGTGATCGTTTGATTCTCGGATCAACAATCGAATTCGCGAACCGGGAAGATGGTTACCTTGGTCTGAAGAAAAAGTACCCGGACATGAAATTCCAAGATGTACAACCAGTCGATGGAGGACTCCGTTATACAGCACTGACGAATGGTCGAACGAACGTCATCGATAGCTTCTCAACAGATGGTTTGTTACAAAAATTCGATTTGACAGTGCTAGAAGACGATAAAAAGTTCTTCCCACCATACTATGCGGTACCGCTTGTTCGTCAAGAAACGCTTGAAGAACATCCGGAGCTGAAAAAAGTCCTCAACACGTTAAAAGATAAAATTACGGATGAGAAGATGCAAGAATTGAATTACAAAGCAGATGTCGAGAAACAGCGCCCTGAAAAAGTCGCGCGTGATTTCTTGATCGAAGAAGGATTAATTTCAAAATAAACAGGTAGAGCCGAGGCGGGAATCCGCTTCGGCTCTTTTTGTATGCGCGCTGACGCGCTATATCGTTTTGGAAAATACGTAATCAAGTGATTAAATTATTTTTTGATGCGACTAGCGAGCCAAGCGCGAACAGTGCGTTGCTGAATCATACACGTTCTTCCTCTCGGTTTAATGTTCCAAGGCGGTGCTCGGCATCTTTAACGATACGTGCTTGAATCTCGACTGTCAACCAATCCGTTTCCGATTCGGGTAACGTCGGCAAACCGTAACTTGGGTTATTCGTAGATGAAAACAAATCAGACATGATGCGTTCTTCGTATACTGGAATCATGTAAAATCCCCTCTCTGTGTCTTGATTCATCTCTTACACCTCTAGTGTACGAAAGAATTGTAAAGACGGAAGAGGGGAGGTATTAAGAACCTGTGAACTTTGTAAACGTTCTCACAAACTTGTCATATCCTCTGTGATAGCTTCACAACTGTCAGCATACTGCTGACCTCGTTTCACGTATTTTCGGACTGTTCGTTCCATGATGAATCGATCATGGTCACTGATATCCCGGACGATTTTTGCAGGAACACCCATGACCATCGCTCCGGCAGGTACCTTCATTTTTGGCGGAACAAGGCTTCCGGCAGCAACGAATGCTCCTTCTCCGATTTCGGCTTCATCGAGGATCGTCGCCGACATTCCGATTAACGCTCCTTTTCGAATGATTCCGCCGTGAATCATCGCCATATGACCAATCGTCACTTCATCTTCAATGATGGTCGGATATCCTTCATACTGATGAATCATCGAACCATCTTGGATGTTGACGCGTTCCCCGATGTGAATCGGACCTTCATCTCCCCGGATGACGGTATTGAACCAGACAGATGAGTCTTTTCCGATCGTGACCTCTCCGATGACTTTAG
The DNA here is from genome assembly GCF_024436095.1 of Exiguobacterium sp. LL15. Taxonomy (NCBI): domain Bacteria; kingdom Bacillati; phylum Bacillota; class Bacilli; order Caryophanales; genus Exiguobacterium; species Exiguobacterium sp. LL15. The sequence goes on along the minus strand of NZ_JANFNX010000004.1, from coordinate 165,372 downwards.
ATCCGTCTGCTAAATAAACGGATGGATCGATGTTTGGAACAAGTGAACCGACACGATATTTCATGCGTTTTTCCCCCTCAGACATTAAATCGATACTCTTTCATCTTGACGTTACAAAAAATAAATTGCAACAGCTTCCAAACTAATTGTAAGATGGTAAAAATACGCTTACAACAGGAGGAGACAGGATGGAACAAACAGTGCGTGAAAGATTGATCGCGATTGCTGCCAAAAAAGAGAAAGCAGCCGTCGTCTATCAGAATATTTCAGTCATTGATGTCATGACACGTGAGACATATACAGCAGATGTAGTGATTGATTCAGGCTATATTGCGGCTGTCGGAGAGGGGTATGAGGGAATCGAGAATCGTCCGGGAGAAGGACTTTTCATCGCACCAAGTTTCGTCGATGCCCACGTCCATATTGAATCATCGATGGTGCCACCGAGTGAGTATGAGCAAGCGATTCTACCATTAGGTGTCACGACGATCATCGCCGATCCGCATGAGATCGCGAATGTCAAAGGAGCGAAAGGATTATCCTTCATGCTAGACGATGCTGAAGGTCTCGCCCTTGATGTCCGCATGATGCTACCGAGCTGCGTACCGGCCACTTCGTTTGAACACGCGGGAGCATCTCTTGATGCGGCGGCACTTGCACCGTTCGTCGATCATCCTGGTGTCCATGGTTTGGGAGAAGTCATGGATTATCCAGCGGTCGAACGAGCCGATCACGATATGCTCAAAAAAATTAAACAGATCGAAGACGCAGGAAAACTGGTCGATGGTCATGCGGCGGGACTCGGACCACGCGAAATTAACATTTATGGTGTCGCCGGAATTCGAACGGATCATGAATCCGTCAGTAAGGAAGATGCGATCGCCCGAGCACGTCGTGGTCTGTATGTCGAAGTACGGGAAGGTTCGGCAGCTCGAAACTTAAAAGAAGTACTCGATGCTGTGACGGAAAGCAATGCGAGCCGTTTCCTCTTCTGTACGGATGATAAACATTTGGACGATACATTACGCGAAGGTACGATCGACTATAATATCCGCTATGCGATTCGTCATGGGATTAAACGCGAGACAGCATATGCGATGGCATCGTTGCATGCGACGAATGCCTATCGTCTGGACGATCGTGGAGCTATCGTGCCGGGACGCCGGGCGGACTTCGTCCTGTTATCCGATGCCGATAACGTCGTGATTGACGAGGTTTATATTAAAGGTGAGTGTGTCGCACGAGCAGGAAAAACGACCCGAACAGTACGGCGCGCGCATGTTCCAGAATCGTTACGAGGTGCATTGAATACAAAACCGATTACGCCGGAAGTATTTGCGCTGCCACTTGAATCATCACGGGCGCATGTGATCGGAGTCATTCCAAAAAGCATCGTCACGGAACATCTGGTTCTCGACGTTCCGCTTCAAGACGGACATTTCGTGCCTGTACCGGAGCAGGATCTCTTAAAGATTGCTGTCATTGAACGGCATCACGGCACATCCTTCTCGGCAGTCGGGATCGTCAAAGGTTTCAAGATGAAACGCGGAGCGATTGCGGCGACTGTTGCCCATGATTCGCACAACCTCGTCATCGTTGGCGCTTCAGACGAAGAGATGCAACTCGCTGCGGAACGTCTCGTCCAAGCGGGTGGGGGAGTCATTGCCGTCAATGGGCAAGAGGTACTTGCTGAGTTACCGCTTGAAATCGCTGGACTGATGACGAATCGTCCCTTCCAAGAAGTTGGAGATACACTCGAAGCATTGAATGATGCCCTCGATGTGTTAGAGGCGGATCGTTCCTTTAATCCCTATTTGACGATGTCATTCCTTTGCTTACCGGTCATTCCGGAATTAAAGCTGACCGACAGTGGATTATTCGATGTGAAACACTTCCAGCATATTTCAGTACAAGCAGACTGATGTCCGTCGCGAGTCTGAGTCTCTTTCCGGGACTCAGACCGTTTTGTGTTAGGAATAGATGATCTAAAATCAAAGAAAGGAACTTTACAAAACGGCTAAAATTCCTTAATGAAACTTAATAGTTTGGATGTTGAATCATTTTGGAAAGCTTGTTATAGTAAGGTCTATATCATTTGTGAGAATTCTCACTTTCTATGAAACTTTTATCTAAAAGGTTCGTAGAAAACAGTAGGACAACAAGGTTAGAAAGGAGATCATCATTATGGATAAGACATATTTTGAAGGGCACGAAGCTTTGATTGCGGATGTCTATCGTTCATTTACGCGTCAGTTCCATGCGTTACCAACACATCGACGAACAAAACGTCAGTTGCGAAATCTTGCATTCTCCGTCATTCGTCAAGCTCGACCAACGTATGAGGAACGCACCGTTCTTTATGCTTACTTCGCTGAATTCTTCCGAGCAGTTGAGGAAGGACAGGATGAAGAGATTGCTTTTTATAAACAAATCGCACAGTAAAGACCCCCGATGGCTCCGTCAGAAGGGGTCTTTGTTGTTTTCTGAGAACCGCGTTGGAAAATAAAAAAACAAGTAGGGAACGAGATCCGCTACTTGTTCATCAATATTCTAAAGGGTTATTTTAATTCCATCCATTTAAAGCTCATATCGGCACCGAATGGGTGACGGTATAATTTATCAATGTTTGTCCGTTGCAAGTAAGCTTCACCTTTTTGGTAGATCGGCGCAATCGCGTAGTCATCTGTTAGCAAGATTTTTTCAGCTTCTTGCATATCAGACCAACGCTTCGCTTCATCGGCTTGTTGTTTCGCTCCTTTGATGAGATCATCGAACTTTTTGTTCGAGTATTCCATCCGGTTGAAGCTTCCGCCTGTCAACCACATGTCGAGGAACGTCATTGGATCCTGATAGTCAGGTCCCCATCCAGCTGCAGAGATGTCATAATCACCCTTCGATTCGAGATCGAGGAAGTTTTTGAATGGTTGTTGTTTGATATTGATCGTCAAACCAGGAAGATGTTTCTCTAGGTCACCTTTTAAGTACTCAGAGACTTTCTTGAAAGCATCTTCATCCCGTGAGAGCATGCTGAGTTCAACTGTTTTGACACCAAGTTCCTTCAAACCAGCATCCCAAGCTTTTTTCGCTGCATCTGCATCGTAGCTTTGAAGATCCGGATACTTCGTACGGAAGTCTTCGCCATCTGGTGTAAATGTGAAATCCTTCGCAACGATAAAGTTCGCTGGTTTTGATCCATCGTTTAGGATGACATCGGTAATCCCTTGCTTCTCAAAACCGAGTGCAAGTGCTTTACGAATGTTTTTGTTTTTCAATGCTTTATTCTTTTGGTTAAAGCGAAGGAAGTTGATCCGAGCATCTGGACGAGTCTTGTAATCCTCTGATTTTTCGTACTGTGAGACGAACTCCGATGTAATCGGTGCAAAATCGACTTCTTTTGATTCAAAGAGGTTGACGCCAGTCGAAATCTCTTTGACGACTTTAACGTTAATTTGATCCATCTTGACGCTTGCTTTATCCCAGTAATCCGGATTTTTCTTATATGTCCACCCAGCGTTCGCTTGCCACTTATCGAGTACGAAAGGTCCGTTGAAGACCATTGTATCAACACTTGTCGCAAACTTATCGCCTTTATCTTCGACGAATGATTGCTTTAATGGTAAGTACGTTGGGAAACTCGTTAAGCCAAGGAAGTAAGGAGCAGGAGCTTCGAGTTGTACTTCAAGTGTTTGGTCATCGACTTTCTTGACACCGAGTTCATCGAGTTCAGCGTCTCCAGCCATGATTTTATTGGCGTTTTTCAAATCTTGTAAAATGTACGCGTATTCTGCTGCTGTCTTTGGATCAAGTGCACGTTTCCAAGCATAAATGAAATCATCTGCTGTGACAGCTGATCCATCTGACCATTTCGCATCTTTACGCAATTTGAACGTGTATGTTTTTTTATCGTCTGATACTTCGACACTTTCTGCGATTCCAGGTGTTGGCTTATTATCGCCGTCAAGACGATAGAGTCCTTCAAAGACGTTGTTCGTAACAATGATGGAAGTCGAGTCCGTCGTTTTCGTCGGATCGAGCTGAGGTACATCTGTCGTCGAAACGAGCGTGACTTCCTTTTTCTTATTTTTCGAATCCGAGCCGCTTGCATTCTCATCATTTCCTTGCCCGCATGCAGCGACAGCAAGTAGTGCAATGCTGGATAGTCCAGCAAAAGCAATTTTCGATGGTTTATTCATGGAACGATGACCCCCCGAGAGTTAGTTTTAAATATTTCAGAAAAATGTGAACATATTGTTAATTTAAGTGAAAGTGATTAAAAATGCAACATAAATTTTCAGATAATTCTTACTGATCAAGGTCTATATCCTTAATTCCAAGTGATTTTAAATAGTCATAAAGTAGGAATAGGGTCAGCGAATGAGGGGAATACATCCGTAATGTTAATCGAATTGGATTTCCTCGCATGCGTATATTCGTAATCCGAACACCTTTTTGTTCAAGGGCGAAGATGATGTCGGATGGATCAAGATCGGCGGGAAGAAGTAAATGTGCGACGAGGACGTTCGCTTCAAATCGACTATTGTTGATGTGACGCATCATCCAAGTCAGACCTTCTAATAGGAAAAAGAGAAAGAGAACGAGAAAAATCGATTCCCAAATGAATCCGGCACCGACAGCAATCCCAATCCCACTTGCACTCCATATAATGGCGGCAGTTGTTAGTCCGCTGACGATATCATGTGGTCGTCGTAAGATGACACCAGCTCCGATGAATCCGATTCCGGTAATGATTTGCGCGACAAGGCGCATCGGATCCATCTGGACATGAGTCGCCATATCGTGATAGAGCAGGACGGATTTTATAGAGACAATGGTTAAAAGACAGCTGATGAGGGTAATTACGAGGCTAGTGCGTATACCGACCGGTTTATTTTTAATTTCACGCTCGAATCCGATGAAAATTCCAAGTGTAGCAGCCAATAGGAGTTTTAGAAGGTCTTCGAGCTGAAATACATGAATCCAGTTCATTCGTCTCAAATCCTTTCTTTACTTTAGAAGGTGATTTGTTATAATGACTTTTGTGTCTTTCGAATGAATATACGTAAGATGTAATAGATATACGGAAAAAGGAAGTGTCTCATCATGAATCAGCAAAAAATCGGCTTCTTTGCGCTCGCGGCAATGGTCATCGGGTCCATGGTCGGTGGAGGAGCTTTTAACCTCCCTGGTGCAATGGCCCAAAGTGCAAGTGCAGGACCTATCCTCATCGGATGGAGTATAACGGGGATCGGAATGATCATGCTCGCGTTAGTATTCCAGCATCTCGCCAATAGTAAACCAGAGCTCGAAGGCGGCATTTATGCCTATGCGCGTGAAGGATTTGGACGTTTTGTCGGCTTTAACAGTGCGTGGGGATACTGGGTATCGGCGTGGATTGGAACGGTTGCGAATATCACGCTCGTGTTTAATGCGATTAGTTATTTCTTCCCGATTTTCGCAGCAGAAAATCGAATATTCCTCCTTTTGATGAGTGTGGTCGTCATTTGGGGATTGTTCTGGCTCGTCTCAAGCGGAATCAAGGAAGCGACACTCGTCAATTTGATTACGACGATTGCAAAGCTCGTTCCGATTTTGATTTTCATCCTTTTAGTAGGAATTGCCTTTAATATCAAAACGTTTAATTTAGATATTTGGGGAAAGGGAACAGAACTCGGTTCGATCTTCGATCAGGTAAAAGGAACGATGCTCGTCACGCTTTGGGCGTTCGTTGGTATTGAAGGGGCAGTCGTCTTGTCGAGTCGTGCTAAAAATCGAAGTGATGTCGGAAAAGCGACGGTAACAGGACTCGTTGGAGTGTTAGTCATCTATATCTTGATTTCTGTTCTATCACTCGGAGTGCTTAGTCAAGAACAACTAGCTGGATTAAAAGAACCGACGATGGCGTATGTATTAGAAGCAGCGATTGGACCAATCGGTGCGACGATCATCATGATCGGTTTGATTATTTCACTATCTGGCGCACTTCTCGGATGGACGATTCTCGCATCAGAAATATCGTATCTTGTGGCGAAAGACGGTGCGTTTCCGAAAGCATTCGCAAAAACGAATCGAAAAGGAGCTCCAGTCGGTGCGCTGTTGATTACACAGATCGCGACACAAGTCGTCGCAGGAATCGCGCTTTTCTCAGCGCAAACCTATCTTGTCTTATCGAGTATCGCCGGGATTTGTGCGTTATTACCGTACCTATTATCAGCGTTGTATAGCATTCGGACATCGCGCGAAGAACGCAATCAGAAAATGTTACTTTTCTCTGTCATCGCATCAGCGTATTCGATTTGGCTCGTCTATGCGTCGGGTATCTGGTACATCGTCATCGCGGCATTAGTCTATGCTCCAGGGATTCTCGCGTACGCGTTAGCAGAGCGAGAACAGCAACGGACGGGCATGTCACGTTATGAGTGGATTGCTAGTATGATCCTCGTTGTCTTAGCAGGAGTAGCCGTTTACGGAATGGTTGTAGGAGAAATTCAGTTGTAAGAAATGATATGCAAAAGAAGTCACGGTGATTGTTATCCACCGTGACTTCTTTTTTGATTAAGGTGCTAAGAATCGTTTTTCGATATCCTGTACAGATAGAGGTTCAGAGAAAATAAACCCTTGCATATGCTGACACGATGTTGTTTTTAGATAATCTAACGCGTGTTCTGTCTCAACACCTTCAGCGACAAGATTCAACTCTAAGTTGTGACCAAGTTGAATGATGGAATCCAGCAAGGCATGGTCATTTTTCGCCAGACCATCAATGAATACTTTATCAATTTTTAATTCGTCGATTGGAAAAGCACTGAGATACTGTAAAGAAGAATAACCGGTACCGAAATCATCGATCGATAAACGGAAGCCGAACGACTTGATGAGGTGCATACGTTCGACCGTTCGTTGCGTCTGTAAAATCGCAATATTCTCTGTCATCTCCAGCGTAACGGAAGATGGTGAAACGAGTCGCTCCGTTACGATATGTTGCAACGTTCGAATAAAAGAGTCACTTTGGAACTGATGCGGTGAAATATTGATTGCCATCGTCAGTTCAGGATTAATCGTCTGTTGCCACTTCGCGAGCTGTTCACATGCTTCAATGATGACCCAGTTGTTGATTGGTGTGATCAGTGAAGCTTCTTCAGCGAGTGGGATGAATTCATCTGGTGGAATACTCCCGAGTGCCGTGTGATTCCAGCGTAATAACGCTTCGAAGCCTTTAACGGCTTGTGTCTGAATTTCAATGACTGGTTGATAAGCAAGATATAGGGATTGATCTTCGAGTGCCGTGAAGAGGGAACGTTCGAGTTGGATTTTCCGTGTGAACTGTGTGTCCATCTCGTGTGTTAAGTACTGAATCGTTCCGGTACCAATTGATTTTCCTGCATATAGAGCAGTTTCAGAGCGGCGGTATAAATCTTCCAGTGTTTTTGCTTCCGACGGATAGACGGTGATCCCGAATGTACAAGAAACGATGAGTGAATGACCGTTAATGTAATAAGGACGCTGCAGTGCTTGTTGTAACTTTCGAGCATACTGAAAAAGTAGATTGCTCGACGGTGCAGGTAACAAGACACCAAACAGATCACTCGTCGGATGAAAAGCAAGTACATCTGTCGTATGTTGCAAAAGACGCGTTGCCATTGCTTGAAGAAGTTGATCGCCGACATGTGTTCCAAACGAATCGTTGATGACTTTGAAACGATCGATATCGAACAAAATGAGTGCAACGGGATCATGTGATCCAGCAGAGCGGAATAAGGATTCTCCTTCGCGTAAAAATCCACGTTTATTCAATAAATGCGTCATCTCATGATGATGCACTAAAAAATCAAGTTCTTCTTCAAGCGCAGTTGTTTCCGTGATGTCGTTGCCGATGAACAGGTGCTGAAAACGAACGCCGTTCGCATCATAAATTGGAATCAATGTCGCTTGGAGATGTTTTCGTTCGCCCGTTTGCGAAGTGAGGCTAAGGCGACCAGACCAGGCTTTTCGTTCACGAAGTTGTGCACGAATCTCCGAAACGACGGGACTGGATGGGTCTAAGATGAGCGACCATGGTTGGTTGAGAAGCATCTCAGAACAATATCCTGTCACATCGATGAGTTGATCATTCGCGTACGTGATCGTTCCTCGTGCATCGAAGACAGCGACAGAAGCAATCTGATCGAATGCATAGCGCAAATCCATCAATCCTTGGAAGAGTGGTTTCATGTTCGTTTGTTGCTCAGCTGAAGGGATACAGCAAGCAAAAGCGGCAATAACGGTTCCTGTATCATCAAGTAAAGGAGACAGAAGGAGAGTTGATGTTACAGAAGTGCCCGTCTTATGCAATAAGGAGGCATTCGGTAATTGGACCGATTGACGGCGTTCCAAGAAGGCACGCCAAATCTGATGACTGAATGCCATGTCTTCCTGTTCAAGAAGTGGAACAGTCTGATCCACGACTTCTTGTTGTGTCCAGCCCCACTGGCTTTCGGCTAGTTCATTCCAAGAACGGATGGTCAAATCAGTATTCAGGATGAAAGCGGGTAAAGGGAATTCTTGAATGACGACTTCATAGGAATCAATGGTCGAACGATCCATTACGTGCGCACGCTCCTTTATGATGAAAAGAGATGACGGTTCACTTGTCTTGTCTTTTCCCAATATATTCAATTCTTACGCATCGTAATCCTCTAGGTTATACATTTTTTAGATGAAGATTATACAAGAAAATCTGCTATAATGATTTTGAAAGCGTTTTCTAAAGAGCTATAAGGGGGAATCTCGATGAATCAAACAGAGAAAATCATTCAACAGACAGAACAGTTCGGAGCACATAACTACCATCCACTCCCGATCGTCATTTCAGAAGCAGAGGGTGTCTTCGTAACGGATCCGGAAGGACGTCGTTATATGGATATGTTGAGCGCTTACTCAGCTGTCAACCAAGGGCATCGTCATCCGAAAATCATCGAGGCTCTAAAACGACAGGCGGATAAGATCACGTTGACGTCACGCGCCTTCCACAATGATCAACTGGGCTTTTTCTATGAAAAAGTAGCACAACTGACGGGTAAAGACATGGTATTACCGATGAATACAGGTGCGGAAGCTGTTGAGACAGCAGTAAAAGCAGCACGACGCTGGGCATATGAAGTCAAACAAATCCCAGGTGATGCTGAAATCATCGTTTGTGAAGGAAACTTCCATGGTCGGACGATGACAGCCGTCTCAATGTCAACGGAAGCAGAATACCAACGGGGATTTGGACCGCTTCTTCCTGGAATCAAGACAATTCCATACGGCGATCTTGAGGCATTAAAACAGGCGATCACTGAGAATACAGCGGCATTCATCTTGGAACCAATTCAAGGCGAAGCAGGCATCTTAATTCCTTACGATGGTTTCTTAAAAGATGCGCAAGAAGTTTGTCGTGCGCAGAATGTTCTGCTCGTATCGGATGAGATTCAATCTGGACTAGGCCGTTCTGGCAAATGGTTCGCCTCTGATTGGGACGAAGTGACGCCAGATATGTATATCCTCGGTAAAGCACTGGGTGGTGGTGTATTCCCGATCTCATGTGTGGCTGCGAATAAAGATGTCCTTTCCGTCTTCAATCCAGGATCACACGGCTCGACGTTCGGTGGAAATCCACTCGCTTGTGCCGTCTCGATTGCTTCACTTGAAGTATTAGAAGACGAAAAGTTACCGGAACGTTCACTCGAACTCGGTACGTACTTCATGGAGAAATTAAAACAAATCAACAACCCGATGATTAAAGAAGTACGTGGACGTGGATTATTCATTGGTGTTGAATTAACAGAAGCAGCGCGACCATATTGCGAAGCGTTGAAGGAAAAAGGCTTGCTCTGTAAAGAAACACATGAGACAGTCATTCGTTTTGCACCACCGCTCGTCATCACAAAAGAAGAGTTGGATTGGGCGTTCGAACGGATTGAACAAGTATTAGGTGTTTCCGTCGCCCAGTAAAAAGAATAGCTTTAGATTAAACAACAGTGGACAGGACGTTCACTGTTGTTTTTGTTTAGGTAAGTGTCGGTTTTGATACAGGAAACGTTTGAAAATCAGTGACAAGGGAACAGACAACTATCGCAAAAAAAACTTTTAAATGGGGGTAATGGTTATGTCAAACAACAGTGGTCTCAATAAAAAAGTAGATGGTCTCGTCGATAAAGTAGCGGGTAAAGCAAAAGAAGCGCTTGGGAAAGCAACAGGCGATAAATCGACAGAGCGCGAAGGTAAAAAAGATCAAGTAAAAGGCGAGGCGAAGAAAACAGTCGGTAACGTCCAACAAAATTTTGAAGATACAAATCGCCGCTAAGACCGTTGAAATTAAATAGAAAAACCGGACTGGAGAATGACTCTAGTCCGGTTTTTAGCGTCTGCTATAATGAATTTTTATATCAATAAAAAAAGATAATGAATAATTTGTATAAAGGTCTAGTCATTTAGATGTTTATGTGGAATAATAAAAAACGTAAAAGCGTTTACATTGTTCTGTCATTATCGTTTATTCAAGAAAGGGTGAAAGGTATGTTGCAGTTTCTACAACGCATTGGTAAAGCCTTGATGTTACCAATCGCAGTATTACCGGCTGCCGGAATCGTACTCCGATTAGGTTCAGCGGATATGTTAGATATTCCGTTGATGGTAGCAGCAGGAGGGGCTATTTTTGATAACCTGCCATTGATCTTTGCCATTGGTGTCGCGATTGGTCTATCGATCGATGCGAGCGGGGCAGCGGGTCTTGCCGGGGCCATCGGGTATCTCGTCTTAAAGAATGGCGTCGACTCGATGAACAAGGATTATTCCAGCGCACAAATTCAGGCAAAGTATGATGCGATCGCGGCGATCGTCAATGATTCCTCGACCAAGGTCGACGGAGCGACACTTGGTTCGATCGCGAATCAGGCGACACTCGGTTCGACCGTTAATATGGCGGTATTTGGTGGAATCATCGCGGGTATCGTCGCAGGACTTCTATACAATCGGTTCTATAACATTAAGTTACCGGATTGGTTAGCATTCTTTGGTGGTCGTCGTTTCGTTCCAATCATTACATCAGCGGTCATGCTCGTACTTGCTTTCATCTTTGGTTATGTCTGGCCGTTCATCGAGCAAGGCATCAACGGTGCTGGTGAATGGATGGTTGGTCTTGGTGCAGGAGGCGCTGCTCTATTTGGGTTCTTTAACCGTCTCTTGATTCCTGTCGGCTTACACCACGTCTTAAATAATATTTTCTGGTTCGTCTTCGGTTCATATGAAAAAGCAGATGGTACGGTCGCGAATGGTGACATCGCGCGCTTCTTCGCTGGAGATCCGACAGCTGGGATTTATCAAGCGGGCTTCTTCCCAATCATGATGTTCGCCTTACCGGCTGCAGCTTTTGCGATCGTCATGGCTGCGCGTAAGGAAAATCGAAAAGCAGTTGCTGGAGCGATGATTGGTCTTGGATTGACGTCCTTCTTGACAGGTATCACGGAACCGATCGAGTTCTCGTTCATGTTCTTATCACCTGTTTTATATGTCATTCATGCAGTTTTAACAGGTCTATCGATGGCCATCGTTAACTTACTTGGTATTTTACATGGCTTCTCCTTCTCGGCTGGTTTCATTGATTATGCCTTGAACTTCGGGATTGCCACAAAACCATTACTTCTCATCCCGGTTGGTCTCGCGTTCGCGGTCGTCTACTACTTCCTGTTCTACTTCATGATCACGAAATTTGATTTGAAAACACCAGGTCGTGAAGATGAATCGCTCGTCACAGACACGGGAGTCGTTTTGACAGATTCAGACGATAAATATGAGCAACAAGCAGCACGCATCTTTGCGGGACTAAAAGGAACAGAAAATGTCACGTCGATTGACAATTGTGCGACACGTTTACGTCTTCAAGTCAAAGATCCAAACATCATTGACGAAGCAGCGATTAAAGCGGCTGGAGCAAAAGGTGTCATGAAGATGGGGGCGACTAGCGTTCAAATCATCATCGGCACGGACGTCGAGTTCGTTGCGGATGCGATGAAACGACAGAAGTAAAGAAAACGACCTTTCCTGAGCTCAGGAAAGGTCGTTTTGCTGTACGTTCGCAACAGATGCTGTTTTGCTTGAGCGATAAATTGGATAAAAGATTCCGATCAAGATGATGACGATCCCGATCCATTGGGAACTCATCAGATGTTCTCCTAAAATTAAGACGGAACAGATGACTGCTGTCGGTAGTTCAGCCGCTCCAAGTAAAGAAACGCTTGCTGGGGAGAGATGAGGTGCGCCAGCAGCAAATAAGAGCGGTGGTAAAATCAACGCGAACAGACCGAGCGGAATCGCGTATAACAGAAGTCCATTTTCGAAGTTCGCAGACGACAAGAATGTTGTCGGTGGATACATCGTCATGACGAAAGCAAGACCACCTGTCATCATGTAAAAACTTTTCTTAATGACGGGTAAATGATTGGCGATGCGTCCGCTGGCGAGTAAGAAAATCGAGAAGCTGACAGCCGCTCCAAGACCGAATAATGTTCCACGCAGGTCGAGTGGGCTCGAGTAAGCAGCACTCGCAAGAATGGCTCCACCAATCAATAGAATCGCAGACAAGAAGTGTGCGCGAGATGGTAAGCGTCTGAATGCGAGCGCATCGATGATGACTCCGATCCAAGTAAATTGGAATAAGAGAATAATTGCAACGGATGCGGATACGGTTTGAAGACTTTGATAGTACAGATAACCAGTTGTACCACTTGAGATACCGATCAGCATGAGAAGACCAGCTGTTTTGAGATCGAGACGAAGATTTTTCGTAAATAAGGCAAGTCCGAAAATCATCAGCCAGCCGAAGAAAAATTGACTACCTGAAACGGCTGCTGAGTTGAATCCAGCAGCATAAGCGAGTTTGACGATCGTTGAGAGGACACCATAACTGATAGCGCCGATGAGAACGAATAAAGTGGCTTTTGAGCGATGCATGAATAATTTCCCTCCATTTTTAGTAAAAACCACACAAAAAAGGTTGCAACGGGGCCTTGTCCAGGTTTTTTGGACAGGGTTTGGTTGCAACCTGTGTGATTTATTGAGTTGATGTGTCGAGCAAACGATACAGCCGGGTTTTCGTTTGATTATACTGAACGGTCAGCGTATTCCACTTCTTTAATGACGCGGTAGCTTTCCGTGTTAAACGATTTAAATCCGCTGTTGACTCATCAATCTTAACGAAATCCGGTTTTTTCGTCAAGCGTGAAAGCACTTTCTTTTCGGCGTCCATCGCTTGTCGATACGTTTTCGAGAACGTTTGAAACGTCTGCTGGCGTTCCTTGATGATTGTCACTAAGGCAGTTCCTTCTGTTTTTGCTTTACCATCAAGTTGGTTGACAGCATCCTGCAATTCTTCAAGATCAAGTTCAGCGTACGTTTCTTTACGTAACGTTTCTTCTTGTTTCAATAAAGCAAGCCGTTCGTCATTTAAGGCTTCTAATTCCTCTCGTTCATTTTGAGAGCGTTTGATTTCTTCAGCACCTGCATCAAGAACGGCTTGATACGTATTAACTGAAATTTCGTCCTTACGAGCACGTTGATCAGCTAGCGTGAATGCTTTCTCTTCACCTTTGACTTGTTGCTCTAGCTGTTCATGAAGAGAGGTTGGTGAATCGTTGGAACAGGCAGCGAGTCCAAAGCTCGACAGGAACAGTACTGCTACGAATGTTTTTTTCATCTGGATAGTAACTCCTTATAAATTCGAGTGTTGCGCGAAGTTGTACGGAATATGGAAATCTTCATCATAAATCGCGAATTGATAGCCTTTTTTCTGAAGTCCGGCAACAATGGCTGGAAGTGCTTTGATGGCTTGTGGTTGTTCATGTAAGAGAATGATTTCAAACGGACGCTCTGCTCGCCGAATGACTGTATTCGCGACTTCTTTTGCACTATCTTTGTAATACCAGTCCATTGAATCGATCGACCAGTCCCACACACGGAAGTCTGCTGAATGAATGGCAGATGCCATTTTTTTTGTGATGCCTGGATCAGAGCCATAAGGTGGTCGTGTCAAATGTGGTGTTAGCTTCGTCAACTCATGGATTTTCTTCTGAACACTTTGCATCTCTGAGACATACTTTCCTTTTTCGTACAATGTATCGTAATCGTGTGTTTCCCCGTGTAATCCGATATAGTGTCCAGCTTTAGCAGCAGCTTTGACTTCTTGTGGAAAAGCATCTACTTGTGTTCCGAGATAAAAGAAAGTGGCACGAGTCTGAAGTTGATCCAATGTTCGAAGTAAGTCCGGTGTTAATGCGGATGGACCATCCTCGAATGTTAAATAAGCGACTTTTTTCGTCACACCATTCCATTTTTCCACGCGTGCTTTTTCCATATTGACGACAGGCACTTCAATAATGGATTTACCTGTCGTAATGGAATGTTGTTCAGGAGTAAAAACATATCGGAAAGCGACATATCCCCCAACTCCGAGAAAGACCAGTGTGAGAAGTAAGAAAAACTGAGGGAAAAACTTTCTTTTTTTTGTACGCGGTCGTGGACCGAGTTCGCTAGCGTGGCTTGAGGTAAATGGATCCATCGTTGTCTGTCGCTCCTTTTGTCAAAAATATCATATACAGATAATGTAACATTCTGACTGTTTCTTTTGTAACAAACAGATGACAAAAAGATGACGGAAAATCGATTTTTCTAAAAAATATTGATTTACTTAGAAAGAGTTTAAAAGAAATAAAAAAACAACCACTAAGTAAGTGATTGTTTCATGTATTATTTAGTGTTCTGTTACAGCACACTCATCGCATTCCGTTTGATAGGATTCACATTGTTCATCCATCTCTTTTCCGCAATGGGCACACGTCTTGACGGGAAGCTCACGATAGAATGCAGCAGATGCTTCTTGGTAAAGGGGTTGTTCCATGTGTTTTTCCTCCTTCAAAGTAAACGCAATGATCTTTTTTCTTGATTTTATTGTATTAGTACAGAAGTTGAATGTCAACTATTGTTTTATAACAGTAGATTCGTTTGAAGTATTGATAGAGGACAATGAAAATAAGACATGCTACGATATCTAAGTAATCTGATAATGATAAGGGGGATTTACACATGACACAGGCAACACTTGATACAATGCGTGTCTTAACAGAAAGACGTTCCGTTCGTCATTACGACGAAACGTTCAAGCTTTCAAAACAGGAAGTAGAAGAACTATTAGAATGGACGACAGCCGCGCCGAGTGCTTGGAATTTGCAACACTGGCATTTCACGGTCTTTCATTCGGAAGAAGCGAAGCAGCAGCTTGCACCGATCGCATACAATCAGCCGGCTATCACTTCGGCTTCAGCAGTCATTGCGATCTTAGGTGATGTTCAAGCTAATCGAAACTACAATCCAGTGTACGGTCCAGCAGTGGAAGCAGGTGGCATGACAGAGGATCTGTTTGATTCGATCAAGGCACAGGTAGAAGGCGCTTATCAAAGTGAGGCGTATGGACGCGACGCGGCTATGTCGAATGCGAGCCTTGCTGCGATGCAATTGATGCTTGCGGCAGAAGCGCGTGGATTATCAACACTCGCAATGGGTGGATTTGATCATCAACGTTTTGCGGAAACGTTCATCACCGAGTCACGGTATGTACCAGTCATGCTGATTGCTGTCGGAAAAGCGGTTGAAGATGCGAAAAAACGTCCGGCACTACGTTTACCGATTGATCGAGTATCAACCTTCCTGTAAGTCATTCAAAATGGGGGAAGCGGGGTGGATTCCCCCATTTTAAATTTTTTTATTTTTTTTCAGAAAAAGACTTGTCAGCCTTTTAGTTTCTTGATATATTAATACATGTCCTAGCAAGTACATAACGTACTGCAAACATGATTCTGTAGCTCAGCTGGGAGAGCGCTACCTTGACAGGGTAGAGGTCGCTGGTTCGAGCCCAGTCAGAATCATACCGAAAGCCCGCTTCTCCTTTAAAGGAAAAGCGGGCTTTTTTTTATTATTTCTTTATCTCATCCTCTGTGACCCATTTATGATTTTTCACCATCTCTCCACCGTCCGTTGGTTCATAGTTCACCATATAAACCGTCGTTTCTTTTACTTCGTCAATCGTCGCTTTAGCTCCATCCATACCCTTCATATGATCCGCTTTGACAGTCGCTTCATCACCAACTTGCAGTGGCTTAGTTGGAACGGGATCGAGTTCTTCCTGAATGACCCATTTATGATTTTTCACTATCTTTCCACCAGTAGTCG
Source organism: Exiguobacterium sp. LL15 (assembly GCF_024436095.1). NCBI lineage: Bacteria > Bacillati > Bacillota > Bacilli > Caryophanales > Exiguobacterium > Exiguobacterium sp. LL15. Next base: position 149,136 of record NZ_JANFNX010000004.1, on the reverse strand, counting down.
GTTTGTAACTAATCGCATAGACGACGGTATCACAAGCTCCCGCAATCGTTGCTTTAGCTCCGTTCATTCCATCCATATGATTCGTCGTCAACGTGACGTTGCTTCCTTTCGGATAAGTCGGATCACTGGCTTCCTTTAGACCAGACGGTATCTTTCCATCACTCGAATGCATCATATCTCCATGAGACATGTCGTGTGAGTCGCTATTGCTTCCTTCGTCATTTGAAGCGGATCCGCATGCACCGAGCCAAAGCGTAGAACTAAGAGCCAGTGCGGTTAACGTCAATGATTTTTTCATAATAAAACCCTCCTGAATTCACTAGTCTTTTTTACTATACCCAGCGTATGTGCAAATCGTGTGCAGATGAGGTGACAGTTTTGTTTGTCTGCGTCGATCGCGTTTTTTTTAGCTATACTAAAAGTGGAGAGGAAAAGGAGGAATCGTCATGCGTCGTATTTCATACTCGGTCGGAGGAATCGTGCTTGCGGCATTTTTAATTTGTGGCAGTGTGTTGTTTGGGACGTTGTATTATCAGTTATCTCAAACACGAACGCAGGAAGTAGTGGACGGTTTACTGAACCGAGGAAATACCCATCGTGATGTCCTTGTCGATTCCTATGACCAAACGACAATGCGCCATGTCAGCATGATGGAAGCAGATTCATCGTTTACTGTGGTGATCACTGATGCAGATGGAAAACAACTCGAAGCGTCACGACCTTTGTCGAATGAGATGAAAAGTGTGCTAGAGCATACGGATTTCGATTACCGTCAACAAGGAAAAATCGTGACGATGCGTGACTTTTTAATGACGGACAGTCCCATTACCATCGACGGGAAACATCGGGGGCATGTCTTCATGTTCGCTTCTAAAGCAATCGTAGATCACGTACTTGATCCGTTGAAACAGCAGTTTTTCCAAGTGGGTCTGCTCGCACTTTTATTAGCAGGTGCGGCAAGCATTTGGACGACCCGACTCATCTCTCGTCCGCTGGTTCAAATGGAAAAAGCGACGGCACGTCTATTAGATGGGGAAGATGGAGCGTTGCCGATTGATCGACAAGACGAACTGGGACAATTGGCGCGTTCGATTCAGCAATTAAAACAAGATCTCGATTTTTTGAATCGGGAACGATCCGAATTTTTAGCAAGCGTATCTCATGAACTACGAACACCATTGACATATATAAAGGGATACGCGGACATTCTCGAACGTCAAACGTTGACGCCGGATGAGCAACAACGCTACGTTACGATCATTCGAGAAGAAAGTCAGCAAATGAATGAATGGATTGAGCAATTATTTTGGTTAGCACGCATTGATGCGAATGCTTTTATGATGGAACGAAAACCTGTCGATGTCGAAGACTTGATTCATCAAGTGATACGATTGATGCGCCTGGACATCGAACAAGAAAATGTTTCGTTCGAGATAGAAGGTGAGCGAATAGAAGTGATGGGTGACGCTCAGCAGCTCCGCCAGATGATCGTGAATATCGTTGAAAATGCACGGCGACATACGACGTCGGGAAAAATTATCGTTCGTTATGGTGTCAACGCAGTAGGGGCTTTCATTCAAATCGAAGATACAGGAGAAGGGATCGCTGCAGAATCTTTACCTCATGTAACGAAACGGCTCTACCGAACGGAAGCATCTCGTTCTCGAAAACATGGAGGAACTGGAATCGGACTCTCCATCGTTGAAGCAATTGCTCAGACACATGGAGCAGAATTGAACATCAAGAGTCAACTTGGACATGGAACACAAGTGACACTGCAGTGGAAGGAGAAATAAAATGCCGCATGTATTGATCGTAGATGATGAACCAAGAATGCTTGAACTGCTCAAACTGTATATTCAGCCGTATGGGTACACGTGTCAGCTTGTGGATTCTGCGCAACAAGCTCTTGATCTCTGCCGTCAGCACGTATTCGACCTGATTTTACTAGATGTCATGATGCCGGATATGGATGGCTGGACATGTTGTCGTCTCATTCGAGAACACTCTAACATCCCAATCTTGATGGTTACGGCTCGGAATCAGCGGGAAGACATCATTCGGACACGAGAAGTAGGAGCGAATGATTACATATCAAAACCGATTCAAGAAGGGGAACTGATCGGGCGAATGGAAGTTTTATTACAGCAACAGTATGATGGTCTATCCTATGACCGGGAAAGCTATCGTTGTAGTTACCTCCAACAAAAGATTTCGTTAACGAAGACGGAGTTTGAGTTGTTAGGTGTATTTTTAGATTCTCCACGACGTGTTTGGACACGCGATCAACTAACGACGATGTTATGGGGAGCGGAAGCGTCTGTAGACGAGCGGACGATCGACTCGCATATCAGACATTTAAGAGAAAAACTACGTGTTTGCGGTTTTCCGATTGAACAGCATCTCGAAACAGTTCGCGGAATCGGATACCGATGGACACACCAATAAAGGGGAAAATCAAAACATGACGACACTCTATTTCGTACGGCACGCACACTCGACATATTCACCAGATGAACGGAAACGGCCACTTTCCGATAAAGGACGAGCAGATGCGATACGTTTACTTGAAACGTTTCAAGAAATTCCAATCGACAGGTTCTACAGCAGCCCGTATCAACGGGCGATCGAGACGATTGCACCGCTTGCGGAGGCACGTCAACAACCAATCATTGAGGTAGAGGAACTACGAGAGCGATTGTTAGCACCGGGAGAGCTTGACGATTTTCAAGCAGCGGTCACATATGTATGGCAACATCCGAATGAAAATCCGTATGGAGGCGAAACGAACAACGAAGCGTCGCAACGCATTCGGCCATTCATCGACGAACTAGTGGAGAAGCATCCTGACGAAATAGTCGTTCTTGGAACACACGGAAACATCATGGTGTTACTCTTAGAAACATTTGATTCGACGTTTGATTACGCATTTTGGAAATCCTTACCAATGCCAGCCGTATGTCGAATGGATGTGAGATTAGGAGAAAAGGCGGACATTCATGTCGTACCACTTTTGACAAATACAAAGTAAAAAAAGAGACGGAACTGATGAGTGAATCAGTTTCCGTCTCTTTTGTAATTGGAGAAATCTTAAGGCGTAGGAACAGCACCTTCATGTTTTCGGATCAAATCAGCTGTTAATTGACCGGACAAGGTGACCATTGGTACACCGCCGCCTGGATGTGTCGACCCACCAACGAAATAAAGTCCTTCGTACAAGTCACTCTTCGATGGAATCTTGAATCCACCATTTTTCTTCCGATCGGCTGCGACACCATAAATCGATCCACCGTTTGGACCGTATAATTCTTTCAAATCCTCTGGGGTAAAGCGATATTCAAACTCGATCGATTCCCGAAGTCCATGAAGTCCCATCCGCTCCAGTTTATCGAGAACGACTTCGCGGTACGCATCCCAGTCGACCTCACCTTTTTGAAGTGTTAGCGGTGGAACGTGTGTCAAGACGAATAAGTTATCCTTCCCTTCAGGAGCTTGGGAAGCGTCGGATTTTGACGAGACACCGACATAAATCGTTGGATCCTCTGGAGGAGTACCTTCTTTGAACATTTGGGCGAATTCACGCTCTGGATTTTCTGAGAAAAAGAAATTATGATGCGCTAGCCCGCGATACTCACGATTTACACCGAGCAATAGGACAAGACCTGAAACGGAAGGGGCAAACGACGCTTGTAATTTTTTTGCCTGTTTCCGGGCTTTTTTCTCCGGAACGATCCGTTCGTAAGTCGGGATGACCTCAAGGTTTGAGACGACGATGTCGGCTGCATGGAATGTTCCGTTTGATAGAACGCCCACCGCTTTTTTATTTTCAAGGACGATTTGTTCAACGGGGGAGTTGAGGTGAACTGTGACACGGAGCTCATCAAGTAACCGTTTCATGGCACGCGCGATTTGGTACATCCCACCTTTGACATAATAGATACCGAGACCCATTTGAACATAAATCATCTGATTGAAGACAGCAGGTGCCTGATATGGGTTGGAACCGACATACATGACCATATAGTTGAATAGCTGTTCGAGATACGGATCATTGAGATGTTTTTTGGTTCCGGTCGCAACGGTATTCATCGGGTCCATCTTTAATAAATCAGACATCGTATGGTATTTTTTTAAGTCCTTTAAATCTTCAAGACTGTATTTATAAAAACTGTCGAGGCACAAGTCGTACATTTGTTTGGAGTACCGGAACAATTCGACAAAATCAGCCCGTGACGAGACGTGCTCGACTTCTTCGAGCATTCCAGGTAAGTCACCTTTGACATCGATTTTTGTTCCATCCTCAAAGAATGTACGCCATTGCGGTTCAATGCGCTCGATTTCTAAGTAATCATCCAAGTTACGATGAACGCTTGAGAAGAGTTGTTCGAGTACCCAAGGCATCGTTAAGATAGAAGGACCTGTATCGAAAGTAAATCCCTTTCCACTACGTTGATTCAGTTTCCCTCCAACGTTCGCATTCTTTTCAAGCATCGTGACTGCATAACCATCTCCAGCCAAACGAATGGCAGCAGACATACCAGCAAGACCAGCTCCAATGACGATTGCACGTTTCTTCAAATGGATCACTTCTCCTTTAGTAGATGAATGGAATCAATCGTTTTCGTTTTGCAGCCCATACCGTATAGGCGGGTCCAAAACCTTTCGTTAACATCGCTTCTTCGATTCGAATCCGGTAGAGCAAGAAAATGAACATCAGAAGTCCGGAGAGAATGAAAAGTCCGAACTGACCGGTGAACAGGGGGAAGCTCATCGTAATCAACAACAACCCACTGTATAACGGGTGACGTAAAAAGCGATAGGGACCGCTACTGACGAGCTGATCACCAGACGCCACGACGACATGACGAGTGAACTGTTGTTTTAAGTGGAGAATTCCCCATAGGCGTAAGGAAACACCACACCATAATAAAATGCATGAAGAGATGCGCATGACAGAAGAAACAGTTTCATTCGCAAAGAGGAAAGCGCAGACGATCGTTCCGCTTAGGACAAGGAAAATCAAATAAAAACTAACTTGTTCTGCTGCGCCTGACTTAGACTCGGAGCGATTCCGGAAACGAATCATCTCGCCAATCCAGCAGATGCTACCGATACTGAAAATCCATTCCCAAAGTGACACGTACGCTACTCCTTTCTACATCAGAATCATGTTTCGAAAACGCATACATCGTTATTTACCCATTGTAATTCGTCCTTAAGCTACATTTAGAAAACTTCAGAAATACTTCATTTTCATGACAAGCATTCCGAAAGAACCATGTTTGAAAAAAAGAATGGTATTCTAATCTAAAATATGGAATGTAAATATTATTAGATGGAGTGAAAATCGAAAATGAAGAGAAAACAGATATTCATCATGACATTGGCAGTGATAGCTACGGTTACGTCCACGACGACTTACATACCAGCAGTCGATGCATCAACATCTTCTTATCGTCAAGCCAAGACATCCCTTCATTTACGTCAAGGGGCATCACTCGAGCAACCGAGTCTTACGGTTATTCCAACAGGGATCTATGTGACGGAACTGTCGAAAGTCGGTACCTGGTCAAAAGTACAATATGGTACGAAGATTGGTTATGCGAGCACAAAATATCTACTAACGGATGAACAAATCGGTGGAAAACGGATCGGTCATACTCTCATAGCGAATAAGAACTTAACGCTCCGCTCGACATACGCTCCTGGTGAGAATCAACAAGCAAGAGCAGCGTTTGAGAAAATGCGTGTAGCGGCTAAAAAAGAGGGAATTACGCTCGTTGCATTTAGTACTTATCGCTCCTATGCCTATCAAAAAACGTTGTTTGATAAATATGTTGCGCGTGATGGATATGAGAAGGCGAGTACGTATAGTGCGGAACCCGGGAAAAGTGAACACCAAACAGGTCTTGCGTTTGATATCGGAGGCGCTGATTCAACAAAATACGCCACGTTCAGCTTTTCAAAAACAAAAGAGGCAAAATGGTTGTTTGCGAATGCTCACCGCTACGGCTTCCATCTCCGTTATCCATCTGGTAAAGAATCTTGGACGGGTTATACGTATGAGAGCTGGCACTATCGGTATGTCGGAGCAACGCTTGCCGCTCGTCTAAAAGTCAGTGGATTAACAATGGAGGAGTATTTCCACCTCGCACCATGGAAACCAGTAAAGGTTTCGACTCCTTAAAAACATGGTAAATAGAGGATGTTGGCTTAGTCGGTTATTCGTCTCGGGTGAAAGAGGTGGAACGAATGGCAAAAAAAGATGCGAAACATCACATCATGACGTTTACGTTCAAAGAAGAAGCGACATCCTATCAAGTATTTAGTGAATTGAAGAAATATCATGCACGAGGTCAAGTCGATTTCGAACAGGTTGCCGTCATCAAGCGAAATGAGAATGGTGCTTTTTCGTTTGAAGATGCTGTAGACCTAAGCGGATCGAATCGCGCCGTCAAAGGCTCATTGATTGGAATGGCCGTTGGTATCTTAGGTGGACCATTTGGCATCTTGCTTGGTTCGATGACGGGTATGCTGATTGGTGGATCGAAAGACATGAAGGAAAATCAAGAAATCCAAGAAACGTTCAAACGAACACTCGGTGTCATTCCACCTGGACAAACAGGAATTATCGCGATCGGTGAAGAGTTTGAACCATCCGTTCTTGACGGATTAGTAGCGCAACATGATGGTACATTAGAACGAACGGATGAACAGTTAGAGTCGTAAGCCTGATAGAACGAAAGGAGCCTATCGCTTGGATCGCGATAGGCTCCTTTTCATGTGCATTTACTTAGTCGTACGTTCTTTTTTTGCTTTTTTGAAGAAGAACAATTCATAGACGACAGGAACGATGATAAGTGTTAACAACGTAGAAGTCGTTAATCCACCGATGACCGTCAAGGCAAGACCTTTTGAGATCAATGTTCCTGAAGAAGTGGTTAATGCGAGAGGCACCAATGCCATGATTGTTGCAAATGCGGTCATTAGGATTGGGCGTAATCGCGTTTTACCAGCTTCAATCAATGATTCGCGGATCGGCATACCACGTCCGACGTTTTGACCAATGCGGTCGACGAGAACGATTGCGTTCGTGGTGACGATTCCGATCAACATCAGGAAGCCGATCATGACACTAACAGACAATGGTTCATTCGCAAGGAAGAGCGTGACGAGTGAACCAATCGGAACAAAAATCAGAGAGGACAAGATGATGAACGGAATCCGAGCTTTTCCGAATGTGATCAACATTGTCAGGTAAACAAGTCCGATTGCAACGACGATCGCAATTCCGAGTGATTGGAAGATTTCGACCGTATCGTCATTTCCGCCACCACTTGTCAGTGAGACACCGTCTGGTAAATCGATTTTTTCGACGTCAGCTTTTACAGCGTTCGAAACGTTTTGAACGTCGTCTCCTTTGACTTGTCCAGATACGCGAGCATATACTTTTCCGTCGAGTTTCTGAATCGATGTGAAGGTCTCGACTTCATTGACATTCGCAACATCTTTTAAAGCGACAGGACCGTTTGCTGAGAAGAGTTGGACATCTTCGAGATCTTCTTTCGAGACGAGTCCTTCTTCATAAGATAATTGTACGTCTTGATCCTTATTGTCGAGATTGAGCGTTCCGACCGTGACTGGCTTCGTTTGATCGTTGACGGTACCGAGAATTTGGAAACCAGATAGTCCGCGATCACTTGCTTTCTCAGGATCGATTTCTACGAGATACTGCTTTTGTTTTTCGCTGAAGTTGTTCGTGATATATTTCAAATCATTATTTTTCGACATGTTATCCTCGACGAGTTTTGCCGCCTCTTGAAGAGCTTCGAGGTCGTTCGAGAACAAGTCGACATCGACGTTGTTATTCGACGGAGGACCACCTGTCGATAGTTCAGCCACACTGATTTTGACATCGACGTTTTCATCTTGAGCGATGTCTTCCATCTGTGTTTCAAGTGACTTGATCGTTTTCTCGACGTTTACACCGTCTTTTAGATTCAAGAAGTAACTTGCTTTATTATCGAGACGTAAGCCTGTCGTGAAGTCACGTGCTCCGACAGAAGTCGTCACGTCAGCAATGGCTTTTTCTTTATCAAACATTTTTTCCATCTCAAACGAGACGTCACTTGTTTTTTCAAGTGATGTGGCAGCTGGAAGTTCGAGCGATGCCGTCAAGGTTTTCGATGCCTCGTTCGGAATGAACGTAAATCCGAGACGCGGTACGATCGCTAGGGAACCACCGAGAAGGACGAACGATACGACCAAGATGATCGCCTTGTGCGAGAGTGATTTTTCAATCAGCTTTCCATACCAACGTTGGAGAGCGCCTTCTTTTTCTTCTGCTGGTACCTTCTTGAAGGCAAATTTCGCGAGAATCGGTACGATCGTGATCGCAACGAGTAGTGAAGCAAGTAATGAGAAAATAATCGTCAAAGCGAACGGTAAGAAGAACTTACCAGTAATCCCACCGACAAATCCAATCGGCAGGAAGACGACGACGGTCGTCAGCGTTGATGACGTGATTGCTTTTAGAATCTCTTTTGTCGATTGTTCGATGATCTCATCCGTCATACCGGATTCGGATTTTCGGACGCGCCGGAAGATGTTCTCGATGACAACGATACTATCATCGACGACACGACCGACTGCAACAGCCATCCCACCAAGTGTCATGATGTTCAGGGAGATATCTTGCCAGTTCAAGAAGATAGCGGCGATGAGTAATGACAATGGAATCGAGACGATGGCGATGATCGTCGCGCGGATGTTCCGCAAGAATAAGAGTACAGCGAGTGATGCGAAGAGGGCACCAAGTAATCCTTCTTTTACGAGTGTCGCAACGGACTCCTCGATATCCTTCGCTGAATCAATCCCAATCGTATAGTCGACTTGGTCGTCATATTTATTGAGGATCTTCGTGACTTCATCTGCGATTTCGACCGTATTGGCATCTTGTTTTTTCGTGATTGCCATCGATAAGGAATCTTTTAAATCGTAACGTGTTTTTTCACTTTGTTGTGAGACGGCTTCGATTTTTGCGATATCCTCTAGGCGAATCGGTTCTGCAGGTTCAGACGCCTGATCTGCAGCTGCACCACCTGTTGTACTTGGTGGTCCTTGCGTTGCACCTTGTGGTGGACCGCCAGCAGATGAACCACCTGTTTGACCGTTACTTGATGAACTAGTTGCACCTGTAGCAGGTGTTAATTGTAGATTTTTTAGTTTATCTAGATTTTCTAGTTTTTCCTCAACGCGAATCGGAATTTTCGAATCGTTTTCTGATAGTTGACCAGATGGGAACGAGACATACTTTCCATTGATTTGTTCCTTGATGCTCGAGAGCGAGAGACCCGCTTCCGTCGCTTTCTCCTTATCGACGGTGATTTGAACGAGATCATCCTTATAGCCACCAACCGAAACGCTGTTGATGCCTGGAATCTTATTAAGTTCAGGTTCGATATCTTCCTTTAGGATTTTTTCGATGTCTTTACCATCCTTGCTAAAGAAGGAGATATTATAGATCGGGAACGATCCAAAGGACAGACGATTTAATTTCGTCGTTGCTTCCTCCGGTAGATTCGCATCTTGGATGGCAGCATCGATTTGTTGTTCGACCTTATCCATATCAGTATCGAACGGGAATTCGATGTTTAAGATACCGATACTTTCATAAGAAGAGCTTGTTAGCTTGGTAGCCCCTTCAATTCCTTTAAGGGAAGTTTCAAGCTTTGAGACGACTTGTTTATCGACATCGTCAGGTGATGCACCAGGGTAAACCGCTTCGATTGAAATCTGAGGAAACTCGATTTCCGGGAACTGATCGACTTTTAATTGTGAGAAGGAATACACGCCTCCTAAAATCAATAGGATTGCAATGATGAAGACAGCAACCGAGTTCTTCAAACTAAATCGGGTTAAAAAGTTCATATGAACGCTCCTTTCTTTTTATATGTGCTTATTTACATAGTAGAGGACACTCATAGAACCCGCAACTTTAAAACTGTTTTTATTTAAAAAGATCTTTTTGGAAAAAGATAATTTTTTTTGTGAAAAAGGCTTTACACTTTTCGATATGCTGCTATAATAAAAATATACCCAGTAACAACACAGCATGATTCTGTAGCTCAGCTGGGAGAGCGCTACCTTGACAGGGTAGAGGTCGCTGGTTCGAGCCCAGTCAGAATCATACCGAAATCGTTCCTTTTCGAAGGAGCGATTTTTTTGCGTTAAAAAAACTATTCCCGAAATCAATCAGGAATAGTTAGAAGATAGGTAAATCATTTTATTGAATTTCAAGATGAAGATCGCCACGTTTCGTCCACCCTGCGACAGTCGTCAATCGATAGAAGACGAGCGTCAAGACACCAGGTAGAACGACACCAGTCAAGAAGAAGACGAGGAACGCCTGAGGACCTTGGTTGACGAAAATATTGAGTGGGGCAATCATCGAATTTAATCCAAGTCCTGCGAGTTCGTACGGTACTTTCAAAGAGAGAAGAAGCGTCGCGACAGGAGCTGAAATCATCGCTGCGAGAAACGGTGCAACGACCAGACGAGGATTTTTAACGATATTCGGGAATTGTACTTTAGGTGTTACAAAGAATGAAGCAATCAAACCACCTGGATCCGTCTGACGGTATGCCATCAACGTGAAGCCGACGAATTGAGCGGAACAGCCAATCAGCGCAGCGGCACTTGCTACAGGATCAAGTTGCAAAGCGATAGCGAGTGCAGCGGACGAAGCAGGAGACATCAATAAGACACTAAAGATGAGTGCGATGACAAGAGAAGTTGCGATTGGAGATGATTCAACGGATGCTGTGATCATGGCACTGAATTTTGTAAGGAGTGGTGTCGTGACGGCAGCAGCACCGATTCCAGTCACGCCGCCAGCAAGGACAGCGCTCATCGGGATGACCATCATGTCAAATTTCGTTTTTCCAGTCATGCGTTTTCCGACGTATACAGCGACGGCAGCTGCGAGTAAGGCACTGATCGGCTGACCGGGTACAAGAACGAGTCCAGAAGCAGTTGATTGAAGCGCGGCACCACCGATCGTTGCTGCGATCATCGCGCTGAACAGGACAAGTGTGTTTCCTCCAAGCTGAAAGGCAATACCGGCACCAAGTGCAGGGGCGAGTAGTACTTTTGCGACACCACCAATCGTCAGTAGCATTTGGATATGTAGAAGATTTCCGAGTGTCTCAATCAGAAGTCCGACACCAAGTGTTACAAGAACGGCATTTGCCATTCCAGCTGATACTTTTACCATTCGATCCATCGCATATTCTTTCAACGTTGTCATCCTCTCTCTATCTATCTCTATTTTTTGCCATGAAAAAAGCCTATCCGTTTTTGGGATAGGCGCCACTCATTCTGTGCGGGCGCCTCATTCGATGCATCGAAAGAAGGGCCCAAAAATCATTTCCGTTTCATCATCGGAAAAGTTTTCAGTCCCTCATGCATAGAATAATCAGTCGTCCGGCTTGGTTAAATGGCTGTTGCGTCGGAATCATTTGATCGTGCCCCTCTCTGTGAATTTTTCTAAGCCTAACATGCTCTTGATTAATAATCAATATTTTCTGACAATTTATTTTTTCCTGAAATCTGACAGGAATTCACGGTATCATCGGGAAATCCTAATGTACCAACAATGGAGGCGTTTACATGAAAGTGATGCTTTTTACAGATATTCATGGTAATGCATCAGCATTACGTGCAGTATTGTCCTATCTTGATCAACAACCAGAGATCGATGCCGTCTATTGTCTCGGTGATCTTGTCGGCATTGGACCAGAGCATAATGAAGTCATTGATCTATTGAAGCAACGACCAGATATTCAAACGATTTCTGGGAATCATGATGAATGTGTCCTTGCTTTAATCCATGGGGAGACCTATCCCGATAGTTACCGCCATGCGAAAGAGCACCATCAATGGATTGCGGATACGTTGACGCAAGAAAATCAAAAGTATTTGGAACGTTTACCGCGTGTCTTAAATATCATGCATCAGGAACAAACGATGCACCTGACGCACTATGCTTATGCCGACCAGACGAAGAAGATTGGTGAAGAGCCGTTAAAGCAAGCGGTGGATGGAACGAAAGAAAACTTATCCGTCCTGTTTGCTGGAAGTGAGGCGCGGATCATTGGTTTCGGTCACCATCATCCAGCGCAACAAGTCGAGACAGAGCAAACGCTCTTTATTAATCCAGGTGCACTTGGATGTCAGGAAACAGCTATTGCTCCAGTAGCAATCATCGATTGGGAGAAGGGCCAAGTCCGTTCAGAAATCCTGAAGCTTTCATATGATGATCGACCATTTTTAGACGTTCTCAAAACGACGGAGATGCCGGAACGTGAGTTGATGCGCCGACTCTTCTTCGGTAGTAGGACATGAAAAAACCTTCATGAGTAGTTCATGAAGGAATTCAATCAAGACGACAATTTTGTCATGATTGAGATAAGACAAACGACAATCAGTAACACGATACCGATGTTTCGTTTCAATGGATGGCGTGACCAGTAAAAGAATAGCGCAAGGACAGGGGCCACAAAAAAGGCAACGATGAGACTGATTAATGTTGCAAGAAATAATACAAACATCCAAAGCTTGCTCGTTATCCGGTATACCTGCCACATGTCGTAAAGCGACATGAGTGTATAGGCGAGTAACACGAAGATGATTCCGGTCGATAAACTCAAAGTGATCATCACTCCATTCTCTATTTAGTATAAGGGAGGGAGCGAGAATGACTACACGACTTGAAGTAAAAAACGTGACGAATCGATGAACGTGCGATTATACGCTGTAACGAAAGAGAAAGGGGAAAGCACCAATGTCAAATATTTATCGTCGTTTTTTTCTGTTTCCGGATATTTTGATGATGCTCGTATTACTGATTGCGGTCAGTAGTTATGTCCTTGCTCAGCCGTTTCATTGGACGACTATATTATTCTTTTGTCTTGGACTGATCGTATTTAGCTTCAGTGAATACTTGACGCATCGTTTTTTGTTTCATTTACCACCGCCTAAAAATGTGCTTGGACGAAAATTGTTGAAACGACTTCATTACGATCATCATGCGCATCCGAATGAACTGCATCTGTTGTTTTTACCGGTCTGGTATTCCTTGCCGAATCTTGGTTTCTTTGCTGCTCTGACCTATTTTCTGACGCAATCTGTCGTTTCGACAGCCGCAGCCGCGAGTGGATTGATCGTCATGCTGCTTGTGTATGAATGGAAACATTACGTGGCACACGTTCCGTTGAAACCGAGAACACGCTTTGGAAAATGGATGAAAAGAACGCATCTATTACATCATTTCAAAAATGAACACTACTGGTTTGGTGTGTCAAATCCGGTGGGAGATTGGTTGTTTGGCACACTGAAGGATGAAAAAACAGTTACTTCTAGTCAAACGGCACGGAATTTAGAAAAGAATCGAGAATATGAAAAACCGCCGATCCACTGACCGGCGGTTTTTTGATTCATAAAATACGTAGCATGGCACGACGAATCGTATCGAGCTCAAGTGGATGCGCAATTGATGGCCATTCGGCAATCAATGCGATATACGTCCGGAAAATCAGAAAGGCTGTGACATCGACTGGTACGTCACGATCATCTTGTCCAAGGCGAGTCTCAAGGAGCGTTTTAAGATATTCGACGACATGTCGTTCAATACGTGTCCGTAATTCTTGCATTTCTTGTAATTTAAGATTACGTGTTTCTTCGATGATTTGAAGAATGAACAAATGTTGTTGCTGATGATAGACGATAGCATCGATCATTGCTTGCTTATTTTCTTCTACCGTCGCATGTTCGACGTAAGCGCGTTCTGCTTCTTCTTTCATCTCTTGCAGCACACGGGTTACGAGCGATTCGAACAAATTGAGTTTACTTTCAAACAGTTGGTAGACGGTCGGTTTCCCGACATGAGCGCGTCGAGCGACACGCTCGATCGTCGTACCTTTATAACCGAGTTCAGAAAAGCAAGCCATCGCTGAGTCTAGTATCAGTATTTCTTTATCAGACTGTGTCATGTTGTTTTCGTCTCACTTTCGTTGAGAGTAAAATCCGCTTGGCTCCGAGCCCTCCAACGAAGCTGATGAGCAACGCGACGACTAGGATGGTCGCGAGGACTTGACTGTTTGAGATGAGGGTGTCCGTCACACCAAGTCCAAGGGCTTCACGGAATCCACCGACTGAATACGTCATTGGTAAGAAGGCGTGAATCGCTTGGAAGAAGCTTGGTGTCATCTCGACTGGGAACGTACCGCCACTACCACCGATTTGAAGCAGAAGTAGTAGGAAGGCAAGGAATTGTCCGACGCGACCGAGTAGCATCGCGAGCGTGAACAGTATCGTGATGAACGTCATACCTGTTAAGGCGGCGAATCCGTAGAGTGCAGGAACGCTCGCGACATCAGAATCGAGAACATAGACGATGGCCGTAGCCGCTGCGACACCTTGTAATGCCCCGATCGGTAAGATGAGTGATAATTTACCGACAAGGAAGCGCCATGTCAGACTCTCACCATGTTCTGGACGAATCTGGTAGACAGACGAGAACATCAAGGCACCTGCGAATAAGGCGATACTAAGGATGTAAGCTGATAAACCAGAACCGTAGTTGTTGACCGTCGAATAGTCATGTTCTTTTAAGACGACAGGTTCTGCCAGCATATTGTCACGCTCTTTCGTTGGCTTGACAGTGGCGTCTTTAGCTCCTTTGCTAAGCTCGTCCTTCAACGTTTTAGCCCCATCTTCAAGTTTCGTATTGGCATCCGCGATTTTTGAAGCCCCATCGGTCGTTTTACCGATACCGTCTGTAATCGTAGTTGAACCAGATGCCAATTGACCTAACCCGTTAGTTAACGCGCTAGCTCCTGTTTGGAGTTGGTGTGTGCCATCTGAAAGTTGATTAGCTCCGTCAGCCAGTTGTGTACCGCCTGTTGCCGCTTTATGCACGCCCGCAGTATACTGACCGAGTTTTTCATTGAATGTCTTTTGTCCGCTTGCTAATTGTTGTGCGCCAGATTCGACTTGTTTCGCACCGTCGACAAGTTTTACTTGACCTGCGTTCAGTTGCGATACGGCGGACTCGACTTGTTTACCGCCTGCAGCAAGTTGACCGATTTTTTTCGTCGCTTCGGTTGCTTGAGCAAGACTTTGATCGATTGCCCCTTCTTGCGCAGCGAGGCTTTTAATATTTTCTTCTAACGTTCCAATTGTTCCAAGTAACGTTTGTTTTTCCTCATCTGATAATTGATCAGAAGCGGAAATAACTTGTTTTAGTTGAGCGGCATTTGCTTCAAGCGCTTCTCGACGCGCACGTAGATCTTGTTTAGATTGTGCAGCATCTTGATTCAATTGATTTAATAATGCATTAGCTGCCTGAGCTTTCTCGTCCAGTTGATTTAATCCGTCCGTCAACTGAGGAATTTTTTCGTTGAGCTGAGCCGTACCCGCAGCCAGTTGCTCTGCCCCTTGACGGACTTGTGTCGAGCCACCGCTGAGTTTTGTTGCTCCGTCTTCTAGTTGCGCGGCACCGGCTTGCAATTTGCCACCATTTTCGTCTAGCGTGTTCAACCCAGAAGACAACTCACCCGTTTTTTGAGCGAAGAGAGCAGTTTTTTCGTCAAGTGTCGTGACACCGTCACTGAGTTTTTTTGAACCCTGATTTGCTTCCCCGAGCTTTTCAGATAGTGTCAGACTGCCATCCGCGAGTTTTCCGAGGTTCGTAGCCAGTGTTTTGGCGCCATCCGCTGTTTTGTGGTTGCCATCTTCTAGTTTAGAAGAACCGTCCGATGCCTTTTCCATACCGTTTGCAATTTTCTTTAACGCACCGAAGATTGCACTACTGTATTGTTTTGTCACGGATTTACGGATCTTTTCGTTTAATTGTTTGGCAGCTGTACTCGAAATTTGTGTACCTGAGTAGTTTTTGGCTGGGTTCAAGTAATATTCCAACTCAATCTTTTTTGGATGATCATCGAGTAGTGTCGTTGCATTTTTAGAGAAGTTCTTCGGAATGACGACTGTCATATAAACTTTTCCGTCACGTAATTCTTTCTCTGCCTTGTCCTGAGACAAGAACTGCCAATCAAAATCATCATTTTTTTTGAGTTTGTCGACGAATTGATCCCCGATGTCGACTTTTTCTCCTTTAAACTTCGTTGCTTTGTCTTCGTTGACGATAGCAACCTTGATATCTTCTGTACGACCGTATGGGTCCCAGAATGCAGATAAGAAGATGGAGTTGTAGAGAAATGGTACGAGGATGAGGGCAAGAATGACGACAATCATCATCGGACTCTTCAATTTCTTCCATTCTGAGCGAAACATAAATACAAATCCCCTTTCTAAAACTCAAAACTAGTTTGAGTTTTAGGTTTTGATGAGGTTTACTTTACTCTCTTCATTAAAAAAAAGCAATCGATAATCTTGATTTCACATAAAAAAGACGACTCGCAGGGAGTCGTCTCGAAAAAAGCGAGTTAAGGGAGCAAAAGTAGTTTTCCTGTGCTGCGTCGGCTTTCCAAAAAGTCATGTGCTGCTTTGCCATCAGATAATCTGAATGTTGTAGGCGAAGACAGGGTGAGATGGTCGGATAGAATCCAATCAAACAGTTCACCCGATCTACGGATGCGTTCTTCAGAAGATGTTAATACGTTCCAAAGATCACCACCCGTCAATGTTTTGGACGTATCCATCAAAAAGCGGGGATCAACAGGTGCAGGATCACCGCCCGCCATACCGTAGAAAACGACGGTTCCATGAACTTTCGTGACATGGAAACTATCCATTAAGGTAGAACCAATGGATTCGTAGACCACATCAACTCCTTTACCAGAAGTTTGCGCGAGTACGTGCTCGACCCAGTTCTCTGAATATAAATAGACAGATTCACAGCCAGCAGTTTTAGCGATCCGTGCTTTCTCAGGAGAAGACGTCAATCCAATCGGAGTTGCCCCAAGCAAGCGAATGAGCTGTGTCAACAACTGCCCAACGCCACCGGCAGCGGCATGCACTAAGACGACATCTCCCGGTTGGACATGATAGCTATCTCGAGTTAAATAATGCGCTGTTAACCCTTGTAATAAGACAGAAGCTGCTGTTTCGTATGAGATACCATCAGGAAGCGGAATCAATTTATCAACGGGTGCTGCGACGTACTCAGCATTCGCAAGCGGGACATCCGCAAAAGCAACTCGTTGACCTACGTGGAACGTTGAAACAGCAGCACCGATTGCGGTGATGACTCCTGCACCTTCATACCCTAAAATATAGGGAGGCTGTCCTTCTAAATGATAGTTTCCTTTTCGGCGATAGATGTCTGCAAAATTCAAACCGATCGCTTTCATTTCAATCAGAACTTCCTGTTCAGTAATTGTTGGCGTTGGCACGTCTTCGAAGCGTAATACATCAGAACCTCCAAATTCGTGGAAAGTTAATGCCTTCATCTCAACACATCCTTCTTTTAAATCTGCTTTTAGTATAAGGCAGAACATCTGAAAATGATGGACAGATGCGTTACACTAGAAAAAAAGAGGAAAGAAGGGACGTTATGAAACGTGTCTTAATGGGAGGAATTCGTTTTTATCAGAAAGTCATCTCTCCCATGAAGCCAGCCACATGTCGATTTTATCCAACATGCTCCCATTACGGGATGGAGGCGATTGAACGTCATGGTGCAGTAAAAGGGAGTTATTTGACGACGCGTCGATTGTTACGGTGCCAACCGTTTCATCCAGGTGGTCTCGATTTCGTTCCAGAACCTGATCAATTTAGTTGGAAAGCACCGCTGCAACGGGAAAATCCGCGGGAGAAGGCGGAAGAAACGAAGGAGTAAGTCATGTGAAGGTTCTCTTTTGTTTAATGAAGTAAGAACAAATAAAGGGACGTATGTTACCGGAAATTACCGATAACATACGTCCCTTTTTGTTCTATTTACAGACGATCATAGTTTACCCGTTAAAAACTGTGCTTCGCCAAGACCGAAGCTCCAGTCGGCTGCATCATTTTCGACGATCGACACCATCAAATCAGTCGGTGCGAGTCCGCAGTTTGCTTGTAAGCGTTCGGCGAGTAAGTGGTAGAGACGTTGTTTTTTCTCTTCCGTCCGCGTTTTACTCGTTACACTAATAAGAACGATATCTTTACTCCGTTCAAATCCAAGTCCTGTATCTTGAATGACCATCTCATGTGCTTTATGCGTATGCACGATTTGATAACGATCGCGCTCCGGCACATCAAATGCTTCGACCATCGCATCGTGTGCGGTGTCGAGTAACGTTTTTAACTCTTCTTCTGAACGTCCTTCAATGACGTCGAATCGTAATAACGGCATGTGAAATCACTCCTTAACAAAATTATGTAGAGTAGGGGGAAAACCCTACTCATATATTACTCGAAGAATGGTTTGTATTGACGACGATCGTGCATGACAGACAACCATTGGACAGTCGAGAATTCTTCAAGTACCCACTCACCGTTGAAGCGACCGAGTCCTGAATCTTTTTCACCACCAAATGGCATATGTGGCTCATCGTTGACCGATTGATCGTTGATGTGAATCATACCTGTCTCGACTTCAAGCGCAAAGGCAGTCGCGCGTTCAATAGAAGAACCATGGACAGCGCCACTCAATCCGTATGGAAGTGAGTTCGCGATTTCGAGTGCCTCTTCATCCGTATCGAACGGGATGATGACAGCAACCGGTCCAAAGATTTCATTTTTAGCGAGTGGCATATCATTCGTAACACCAGTGACGACAGTAGGTGCGATGACGTTATCTTTTGCTTCGCCGCCGACACGAACGGTTGCACCCGCAGCTTTTGTTTTCTCGAGATCTTCAAGAATTCGTTCAACTTGTGATTGGTTGATGAGCGGTCCGACTTGTGTCCGCTCATGTGATGGATCACCGTATTGTAGCTCTTTTACACGAGCAACGTATTTCTCGACGAATTCATCATGAATCGAAGAAGCGACGAGAATTCGGTTCGTCGACATACAAATTTGACCTTGGTGATAGAACTTGCTGTAGACAGCAGATTCGACCGCGCGATCGAGATCAGCATCATCAAGTACGACGAAGACGTTGTTTCCGCCAAGTTCAAGCGCTGTTTTCTTTAGATGTTTACCAGCAAGTTCACCGATATGACGACCTACTTCAGTTGATCCTGTGAATGAAATCAAACGTGGTACAGGATGTTCGACGATAGCATCACCGATTTCTGAACCGCGACCGACGATGACATTCAAGACACCTTTTGGCAATCCAGCTTTTTCAAACAGACTAGCAAAAATCAATCCGCCTGAAACAGGTGTGTCCGTAGCTGGTTTGACAACGACTGCGTTCCCGATGGCAATAGCAGTAGCGATCGACCGTACAGCTAAGTGGAACGGGAAGTTCCATGGACTGATGACACCGATGACGCCAAGTGCTTTACGGTAGATCCGGTTTTCTTTACCTGGTACGACCGATGGACGAATTTCACCGTGCATCCGAAGTGGGAATGTCGCAGCTTCCTTGACGATCAAGACAGAAGCAAGGAATTCGCCTTCCGCTTTAATACGTGTACTTCCTGACTCTTTAATCAACCATTCGATGATCGTTTCTTTCTCCTCGTACAAGACTTTCAAGAAGTTTTCGATCAAGCCTTGGCGTTTTAAGGCAGGAACTTTCGCCCAGTCTTTTTGAGCGACTTGAGCCGCTTCATATGCGTCATCTAAATCTTGTTGATTCGCTGCAGAGATTGTAAAGAGCTCTTCACCCGTGAAAGGATTCGTGTTCGTCATGTTGCTGTCACTTGCGCCTGTGCGCCACTGACCGTCAATATAAATTTTCGTGAAATCTGTATGCAATGTAGCTTCGTTTTGTTGAGCCATATCATTTCATCTCCCATTCGTTTTCATAACAATTAAGTTATTCACGTTATGAAAAGAAGTAAAACACATCCGTGCACTTCGACCAAACATATTGCTCAAAGTCAGTCAGTCAGATGGGTTTTAAAGCGCTTTAAATCAGGAAATCAATCAGTATAGTGCTATAAAAAGGAGGAATTTTATTTTGAAGAAGCTGAAAGTCCTGTCTCGAGAAATCAATTGGTGGTGGCCATTGTTATATGGTCTCATTGGGATTGGTTTGACGGGAATCGTGACGTGGTTAGATGTGTATATATCAGACTGGTTTCCAAAAGAGTGGCAAACGACACTTGGCTTAGCACAGACGATCCATAGTTCGGTTTTTACCGGACTGCTCGCCATGATGACGTTCACGTTCTCGACCATTCTTGTCGTATTGACGACCTATTCATCACAATTCTCACCACGAACATTGCCTAACTTCATCGAGAATCGGCAAGTGCAACACATCTTCGGTATATTCATTGGAGCGGTCAGTTACTCGATGACGATGCTCTTTTTTCTTCGTCCGGCTTTGAAGACGAGTGTCGTCGCTTCAACAGTAGCGGTTCTCGTCGTGTTGATATCGATCGTTGCATTCGTCGCATTCATTCATATCGTCAGCCAGTCGATTCGCGTGACGACATTACTGGATCGATTACACGAAGAAGGGAACGAATTATTGAAACGGCAAGTCGAACATCTAGAATCGGGAGAACAAAAGATTACTGAAAGAAAGATGACGACAAATTATCCACATCTTATTCAGGCAACTCGAACCGGATATATTCAAGCAGTCGATTATGATGCTTTTGATCAGAAAGACCGCGTGTATATTGATCGAACGGTCGGCTCATTCGTAACAGAGGGAGAAGCCATCGGACGGGCGACTTGCCGGGATATCAATGAAAGTATCTTAATTGGACCGACGAAATCTTCAGAACAGGATTTTGCATTTGTTCTTGAAAAATTAAGTGAAGTTGCTTTACGTGCGATTTCTCCAGGAATCAATGATCCGAATACAGCGAGACATGCGGTTCGGATCATTGGTGACTTAATGCGACAGTATGCCGTAATACCAGATGGTGTACTAGTTGTTGGAAAGGACCAGCAACATATCGTCGTCAGGGAAACCTACCAACAATTGTTGTACACGACGTTTTATCAACTCCGACATTACGGAGCAGAGGATATTTCAGTTCTCGCGACGATGCTCGAGTCGCTTGGAACGATGAAGCGACAAGCCTTACCTGCTCACTATGAAACGATTCAACGATTCATTCCATACATCTGTTCGGAAGTACATTTTGAAACAATGAACGACTGGGATCGTGATTTTTTACAAAATCAAATCCATCGGGCGTTGAATGAAACTTTTGTCTCCCCTTCGACGTAAAAAGGGCAAGAGAATCAAAAGAAGGGAGGAATAGAAAGTGACAATCTTGTTATGGAGTCTGATCGTCGTCTGTTTTCTAGTCGCTTTTGCAGGTCTCGTGTATCCGATCATCCCAAGTGCGCCGATTTTAGTAGTTGGTTTTTTGATTTATGGATTCGGATTCGGGTTCTCTGAACTATCGATTAGTTTTTGGGTGATTCAAGCGATTTTCATCATTCTCTTATTTACGCTCGATTATCTCGTCAGCGCCTACACCGTCGATCGACGAGGAGGCTCACAAGCGGCTAAGATTGCAACGACAGTCGGATTGATTGCGGGACCGTTTATTTTGCCAGGTATCGGATTATTAATTTTCCCGTTCGTCTTTGCCATCTTGACGGAAAAAATCATTAGTAAAAAAACATGGCAAACCTCGGTTTCAGTTGGGATCGGAACAGTCCTTGGTATCTTATCAAGTGCCTTATTAAAGGGAATCGCGATGTTACTCATGATCGTAATCTTTATTCTCTATGTCGTCTGACGGTCTGAAATGATGTCTTCAAGTACACATTTTATGAAAGTTCCGTTATAGTATGAATATGAAAAAGTAGGGAAGCTTTGAAAGTCTGAAGCTTCTTTTTGCTGTAAACCACCAGATGCCTCGGCATCTGGCTTTATATTAATGGAGGTGAATCCCCTTTCTTCGGGGAAACGATTGGACAGTACACACTCAATGGAGACATTCGACACGACGACGATCATCATTCGGCTACTCGTCATTGCACTACTCATCGTCTTAACCGCTTTTTTTGTAGCTGCCGAATTTTCGGTCGTCAAAATGCGAATGTCTCGAATCGATCAGTTGATTACAGAAGGAAGCAAGACTGCGAAAGTGGCGAAGAGGCTACTTGAGAATTTGGATTATTATTTATCGGCCTGTCAACTTGGAATTACAGTGACAGCGCTTGGTCTCGGGTGGTTAGGAGAATCAACGGTAGGTGCGATTCTCGGTATGTTGTTCGAAGAGATTGACATTCCGAACTCCGTCTCGACGATCATTTCGTTCGTTCTTGCATTCTCGATTGTAACGTTTCTTCATGTCGTGCTTGGAGAACTTGCTCCAAAATCTTTAGCGATTCAAAAAACGGAAGCGATCACGATGTTACTCGCGCCACCACTATATTGGTTCGGTAAAATCATGAAACCTTTCATCTGGACATTGAACGGTTCAGCACGAATCATTCTTCGGTTGTTTGGCGTCGAGCCAGCGGGACACGAAGAAGTCCATTCTGAAGAAGAGATTAAAATCATCATGACACAGAGTTATAAGAGTGGAGAAATCAACCAGACTGAGCTTTCCTACATGCAGAACATCTTCTCGTTCGATGAGCGGATCGCGAAAGACATCATGTTACCGCGGACGGACTTAATCACGATTTCGAACGATGCATCGATGGAGGACATCATTCGCCTCGTTGAAGAGTATCAGTTCACACGTTACCCAGTAGCGGAAGAAGGAGATAAGGATAAAATCCTTGGCTTCATCAATGCGAAACAATTATTTACGGATCATATGGCGAATAAAGGAAAAGCATTAAGCTATTACATCCACAACTTGCCGATTGTATCCGAATATTCGCCGCTTCAAGATGCCATGCTGAAAATGCAGGTGGAACGGACACCGATGGCACTCGTCATCGATGAATACGGTGGTACGGCTGGTGTCATCACGATGGAAGACATCTTGGAAGAAATCGTCGGAGAAATCCGAGATGAATTCGATAAAGATGAGAAAGCAGATATCGAACAAATTCATGAGCGACTATACCGCATCTCAGGCCGTGTCTTGATTGATGACCTAAATGAACGCTTTAACTTAGGAATTGAAGAAGAAGACATCGATACGATTGGTGGCTGGGTCATGGCACAGGATACGGAAGTGTCGAGTGGTCAAGAATTCCGCTATCAGGAATACACGATCAAAGTCATGGAAGTCGATAATCATCAAGTGAAATCGATTTATCTTCAATTGCCTGATCAAGAAGAAACTGCAACAGAAGAGATTGGATAAGAAATAGAATGTGCAAGACGATGAACTTCGAGTTCATCGTCTTTTTTTGTCTACTTAAAAAATGATTAGCTAAGGTGATAGACACATCTTGTGTTTATCTCCCTCAGTGACGGGTATTACTGTCTATGTGGCAAAAAAAGCATTTTTTAATTCAACAGGAAAAGGGGTTTTCTATCATGTCAAACGTCATTCTTACTTCACGTGCATCTGCAGTCGGTGGTCGCGACGGGAAAGTCGCTTCAGACGATAACGTCATTAATCTCGATTTAGTCATGCCAGGAACAAAAGGCAAAGAAGACATTCCGACATCAAACCCGGAACAGTTATTCGCAGCAGGATATGCCGCTTGTTTTGATGGTGCCTATAACTTAATGGCGCGCCAAGCAAAAAAACGAGTCGAGACGCGGACGAATTCAGAAGTCAGCCTCTTACAGGATGAAGCGGATAACGGTGTAAAAATTGCAGCGAAACTCGTCGTCGAGGTCGTTGGCGTATCACAGGAAGAAGCCGAAGACTTACTAGAGAAGACACACAATTTCTGCCCGTACTCAAAAGCGACACGTGGCAACATTGATGTTGATCTTTCTGTTAAAGTCGTCGATTCACTATAAGCATAATCGACGAATCATAAGGAGGGTTTTCCATGGCACCGAAAGAAACCGATCGTCCAAATGAAGAGTTTGAAGATGAACGGGATCGTCTGTCGGATAAAGAACGGAAACTGACAGAGGAGCAACAAAAGGAAATCCTAAAAGGAAAAGACGAAATGCCAGATGATACGGTTTCTCCACGAGATCGCGGAGAAGATCCGATTTAAATCAAACAACTTGGGGGATGAATCACATGTCTAAAAAAGTAGCAGTCGTACTCGCCGATCATTTTGAAGATGTAGAATTCACAGGACCGGTTGATGCATTAAAAGAAGCAGGGCACGAGATCACTGTCATTGGTGCTAAAAAAGGTGCAGAACTCGTCGGCAAACAGGAAGAGGCAAAAGTAAATGTTGATCTCTCGATTGATGAGACTTCAGCAGCAGACTACGATGCTCTCCTTATTCCAGGCGGTTTTTCACCAGATTTACTTCGAGAAGACGAGCGTTTTGTCTCATTCGTCGAAGAATTCGATATGTCGAAAAAACCAATTTTCTCGATCTGCCATGGACCACAATTGATGATTAATGCAAAAATCGTCAAAGGAAGAAAAATGACAGGTTATAAATCAATTCGAATTGATTTAGAAAATGCTGGTGTGGACTTTGCAGATGAAGAAGTCGTCGTCGACGATAATTTCGTCTCAAGTCGTCAACCAGATGATATTCCTGCATTCAACCGGGAAATCGTCGCAAAACTTGGCTAATGGTATAGAACAAAAATCAGCACTGCGATAACGCAGTGTTGATTTTTTTTTAGGGGTTTTCTGGATAATCACAGAGTTCCGTAATGACGCCGTGTGAATGACGAGGATTCATATAAATTAGTCGTCGTCCGAACGGCGTCGTTCGATACGTATCTTCTAAAAATGTTAAGCCTCGTTGTTTTGCTTCTTCAATCGCCTGATTTAAATTCTCTACACGATAAGCAATATGGTGGACACCTTTCCCGCGTTGTTTTAAAAAACGTGCGATTGGACTATCCGGACTTGTTGGCGTTAACAACTCGATGTGCGCATCATCGAACTCGATGACCGCAATATTGGAAGCGACACCTGGCGCAGGATTCGAGTACTCTTTTGTTAAGGTTCCTCCAAGTACGTTTGTATAAAATGAAATGGCTTCCTGCATGTCGCGAACGGCAATTCCAGTGTGGTCTAATTTCATATGATATCCTCCTTCTGTTCGCTTCAGTTTCCCAAAAACACTCCAAAGTTGCAACGATGAGTTACCTTCCAAATGTTTCTATTACATAGAAGAGGAAAGATTTATTTAAATTGAAATATCACTGAAATATTATGGAAGAGGAATGAATGCTATAATCAAAAACGTTCTTATAAAAAAGAAAAAAGATTACAGAATTTAAATTTAACTTAAATATTCTACGATAAATCATAAAACATACACTACAGAAAAAGAGGGAATACTACATGAAAAAAACGTTCGCGTCGCTCATCGTTTCCGCACTAGTTCTTTCATCAGCACCTCATTTTGCAGCAGCAGACGATTTAAGTGAACAGAAAGCCAAAAACGAACAACAGCAACAAGACAATGCTAAAAAGCAAAAAAACTTAGAGTCTTCTGTTAATCAAGAAGGTAAAAAAATCTCTAAAACACAGCAAGAAGTCAATCGACTAGACGAAGCGTTGAACGAAAAAATCTTTGCTGTCGAAACAAAAGATCGTCAAATCAAAGCAACAGAACGTGAAATCGTTGAGCTTGGAAAAGAAATCGAGAAATATAAAGCGAAACTAAAACGCCAAGAAAAACTACTCGGTGATCGTCTTCGTGTCATGCAAGAGAATGATGGAAACTCAATTAAATGGGAAGAAGTCATCTTTGGCGCTAAAAACGTTGGTGACCTCGTAAGCCGTGTCATGGCAGGGAAATCCATTTCAAAACAAGATGATAAAATGATCACGGATTACCAAAATACGCAAAAACAATTAGCGGATGCGCAACAAAAAGTAAAAGAAAAGAAAGCGCAGTTGGTCGTTGAGAAAAAAGAATTAAAACGTCAACAAGCGGATCTTGAATCACAATTAAAAGAGCGGAACAAACGCTTAAAAGAACTACGTAAGAAAAAAGAAAAGTTCGAAACACAATTGATGGATGCAAAAGAAGTCCAGCAAATTTTGATCGCTCAAGAAAAAGCGATTGCAGCTGAAAAAGCAGCGCGTGAACGAGAAGCTCGAATCGAAAAAGAGCGTCAAGCTCAAGCGGCACGTGAAGCAAAAGCACGAGCAGAAGCTGAAGCAGCTCAAGCAGCAGCTCAGAAAGAAGCGGAACAACAAGCAGCTAAAGAAGCGGCAGCTCAGCAAGCAGCACAAGAGAAGGCAGCGCAATCAGCAAAACCTTCTGGTTCGACGAAACAATCGGCACCAAAACCATCTACACCAGCACCAACTGCGCCAGCACCGTCAGCTCCTGCGACACCTAAACCGTCACCATCATCAGGCGGACTCTTCATTCATCCAACTGCTGGTGCTGTGACACAAGGGTATGGTTCTGCAGGCGGAGAAAACGGTTATACGTTCCATAACGGGATTGACTTCGGTGGTCCAGTCGGTACGCCGATTGTGGCAGCTGCAACAGGTACAGTCATTACAGCATCAGGTGGCGGACCTTACGGAAATCACATCATGATTGCTCACCAATTGAACGGGAAGACATATACGACAGTCTATGCACATATGAGTTCATTGAACGCTAGTGCAGGTCAACGCGTCAGTCAAGGTCAACAAATCGGTACACGTGGTAGCACAGGAAACTCAACAGGTCCACACTTGCACTTCGAAATTCACGTTGGTGGATACAGCTACAGTGCAACAGGTCCAGCTAACTCAGTAAATCCAATGACTATGTTTTAAACAGTTAAGAATCGTTGCATATGCAACGATTCTTTTTTTTTATATTTGATAAGAAATATATATATTACAAAAAAACGTTTTCACTTGAAATGTAAATGAAATTTTTTTGAAACGATTAGGGTGCTATAATCTATTTCAGATATGAGAGAAACTTGAATACTATAATAAAAAATGAAAATACATAAGTGAGGAAAACGATATATGCTAAAAAAACTAATTTCTACCATTGTTTTAGGGGCATTACTTACAACAGGTACACAACCGATCGCGGCAGCAACGATTAAAGAAAAAAAGGCTGAAAATGCCGCTGAACAACGTAAATTAGAAAAAGAGATTAAAAAGCAAGAAGCTAAAATTTCAAAAGAACAACGTCAAATCAATCGAATCGACGCAGCGATTAACGAAAAGATTTTCCAAGTTTCCGAAAAAAATAAACAAATTAAACAATTAAGCAATCGAATCGATGAGTTAAAGGCAGACATCGTTCGTTACGAGGAGATGCTACAGAAGCAGGAAGAACTACTCGGTGATCGTTTACGTGTTTTCCAAGAAAACGATGGAAACTCGATTAAGTGGGAAGAAGTCATTTTTGGATCAAAGGATTTAGGTGATTTATTCAGCCGTGTCATGGCGGGTAAAAAGATTGCTGAACAAGATGATAAAATGATTTCAGATTACATCGCGACACAACAAAAATTAGCAGAAGCAAAACAAGCACTTGTTGAGAAAAAAGCGGAGCAAATGCAAGAAAAGAAAGTATTGCTTGAACAAAAAAAAGCGTTAAAAGTTCAAATGAAAGAGCGTAGTGCTACACTCAAAAAATTACGAAAAGGGAAGACGAAGTTTACGACAGAACTGTTAGACGCAAAAGAACTGCAAGCGACTCTCGAAGCGCAAGAACGTGCGATTGCGGCAGCGAAGGCAGCGGCTAAAGCAGCGGCTGAAAAAGCAGCAGCAGAGAAAGCGGCAGCTGAAAAAGCTGCTAAAGCAAGTGCTCAAGCAGCAAAACAAGCCAATAAGAATACAGAATCAACAAGTTCAGATACAACACCAATCGCTTCAGGTGGTGGGAAATTTGTCCGACCATCTTCTGGTGGGGTATCACAAGGGTTCGGACCAGCTAGTGGAGCAAACGGTTATACATTCCATAATGGCGTCGATTTCAAAGGTCCCGTCGGATCTCCGATCGTCGCAGCAGCAGCCGGAACCGTCATTACAGCATCAGGTGGTGGACCTTACGGAAACCACGTCATGATTTCGCATTTCTTGGATGGAAAAGTCTATACGACGGTTTACGCTCATATGAGCTCATTATCTGTTCATGCAGGACAAACGGTCTCTCAAGGTCAGCAAGTCGGAACACTTGGTAGTACAGGAAATTCAACAGGACCACACTTACATTTCGAACTACATGTCGGAGGTTATCAATATAGTGCTTCTTCTCCTCTGAATGCAGTGAATCCATTGGCATATCTGTAATCAAAAAACGGGCTTCGGCTCGTTTTTTTTTTGCTGCTGTGCTACAGTTAAGGCGAAACGAATACTTGAGCAACTAGGGGAGCTGGAGGAATCCGGCTGAGAGGAAAACCAATCTGTTTTCGACCCTATTACCTGAACTGGATAATACCAGCGTAGGAAAGTTGAGCCGAACGGATACCGGAATGCGTGTATAACGCTTTCGTATAGCGTCGACTGCTTTTTTACAGCGGTCGACGCTTTTTTTGTCGGTCACGACTCCCTTACATTGCTCGATGGGAAGGTGAAAAGAACATGAAACATGTACTGACGATTGCAGGATCCGACTCCGGTGGTGGAGCTGGGATTCAAGCAGATTTAAAAACCTTTTCGGCTTTAGGCGTTTATGGAATGAGCGTCCTGACAGCTGTCACGGCGCAAAATACGTTGGGTGTTCAAGCGGTGGAAGAGTTATCTCCAGAAATCGTAGATGCCCAGTTAACGTCGATTTTTTCAGACATTCGTGTCGATGCGATCAAAATCGGAATGGTCTCGAATGCGCAGACGATTCGTGTCATTGCTACACATCTCCGCAAACAGACAGTTCCGATCATATTAGATCCCGTCATGGTCGCTAAAGGCGGTCATGCTCTATTGCGGACGGAGGCTGAACAAGCATTGATTTCGGAGCTTTTACCGCTTGCGACACTCGTCACACCAAATTTACCGGAAGCGGAGCGTTTAACAGGACGATCGGTCACCAATCTAGATGAAATGCGACTGGCGATGCATCAATTAGCTACACAGACAGGGGCAGTATTACTAAAAGGTGGACATCTCTCAGGAGCTGCGACGGATTTGTTGTTTGATGGGGAAGTAGAACACCGCTTCACATCGGAACGGTTAGACAATCAACATACTCATGGAACTGGTTGTACCTTATCTGCGGCGATTGCGGCGCGGATGGCGCTTGGAGAAGATTTGACAGATAGTGTAAGACAAGCAAAGAGCTATGTCACGGAGGCGATTCGTCATGGATTTGCTCTCGGACAAGGTATTGGACCGACACATCATTTTCATTCACTTTGGAGGGATACACATGTTTACGACCATTCTTGAACACAAACCACTCATTCACCATCTGACGAACACGGTGACGATCAATGACTGCGCAAACGTCACACTCGCTGTTGGAGCATCACCCGTCATGGCGGAAGATATTCGCGAAGTAGAAGAAATGGTTAGACTCGCGCAAGCCCTTGTCTTAAACATTGGTACGATCGATGCAGACATGCAAGCAGCTCAACGACTTGCAGCCGGTGAAGCGGGACGTTTGAATGTCCCGATCGTTCTTGATCCAGTTGGAGCAGGGGCAACGACATTACGTACTGCCTTTTCTAAAGAACTCATTGATCTCGGATGTACGGTCATCAAAGGAAATACTTCTGAAATCAAGACGTTACTTGGGGAAGACGGACGAACTAAGGGAGTCGATGCTGCGGGAGATGCAATGATGGATCGAGAAAGTATTCGTGCATTCGCTCGCAAACACAAATCTGTCCTCGTCGTGACAGGTCCGAACGACTATATCACGGATGGAACGCGCGAAATGGAATTACATGTAGGAACACCTCGTCTAGGAGACATCACGGGTACGGGCTGTATGACGGCTTCCTTGATTGCGAGCTTCCTCGGCGCAGGATATACGGCGTTTGAGGCGGCTGTTCACGGAACATTCGTCATGGGAAAAGCAGGAGAACAAGCAGCCTCTGCGCAAGGTCTTGGTGATTTTAAACGAGAATTGTTCAATGCGATCAGCCTCATGACGGAGCAAGAACTGGTGGAGGTGACAGAACGTGTCAATTGATTACTCCATCTATGCAGTGACGGATCGTCGGTACCATCCTGGCGTCGCGATCGAGACGGTCGTTGAGGAAGCTGTTTTAGGTGGTGCGACGATCGTGCAACTACGAGAAAAAACCGCACAAGGAAAGGAATTCTACGATCAGGCAGTTCGGTTGAAGAGACTGACGGATCGACACGACATTCCTTTGATCATCAATGACCGGATCGATATCGCGTTACTCGTCGGAGCTGGTTTGCATATCGGACAAGAAGACATTCCTTTAACCGCAGCACGTCGCCTTTTACCAGATGCTGTAATTGGTATGTCGGTAGCCACTGTTGCACAAGCGATTGAAGCAGAACGAGACGGAGCCTCTTATTTAGGCGTGGGATCTCTATTTGCGACGTCATCCAAAGCGGACGCTGATTCCATGTCGCATACGATGCTTCAGGCGATTCGGGAAGCCGTACGATTACCTCTAATCGGTATTGGTGGAATCACAGCAACAAATGTCTCCACCCTTCCCATCCCGCTAGAAGGGTACGCCGTCATTTCAGAAATTTTCGCTAAAGAAGATCGGCAACTCGCTGCGCAGCAAATGACAGATGCTGTGCGAGAATGGCATCAATCACTTTAGAACAGGGTATAATCCGTTCAGAGGTGATTGTATTGAAATGGCAGACGATCCGTTTTCGCGGCTATTGGATTCGATATCGGTTAGAACCACAAATCATTCGAGTCGATAATCAGGGGATCTACCATCTAGGAAAAGTCTTATTTCCGCGTCCTAATCGTATATCTTATGAGATGGCCCTTTTATTGAAAGAAAAGTATGAAAGACGCTACAAACGTCCGTTGTATATTAAAACGAGCTCGATTGCGACGG
Organism: Exiguobacterium sp. LL15; assembly: GCF_024436095.1. Taxonomy (NCBI): domain Bacteria; kingdom Bacillati; phylum Bacillota; class Bacilli; order Caryophanales; genus Exiguobacterium; species Exiguobacterium sp. LL15. Next base: position 118,067 of record NZ_JANFNX010000004.1, on the reverse strand, counting down.
AAATTTGGGGACATACTCATTTAGACATCTATTACCGGGTACTTCTTCGTCTACCGATTCCGACTCGGCTACGACAGCGCTATTCGAACCGATTAGAGAGTACGAAAATCATTGATATCGGCGTACGCGCTGTCGATCAAAATCGAATCGTCTGGGATATCGGAGATTATGTTGGAGGATGGTTCGTATTTTGGCTCATTCGTAGGCGCATGCGCTAAACTTGCAATGTTCTGTTTTCCCATGGTGCAATATAGGTAAAAACGAGGTGATGGACATGGATATTCCCCGTTGTGAAACGATTGCGATTGACGAACAACGTGCGTCTGAAATCGGACAAGTCGTGGATACGATCCCAACACTTGAAATCGGAAAGCTATTTAAGATTCTTTCGGATGCGACACGACTGCGAATCGTTTATGCGTTGACGATTGAAGAAGAACTATGCGTTTGTGATGTCTCAGCCTCTGTCGACTGTTCGATTGCGACGGCGTCTCACCATCTTCGGTCTTTGTTGAAACAAGGACTCGTCAAGTTCCGAAAAGAAGGCAAAGTCGTCTATTATTCCCTGGATGATCATCATGTCTCATCGCTTGTGCATATGGCTATGGAACATGTGCATGAGGGAAAAGCAGTACGTGAATGATTCTTTAGAATAACGAAAAGCGTAGCTATTGCTGCGCTTTTTTTGTTCATCTCGGATCGTTTTCCTAGGACAAGCATCGACCTCGTCCTGTCAATCAAGATGACGCCTCTATAATCTGAAGAGGCTGACTCGAAAAAAGAATAACTCATCTTTTCAGACCCTTTCCTCAGGCGAGACACAAGCTGGCTTTCTTGCTTCATTCCAGCAGAAAAGCGGGTCTCGTTCGTCTCTGATAGCGCAAAATCGCGCTTGTTCCTGTAGAAGTGGCGTGTGTGACGCGTCATTCTTTTTGTTACGAGATAAGGGTGGCAGAATGATGATCTGCCACCCTTACCTTTGTAAAGACTGACTTTTGAGTCAGCTCCTTTTTGTTTATTCTTGTGCTGATTTCTCTGATATGGCAGGAACGAAGCGATGGAAGAAAAAAATCGTTGCACTAATCATCAAAAAGGACAGAATTGACAGGCCGAGGCACATCCATTTATATGTAGCAATTAACGCATCCGATTGTTGTAATTTTGCCTGAAGCGTTCGATATAAATCATCTTTTACACGTGATAAGTCTTCAAGGATCGTCTGAGTCGTTTGAGTCGATTGTCTGGCGAGACGTTTTGCTGCTGCTGGACTTTGGCGTTCATATACGACGAAAACCCGTTCGATTTCTGACTCCCAGACATTGTTGCGACGAAGAAGATCTTTAATTGTTCCTGGAGTAGTCGAAGATTGATTCAGACTATTACGTAAGTCATGAATTTTCGAAGTCGAAAAATAATATTGTTCAATATAACGATTATCTTCGTACAATAAGAGGCCGCGGACTGCGTTTGCTCGATCTCGATTATGTTCAACCAACTGATCGACTTGATTAATTAACGGTATATCATGATCCTTCATCTGCGCTGTCATCGCCGCAATTGTCCGATAACCAGATAAGGCATAAATGATTGGTATAGAGGCAAATAAACTGATCAAAAGAATCAGCAGAACACGCTGACGCCATAGTGAGTGCATGCAATCATTCCTTTAAATAAAAAGACATGTCATTAGCTTAACTACTATTACAAGAAAAGTGAAGCCTGTCTATTTTTTGAATAGGGATAGGAAAGTAAGAAGTCAGTATTCTGAATAAAAAAGCAGGAAAGCTAGTGCAATCCGAGAAGCTGTTTTATGTAGAAGAAAAAGCGCAGCTTGGCTGCGCTTGGTTAAAACGAATAGGAATGTTCCTTATAGTTTCCGAAAACCGTATGAATTTCTGAGAATGTAACGAATGCATTTGGCTCAACGGAAGAGACGATCTCTTGCAAACGGACGATTTCATTATTTTGAACGACGACATAGACCATTTTTTTCGTTCGGTTGGAATATCCTCCACGTGCATCGAGAATCGTGACACCACGACCGAGTTCTTTTGTAATGACTTCATTGATTTCATCTGCTTTCTCACAAATGATGATACATTGCTTAGAAGCAGAATAGAAACTGTAAACCGTCTGAAGGGCTTTGGCGCGAACGAAGCTCATGATGAGCGCGTACATAACGTGTTTTAAGTCAAACACCCACCAAACAAGGATGTAGATGACAAGATCTTGCATCAGAAATATGCGAGGAAGTGGCCAGTTATGAAAACGAGCGAAGAAAAACTTTCCAAGAATATCAAGCCCTCCAGTTGAAGCACCACCGAAGAAGATCAATGCCATCGCAAGTCCAGAGACTAGACCGGCAAAGATGGAGGCGACGAGCGGATCATTTAAAGATTCCGGAACAATTTGAGTCGGAATCCAGTCGATTAAAAAAGAGGAAGCAACGACGATGATGCCGGATAAGAACATGAACCGTTTACGCAGAAAACGAAAACCTAAAAGGAAGAGTGGGATGTTTAAAAGCAATTGCGTTAAACCGATTGGCGTGTGGAAGAGCTCTTGGATGATGAGTGTGATCCCCATGATACCGCCTGATCCGATATCATTTGGAGATAGTAGTAAACTGATGTAAAGGGAATAAAGCAATGTACCGATGATTAAAAAACTAATTTTTTCAACTCTCTTTTTCTGTGGGTGTGTTGTAGTCATGGCAATATGATGAGTGACCTCATGCTCCTCCTTCTGTGAGTATCTGCCTGCAAGAGTACGCCCATATGCATAAAATTTCAACCCTTCTTATGAAAAAAGATGAAAAAGGGTACGTTTTTTTAGGAAGGTGATGAAAATGAAAAAACCGTTCTTGCTTATTGGTTGTATTTGTTTAGTAATACTAATTGGTATTCGCATTTTTCAACCATCGGATGAAGAAAATCGAACGTCTATTTGGCATGATGGAGATCTCGTAGCGAGACAAGTGGGTGCTTCGATGATGAATACGGTAGCGGTTCGTCAATTAGCCGAACAACTTCCGTTCTCATCAGAATTAAAACAGGTAGATGTCGAAGGGGAATCGTTGCGGCTTGTTTATGAGGTTACAGGAAAAGAGCGACAAGCCTGGATTGGTACCGATACTGGGACACTACAAGTGAATCAGGATTTTTTGAAAGCTCGGTTATCTAAAGTGCTGATGCATCATACGCTTGTTTTATTTTCAACGATTCCTGATTTGACCGATCTCGAAATTCACTACACGGATCCGTATTCAGGTGCAGATTTTACGATGGACCGAAAAACATTCGACGCCTACACTCCGACCGATATTGAACGAGCTACTTCCTCTTCTAGACGCTTTAATCGGGTCGTCATTGATGGTTATGTGCTCGATGCATCAAGGCGAAACACGTTCTTTGAACGCTTCGCATCACGACTACGAATTCAAACTAATTAGTTGTATAAAGCAAGAAAAGGCATTTTTCACAATCTCGACACAATGTTATCGTTTACATCTCGTTCTTTTATAAAAACGATAAAACAGGTCTATTCAATACTTGAACATCTTTTAAGATGGAAGTATGATAATAAATGAACAAACATTGTGAAGTATTGAACAAAAGAAAGAGAGGTTTCTACGATGAACGAGGTAGAAGCATTAGAAGGATTACGGAATAAAGCAATCAAGTCGACGCGCATGCTACAAATGCGTCCTCTCGAGTACTTAGTTCGTGCCATGCTAGCAGGGATTTTCATTGGATTTGCAATTATTTTTACCTTAAAAGCAATTAACGGTCTATATATGGCGGAGTCACCTGTTGCGACACTTGTTGGTGGACTGACCTTCGGAGTGGCACTCGTCCTGATCGTTTACGGTGGGGCAGAGCTGTTCACAGGAAATACGATGTATTTCACGACGGCGACGATGCGCGGCTATACGACGAAGATGGATACGATGAAGGTCTGGTTGATCTGTCTGATTGGAAATGGACTTGGAGGATTAGCATTTGCGCTACTCTTTTCTCAAACAGGAATCATCCAAGAGCTTGGTATGAACAACTGGTTATTTTCTGTCTCAGAAACGAAGATCCACCATACGACGTGGGAAATCTTCACACGAGCTATCTTCTGTAACTGGATGGTCTGTTTAGCGATTTTCATTCCAAAGAACATGAAGAATGAGTTGGCGCAGATCATGATGATGATGGTACTGGTCGCAGTCTTCTTCGCATCTGGATTTGATCACGTCATCGCCAATATGGCCTTGTTCTCCATTGCGTTAGTCGTACCACATCCGGATACGATCACATTTGCCGGAGCGATGCATAACCTGTTGCCAGCTTTAGCTGGAAACATCATTGGTGGAGCAGTCTTCATGGGAATGATCTATACGTGGCTGAATAAAGAAAAATTAGAAGTAGATGAATCACGTCAATCCACGACACCTGTTCATATTGCTTCGAAACAAAATGCATAATCAAAAAGCAGCTGTCGCGACAGCTGCTTTTTTCATTCATTCCATATGTTGAAAGCGATCGACGTCTGCAGCCAGTTCTTCGTAAATCGTCTCGACGATTTGTGCATCATCGAAGAGCCCGAGGACGTTATCGTCCGGTAAGGCGTCAACAGGAGACGTAAAGTACAGAACGGCCGTCAATAACAATTGTTCCTGCTCCGCATGCATTTCGAATTTTTTCTGATAGAGAGCACGAAGCATTTCAAGCAGTTGTTTTAATTGAAAATAAAGGACGAGTTCTGCCTCGCGTTCGATGTCCGAGCTTTCTGTAGACGCGATATCTTGCGTCAAGTGCGCAAGTCCGATTTCTGCTCGAACTAACAATTCTTGCTGTGCTTTTTCATCACCAACGAGGTCGAGTGCCTGTCGGTGAAAATACGTATAAGCCGATTTAAAATCGCCGGGTGTGAATTCCATGGTGATGCCTCCTTCTCTTCTCTTTCTAGTTTCGCCTTATTTCTTGCAAAATTGCAACTATTTCGTGAAAATAAAGATACAAGAAAGGGGATTACATAATGCCGACACAAGCAGAATTACAACAATACGCGTCTTTAGCCGTGCGTACGGGAATTAATCTACAACCAGGACAACAACTCGAGGTGCGTGCAGGAATCGAAAATTTGCCGCTCGTTCGTGAAATCACGCGTGTCGCCTACGAAGTAGGAGCTACGCAAGTATATGTACAATGGTCAGATGATGAGATGACGAAAATCCGTTATTTCGATGCACCGGAAGAGTCGTTTGATACGTTCCCGGATTGGTTAAAAGCACGTTACGACCAACTGGCAGAAGAAAAGACAGCGTTCTTATCGGTCGTCAGTGAAGATCCGGATTTATTGAATGGCGTGGACTCGAGCCGAATCGCACGTGCGAATAAAGCAGCCGGTGTCGCTCTTGCTAATTGGCGGAAGTTCGTCATGAGTGACAATGTCAGCTGGTGTGTCGTAGCAGCACCTTCTGAAAGCTGGGCGAAGAAAGTATTCCCTGATTCAGAGAATGCTGTTGAAGAGCTTTGGTCAGCTATTTTAAAGGCTACACGTGCCGATCAAGCGGATCCGGTCGCTGCATGGGCGGATCATGATCATAATCTGCGTTCAAAAGCAAAATTCCTGACAGAGAAGAAATACAAAACATTGCACTACACAGCTCCAGGAACAGAATTATCAATCGAATTACCAGAACGTCATGTTTGGTTAGGTGGCGGTGGTCCGAATGCAGATGGTGTTGATTTCATCGCGAATCTGCCGACAGAAGAAGTGTTCACGTTACCGAAAAAGACAGGAGTCAACGGACACGTCTCGAGCACAAAACCGCTTAGCTATAGTGGGAACTTGATTGATGAGTTCACACTCTGGTTCGAGAACGGAAAAATCGTTAAAGCGGAAGCGAAACAGGGTCAAGAAGCATTAGATGACTTGATTTCACTTGATGAAGGTGCACGTTATCTTGGAGAAGTTGCGCTCGTGCCACACCGTTCGCCGATTTCTGACTCGGGTATCCTATTCTATAATACATTGTTTGATGAAAATGCTTCATGCCACTTAGCGATTGGTCGTGCGTACTCGACGTGTCTCGAAAATGGTCCTAGCCTTTCAGCAGAAGAACTAGAAGCACAAGGCGCGAACGACTCGATGACGCATGTCGACTTCATGATTGGATCAGCGGATCTATCGATTGAAGGAGAACTTGCAGACGGAACGCGTGAATCAGTCATGCGTGACGGAAACTGGTCAATCTAAACGAACAAAAAGGTGAGTCCGAATACGGAGCTCACCTTTTCTTGTAAGATTCTTGTTATGCTTCTTCACCGATAATTTTCACTTCTGTCTCAAGTAAGATACCGAATTTTTCTTGAACCGTTTCTTGGACATGACGAATGAGCGCGATATAGTCGGATGCTGACGCATTCTCGACGTTGACGATGAAACCAGCGTGTTTCTTGGACACTTCAGCGCCACCGATGCGTGTTCCCTGTAAGTTGCTATCTTGAATCAGCTTCCCTGCAAAATAGCCTTCTGGACGTTTAAAGACGCTACCACAAGAAGGGTACTCGAGTGGTTGTTTCGTTTCTCGCTTATGCGTCAAATCATCCATGACTTCCTTGATTAGTGCTGGGTCACCCTCTGTTAAGGCAAATCGACCTTCGAGGATGATGTATTCTTTCTTCGAGAAGCAACTTGTCCGGTATCCCAGTTCGAGTTCATCATGCGAAATGTTCAACAGTTCTCCTTGTCGTGTCAATACAGTAGCGCTATGGAGGCAATCCTTGACTTCACCACCGTATGCTCCCGCATTCATGATCAATGCGCCACCAATCGTTCCTGGAATCCCACAAGCGAATTCAAGACCGCTGAGCTGATGCGCGTAAGCTACACGAGACGCTTCGATGATTGCTGCACCACTTTGAGCAACGAGTTCATGTCCTTCAACCGAGATATCGGTTAACTTCTCAAAGGAGAGGACAATGCCGCGGATGCCGCCGTCACGTACGACAAGATTCGATCCGTTTCCAAGCAACGTCAAGGGAATACCTTGTTCGTAAGCATATCGGACGACAAAAGCCGTTTCTTCATAAGAGGTTGGAATGATGAATAAATCCGCGATTCCTCCCATTTTTGTATACGTATGATATTTTAAAGGTTCATTGATTAGTACGGACTCTTTTGAAATGCCTTCATACAGTCCCGTCATTACTTGTTCAGTCATTATGGTCTCAGTCCTTTTCATGAATTCCTACCAGCGCTCATGCGCTCAAAATATATTTTAACATTAATCGTGCGGTCGTTGTTCAACATACTGTTCCCAAAATACCGACTTATGCCGGGAATTGCAAGCACTAGGGAGTGAATGTCATCGATTAGTAATGAAAAATGTCACAAGGAAAGCAGGGGCAGGAAGAGGAATGAAGCGAAAAGAACTCGGGAAAAGAGAAGTATAGAAGGAGGCGATGACGATGGAAAGTGAACGTTTATGGATGCGACCGTTTGAAGAAGAGGATTTCAGTTTTTATAAGTCACTTGTTCAAAATGAGCAAGTCATGCGTTATATCAATGGAGGCATTGCCTTGAGTGAAGATGAGGCACGAGAGTGGTTCGAACGGCAATTGGAGCGATACTCGGATGAGCGACAAACTGGTTTTTTACTGTTGTTCATAAAAGAAACGAATGAACCGATTGGCTTCGCCGGATTATTGATGCAGGAAGTCGATGGGAAAGAAGAGTTAGAGGTCGGTTATTGGCTCGAACCAAAGCACTGGAAAGTCGGTTATGGTCGTGAAGCAGCAAAACAATTAATGATGGAGGCGTTCAATCGAGGGCATGATCGAATCATCTCGATCATTCATCCCGATAATCATGCTTCGCAAAACGTCGCTCGTGCCAACGGACTGAACTGGGAAAAAGATACGGTGTTTAGAGGCATTCCTGTCACGATTTACGCTGGACAACTATCACGACTTTGTCGTAACTAAAGAGGAGAGTTTTTATGTACGAATTTAACTTCGCGTCTTTTCACTCCATGACACCTGATACCTTATATGCACTTTTGAAATTACGGACGGATATCTTCGTCGTCGAGCAGGAGTGCGCGTATCCGGAGCTAGATGATCAAGATCAACAAGCGACACACCTAATCGTCCGGAGTGAGAGTGGTCAAATCGTCGGATGTCTTCGGATGTACGATCACCCGACAAAAGGAGTCGCGATTGGACGGGTAGCTGTTCACCATGCTCACCGATCGGTTGGGTTAGCGAGACAAATGATGGAGAGAGCGATGGTGCATTTGCAGAAAGAAGCTGCGATCTACTTACAGGCACAAGCACACCTAGAAGGGTTTTACGGATCGTTTGGTTTCGAAACCGTATCCGACCCTTATTTAGAAGATGATATTCCACATGTGGACATGCAGTTTCACGCAAAGGATTCAAAAAAAGACTTCACGTCGACGATCGATGAACCGATGAATAAGTAGAATGAACTTTTTCGGAGGTGGATCAGTCATGAAGAAAGTGCTGGTCATTTTCGCTCTTAGTCTAATTGGTATCCTATCTTTAGGAGTCGGTATTTCGTATGCTCAATTGCAGGGGAACTATCGTGACTCTGAAAAAGAGTTGATGACGATCTTAGAGCGGCAACATGATTTATCAGCTTCCGCCTTTCTTGAAGTGCGCGCATCATTCTCTTTACGACATCGACAAATCATACACGTTCGACTTCGGGGCGAACCTGCCATCACATACGAGTTCATTCAACCAAAGGATGAAATCGAATACCTGGGGTCTGTCGGAACAAGTGTTGAAAAGACAGGAAAACAAGATGCCGTCTTTCGAAACGCTCATTTAAAAGTCGGTAAAAAATAAAAAATGGAGAATCTTCCTGAAACGACGGAAGATTCTCCATTTTTTGCTTTCAAGACGATAGGATATTGCGTACACTACGAAGAGATACTGGAATGAGGAGGTCGAGGGAATCATGTGGAAACCCTTTATAAAAAATCAATCAATTGCACCGGCGTTACAAGCCTTCCGGGAACTTGACATCGAAATGTTTCGGACATATGTTGCCCAACTGAACGATGCGGAACAACAGGCCTTACAATTCATTAAGCGGGCGCTAGAGCAGGATTCACCTGCTCATTTAAAAATAGCGCTTGAAATGAAACAACCACTCGTCGAAGTCGATCGTCTGTTCCAAACACTCGTCACGTGTCAAAATCGTCAGCAGTTACTCGAAATGCTGCTAGCATACGGTCTAGACGTCAATCAAGTCTATACACTTGAAGGGCATCGATCGATCGTCCGCCAACCCCTTCACTTTCCGGTAGGTCTATATGCGGCGCGCCATTCAGAGTTATGGGCACTTGTTGCTGAAAAACTGGACTTTACTTACACGATGCATCTTCAACGCAGTGATCAATTCATGGAGACGCATGAATTGAATCTGCTTGACCTCGTCTTATTGCTCGATATCGAAGAGGAGTTGACGGTTCGAGTGCTTGATCAGCTGTGCGAATGCAAGGCGACCGTTGGACTTGCAGAACGATTACAACGTCCCGCTTCACCATTGTTACTAAAGACGATTGAGGCGGATGCCTATCTAGCGACGTTTGTTTATGCTAAACATTATTTCCCGTTTTATGCGCTGATCGGACGACAAACCGTACTGTTCCAATCTTTGTTGAACCGTGTGATGCAATCATCTATTGCTTCTGAAATGATTGAAGATGCCTTACTTGCTTTTCATAACCATCAACCTGGACTTGCTTTGACATGGGGAGACGCCTACATCGAACAATTATACGAGATGGGGCTAGTGCTTCTTAAAACGGGTCATGTTGATTTTCGAGAAATGGATGCGGAGTATGTGTTGCCTGAATACGATGAAGTGATTGAACGATTACGTGGTTAACGATTTATTTTGAACTTGAAACGTATGCCAATGAGAAAAAAGTTGGATATCGCAAAATGTACTTTTTTGGTATAGTCTCAACACATCTAAGTTTGTGGAATGAAAAATGGTTTCGAACGTCTTGATGTTTGCTTTACACAATTTGGCTTGAAAGGTATCTAAAATTCGCCGACCGTAACCTTGATATTTCAACTCGGGCAAACACGTGATTTCAAGGAGACGAATCGTACGACCATATTTTTGATAGAGCAGTGTACCGATCACTAATTGTTGGTCGTATATTAAATAAGGTGATGTGTTTGAATGGCTGAATTGTTCATAATGTTCTTGATGATATGGAAAAAGATGATCACATCCTTTTATAGAGTGATTTCGAAGAGTGAGGTATAATTCTTGATTACGGGCATGTATAGGTTGAAAGCGTAAAGATGATACACGGTCATTTGAAATTCCGATTAAGCGAAATTGTTCAGCAGAAAGTGTATATCCGAGTGTTTTCCAAACCGATGATAGCGCACCATCTTGAGGCGGAACGACCTGTACTTTAATTTGTTGGGCACCTTGACGAACAAGATACTCATGTAAGTGTTTCGCAAGAAGGTGAAATGCGGAGATATTTGAGTAGGCACCGTTCATCAGACAAGTCATTTCATTTGAAATACGATAACCAAGAGTCGCATAGACTAGATCATGTTTGAGATAAACGAATTGATGACCTTCAAGTAATTGAAAAAAAGGAATGTCGTGTGCCCATTGATTATGTTGTAATAGTTGGTGAACATGTCGTTTTTGATTCCGTGACAGTTGATTATAATGTACGATAGACAAAATCATAGTCCTCCCTTAATTATATGAAGTTTATTCACCTATTATTTTACAGTAAATTAAAGGTATTTATATATTGTTTTTGAAACGGAAAGTAGATGGATTATTTAAGAAAATGAGGTTAATTGATTATGAAATATCTTTGGGGCGTGATTGGATTAACACTCTTTTTACTTCTCGCTGATGCGACAGTAGGAGAAGCAAAGGATTATGACGAGCCTGATATCAGTATGTCTACGACATACGGCGATTATGGAGCACAAAGTCATATTATCGTCGATCGAAAAGAACCGATCTATGAAGGATTCGATTCACCGAACGACATGGCATTCCTATTCGCTTGTATTGCATTACTCGCAACAGTTGGACTTGGCATCGTCAATGCCTCCGATTGAAATGAATCTGACTAATAAAAAGGCAAGTGACGAATCCATCGTCACTTGCCTTTTATTGTCTACTACGTGTGATCAAGAAGAATCTACTCTTAGAAATGAATTCGTTTTTTTCGACCAACGCGTGCCATTCGTTCGTGTTCTTGTTCGAGTCCGGCTCGTTCGAGGAGATCGAGGTAATAGCGAAACGGAGTCGAGCGATGCGAAAAATATGGGATATATTCAGTGAAAAGCATCGTCTCCGCTCGATCTAACGCGCGTAGGGAAATGAGAGCATGTAGCTCTGCGAAACGAATTTCTTGATAGGTGGATAAAGCGTCTGCATCAATCCGAACATGCGACTGTAGTTTTTTAGCATGCGCATTCAAGCAATGGATATATGCTTCTTGATGTTCGGATTTCTCGCAATGGGCAAGTACGGCAAGCAAAAGGTCACTGCGCTCGGTATCGACGTCCATCGGAACCTTCAACGCTGTATAGAGGGCGCGTTCCATCCACTCGACACCATGACTATCATTTTTATAATAGCCGACTAATTCTTGAAAAAAATCGACTTGCGAGACTTTCAATAATCGAAACGGATCATTACTTAAAAATAAAGGTTCTTCCCCGGCAGCCGACGAAAGAAGAAAGAAAAATTCCTCAAAGGCAATCCGGGTTCCGTTTTTACGATGAGCGTAATGGCGTAAATGCTTCAACAGGCGTTTTGCGGTGATATACCAATTCTTTTGTTCGCGAAGCGGTACGATCGTATTTGGCTCAAGGTACTGGAGATCGTATGCTAATTGAATAAACCGTTCCGTCTGAGCAATCGTCTGTTCGACGGTCGGTTGTTCCTGTTCTTTTTGCAAATCCTTATACTTCACGAACTGTGTCAACATGGCGTCGAACTCTTTCTCTTCGATGACTTGTCTCGGGAGTTGACGATAGATTTCGACGATGATATCGCGAAGGGTCGTATCGCCATATTGTTCTAGTAAGAGTCGCAGTTTCCGTATTCTCATGATCGCCCTCCTTCGCAAGAAAAGCACAGTACAACACTATTCAATTCCCGCTTTTTTCATAAACCGAACCTCTTCATTTGCGCTTTTTAGTCAGAGACGACTATCTTAAATAAGAAGACTCATTACAGAAGGGGACGATTACACATGAATGAAACCATTCAACATTTACTCAACCACCGGTCAATCCGGAAATTCAAACAACATCAATTAGACGAAGAGACGATTGAAACACTCATAAAAGCCGCACAAGCTGCCTCGACATCCTCTTATCAGCAAGCCTATGCGATCATCGGTGTCGAAGACGAAGGATTGAAACGACAATTAGTCGACGTTGCAAGTGGTCAACGATATGTGGCAGAAAACAGTTACTTCTTCGTCTTTTGTATGGATTACCACAAACATACGTTAGCGGCAGAACTAGCAGGAGGCGACGTGAGCCGGACGATCGAGACGACGGAAGCGCTTGTCGTAGGGGCTGTCGATGCGGGACTTGCCGCTCAAAATTTAGTCGTAGCTGCCGAGTCGCTCGGCTACGGAACGGTCTACATCGGTTCACTACGAAATGATGCTCGTCGTGTCAGCGAACTCTTACAACTTCCAGATCACGTCGTACCATTATTCGGAGTCGCGGTCGGTCTTCCGGATCAACAACCGGGTAAAAAACCCCGCCTTCCGATGGATGCGGTCTTCCACCGGAATACGTATACTGATGACGATACGATGCGTGAGTTACTGACAGGATACGAAGAGTCAACGTCATCGTATTACGGAGAACGGACCGGTGGTCAACGGACAGAAGGGTGGGTCAAGCAGATGGCTGCCTCGATGCACGAACCGAAACGGACGTATCTCCGCGAGTTCTTGAAAGAGAAACAGATCGCAAAAGATTGATACGGAGGTATCTGAATGGCAGAACATCAACCACACCGCTCTCGCTTGGAGCGACGACGTATGCAGTTAGAAGAGCAGGCTAGGCAAGAAGAAGAGCAGGCTAGGCAAGAAGAAGCTTTTTCGAAAGCGTACGCGCCGGACGAATCATTTTCTCAACAATCCTTTGAGAAGCAGCAAGAACCGGCTACGTATCATCGATATGTCGAAGAGCAACCGCGAGATCGAAAAAGTACATCGCGTCGTTCCGGGAGCGGCATGCTTAAACAGGTCGCACAGATGATCGGGGGTGCCGGATCACGGTTGTTTGCTAATCGGGAACGCTCGAGACGCCCGAGGAAGGCGGGGCGATCAGAGCAATCGGTACAGCAGAATCCTGACGTCTCTTCACGCGAAGCTCATCCTAAAAAAATCAAGAAAAAACGTCGTTTTAAACGAAAGCTTCTTGGACTATTTTTATTGTTGCTCATCGCATTCGTTCTTTTTGCTTCACAACCATTCACGTTCTTATTGATCGGTAGTGATGCACGACCTGGAGAGTCGTTGCGTGGATCACGTTCAGACTCCCTGTCGGTCATGCAATTCATTCCACTTTCTCGAACGATTCAGTTGACGTCGATTCCTCGAGACACGTATACACCGATTTCCTGTGAGAATGGAAAGAAGGATAAAATCACGCATGCCTTTGCCTTCGGTGGAGAAGAGTGTACGCAAGATGCTGTTTCAGGTCTACTCGATGAAGAGATCGATGGAAAGATCGTCATCTCCTTCGATAGTTTCATCGGATTAGTGGATCAAATCGGCGGAATCGACCTTGTCTCGACAGGAACGTTCTCCGAGCAGGATGCAAGCGGGAAAGCAAATCAGTATTCATTCCAAAAGGGGAAGGAATACCATATGGATGGTGCGATGGCACTTGCCTATTCGAGACATCGAAAAACGGATAATGATGGAGCGCGCGCGAATCGGCAGTCGGAAGTCATCCAAGCCGTCGCGACACACTTGATGAAGCCAACTGGATGGTCGAAAATTCCAGCAGCGCACACGTATATGAAAGAAGAGATGAACCTCGATTTAAGCGTCCGCGAGATGGCAACGGCAGGGTTATCGATTGCCTTGATGTCAGAACGAAAACATTATGAAATCGAGGCGGTCAGTCAGCGACTGAACGGGATTTTCTATGATTTACCGAATGAGAAGGCACTGCAAGAACTACGTGATCAGCTCGATACGACGTTTTATGGCACATTGAAGAACTAATGGGGAGGGGTTTCCTTCCGGTCATTGCGGGTATAAATTGATGTACGTTGCTCCTTTGGTGGATTGTTTTAGGTTATCTCTGAAATCGACGATTTTTGGACATGACATCATGACATTCCACGAAGGTGACTAACTTATCGAGGAGGGACCCCCCATATGAAAGTACTAGTCGTAGGTGCATCCGGTACGATTGGAGCGCGCGTCGTCAAATCGCTTGCCAAGGGTCATCAGGTCACGGTCATCGTTCGTCATGAACATCTGGTGGAACGATTCGAAAAACTCGGTGTCAAGGCGCATTACGTCGATATCGAAACAGAACTCGAAAAAGTCATTGAGCACGGAGTCGCAGGGCAGGATGCAGTCATTTGTGCGGCGACCGCAGGAGTAGACGGCGAAGCAACTGAAATAGAACTGCTGGATCGAACAGTCGCTTTGAAAACAATTGATGCAGCTAAAAAAGCGCGAGTACGTCATTTCGTGCTACTGAGCGCTTATGGTGCAGATCGACCTGAGCAATTCAAGAAAGATGTCTATCCGTTCTACGCTGCTAAGAATGCAGCAGAGGAACAGATTGAACATAGTGGTTTGACGTATACGATCATTTGTCCGGTTGCCATCACAACAGGTGAAGGGCGTGGCTTGATTGAAGCCGATGAAGATTTGAAGGACACGAAGGACGCGACGATTTCGGAAACGGATGTCGCATCGATCCTCGTTGCTTCTGTCGATAATCGATCGGTATTCAATCGACGTCTAGAAGTCAAGGAAGGGAAGACTTCCTTGAATGAGGCCTTAGGGGGAGCGGAAGCTGTCGGTAGCGTTAAAGATAACCGTCAAGTCAAAAAACAATTACCACGTTTTAACTAACTGTTTGTCTCGTTAAAACGTGAATTCTCTAAAATGAAGCGAACTCATTTCCGCGTATAAGACGGAAGAGTTCGCTTTTTTGTTGATAAAAGTAGATAGTCGAAAAGAGGAAGTCTGCTACACTGAACAAAGAAGGAGGGGGTTAGATGTGAAAAAACCGTTGATCTATCTGATCCTAGCGATTGCTATTATCGGCATTGCCTATCAAGGTTATCAAACATATGATGCAAAACAAAAAAAAGTGGAGCAACAACAAAAACAAGTATCACAAGGTGGTCTCGAAGTAGGGATGAAAGCCCCGAACCTATCCTTACATCAAGAAGGAAAAACCATCGATCTAGACGAAATCAATCATGATGTCTTTGTCATTAATTTTTGGGCAACGTGGTGTCCACCTTGTAAACAAGAGATTCCAGAACTAAATGCCTTTGCACGACATACAGATGTACCCGTTTACGGGATCAATGTCACGACATCAGAACGACGTGTTTCGGATGTTGCCGATTTTCTGAAGCAGACACCTGTTGAATATCCTGTGTTGTATGATCGAAAGGGAACGTCAGAAGATGCTTATCGTCTCGTAGCAATGCCAGCGACTTATGTATTAGACCGGAAAGGAAAGATTCTTTCGAAGCACATCGGTCCTGTAACGGAACAGATGTTAAAAGAGATGGTGAAACGAACAGGAGGATGACAATGGAACTCCTATGCCACAACTGCTCCTTTCAACAAACATTCCAACTCGGTCAACTAGATGGTTGGCCGACATTTCCTGCTGTCTTGACACAAGGGGTCGAAGCGTTCATGACAGGTCTCCCGCTTTGGTTCGTTCCGTCGATGCATGAACCGATTTTACAGCGAACGTATGTAGACGACTGGAATCGATTTCGATTAATTCAGCACTATCAGCTTTATCAGGAGGAATTAGCGGATGGTTGGGTACCGTATCAATTGGATTTATACCACTGTCCGACTTGTCACCGATTTTCGAATCGGTTTTGGTGTGCCCTATTTTTACAACTAGATGTCGTTCAACCACTTTACGAATGCCCACATGATCAGACGATACTAGAGCGAATCGAAATATCCGATATCGATCACTTTTCCTGCCCATCGTGTCATGGTCACTCCCTATATGTGCGTAGATAAAGCGAAAAAGCCATTCATTTCATGAAAGACTGATGAGAGAAACTCCTTCTCTATAGTCAATTCATGGTACTGAATGGCTTTTTATCGATCATCAACCCATTTGCCGAAACGAAAATGTTTGAAAGGAAGAGGGTGATGAATTACTGACATCTAACGTATAGGTTGTACCGTCAAAAATAATCGTATCGCCTAACCTTGCTTCAGGTGGTAAATAACGTCGTGGAATGAAACTTGAACCATTTTCCCATAGCAGGACAGCATATTTGCCGTCAAGTCGCTCCAGCGTACCACGTTTGATCATATTAACTCCTCCCACAAATTACATCGAAGTCATCCCTTGGTCGATCAGGAACGTACTCTCTCTCTATCATTCTTTGTAATTTTTAATCTTATGTTTGGTATATTCCCAGTTCATTTCATCTTTACACATGATTCTTTAAAAAAACGTGATTCCAAGCCGTTTTCGTCTTAAATCTGACGTATTTAACAGGAAATGAAGGAGATACTGGTAAGAAAAAAAGACCCGATAGGACATATCGGAATCTTTAATATGAAATAGACTCAAGAAGCGAGAGATTGTTTTGTTTCGATTTTCGTTGGACGAAGAAATGCGAGTAAAAACGTAAACAATGGTGAAAGGAGTAAAAAGAATGCGAACGGGATGTATTCAGTTACCGGGACACCAAGAGTAGAAGCAAAGAATGCTCCAGAAACTCCCCACGGAATGAGTGGGTTGACGAGTGTTCCTCCATCTTCGAGTGAACGAGAAAGGAAACGCGGATCAATCTGACGCTCTTCAAAGATTTTCTTGAATGCTTGACCCGGAAGCAAGATGGACAAGTATTGCTCTCCAGCCATGAAGTTAACACCGATCGATGATAAGGCAACCGATGAAATGATGCTGCCATCGCGCTTCAATCGGGAAACCGTTCGTTCAATGACGACATCGATGACACCGATACCACGCAAGACGCCACCGAAAGCGAGCGCGAGCATGACGAGTGAAACGGACCACATCATCGATTGCAATCCACCTTTACTAATGATGGATGTAACCGTCTCACTAGAAGATTCTAGTTTTAATCCGTTCTGAATGACTGCCATCCAGTTCGAGATATTCCAGTTTCCTTGTACAAGACCTGTTAACAACAATCCACTTAAAACACCAGCAACAAGTGTTGGGATGACGGGCATCTTACGTAATGCTAACACCATGACGAGCAACGGTGAAAGCAACGTCCAAGGTGACAAGTCGAACAAACGAGCTAACTCCTGCTGTGTCGTTTGAACAACGGATGAATCAACATTTCCACTACTACGTCCGAAAATGAAGAATAAGATGAATGTGATCGTGATAGCGGGAATCGTCGTTCCCATCATGAAACGAATATGATCGAACACAGACACATTGACGATTCCGGGCGCGAAATTCGTCGTATCTGATAAAGGTGACATCTTATCTCCGAAACAAGCTCCACTGATGATGGCGCCTGCTGCAAGTGCAGGATTGACGCCCAGTGCGATTGCGATACCCATCAAGGCAACACCGACCGTACCGATCGTTGTAAACGAACTACCTGTAAAGGTCGAGACGACCATCGCAATCAGAAGAGCGCTCGGTGCGAACCAAGTCGCTGAAAGGGTCGATAACCCAAAATGAAGAAGGGTCGGCACTGCGCCACTCATCATCCAGACCGCGATCGTCATACCGACGAGCAACATGATCAAGATCGGTTTAATCGCTTCCCGAATACCTTGAATCATATGGTGTTCGACGTCCTCGAACTTAAAACCGCGGTAAACGGCATATCCTGAGACAAAAATAAGACTAGACAAGATGGCAAGATGCGGTTCGGCTTTAGCACCGAATAACGCGGACAATAAGATGATGATACTGATTCCTAGGATAGCTGCGGATTCACGGAATGACATGCGCATGCTTCCACCTCCTTATATGAATATGAGAGTATGATAACGCTCTGTTGCTAACACGCTTTTATGCACAAAAGCATTGAACAAACGTAATACTAACGAATATTATGGAGGACGTCAACCATAAGAGTGTCGATAAAAAATATAAAAAAATAGAAATGTGACGATTTTTTGTCGTAAACGCTTTCTTTTTTTGTTCAAATCTTGCACAATAAGAAGTATCAAATGACATTTTTGTGAACGATGAGGAGGATACATATGTTTACATTGATTTTTGTAGTAGTCGTCGCGATCATGGGTGCAGGCGTATTTGGGATTGATCATCTCGTAGCGCAACGTGCGGAAAAGCGTTAAGTAGATGCGTGTAAAAGAAGCGTTGAAGGGACTGTCTTATAGAAGACAATCGCTTCAACGCTTCTTTTTTTGTATAAAAACTAATAAAAATTCAATTGACAGTATAAATATACATGTGTTTAAATCGGTATAACATTCTTTGAAGGGGAGCGTACTGATATGAAATGTACCATCATCGGAGCAACAGGATACACCGGAATTGAACTGATTCGCCTACTAGAATCACATCCTTCATTTGAGATCATATGCTTGATGAGTGACTCGATGGCGGGGGAGTCCATGCATGACGTATTCCCATTTATGAATAAAAAAACATATTCCTCGTTATCTTCCTTTTCGGTGGATCATTTGATGGAAACCGATACGGACATGGTGTTCTTAGCGACACCGAGTGGAATTTCAAAGCATTACTTAGAACAACTTCAAAACTGGTCCGGTTACGTCATTGATTTAAGTGGCGATTTGAGACTTCCAGCTGAAGCATATGCAACGTGGTATGACAAGGAACCTATTGATGCCCAGTTACAACAAAGAGCAACTTATGGATTACCAGAATGGAATCGTCAAGCTGTTACTGCGAGCAAATGGATTGCGAATCCAGGCTGTTACGCGACAGCAGTTTTGCTTGGACTAACACCATTCTTAAAAGAGAAAAAAATCGATCCATCTCAAATCATCATTCAAGCTTCTTCTGGTCTGACGGGAGCAGGGAAAACGTTGACGGCACAAACGCATCATGTCCATTCAAGCGAAAACGTTCGCTTGTATAAAGTGAATCAGCATCAGCACATCCCGGAAATTGAGCAGGCGCTTTTCGAATGGACCGGATCATCGCATCCGATTACGTTCTCGACCCAACTACTACCGATCAATCGAGGCATCATGGCGATTATGACGGTTCAGCCGTTGATCGATTTATCGGAAACGGAGTGGCGATCTTGGTTGACGGACCAGTATGCAACGGAACCATTCGTCCGAATCCAACAGGCTGATCCGGAAATCAAATCCGTCGTCGGGAGTAATCACTGTGATTTGACCGTTTATAAGGATGATCGGACAGGGCGAGTGACCATCGTTTCAGTCATCGATAACATGCAAAAAGGAGCTGCCGGACAAGCCGTTCAAAATGCCAACATTCTAGCTGGTTTTGATGAGACATCCGGTTTAACGCAACAGCCGATCTACATTTAATCAAGAGAAAAAGAAAGAGGAGGAACGCCTGTGTGGCAAGTACAAGTAAAGACCCCATTGACGATCACGACACCGAAGGGATTTCAAGCATCGGGAATACATGTGGGTCTGAAACGAAAGCGGAAGGATTTAGGTCTGATCTGGTGTGAAGTAGGAGCAAGCGCTGCAGCTGTCTATACGACGAATCAGGTGCAAGCAGCACCAATCACCGTGACGAAACAAGCGATTCAGGCGTCACAAGGTCGTATTCATGCCGTCCTCGTTAACAGCGGGAACGCGAATGCGTGTACAGGGGAACTAGGGTTATCCCATGCGTATATGTCGCAACAAGCGATGGCGAAAAGTTTAAATGTTGCTCCAGAACAAGTCGCGATTGCTTCAACAGGGATCATCGGTCAACCGTTAGCCATTGATACGTTACTGGCAGGTATTCCACAGCTGATGCCTACAAATGATAAGGATGCCGCGGATGATTTTGCTCACGCGATCCTGACGACCGATACTGGTACGAAAACAGCTGGTCAACAATACATGCAAGGGGATGTCCAAATTTCAGTATGTGGCGTAGCGAAAGGATCAGGGATGATTCATCCGAACATGGCGACGATGCTTGGTTTCTTGACGACCGATGCAACGATTGAACCGGATGTCTTACAGACGGTGTTGCGCCGGACGATTCATCGGACGTTCAACTGCATTACCGTAGATGGTGACAGTTCAACGAATGACATGGTCATGATTTTAGCGAGCGGAGCTGCAGGGGGCGCAACGATTCTTGAAGATACGGATGAAGCATTGGCATTCGAGCAAGCGATCGAAACGGTTTGCCAAGATTTAGCTAAACAGATTGCGCGGGACGGGGAAGGCGCGACAAAGTTGATTGAGGTGACGGTAGCGGGGACACAAGCGGATGAAGTGGCACGAATGATCGCCAAACAAGTCGTCGGGTCGTCACTCGTCAAGACAGCCATCTTTGGGGAAGATGCGAACTGGGGACGAATCATCGCTGCTGTCGGAAGTATCAAAGAGCCACTCGATGTATCAAACGTTGACATCAAAATCGGTTCGCAGTGGGTGTTGCGACAGAGCATGCCTGTCTTATTCGATGAAGCGGTTGCGTCGCAGGAACTGGCACAGCAGGACGTCCATATTCATATCGATTTGCATGATGGAGTAGGTCAAGGACATGCTTACGGCTGTGATCTGACGTACGATTACGTCAAAATCAATGCGAGTTACCGGACATGACGAAACGAAAAGTCATCAAACTAGGTGGTAGTGTGTGGGAGCAGTTAGACACACGGTATTTCGAGGAATGGAAAGCGTGGGTCGAAACCGGAAATGAACTATTGATCGTCCATGGAGGTGGTCCACTTCTATCGAGTTACTGCGAACAAGAGGGAATCAAACCTGTATTTCGAGATGGTGTACGTGTAACGACGGATGGTGTCTTACTCGGGGCAAGACGCATTCTCGCCGGTGAAGTGCAATCCGGGATCGTCCAACAATTGAATCAGGCAGGAATTTCAGCAGTCGGGATGAGCGGTTTAGACGGAGCAAGCGTTCATGGTAAAAAAGTCAAAGGACTCGGGGCAGTCGGTCAGATCACGCACATTCATCCGCGACTGTTCACGGTGTTGAGTACGAATGGTTATGTGCCGGTCGTCACATCCCTTGTCACAGGAGAGCAAGGTGTATTGAACAGTAACGGGGATGCGTGTGCCATTGCTGTCGCAAAGGCTTGGTCCGTCGACCGATTTGAATTGTTGACGGATGTCGAGGGTGTAAAAGTAAACGGTGACTATCAATCAGAAATCACATCTGCAGCCATCGAAGCTGCGATAGCGTCGGGAGAAATCTACGGGGGAATGATTCCAAAGGTCGAAGCGATGATGCAGGCCACTCAGCATGGTATTCCAGAGGTCGTCATTCGATCGGGGAAAAATGCGTTAGCTGCAGGGACACGAATCAAGGAGGAATTACATGAGTGCACTATTACCCACTTATCAACGTACTGATGTGGAATTGGTCAAAGGACAAGGGTCGATCGTAGAAGATGCGACAGGAAAAACGTATCTTGATTTCATCATGGGAATCGCTGTATGCAACACAGGGCATCGTCATCCATATATTCAGCAACGGCTAGAAGAACAATTGAATCAAATTTGGCATACGTCGAATCTGTTTCAAATCGCGGCACAAGAGCGGGTCGCAAAGCGTTTGACGGAAGACAGTCATCTCAGTCATGCCTTCTTTTGTAACAGTGGTGCGGAAGCGAACGAGGCGGCATACAAACTTGTTCGAAAATGGACAGGAAAAACGGAAGTCGTCACGTTCAAACAATCGTTCCATGGTCGAACATTTGCGATGATGGGCGCAACAGGACAGGAGAAAATCAAAGCGGGATACGGGGAGATGGTGAATGGCTTCAAACATCTACCGTTTAACGAGATGGAGAGTCTATCAGCGATTACGGAGGAAACGGCTGCCGTATGGCTCGAAATCATTCAAGGAGAGGGCGGAGTCGTCGTCGCCGACGATGCGTGGCTTGAGGCTCTAATGAAGAAGGCGCAACAATACGATGTCAAAATCATCGTCGACGAAGTACAGACCGGCATCGGTCGGACGGGATCTCGTTTTGCGTTTGAACAGACACCCCTCGTACCGGATATCATCACTCTTGCGAAAGGGCTTGGAAGTGGCCTCGCGGTCGGTGCGCTACTCGCGACGGAAGAGGCAGCGGAAGTATTCACACCTGGATCGCATGGTTCGACCTTTGGTGGGAATCCACTCGCGATGACAGCTGCGGAAGCAACACTTGACCTCTTGTTAAATGACACTGTCATGGCAGACGTTCAAGGAAAAGGCGAATTTTTGAGACAGCAATTAGAGCAAAAGCTACCTAAATCCATCGTTCGCTCTGTTCGCGGACGTGGCTTGATGATTGGTATCGAGTGTGTAATGCCTGTTGCGCCGCTGATTGACGCCTTACGTGAGAATGGTCTTCTCGTTGTATCGGCTGGTCCTCATGTCATTCGCTTATTGCCATCGTTGTTCGTGACGGAACAAGAACTCATGCACGCCATCGAAAAAATACAACTCGTTTGTCAACAGGAGGTCATCGTATGAAACAATCCGGAAAACTAATGCTTGCGAACGGAACGACGTTTACCGGTTCGTGGCAAGGAACAGCTCCAGTCAAAGGAGAGGTCGTCTTTTTCACTGGAATGACAGGATATCAGGAAGTCTTGACGGATCCATCTTATCAAGGACAAATTCTTGTCTTCACATACCCGCTGATTGGTCAATACGGTATTCAAGCGGAAGCGTCAGAAAGCAACCAGATTCAAGTCGCTGGTGTCATCGTTCAAACATTAGCAGAGGACGGGCAAGGAACATCACTCGCGAGCTGGTTGGGTGAAGCAAATGTGCCGATTTTGTCGGGAGTCGATACGCGTTCTCTTGTGCATCTATTACGGACAGAGGGCGATCAATTCGGAGACATGATGCAAGAGGATATGGCAGTCACTGAGTCAATCGACACAGCATACATCGCTTCCGTATCGACGACTTCAAACATCGAATACGTACCAGAAGTCGAACAGGGACACATTGTTTGTATCGATTACGGCGTAAAACAATCGATGATCGACGCTTTGCTTGAACGCCATATGCGTGTAACGGTCGTGCCATATGATACGACACCGGAACAGATTCAAGCGCTGGTCCCAGATGGTCTACTGTTTTCCAACGGACCTGGTGATCCAACACAACTGGATCCATTTCTTTCAGGAATCCGTGAACTGGCGACGAGCTATCCGACACTTGGTATTTGTATGGGACATCAGGTTCTCGCTCATGCCTTCGGTTGTACCTTATTAAAACAACATCACGGACACCGAGGAGCGAATCATCCTGTACGTCATCTAGCATCCGGACAAGTGTTCATGACGTCTCAGAATCATGGTTATGCCGTTGATGTAAAAAGTATCGAAGCGTCTGAGATGGAACTTGCGTACGAACACATCAATGATGGATCCGTTGAAGGATTGATTCATCCGGTACTACCGATCATGACAGTCCAATTTCACCCAGAAGCGAGTCCAGGACCGACAGAGGCGATGGTCGTCTTCGATCAATTCGTAAATAGCGTATTACATCAGGAGGTAGCATATGTGGGATAAACAGAAAGTACTCGTCATCGGTTCGGGTCCGATCGTCATCGGGCAAGCAGCAGAATTTGATTATTCCGGCACACAAGCCTGTCAGGCGCTTCGAGAAGCGGGATGCGAGGTCATCTTAATGAATTCGAATCCGGCTACTATCATGACGGATCCGAGCACGGCAGATCATGTCTATATTGAGGCGATGACTCTTGAAAAAGCAACGGCCATCATCGAACAAGATCGACCATCCCATCTCCTAGCGACGGTCGGCGGACAAACGGCACTCAATCTTGCGATGTCACTCGAAGAAGCAGGCGTACTTGAACAATATGGTGTCGAACTTCTCGGAACTTCGCTTGAGACGATCCGAGACGGAGAAGATCGTGAACGCTTCAAGCAAAAGATGATTGAACTCGCACAACCGCTTCCGGAAAGTCAAACGATCGAGTCGTTAGCAGAGCTTGAGGAATTCATGGCAGTACACGGGGTGCCGCTCGTCATCCGACCAGCCTTTACGCTCGGGGGAACGGGTGGCGGCATCGCAGTGACGAAGGACGAGGCGCGTCTTTTAGCGCAGAATGGCTTACAAGCGAGTCCGATTTCACAGTGTTTGATTGAAGTGAGTATCGCTGGCTATAAAGAAGTCGAATATGAAGTCATGCGTGACAGCGCAGATACGACGATCATCGTCTGTAACATGGAAAACATCGATCCTGTCGGTGTCCATACCGGGGACTCGGTCGTCTTTGCACCGATTCAGTCGATTTCGGATCAAATGAATCAACAATTGCGGACGGAAGCGCGTAAAATCGTATCGCATCTCGGTGTCATCGGTGGATGCAACATTCAATTCGCGATCCATCCGACGGAAGAACGCTATTTCGTCATTGAAGTCAATCCGCGTGTCAGTCGTTCTTCGGCACTTGCTTCCAAGGCGACGGGATATCCGATCGCAAAATTAGCGACACGTCTTGCGCTTGGTGAGCGACTCGACGATTGCATCAATCCTGTCACGAAGGAAACGATGGCGAGCTTTGAACCGACGATGGATTATATCACGGCAAAAGTGCCGTGTTTCCCATTCGATCTATTTACCGGCAGTAACCGGACGCTTGGAACACAAATGAAGGCGACGGGTGAGAGCATGGCGATGGGGAAAACGCTAGAAGAAGCGTTACAAAAAGCGTGGCGCGGTGCAGGAGTCGAGCAATCACCTCTTTATCCGACATGGATGAAAACAGCGGAAGCGGACGAGCTGTGGAAAGAAGTGATGGCTCCGACGGATCGTCGTTTGCTTGCGATGCTCGCGCTACTCGATCGCAAAGAGACGACCGTCGAAGAACTCGTTGAACAGACGAAAGTACAAGCTTTATTCGTCAAAGTACTTCAACGTCTTGTCGATCAGCAACAAAAAATCGATTTAACGGATGAAAGTTCTCTAAAGCAAACCAAAATGATGGGCTTCACGGACGAACAGATTGCCTTTCTGACGGGTGTCAGTGCTGTAAAGATCGAGCACTTACGTAAAGAAAAAGGCATCCTTCCTGTCTATCACATGATTGATACATGTGCAGGAGAGTTCAAGAGTACGACGCCTTATTTCTACGGAAACTGGAGTGGCCAAACGGAAGTCACAGCATCGACGAAAAAGAAAGTCGCTGTCATCGGTGCGGGACCCATCCGAATCGGTCAAGGAATCGAATTTGATTATTGCTCCGTTCACGCGGTACGTGCATTACAAGCATCCGGTTATGAAACAATCATGATCAACAATAATCCGGAGACCGTCTCGACCGACTTTGAAGTCGCAGATCGCCTGTATGTCGAGCCGTTGACACTTGAAGACGTCATGCATGTGCTAGAAGCAGAGGATTGCCAAGACGTCTTAGTCCAGTTCGGAGGACAAACGGGGATTGGGCTGGCGTCTGGTTTAGAGAAAGCCGGTTATCATCTTCTCGGAACAACGGCAGATGTCATCGATCAAATGGAAGACCGTGAGCGGTTCTATCAATTTTTAGATGACATCGGCGTTGATCGGATTCCGGGACAAGAAGTGGCGACAGACGAACAAATGATAGAAGTCGCAACAACGATCGGTTACCCGGTCATGATTCGTCCTTCGTATGTCATCGGAGGAAAGGGAATGCATATCGTAAAGGATCAACAGCAGTTAGAAGCTATCATTTCAGAATTATCATTCCCTGTCCTGATAGATGCCTACCTCCAAGGAAAGGAAATCGAAGTCGATTGCATTACGGATGGCACGACAACATACGTTCCGATTTTGATGGAACAATTGGAACGCGCAGGAGTTCACTCTGGAGATTCGACGATGATTCTTCCACCTGTATCACTCAGCGCTACCGTTCAGAGCGAAATCGAGCGAATCGCACAGATAATCGGGCAACGAATGGATTATAAAGGAGCGTACAATATCCAATTCGTCTTGCATGACGATCAAGTCTACGTCTTGGAAATCAATCCGCGTGCCTCCCGGACATTACCGATCGTCGCCAAAGTAACGGGTCAACCAATCTTGCAGTGGGCAGTCCAAGCAGCGGTCGGTCAAGCGGTCGTACTACCAACGGAACAGACGAAACTTGATTTCCATGCCGTCAAAACCCCTGTTTTTTCAACGCTAAAATTACAAGGCGTCGATCCGAAAACAGGACCGGTCATGCGTTCGACAGGTGAAACGCTGCAATGGACGACAGACGGACTGGCGCTGGAGCGTTTCATTTTCGACGAGGCGACGAAACGACATTTGACGACAAGAGACATCATCGTTGCTGGAGCAGATACAGAGGCTTTCGGAACAGGTGTAGCGTTAGATGAAACGATTGACTGGGCACAATGTGCGATTTTCTATTCGCACGTGACAGAGGAAAAAGCGAGTCGCGAAGCAGCGCTTGCTGCTGGGGTACAAGTTCTGACAGAACCCGAACTAGCACATTATCATCTAAAAGCGACAGAAAAGTCCCCTTATGCTGTGAAGCCACTTCATACATGGACAGAGCCGATCAAGGAGGAAGTAAAATGAAGACGATGCAACAACTACAACATTTCTTGACGATGGCGGAACTGACGCCGGAAGCATTGACGGAGCTATTGATACTCGCGAAAGACATCAAACAACAACCGCTTAAGTATGAAGAAGTGTTGAAAAATAAAAAAGTGGCCTTATTGTTTGAAAAGGCATCGACGCGAACACGTCTATCGTTTGAGGTTGGTGTTGTCGAGCTCGGTGGACATCCGATCGTACTAAGTGGAGCAGATATGCAAATCGGGAGGGGGGAGCCGCTCTCAGACACGATTCAAGTCATGAGCCGTTACGTTGATGCCCTGATGATTCGGACGTTCGGTCATGAGATCGTCGATACGCTTGCGGCACATGGTACGATTCCAATCATCAATGGATTGACGGATCTACACCATCCGTGCCAAGTCCTTGCTGACTTGCTGACGATCGAAGAAACATTTGGAACACGATCCGGAAAGATTTTGACATATATCGGGGACGGAAATAACATGGCGCATTCGCTGATGATTGGTGGAGCGCTCAGTGGAATGGAAGTCCGCATCTGTGCGCCAGCGGCGTATGCTCCTGATTCACAAGTCGTTCATGAGGCACAAGTCATCGCAAAAGAAACAGGTGGAAACATCATCGTCATGACGGATCCTGAGGAAGCAGCGAGTGGGGCAGACGTCGTGTACACGGATGTCTTTGCGAGTATGGGACAAGAGGAAGAAGCGACGATGCGTCTGCAAGCATTTGAAGGATATCAGGTTAACGCCAATATCATGGATCAAGCAAATGATAAAGCCATTTTCTTACATTGCCTTCCGGCGCACCGCGGGGAGGAAGTCACGGCAGACGTCATCGATGGCAAGCAATCTGTCATCTTCGATCAAGCCGAGAATCGTCTCCATGCACAAAAAGCGTTACTCGTTACATTACTTGGATAATCCTAAAAGACTCGGTCGCCAATTTGACGACCGAGTCTTTTAATTGATGAAAGTTAATCATAATGACGGCGGGCTAATCGTTCCTCGTGTTCTTTTTTGACTTGTCGCTTATTTTTTTCGTGCAGACGTTTCATAAAAGGAGTCGTTTGCCAAGATGGAGCCCAGTCGGATTCTTTTCCGGCACGGAGGGCAAGAATATAATCATAGCTCTGATGAAGTCGTTCAATCATCTCTGTTCGGATATCACAAATGTGACCGTGTCCGGGAATCAAGAGTTTGACTTCATATTCATAAATGAACGACTCGAGTAACTCGAGCGTCGTCAAATACTCAGAGGAATCGTGTTCGATCAAGGGGATTTCAACGTCTGAAGCGTAATCGCCGCAGACTAACAAGTGAAGTGGCATGACGATGAAGGAAAGATGAGTCGCTTCATGACCGGGCGTCAAAAAGAAGATTAACTTCGTTTGTCCGATCGTTAAAATCGTCTCAGACTCATGGATGACATGTGTCACGTCTGGGAAAAGGACGGGAGAATCGATATAGAATTCATCATTAAAATCTTGTACGGCTTGGAGCGCTTCTTGTCGGTCGACATCGATGAACGGTTTAGAAGCGATGACGATGGCATCCGTAAAGGCATAGGCTCCTAAAATATGATCGAAATGGGCATGCGTATAGACGACGTATAATGGTCGTTCGCGACGCACGATTTCGACGTCTCGACGAATCGTTGCAATCTCATCGGGAAGCCAGCCAGGGTCGACGACGATCAGACAATCAGGCGTCTCGATTAATGTCGAAGTCGTTTTCATGAGTGTACTTTGATAGATCGTCACGCCGGGCATTTTCATCTGAATCATACGAATCCTCCTTTACGAATCTCTATCTATATCGTTGTATACCCATAAATTCGTTGGAATCATCAGCAGAATCAATAAAAAAGACGACTCGCACGTCGCGAGTCGCCTGCCCTCTAGAGGGAAATGGTCCTAGACCTATGTTATGTCATAATTGGAGCGGGTGAAGAGAATCGAACTCTCGTCATCAGCTTGGAAGGCTGAGGTTTTACCATTAAACTACACCCGCGTATTGGCTACATGAAATATAGTAGCATAGCAAAGAGGGCATTTCCATAACTTTTATGAAAAAAAGCAATTTCTTTTAAGATTCGGTGTACAATAATACTAGTTAATCGTTTCCAATGGTAATCTTGATTTGCAATATGGGTAAAGTTGGGTAGAGGAGAGAGTGTCTGGTGAATGAAGTGCGAGTTTGGAGCGAACAGCCGATGGGAAAAGGATGGAAGGCGATCTGTCACCATCAATTCGATCGTCATCGCTTATTGATAGGAGAGTGGTTCCATAACGTAGGTGTACTTGCTTTTTCCATCAATCAAGATGCGGATTTGCTACCGGATGTCCTTCCAAACACATTCGATCTGCCGCTCGTCTCGGAACGTGTGCAACGCGTCATTGCAGCATACGCGCCTTTTTCTGTACAATGTCTCAAGGTACATCTTGAGACGAAGGACGGAGTGGTTCCGTACTATCTTCTCAATCTCTTATCTGTCAGTCGGATCGAACATCTACATACGACGGATGTATTCCGTCCGGTCCCGAGACGACGCGTCTATTTTTTGACAGAGCGACGAATCAGCGATTCGATTTGTCCGCATCATCTTATGCGAGATGAGCGCACGCATCGCATGTTCGTCTCTGCTCAACTCGCTCGACAATTCGAGCGTATGGCTGTGACGGGTATCCGCTTTGAAGAGATACAACGAATGGAGGAATTCAAATGAAACAGTACACAGTCGATCATTGGATCACGCTAGAATATCCAAAGGTATTCGAATATCAAGAAGAAGAGACATATGTCAGTTTTTATTCGACGGATGAAAATGCAATGGGTACGCTCCAATTATCCATTTATGAGTCCGATTCAGAAGAATTGACACCGTATGAGGCGGCGGAACAAGAAATCAATCTGTTGGTGGAAGAGTTCGGCATCGAACTAACAGGAGCACTTGAAGTCCGTCGTAATTCAACAAAAGAAGCGTTGCTTGCAGTAGATGGGAAAGAAGAAGATATCTTCTTACGGATCTACGCGTATTCGGACGGGGAACGGTTAGTCTTATTGACGTACTCTGCAGAACGCGAGACGCTTGAAATCGAAGAAATCGAAGCGATGATTTCTTCACTGACTTGGATTCAATGAAGGATACGATAGAAGTGCAAAAGGCAACGGATCACAAGGATCCGCTGCCTTTTTTTATATCGATCGATGTGGCTTAAGAAGAACGGGAAGATGACTGTTTAGCTGCAGGATTGACTTGTTTATTCAACCAGCTCGCGATATCGGCAAAAACGCGGATGCGTTCGAACTCATGGAAGAGCTCATGACGTAACCCTCGATAAATCGTCAGCTGTACAGCATCAACACGGACACGATTATACATATCAAATAAATGATGGATACCTTTTCCGTCGAACGCGACCGCGTCATCCCCACCAGCAAGCAATAAGAGAGGTAAATGACGTGGATGCTGATAGATGGAAGCAAGTGCGTTGACGAGTTTCGTTGCATGTAAGAGTTCGTGGAAGAACCCAAGCGTGACTGTTTGACCGGACAATGGATCTGCATCATAGCGCATGACGGATTGAGGATCCGAAGAGAGCCAAGCATTTTTAGAAAGTGCTGGAAAAAAACGTAAGTTATACCGTCCGAACACGAGTTGTCCAAACCGTTCAGCAGGGTGTATTGCTGACAACTGATGGATTTGACGTTCGACGAGTTTTTGGCTGACATCACCGAGTAAACCTGTACTTGTCGGGGGTCCGCTCGCGATGATTCCAGCTACTGTATGACCGAGTGTTTGACCGATTCGGCGAGCAATCAACGAACCAAAACTATGACCGAAGATGAACACCGGTAGCGTCGGATAACGCTCTTTGATGTCAGAGACGAGTTCTTCTGCATCCTGCATCAATTGTTTAAACCCTTGATTCGGCTCGAGGTGTCCAAGTGTTCCGAGCTGTGCTGCTCGGGTTCCGAAACAGCGTAAGTCTGCGATGATTGCGTGGTAATGATGCGCATAGAGGAATTCGGCGAATTCCTCATATCGCGCGCCATGCTCCATCATCCCGTGAAAGACGATCACGACTCCTTTAGGGTCGTGGGCTTCGAGGCTATGCAATGTCGTAGTATAGCCGTCAGAGGCTATCCAATGTGAATGATCAATCGTCATGTAACTCATCCTCTCATTAAGAAAGTCCAAATACCTGTCCGTCTTCCGATACGCCCATGTGGAAGGCGGCAGGAACTGCCGGTAATCCTGGCATCGTTAATACATTCCCAGTCAATGCAACGATGAACCCTGCACCAACCGATGGACGGATTTCGCGGACCGTGATCGTGAAGTCTTCGACACGACCATAACGAGCAGGATCATCCGTTAAAGAAAAGGGTGTTTTTGCCATACAAATCGGTAACTCATTCAATCCCATCTCCG
The DNA here is from genome assembly GCF_024436095.1 of Exiguobacterium sp. LL15. Classification (NCBI taxonomy): domain Bacteria; kingdom Bacillati; phylum Bacillota; class Bacilli; order Caryophanales; genus Exiguobacterium; species Exiguobacterium sp. LL15. The sequence goes on along the minus strand of NZ_JANFNX010000004.1, from coordinate 86,644 downwards.
TACACCGTTCGAGTTCGCGGAGCGCTTTGTCTTCAAAATGAACGTCGGCTGCGCCGTAGACACGCTTTGCGATACGCTCGATCTTTTGACGAAGCGGTAAGACGTCAGGATACAGAGGGCGGAACTGGCTCGGTTCCTCAAGAGCTTGCATGACTTCCGTGACGAGTGCTTCGCCGCCAGCTCCCCCTTTACTGAAGACTTCACTTTCCGCGACACGAATATTACGATCCTGACACCATTCCAAGATCATATTCCGTTCTGCTTCCGTGTCGGTGAAGAAACGGTTCAAGGCAACAACGGCAGGGACACCGAACAGATTCATCGTCTCGACGTGTTTTTCAAGTAACGCAAGACCATCTGTTAAGGCGGCGAGATTTTCTTCGCTGAGTTGCGTTTTGTCGACACCTCCGTGCATCTTCAAGGCACGAACCGTAGCGACGATAACGACGGCATCCGGGTGAAGTCCGCCGATCCGTGATTTGATGTTGAAGAATTTTTCGGCACCTAAATCGGCCCCGAATCCTGCTTCTGTGACAACGTAATCACTTAGCTTCAGTGCAGTTTGCGTTGCAATCAAAGAGTTACAGCCATGTGCGATGTTCGCGAACGGTCCACCATGAATCAGTGCTGGTGTTCCTTCGACGGTTTGAACGAGGTTCGGGCGGAACGCATCTTTCAGGAGTAACGTCGCAGCTCCTGATGCCTGAATATCTTTGACTGTAACCGGCTGTTGATCGTACGTATAGGCGACGACGATGCGACTCAACCGCTGTTCAAGATCCGAAATGGAGTCTGCTAGACAGAGGACCGCCATGATTTCGGAAGCGACCGTGATGTCGAATCCATCTTGACGCGGCACACCATGCGCAGGACCACCAAGACCAATCGTAACTTGGCGCAAGGCACGGTCATTCAAATCAAGAACGCGTTTCCAGACGATACGACGCGGATCGATACCAAGGATGTTACCTTGATGCAGGTGATTGTCGAGCAAGGCACTGATTGTATTATGAGCAGATGTGATCGCATGCATATCGCCTGTGAAATGCAGATTGATCTCTTCCATCGGTAGAACTTGGCTATAGCCACCACCACACGCGCCACCTTTTAAGCCCATCGTCGGACCGAGTGAGGGTTCCCGTAAACAAATCATCGTCTTATGGTTTGCCCGATGCAACGCCTGTCCGAGTCCGACAGTGACGGTTGATTTTCCTTCACCGGCAGCTGTCGGATTGATAGCTGTGACAAGGATCAATTTCCCGTCAGATTTCGTTGCCAATCGGTTCAACAGTCCATCTGTCAACTTCGCTTTATACTTTCCGTACGTATCAAAATCCTCTTCTTGCAAACCAATCCGGTCCGCAATTTCTCGAATCGGGCGTAAGACGGTTTGTTGTGCGATTTCTAAGTCTGAACGAATGGTCTTTTCCATGGTATCGACTCCCTCTTTGATTGGATCTCTCTTTTTTCTAATAGTAGCGTATCTAGTGCGAACGCGCCAAAGGAAAACGTTCAATATTTTCCACCCAATGGGTCAAATGGTGACGTGTTCAAGTGTTAGAGAAAGACGTACTGTAGAGTGGAGGAGGGATGAAACAATGACATCTGGACAAAAGAAGTGGAAACGCGGTCTTGATTTTTGGCTCTTCGTCGGACCGGTCTTTCTTGTATTCGCAGTGATCGTGCTTGTACCGTTTTTCAATGGCGTTATGTATTCGTTCACGGATTGGAACGGTGTAACCGGAGAATTGAATTGGATCGGCTTTGATAACTATGTCCGTCTCTTTACGAGTGACGAGCAGTTCCAGCAGTCATTTTGGTTGACGACGAAATATACGGTCGTTGCCGTCATCTTAACGAATGTCGTCGGTTTCATCTTGGCGTTCTTATTGACACAAAATATTCGCACACGTAATTTCTTACGAACGATTTTCTTCATGCCGAACTTGATCGGTGGGTTGATCCTCGGTTTCGTTTGGCAGTTCATCTATGTCAAAGGCTTCGCATCGATCGGTGAATTGACAGGGTGGAGTATATTTGAACTTCCATGGTTAGGAGATGCCCGGACAGGATTCTGGGGTATCGTCATTGTTTCGATTTGGCAAGGTGGCGGTTACATCATGGTCATCTATATCGCGGCTCTGCAAAACGTGCCACAAGAGCTGATTGAAGCGGCAAAAATCGATGGTGCCAATCGTCTATCGACGTTACGGAACATTACGTTGCCACTGATCATGCCGTCGGTCACAATCTGTCTCTTCTTGACGATTTCATGGTCTTTCAAGTTATTCGATACGAACTTATCCCTAACGAATGGCGGACCATTCAAATCGACCGAGATGCTTGCTCTAAACATTTACAAAGAATCGTTTACGAATAATAATCTTGGACTCGGATCAGCGAAGGCAATCATCTTCTTCGTTGTTGTTGCAGCGATTACAGTCACTCAAGTCTATCTGACGAAAAAACGGGAGGTGGAAGCATGAGTACAGCACAACCATTACCCACTCCGCAAGAGGAGAAAGCGAAGCGCTCTAAAAAGACGAGAGGTCGTTATTCACTCCGTCTTGGAACAGTCGAACTGGCAGCCTTATTGATGGGGCTACTGTACATGATCCCGTTTTATTACGTTGTCTCGAATTCTTTCAAGACGCAGGGGGATATCTTTACGAACACAACGGGTCTACCAAAGGAATGGATGACATCCAACTATTCAGAAGCATGGGAAGCCATGAACTTCGGAAAAGTCTTTTTAAACTCCGTCATCATTACAGTCGGCGCTAACGCGGTCATCATCATCTTTTGTTCGATGGCGGCCTGGAAACTCGTCCGGACGAAAACACGCTTGTCGACGATCATCTTTTTCTTATTCGTTGCGGCGATGATCATTCCATTCCAGTCGATCATGATTCCCTTATCGAAATTGTCCGGTGATCTCGGATTGCAGAACAGTTATTGGGGATTGATTCTGATGTATCTTGGTTTTGGATCTGGATTATCAATCTTCTTATACCATGGATTCATGAAGTCGATTCCTGAAGAAATCGAGGAGGCGGCCATCATTGATGGTTGTTCACAATGGGGTGTGTTCTGGCGCATCGTGTTCCCATTACTCAAGCCCATCACGGTCACGATCATCATCTTGAACACGCTGTGGATTTGGAACGATTTCCTACTGCCATCGCTGATGTTACGAGACGTCGATTTACGGACGATTCCACTCGCGACGTTCTATTTCTTCGGTCAATATACGAAGCAGTGGGACTTAGCACTTGCCGGACTCGTCCTCGGGATCATTCCGTTATTGTTGTTCTTCTTTGCCTTGCAAAAACAGATCATTCAAGGAATTACGAGTGGATCGATCAAATAATTTTTGTAAGCGCGTTCTCGCTTCTGCGAGAACGCTTTTTTCATGATTCACACGTCAGATTAATCTGACAACTTTTATTTTTTTGAAAAAAAGTCTTTTCAAATGCTTGCGACCTGTTGTACGATGTTCTCAATTCAATTGTAACAACGACGTTGAAGGGAAGAGTAACACCTTGTACGACCGTATAGCGAGCTGGGGATGGTGAGAGCCCAGTCGGAAGCAAGATGCGAAGAACCTCCCGGAGTCGCTACCCGAACCCGAATGTCAGTAGGCGTAGCCGGAGTTGCCTGTCCGTTATCATAAGGCCGAAGATGAAGTGATTCGTCTTTTGAGTGAGCAACATCGTTGCTAACATGGGTGGTACCGCGGAACCGAGTCTTTCGTCCCATATTCTTGGGAAAGAAGGGCTCTTTTTTATGGCTTCTTTTTCAAAACACAATTGAGGAGGAACACCACCATGACAACACTCGTATCGATGAAACACACACAGGAAGCGATCACACTCGTAAAGAAACGCTTTGAAGAACGCTTTTCGACAACACTCGGATTGACACGTGTCGAAGCACCATTGTTCGTAGAAAGTACACTCGGTGTCAACGATCATCTCAATGGCGTAGAGCGAATCATTCGTTTCGATGCTTTGGATCACACAGCAGATCTTGAAATCGTACAATCTCTTGCAAAGTGGAAGCGTCAAGCGCTTCATACGTACGGATTTGAAGCGGGAGAAGGATTATACACGTTGATGCATGCGATTCGTCGCGATGAGATGCTGGATGCGACACACTCCATTCACGTCGATCAGTGGGACTGGGAACGGATCATCACGAAAGAACAACGGACGAGTGCTTATTTACAAGAAACGGTACAAGCGATTTATGCAACGATTCGCCAAGTCGAACAAGAAGTAGAAGCGGAGTATGGTATTTCAGCAATCTTACCGGAAACGATTCATTTCATGACAACACAAGAGTTAGAGGATGCGTATCCGACACTTTCGACGAAAGAACGTGAAACAGAAGTCACGAAAGCATATGGTGCTGTTTTCCTCATGCAAATCGGTGGCGCACTGGCTTCAGGTGAGAAGCATGATGGTCGAGCGGCTGACTACGATGACTGGACGCTCAACGGTGACATTTTAGTACACCACCCAGAAATCGGAGCATTCGAATTGTCTTCAATGGGTATTCGCGTTGATCGTGAAGCGTTGTTGAAACAGACAGCGATTGCTCAAGAAGAAGATAAATTGGCATTCCCATTCCATCAAGGTGTACTCGAAGAGCGTCTACCGTTAACGATGGGTGGAGGAATCGGTCAATCTCGTATGGCGATGTTCTTATTGAAGAAGCGTCATATCGGCGAAGTCCAAGCTTCTGTCTGGTCAGAAGAGACGCGTAAAAGTCTTCAAGCGGAAGGCATCCACTTGCTCTGACATATATATAGTAAGAAAGCGTCAAAACAGGATGTTTTATAAAGCAAAGGGCATGCTCCGATTCGGAAGCGTGCCCTTTTTTAGGTTCGTACGACCTCAGGCGGAGGAAAGACGTGTCGATTCCTGATAGAATGGGGATAACAATAAATAAGAAAGAGGTGAAAGCATGTCTTCTCTATTAATTGTTGGGATACTCATCCCTATTTTGTTCATTGCGTTTCTTTGGTTTAACATTAAGGGCTTACGAACGATGTGGCGGGATTATAAACGGACAGGCTCAATCGTTGCACTCGGTTTCTTCATTGTCGGGATCATCGGAATCTTCACAGGCGTCTGGACGACACTAGTCGTCATCATCTATTATCTCCTCCGTCCAGCGAGAGGATGAACGGAGGGTTACTTGTATGTTGGAATGGTTGTTCTCAGCCGGAGAATCCAATCTCTGGCTGTTTTTAGGAATTATGATCGTTGGTCTTGGTACGGAATTGATCCCAGCAGAAGTCGGCTTACCATTACTTGGTCTATATGTATCGAACGGAACAGTCAGTTGGACAGTTGCTGTTCTTGTCGGTTTTTTAGGAAGTCTAATGGGTGCGACGGTCTTTTATCTTTTAGGTCGTTATGCTGGTCGTCCGATACTTATCCGGTACGGCAAATGGTTACTGATTAAAGAAAAAGAAATTGAGCAAGGGGAGCGCATCGTCGCGAAATACGGCACATGGTCTGCTTTGTTCGGACGCTTCTTCCCAGTCGTGCGCTCGGTCGTCTCGATTCCATGTGGTTTGTTCGGCTTATCATTCAAACGTTATCTACTCGCTTCAAGTATTGGACTTTTCCCAGTTTCCTTCTTCTACATTTGGGTTGGTGAACGGTTTGGAGTAGAACGCGCGGAATCGATGCTAAAGGGATTAGAGCAAGAGTTGTGGTGGATCTTAGGTGGAATCGTCGTGATTCTTGGAGGGTATATCCTTTATCGTCGCTCTAAAGCAAAACAGAAGGAACAGACGCAAGACACAAAGACGAAATAATAGAATAAGTGAACATATAAAAAGGGAGTAGATGGCAAGCATCTACTCCCTTTTTATATGAAGCTCAAGCGGGTGGGAACAAAAATCGTTTCAGTGTTTTGATGCGATGTTTTGGTGTCAGCAATAACAGTTGATCATTGCCTTCAAGGGCAGTGTCGCCACGCGGTGTGATGATTTGATCATCACGAATGATGGCAGTGATCAAAAATTCTTGTGGCAAATCAATCTCTGAGATCGTCGTTCCAATGAATGGATGGGACATTGGTAACGTTAACTCAATAATTTCGGCGTTCGGTTTACCAATCGACATGAATTCAATGACCGTATGAATAGCAGAAGTCTGTGTTTCGTTCAGTCGTAATCGCTCGGAAAGAAACGTCAACATACTCCCTTGAATTAGCGTAGATAGTAAGACTGTGAAAAACACGATATTGAAGATCATCGATGCATTCTCGATATCCGCAACGAGAGGGTATGTCGCGAGAATGATTGGTACCGCTCCTTTTAGGCCAGCAAAGGAAATGAAGACCTTCTCTTGCCACGAATAACGAAACGGAAGAAGACTCACCCAGACTGACAAAGGACGAGCGATGAAAATTAAGATCAGCGCCAGCGCAATGGAAGATAGGATGACCTGGACATCGAGCAATTGTTTCGGAAAGACAAGCAGACCGAGCACGATGAACATTCCGATTTGAGCAAGATGCGCCATACTCATCGTAAAACGAACGAGTGTCTGTCGATAGACGAGTTCATGATTACTGATGTAGATCGCTGTGACATAAACGGCTAAAAATCCACTTGCATGGAACGTATCAGCTAAACCGAAAGACAGGAAAGCAAACGACATGAGCATGATCGGATAAAAGCTAGAAGAGGACAAATCGATCCGATTGATCAATGTCGAAGCTGCCCATCCGATGAACAAACCAATTAGAAGTCCCATCGCCATTTCCCAAACGAGTGATCCAAGTCCCGATAAGAGCGATGCTTCTTCAGGGTTCGTCACGAACTCAAGGAACAAGACAGTCAAAAAGACGGCCATCGGGTCATTCGTACCGGACTCGACTTCAAGTGTTGATCCGACTTTTCGTCGAATCGGCTGACCACTCAAGACAGAAAAGATGGCAGCGGCATCCGTCGAACCAACGATTGCCCCGAGTAAAAAAGCATTCGCCCAACTAAACCCTAGAATATAATGGGAAGCAACGGCAACGATGGATGTAGCGATGAAGACCCCGAACGTCGCAAGCGAGAGGGAAGGGGCTAATTCATGACGCACTTCCTTCCAAACCGTTTGCAGACCACCTTCGAATAAAATGATGATGAGGGCGACAGTTCCGAGAAGCTGAGCCAGTTCCGCATCGTCAAAACGAATGAACCCGGTAATGTCGCTTCCGGCAATCATACCAAGAGCGATAAAAATCAGTAGAGCAGGAATATTCAGACGACTTGATAACTTCGTCGTCCACACGGCGGCAAACAGCAATATACCAATCAATAAAATCGTGAGTTGCAAGGACATGGCATCAAACTCCTATTCATAAAAGAATCTCTAGTTTCATGATACAACAATTCCGATGAAAAGACTCGGATAACGATTGTTCAATATTTTCCACCACACCGGACAACTTTCTCTCTCTTCATTGCAAGCGTTTTCATTTATTGTGAAGATGTAGCACGAAATGAAACGAAATCAGGGAGGGAATCCGAATGCGTAAAAGAAGATGGGCAGCATTACCTGTCGTCACGACGGCGATGGTCGTCGCTTTGGCAGCATGTGGTGGCGGTACATTGAATAGCGATGACTCGAAAGATAGTGGTTCAAAAGACGGTAAGACGCTCAACGTATTCCAATTCAAGGCTGAAATCGCAAAAGACATGGAAAAGATGGCAAAAGCGTATGAAAAAGAAACTGGGACGAAAGTCGTCGTGCAAACAGTCGGTGGTGGATCGGACTATGGCGCGGCTCTGAAATCACAGTTCGCTTCAGGTAATGAACCAGATGTCTTTAACAATGGTGGCTTTACGGAAGCAAAAACATGGCAGGATAAGTTAGAAGATTTGTCAGATGAAAAGTGGGTCGGTGATTTAACGGATCTATCAAAAGAGCCAATGACGATTGATGGTAAATTGTATGGTATGCCAATGAACCTTGAGGGATATGGCTTTATCTACAATAAAGATATCTTCAAAAAAGCCGGTATCACGGAACTTCCAAAAACATTAACGGAATTGACGGAAGCTTCTAAGAAGCTGAAGGCAGATGGAGTGACACCGTTCTCGATCGGATACGGGGAGTGGTGGGTTCTTGGAAATCACCTTTTAAACATTCCGGTCGCACAACAGGATGATCCAGATCAGTTCATTGCAGATCTCAACTCTGGAAAAGCGAAGTTCGAGGACAATAAACAGTTCAAGGAATTCATGAATCTATTTGATTTGACGATTGAGTATGGAAATAAAAATCCGTTAACGACAGACTATAATACACAAGTCTCTCAGTTTGCTGAAGGTAAGACAGCGATGATCCAACAAGGGAACTGGGCACAACAATTGATCACGGATGTCAATCCGGACATCAACATGGGCTTCATCCCGATGCCGATCAATGATGATAAAGAAAAAATGGATCGTCTGCCTGTCGGCGTACCAAACAACTGGGTCGTCAATAAGAACTCGAAGAACAAAGCAGAAGCGAAGAAATTCCTCGAGTGGATGGCGACGTCTGACACAGGAAAAGACTACATGGTCAATAAATTTAAATTCATCCCTGCCTTCAAATCAATCGAAGCGAAGGATTTAGGACCGCTTGCAGATGATATTCAAGCGTACTCGAAAGATGGAAAAACCATCTCATGGAACTGGTTCAAGTATCCGGATGGTGCTGTAAACGAGTTCGGAGCGATCATGCAAGCATACGTTGGTAAGCAAAAAACAGCTGATGAGATGCTGCAGGACTTCACAAAAACATGGGATAAAATGAAGAAATAAGAAGTGATTTAAAAAACATGCCTGTTCCGACTAACTGACGGAACAGGCATGTTTTTTATTATAAGAAGAATAATTGGATGAAGAAGAGAAGCGCGAACACATAGATGAGTGGGTGGACACGCTCTTTTTGGATAGCTTTCATGATCGGATAGACGATGAAACCGAATGCGATACCGGTTGCGATGCTACCGGATAATGGCATGATCAAGATGACGAGGAAAGCCGTGAAAGCTTCGCTGAAGTCATCCCATGGAATCTGCTTGATGTTTTGAATCATGAAGGCACCGACTAAGATCAATGCGGGCGCAGTAATCGCAGGGACGCTCGAAATCGATTGAACGAACGGTCCAAAGACGGCAGATAATGCGAATAGAATCCCGACCGTCACGGATGTGAGTCCAGTCCGTCCACCAGCAGCGACACCCGCTGCAGATTCTACGTAAGCCGTTGTAGGACTTGTTCCGAATAATGAACCAGCGACCATCGCAGTCGAATCAGATAATAGGGCACGTTCGCTGTTTTTCAATGATCCATCTTTTTCAATCAATCCAGCCTGTTCTCCGACAGCGACCATCGTACCTGTCGTATCAAACATCGTCACGAGAACGAAGGAGAGGACACCGCTGAACAGACCGTATTGGAACACGTCTTTAATGGCGTTGAACGGATTCGTGATGATCAATCCTTCTGGTAACGTCGGTAACGCAACGAAGGAATCGGAAAACTTCAATTCACCTGTCAGGAATGCAATCAATCCAGAGAGGATCATGGCATATAAAATAGCACCTGGTACACGTTTGATTGTCAAGATCGCTGCAACTAATAATCCGATGAGTGTGATCAATGCTTCTGGTGACGTCAATGCGCCAATCGTGACGAGTGTATCTTCACTAGCGACTAAAATTCCTGACATCTTGAGACCGAGTGAAGCAATGAAGAGACCGATTCCACCTGTGATCGCAAGCTTTAATGTCATCGGAATGATTTCAATCAGCTTCGTACGAATCGGTGAGAGTGATAACAATAAGAAAATGACACCAGCGACGAAGACAACTGAGAGTGCTGTCTGATATGGAATCTTCTCACCAACGACAAGTGTATAAGTAAAATACGCATTGAGTCCCATTCCAGGTGCGACTGCGATTGGTAGATTCGCATAAAGCCCCATCAGAAGCGTACCGATCAATGTCGCGATGATCGTCGCAGAAAAAGCTTGGGCTTGGGGGATACCGGCATCTGCTAAAATCGTTGGGTTGACGAGCAGAATATAGGCCATCGTAATGAACGTCACGAATCCAGCTTGGATTTCACGTTTTACGGTTGTTTGATGTGCGGCAAGTTTAAACATGGGTAAAAGGACCACCTTCATAACAAATTGATTAAAAAACGAACATTGATGATATTATAGTAAAATTCATTCGGAATCAAGTCGAAACAAAAAAGAATTTTTTATAGGAATCATGAAAGAGAATATCAGGAAATGATGTAAGCGGATTCAAGGTTATGATACGATTGATTACAAGAAAAAGGATGGGGGCGCCTTTCATGAAAAGTATCCGGACGCGTTTGATTCGTCTCGTCGTCCTGGCGATCTTGATTCCGACTGCCCTCGCGACATCGATTTCCTATCTGTATGTGCGGCACCAAAACATTGAACAGGCAGAACGTTCTAGCCTGAACGTATTGACGCGGGGAAATACACAGGTGACCCATTATATAGAGGATGTCCGCCGTCTATCGACGAGTCTGTACGCGAATCGTTCGTTGATGAACATCATGCGCGTCGGGGCAGATCAGGAACTAGACGAATCCGATGGAGTCGTTTCGCGGGCGATGTTAGGTCTGTTTTTATCACGTCAGGATATCGAGCAGTTACATTTCGTCATTTTAAATGGTTATTCGGAGTATTCGGTCTATAACATGAAAACAACGAGTCGAGGAAAGTTTGATTGGATGCAAGAAACGGATTATTTTCGATTGATGAAACAAAAAAACGGCTGGTTGATTGACGAAGCGCACACGATTGAACCATATAATGTGCACACGATGATTCTTGATGAAAAACAAGTCGTTAGTTTTCGTTATCGCATCGATCGTGTCGAAACAGATGAGCCACTCGGCTTCCTTTCGGTGGATATTCCCGTCCGTGTATTTGAACAACAGTTAAAACTGTTCGAGAATGATCCGGAAGAGTCGTTATGGTTGATGACAGAACAGCGTGTGTTGGCACAGACTGGGGCAGAGATGGAACTACCGGTCGATCGATTCACTGGGCAGAGTGGGAGTTTACGTGTCGGAAAATCGTTCATCGTCTACTCAAAGACGATGACGAATGGCGTTCCACTCATACTTGTCAAACGGATTCCGTATGCGTCAGTCATCCAAGGGGCGAATGAAACGGCATTGATTCTTGTTTTGATTGGTCTCGTCTCACTGTTCGTTATGATCATTGCCGCAAGTCTCGTTGCCATGCAGATCACGAAGCCAATCAAACAGTTGACAGCAAACGTCTGGCGAGTCGAACAAGGGGATTTATCAGCACCATTCGTTGCGACGACGAATGACGAGATTGGATTACTCAACCGTCAGTTCCAACGCATGATTCAACGGATTGATCGTTTAATCAAACGGGAGTATCGACTGGCACTCGAAAACCGGACGAATGAGCTACGGGCATTACAATCTCAGCTCAATCCGCACTTCTTATTCAATGCCTTACAATCGATCGGAACGACGACGTTACAAGGAGACCGGAAGATCGCGTACCGCTCCATCACCGGATTATCACAAATGATGCGCTACTCGATGAATAATGAGCAGACGATCGTGACGTTAAAACAAGAAGTCGATCATCTTCAAGCGTATATTCGTTTGCAACAGCAACGTTTTCCGGAACGTTTCCGTTATATCGTTGACGTCCCGTGGCATCTCAATGACATTGAAGTGCCGAAGATGATCTTGCAACCGTTCGCTGAAAATTACTTTAAACACGGCTTTCGACAGCAATTAGCAGCGACGGAGAACTATCTTGCTTACAAAGTCCGGACGGATGGCGGACGCCTCATTATTCAAATCGAGAATAGCGGTGCCGTCCTCGAAACAGGACGACTTGAAGAGATTGATCGTAAAATGCGCATGCATCGTAGCCCAGAGGATCTCGAGACGAGCGGCATTGGTCTCCATAATATTTATGAACGGCTCTTGATTTTTTACGGGGAACAAGCAAATATGACGCTCTCTTCTTCAGCTGTAGAGGGCGGATTCAAAATCGTGATTCGGATTCCATATGAGAAGGGGGACTTGGCATGAACGTGTTGATCGTAGACGATGAACGACATGTACGGGAAGCGGTCAAATTGCTCGGAGAATGGGACAGTTGGCAGGTCTCACATATTTACGAGGCGGAACATGGGGAAGAAGCGAAACGATTACTGGATACTGGAACGATCGATTTAATGCTGACAGATGTCGAAATGCCTGGACTCGACGGATTAACATTACTAGAATGGACAAAAAATCATCATCCAAAGGTCGTCACGATCGTGCTGACAGGGTATGATGATTATACGTATATGCGACGTGCCATTTTGCATCAATCCTTTGATTATTTATTGAAGCCGGTTGATCCAGATGTACTCAATGATGCCTTGTCCCGCGCGATGGAATGTATCCATCCGGTAGTGGAATCAGGGGAAGCGATTGATCAAATCGCCAAATACATCGAAACGCATTATGCGGAAGAATTGACACTGCAATTCATGAGCGAACGGTTTTACTTGAGCCGAGAGTATATATCACGACGCTTCAAACAGCGTTTTTCTGTTAACTTATCTGATTACATCCAAACGATTCGCTTGAATCGGGCGAAGGAATTATTGAGTGAGACGGAAGCACGCATTTACGAAATCGCACTTGAAGTCGGATATCAGGACGATAAGTATTTTCGGAAAGTGTTCAAAAAACAATTCGGTATGACACCGAATGAGTTTCGTGAATTGTTGTCGATTTAAACGACTATCGAGGAGGAATCGTACATGAGTGTACACATTAACGCAGCTGAAGGACAAATCGCCGAAACGGTCTTACTTCCAGGAGATCCGTTACGTGCTAAATACATCGCTGAGACGTTTTTAGAGGATGTTGTTCTTTATAACGAGGTTCGAGGCATGTATGGCTTCACAGGTACTTATAAAGGGAAAAAAGTTTCGGTTCAAGGAACAGGTATGGGTGTACCATCGATGTCGATCTATGCGAACGAACTCGTTCAGTCATACGGTGCGAAGAACTTGATCCGTGTCGGTACTGCCGGTGGGATCACGCCAGACGTTAAAGTTCGTGACGTCGTCATCGCGATGAGTGCTTCGCATGACATGGCACAGAACCGTGTCCGTTTTAATGGACTAGACTACGCACCGACAGCTTCTTTTGATCTGCTGCATAAAGCATATACAGCAGCTAAAGAACAAGGTATCGATGCAAAAGTCGGTCAAATCTTCACGACGGATCAGTTCTATCAAGATGATTTCCATCATTTCAAAAAATGGGCGGATTTCGGATGTCTCGCAATCGAGATGGAAGCGGCAGGTCTTTACACACTTGCAGCAAAACATAAAGTAAACGCACTGACGATCCTGACGATTTCAGATCATCTGTTGACAGGTGAAGAAACGACATCGGAAGAGCGCCAGACGACATTCAACGATATGATGAAAGTCGCGCTTGAAACAGCGATTCAATTATAAGAAGTAAGACGGAGAAGCCTCTCCGTCTTTTTTCATAGTCGAAAAGAGATATGGTAAGATAAAGGCAGTGTTATAGATCAGTTAAAGGGGAGATTCTCGGATGGAGACAACGATGACAGAGACAGTGCTTTCAGAGCGCCTTGAGACAAAGCGTCACTTTTTCCAAACAGGTGCAACACGTAGTCTAGCTTTTCGCTTAAGCATGCTGACATTCTTACGCCAAGCGATTGAAACGCATGAAGCGGAGATCTATGAGGCATTAAAACAAGATCTCAATAAAGGACAGCATGATGCTTTTACGACGGAAATCGGTTTCGTTTATGGGGAGATTCAACGGATGGAGCGACAACTCCGTCGACTGGCACGCCCGAAGCGTGTCGCAACACCGCTTCTGCATATCGGCTCAAAAAGTGAAATCCAGTATGAACCCTATGGCAACGTTCTTGTCATCGCGCCATGGAACTATCCTTTCCAGCTGGCACTTGCTCCGGTCATTGGTGCGATTGCAGCGGGGAATACGGTCGTCCTTAAACCATCCGAGCTGACACCGAACGTCTCTCGTGTATTACGAGAAGTTTTTGAAACGGCATTCCATGAACGATTCGGAATCGTCATAGAAGGAGATGCTGAAGTCAGTAGCGCTTTATTAAACGAACGCTTTGATTATATCTTCTTTACGGGTTCCACACGCGTCGGAAAAATCGTGCATCAAGCTGCAGCGAAGCATTTGACACCGGTCACGCTTGAACTGGGTGGTAAATCACCGACGATCGTTCACAAGGATGCGGATCTTCGTCTAGCAGCGAAGCGGATCGCATGGGGAAAATGGCTGAATGCCGGACAGACATGTATCGCCCCGGATTACGTATTGATTCATGAGGACGTTAAAGAACGTTTCTTGCAGTTGATTGAAGAAGAAGCCTTCAAACAGTACGGGAATGGCGTCGGCGTCTCATCCTACGTCAAAATCGTATCGGACGATCATCTGAATCGCCTCAGCAGTTACTTGTCGCAAGGGACGATCGAATTCGGTGGACAAGTCGATCCGGAAACGCGTAAGATGGCGCCGACCGTCATGACGAATGTAGCGGTGGATGCTCCAGTGATGCAAGACGAAATCTTCGGACCGATCCTGCCGGTGTTGACCTACCGTGAAATCGAAGAGGTCATCGCGTTCGTCAATAATCGTGACAAACCGCTTGCACTTTATCTGTTCACAGAGAACAAAGCCGTCGAACATCGTATCCTTGAACGGATTTCATTCGGTGGTGGATGTGTCAATGACACATTGATGCACGTCGCACAACATCACTTACCATTTGGTGGAGTCGGGGCGAGTGGCATGGGTGGATATCATGGCAAGTATAGTTTCGAGACGTTCAGCCATCGTAAAGGAATCGTCAAAAACACGACGACTTTCGATTTACCTTTCCGCTACATGCGAACAAATAGCAATTCCAAATGGATGCGCTTTTTGTTATGATGAGCTGTATTGAATACTTGGTATGAGAGGGATTTTGATTGTGAAGAAGAAATTAATTCGACTCATGAAAAAAACAGGTATGGTGGAGCGAAGTCTTCGGGTCATGATGCGAATCTTCACCTTATTTCCGGTACGGAAAAATCGTGTCATGTTTGAAAGCTTTTTGGGCAAACAGTACAATGATAGTCCTAAAGCCATCTACGATGAGTTGAAAAAGATGAACGTTGACTTAGAATTGATCATCAGCAAACAACGCGGTGTTTCTATGACGGATGAACAGGTGACATCTGTGAATCGGATGACGATCAAATGGATTTTTTTATTAGCTACTTCTCGCGTTTGGGTGTCCAATAGTCGCCTTCCTTCATGGCTAGTAAAACGAAAAGGTACTCTATATTATCAAACATGGCACGGAACGCCACTCAAAAAATTAGCGCTTGATATGGTGGATGTCCGAATGGCGAACACATCAACTGATCAATATAAAAAAGATTTTGTAAAAGAATCAGCAAAATGGGATGTCCTTCTCTCTCCGAACGCATACTCGAGTGAAATTTTTAAAAGAGCGTTTGGATACGAAGGAAAAATGTTAGAAATCGGATATCCTAGAAACGATGTGCTGTACCAAAATGAAAAACATGAAAGTATTATTGAGCGGGTAAAGGCACATTATCAAATAGAAACCGATAAAAAGATTATTTTATATGCTCCAACATGGAGAGATGATGATTACGTTGAGCAAGGAAACTACTCATTTACGTTACCTTTCTCCATTGAACGATTTGAGGAAGAATTTGGAGATGAGTATACAATGCTTGTACGACTCCATTATCTTGTTGGCGATCAATTGGATTTGAGTGCTGTCTCAGCGATTAAGAATGCCTCTAGATATCCGGAAATTTCTGAGCTATACTTAGCGGCAGATATCTTGATAACGGATTATTCCTCAGTGATGTTCGATTATGCGCACTTAAAACGTCCGATGCTATTCTACACCTATGATCTCAAACATTATCGTGATCATCTAAGAGGATTCTATTTTTCTTTTGAGGAAGAAGCACCGGGTCCGTTGATTCAAGAAGAGCAAATTCTTTTTGAAGAAATCAGACAGATCGAGTCGTGGGAGCGACGATTCGATTTGAAAAGTGAAGCATTTCGTCGTCATTATTGCGAATGGGATGACGGTCACGCAGCACAAAGAGCTGCGCTGGATATCTTAGAGAATATTAAATAAACGGGGAGTGTTTTTAGATGAAGAAGGTCATTACGTACGGTACATTTGATTTGTTACATTGGGGACATATCAATATTTTACGTCGCGCTAAAGAAATGGGAGATTACCTCATCGTGGCAATTTCGACAGATGAATTCAATCGTCTTAAGCATAAACAAGCGTACCATAACTATGAGAATCGTAAATTAATCTTAGAAGCAATTCGTTATGTGGATGAAGTCATTCCAGAGAACAACTGGGAACAAAAAGTAGAAGACGTTCAAAAACATAATGTTGATGTATTCGTTATGGGTGACGACTGGAAAGGTGAATTCGACTTCTTAAAAGACCATTGTGAAGTCGTTTACTTGGAGCGCACTGAAGGAATTTCAACTAGCCAAATTAAGAATGAGCTAGGCTCGAATTAATGGATGAAGAGACCTCGCGGGAGTGAGGTCTCTTTTTTAAGGGAGTCACTAAATATGCGTTCAATGATTATTTCGATCTATTTATTTATCTTTCGAATAGTCTATCAACTATTTTGTTTTTTACCCATTCAAGAAAAGACGTTATTTTGGATGAGCTATGGTGAAAATGCTATGCCAATACATCTTCGCTTAAATCAACGAAACAACCAACAAAAGCAAGTTCTTATCTTCGACGAACGCTATATGCGGGCGACAGATTGTTGGAATGTCAGTCGCAAAATTGCTTATCATCCAATGCGATTGATTACGATTTCTTATCATTTAGCTACTTCTCGTCATGTTTTTTTAGATAATTATATTGGAGAATTCAGCGTTTCCTCTACTCGAAAAAATACAAGGCGGATTCAATTGTGGCATGCCGCTGGAACGTTAAAACAGTTTGGGCTGACCTCATCGAAAACTCGTTCGATGTCCACGTCGACACAGAAACGATTTCGACGTGTCTATCAAGAATACGGAGATTTTATTGTTCCAGGAATGCGGTGTGCTGAACAATTCATGATGCCGCACGATTTAGAACGATCCCACTTTAAAGCGTTCGGCATGCCACGAACGGACTATTGGTTTGATGAGGAGCAACGAAAACAGAAAACAGTGGAATTAAGAAAACAATACGCAAAGACTGATCGTCGGATCTTATTGTATGCACCGACATACCGGGAATACAAAGAAACAGAAGATCATACGATTCAACAGTTTGAAAAACTTGCTCAAGCGGGATGGACGATTCTCGTTAAATTGCATCCGACGATTCAAGCGCTTTCGACCTATCGTTCTAGCCATATCCATCTTGTGGACGATACGTATTCAATCAATGATTACTTGCTGATCACAGATGTGCTCGTAACTGATTATTCCTCCATTCCATTTGAAAGCTGTCTCCTCAACATTCCGGCGTTCCTGTACACACCGGATATCGATACATATCGACAACTACCAGGTCTCGTCGATCAGTATCCGAAACCATTGCCTGTGCGACAGACGGAGCGAATGGAACAATTGATGGATTGGATCATGTCTGAGACGATACTAGAAGAGTGCCGTCAGCACATGGAGGAATTTCAAACGAGTTGGTATGATCATCCCCCTGGTCAAGCAGTGGAACGCATCGTTGATCATTATTACGGAGATATATGATACTCAATCTGACGATTGCTTTAGTTTTAGAAAGCGGTCGTCAGATAAATTTTCGAAAACAAATGTGAAACATTGAACAAAATTTGACGATCTTTTGAAAATCCATTCTTTTCGACTGTGATGTTCTATACTAAAAGCAGAAGAAGAGGAGAGGAGAAATGGATATGCTAACTTGTGGAACGACTGAAGCCAATACGTTTGTCTTATCACCCGAAACGCGAACGTTGCTTGAGAGCTTCATGACAGAAACGACGTTCAAAAAGGATTCCATTGTCTGTTGGGAAGGGGAAATGAACGATAAGTTGTTTTATGTGAAACAAGGAGGCGTCAAACTATCGAAGTTGACGAAAAAAGGCAGTCCATTACTCATGTTTTTATATTTCAAAGGAGATTTGTTTGGCGAATTTGATGTAGGAGAAGCTTTTCCGAGTTCCTACAGTATTGAAACGATGGAAGATAGCATCATCGGATTCTTATCGAAAAACCAATTAGAAGAGCTTATGAAAAAAGACGGTGCCTTTGCGCTTGAGATCATGCGATGGCAAGCATTAATGCGGAAGCAAACGGAAACGAAATTACGTGACTTACTACTGTTTGGAAAACCAGGGGCATTAGCTTCGACGTTACTTCGCTTGATTGCGATGGAAGGGGAACGAGTGGGAGAAACGTATCGTCTTGCGAAGCGACCATCCGACGGTGAGTTTGGTCAATTGATTGGTGCACCACGTGAGACCGTTAATCGTATGTTTTCTCAGTGGAAAAAAGAAGGGGTCGTTTCGATGACAGCAAAAGAAATCACCATTCACGATCCGCAATATCTACGGGATCTGTGTCATTGTGAAGGGTGTCCAGCAGGTGTTTGTCGAATTTAATAAGATGTACGAATCATCCCGACGCGAAACAGGACTTTCCTGTCTCGCGTTATTTTTGTGTATAAAAGTTTTTTCTACGCTCGTTTAGATGTGAACTTTCTGTGTGTTTTCGAAATGAAAAGTGCGGAATTTTCATATTTAAAGTGATATTTATCACAGTTTCCAGACTTGCTGAATTCTTACAATAAAGACAAGTTCAGAGTAGGAAAGGAGTAATCACGATGAGTCAAAAGACAGAATCGAACCTAAAAGGAACATTCGTTGCCGTCCTGATCGTAGCAGGTGTCATCATCGGGATGTGGAGTTCAATCTTTCTATTGTTCATATCACGTTAAGGAGGAATCACGATGCACATTCATCGTTTAGAAAAAATCTGGCTGATCTTCGGAGTAGCGATGCTCGCGATCTTCTTGACGATCATCGGTATATCCGCTTTTGCATCCGGAAATCAACCGCCATCCGATGCGACATTGATTGATCCGACGAAAGTCGATCAGACGAAACCGTTTGATAAGCCAGGACTAAAGAAAATTGATGACAACCGATATGAAGCGGTCATCGTTTCACAAGCTTTTCAGTTTACACCCAAAGATATGGTCATACCTAAAGGGGCGACAGTCGATTTTCTCGTGACATCGAAGGACGTCGTTCATGGATTTGAAATCGTTAAGACGAACGTCAATATGATGGTCGTTCCCGGACATATTAATTCGATTGAGTATACGTTCAAGGAAGCAGGCGAATATCTCATCGTCTGTAATGAATATTGTGGTAATGCCCATCATATGATGGCAACGAAAATCAAGGTGGTGGAATAAGATGAATGCTATATCAAATAAACTAAGACAGTTCGAGATGGAGCGTGGTCTACCCGCTACCGTCATCGGAGTCAAGGAAGCGAAACTGGCCTTTGCACATGTTAGTTTTTCACTTGTCGCCTTATTGATCGGTGGTCTATGTGGATTACTACAAACGATGGTACGGACAGGTGCCATTCCAGAAATCGCTGGAATCGGATACTATGAGCTTCTGACTGCTCACGGATTGATGCTTGCAATCGTCTTTACGACGTTATTCATTTTCGGATTATTGTTCTCATTTTTAGGTCAATCGTTCGGACGCTTCGAAGAGTTTCCGCGACGTCTCGGATGGGTCGGGTTCTGGTTCATGATTCTCGGTGTCGTCCTCGTCACGTGGATGGTGCTTGCAGGTGAAGCTTCCGTCCTCTATACGTTCTATGCACCACTCAAGGCACATCCTGTTTTTTATATCGGACTCGTCATCTTCGTCGTCGGAACGTGGATCGCGTCTGGTGCCATGTTCCGAATGTATGCTGATTATAAGCGGGAACACCCTGGTGTTCATCCACCGCTTCAAGCCTACATGAGCATTATGACTGCCTTGTTATGGGTGGTTGCGACACTCGGCGTAGCGGCAACGATTCTCTTTCAACTTCTTCCTTTATCTCTTGGTTGGACGGATAAGGTCGGAATCGAGCTATCTCGGACGCTATTTTGGTACTTTGGTCATCCGCTCGTCTATTTCTGGTTGTTACCTGCCTACATCGTCTGGTATACGGTCATTCCGAAAATCGTTGGTGGGAAGATTTTTTCTGACGCGTTAGCACGCATGTCGTTCTTGTTATTCCTACTCTTTTCATTCCCTGTAGGTTTTCACCATCAATTGTTAGAGCCAGGGATTTCTGCATTTTGGAAGTATGTCCAAGTCGTCTTGACATTCCTCGTCATCATTCCATCATTGATGACTGCCTTCTCGATGTTTGCGACATTTGAGCTAGCAGGTCGCCGTAAGGGAGCAACTGGCATATTTGGTTGGGTGAAGAAAATGCCATATCGGGATGTCCGGTTCCTTGCACCGTTCATCGGGATGTTGTTCTTCATTCCAGCAGGTGCAGGTGGTGTCATTAATGCATCGCATCAGCTGAACATCATCGTTCATAACACATTATGGGTTACGGGACACTTTCATATCACGGTCGGTGCTGCTGTCGCACTAACGTTCTTCGGAACAGCCTACTGGCTTGTCCCGCTCTTACGTGGTCGAACGTTAACAGCGGCAATGAATCGTCTTGGACTTATTCAAACGGCTGCCTGGACGATCGGAATGCTCTTCATGTCGACTGCGATGCACATCTCAGGATTACTCGGTAATCCACGACGGACGGGACCAGCCACCTACTTCAAGGATTCAATCGTCGCTGACTGGATTCCATATCATGTCGCAATGGCGATCGGCGGAACGATTTTATTCATCTCGATTCTGCTATTCCTCTATGCGATGTTCCAACTGGCCTTCCGAGCGCCAAAAGGAACGGAAGAATTTCCGATTGCTGAAACGGAAGAAGAGGCGATGGCAACGCCACTCTTCTTTGAAAATTGGAAGCTATGGATTTTCGTGACGTTCGCTTTGATTGCGTTTGCGTACACGGTACCGATTTGGCATATGATTGAAAATGCCCCTCCAGGAGCTCCCGGATGGAGACTCTGGTAAGACAGTGAAGAGGGGACTGACTCAAAAAAAGAATGACGCGTCATTTCACGCCCTTTCCTCAGGCGAGACAAAGCCCCCCTTTCCTACTTCATTTAAGCAAGAAAGGGGGGCTTGTTTGTCTCTGACAACGCATAAATGCGCTTTTCCTGTAGGAGTTGCGTGTGACGCGTCATTCTTTTTATTACGAGATAAGGGAGGCAGATCATCAATCTGCCTCCCTTATCTTTGTAGAGACTGACTTTTGAGTCAGCCCCTTATTTGCGTGAGCTTAAGGAATAAGTAATGAAGGGCTAAATCTTATTTGACGAGATTATGCTTGAAGGCATAGACGACAGCTTGTGTACGGTCTACGACATCGAGTTTCGATAAGATGTTCGAGACGTGTGTCTTAACGGTTTTTAAGGAAATGAATAATTCGTCTGCGATTTCTTGGTTCGCCATACCACGAGCCATCAATTGAAGAACTTCCTGCTCACGTTCCGTCAAATCGTCATGCAAGTGTGTCGTAGGACGACGAAGACGTTCCATCATTTTACCGGTCACTTGTGCTGCCATGACAGATTGACCGTTTGCCGTCTTGCGAATCGCTTCTGCGATGTCAAAGGCGCTAGCCGTTTTTAAGACATAACTCATCGCACCGGCTTCAATGACAGGATAAACTTTCTCATCATCAAGAAAACTCGTCACGACGAGAATTTTTGCTTCCGGCCAGTCTTTGCGAATCAGTCGCGTTCCTTCGACGCCATCGACTGGCTCCATCACTAAATCCATCAAGATGACATCCGGTCGGTGTTCAAGCGCAAGCAAGGCTCCTGCTTGACCATCCGACGCTTCGGCGACGACCTCGATGTCTGGTTGTGTGGAAAGGAAAGCAGACACACCGGCCCGGACCATCTCGTGATCATCTACTAATAATACGCGTATCATACTTGCACCATCCGATCTTTTCTAAGTTTGACTTCAATTTGGGTTCCTTGTCCTGGAACACTGACGAGACGAATCGTTCCGCCCATCTCAGCCGTTCGTTCCCGCATCGAATTAATGCCATAAGAGGCAAGTTTTTTTTCATCAACGACGAATCCAACACCATCATCATTCATGCTCAGAATGATCGTTTCGTTGAATTGTCGGAGCTCGATATCCATATGAGACGCTTTCGCGTGACGTAATGCATTCGTCAATCCTTCTTGGACGATCCGGAACAACTCGTTTTCGATTTGTCGTGGAAGTGTCATCTCTTCTAACTTCCAACTCAACTGTGTGGACTGCTTTCTAGATAATTCTTCGAGCAGTTGCGAAAGTCCTTGTTGTAACGTCATCCCTTCTAGTTCGACAGGGCGAAGCTGAAGTAAGAGGGAGCGCATTTCAGACTGCGCCGTTTGCGCCATCGTCTCGACCATCTCGATCTGTTTGGCTGCAGCTTCAGGTTGAGACAGAATCGTCTGTTTAGCTGCTGTCGTCATCATGGAGATGGCATAGAGCTGTTGCGAAACGGAGTCGTGTAAATCACGTGCGAGTCGCTTTCGTTCCTCCGTGACGGCTTGAACTCTTACTTGTTCAACGTGTTGCGGACGTGTACTGATTTTTTGGACGGTCTCGACTTGTTCGTCGATACGTTTTCCAATCCGCGACAAGCGCGTCAACGTATGAAAGTAGGGACCCGGAACGATCGTCACATCTTTTCCTTGTTCCAGTTCAATGATGGCAGTCGTGACACGTTTGAAGTCACGTCGCAAGAAAAAGTAATGCATGCTACCGATGGCAAGCGGTAGTAATAACGAGAGTCCGATGACGAGTAGAAGGACAGGGAAATCTTGTTGACGGACGAATAGGACATGCCAATCGACTTGTCGTGTACTTAAGAATAACAACGTCGTCATGACGGCAGTCAAAAAGCCCGTCATGACTTGGAGTGCAATGACACCAAGCGGGAATTGATCACGCTTCATATCGAAGACACCTCCACGTTGCCAATACCGAGCATGACATGAATGCGAACCTTCCGCGTCGCTTCGCCGTATTCCGGTGCCCGGAATTGAATGCGTCGATTAAAGAAGGTCGGAATCCGGCGGATATCTGTCTTGACGCTTCCGAAGCCGATTGACGTGTCGAGTGTATAGTCGTAGCCGGACGGTAAAAGAATTCGGACGTCCCCGACGACACCACTGACGACGATCAAGGTCTCGCCTTCTGGAACATAGGCGTGCGTCAAATCGATTTCTAAATCCTTGACGATGAACTGTTCGCTCAAATCCTGTAAGACGTACGGTGCATCGGCTTGAGTCGAGAAGGAATAAGCGGGTTGAATCTTGATCCCTTCCTCTTCATATTGATGCGGAGCAATCCGTGAAAATAAAAATTCGCGGACAGAATGTCGTGTCACGAGAATGATCCCAAGATAGAGCAAGATACCAGCAATGACAAAACCGATGGCAGCCGAACTAAGGACGACGCCAGCAAGAATGATCGTACCGACGATATAGAAGAGGATTGCTAATTTTTCATGATTGCGTCGCCGGAAATGAATCCCGACATAATACAGCAGGAACGGAAATAAGACACCAAACAATACATTTCCTGCACCGGACAATAGGTCATAGAACAGACCGAGGGCGAACAGGATCGATACGTAACCGACCAGTTGTTTCGTACTTAATCGTCGCACGATCAATCTCCTTTCTAACATGACAAAGGGAGGCATACGCCTCCTTCATCATTGACTGCTTATTGGTGAATGCGGCGTTCGAGTTCAGCGATACGCGCATCGATATCATCTTCATCAACGGCTGGTTGTTTTGCTTCAGGCTCTTCTGCCGTGAACGGATGTGCTTCTTCTTTTATAGTAGCATTTGGTTCGCGATCTAGCACCTGGTTCATCTTGTTTTTTAAGTTCGAGACGTTTTCGCGCATCATCCATTCGTACCGTTTGTTTTGTAGATCTTCGAGCTTTAACTTCAATTCGAGGGCTTCACGTTCCAATTCGTTCAGCTCGCGTTTCGTCTCAGCGACGAGTTCTTCAAAGAACCGGTACTGCTCCCCGTAATGCTTCGATTCGATGGCTGCACGCTCAGCCAGTTGTTGTTCACCGGCTTCGTTCGCGATTTCGACTTGCTTGAAGCGTTTATCGGCTAAATCCTTCGCTTCTTCCTGTTTTTGTGTCAGTTCCAGCAGCAATGTCCGTTGACGCTCGAGTAGTCGATCAATCTCTTTTAAATCAGCTTCTGTAGATCGAATATGACGAACGAGCTTTTTAGCAGGTACTTCACCCTGTTCGGCTGCTTTTTTGACTTCTGTCATCATTTGTGTCGCAAAATCGTTGAGTTGATCAAATACGTTTTTCATGAAAAATTCCTCCTTGGAAATGGCGAATGATATCGGGTCACACATTTTGATTAGAAACGTTTTTCGTCTAGGTCTTTCCAGTCTGCTTCGAAATGTGTCGTTGATGTACGGCGACGGTTAAAGAGATCTTGAACATTGACACGTTGTAGTTTCATACGCATGTAACCGACGTACAATGCGATGGCTGCTGCGATTCCAATGACTGCCCAGATGTTCGAAAGGGCAAGTCCGATTCCGATGGCTGCTAGGAATCCGAAGCCGAGTTTCGCTGGCCATTTGTTCGATTGCATGAACTTACTGATCGAATAGAACGCGAGTAACGCCCCTAAGCCAAGTCCGATCATATGCGGTAATGTTCCGATGACGACGGCAAGTAACGCCAGTCCGGCGAGAATCATCACCAATTGTTTTCCTTTCGATTGCTTCATGAGGAAGCCTCCCTTGTGTTGATACCTTTATGATACGGGAGTCCTTCTATTCCTACGACACTCTTTGGACCGTATTTGCTCTCGGGCTTAAGGCGGAGAGAAGGTCTGACTTTAAGGGAAGCGCTATCAGCACCAATGATTCATGTGATACTCTATAAGGGAATCGAATCGAGAGGAGTGATGTTGATGAGTGCAACAATCAACGTAAACCAAGTAACATGTGTCGGAAACCAGGGAGGGGTTTCCCTCCCTTAAATCAGAGGAGGAAACCATTTGAACGAATGGGGTACACCACCTGTCTACGAAACGACAGGAACAGAACGATTAGGACGGATCATAGCCGTCTATCAAACACATTATCGCGTCATGACGGAAACAGGAGAATCGCTGAGCGAACTGTCTGGTAAATTGCGTTTTCAATCGGGAACGAAAGCTGAATTGCCAGCGGTTGGTGACTGGATCATCCAAACAGAGCGAGAGCCAGGCAAAGGACGGATCGAACGTGTCTTGCCACGATCTTCTCAATTTTCCCGAAAAGCGGCAGGAACGGAAACCGAGGAACAAATCATCTGCGCGAATGTTGACGTCGCCTTGCTCGTCATGGCTTTTGGACATGACTTCAACGTCCGTCGACTGGAACGTTATTTAACGGTTGCTTGGGATGC
The DNA here is from genome assembly GCF_024436095.1 of Exiguobacterium sp. LL15. Classification (NCBI taxonomy): domain Bacteria; kingdom Bacillati; phylum Bacillota; class Bacilli; order Caryophanales; genus Exiguobacterium; species Exiguobacterium sp. LL15. The sequence goes on along the minus strand of NZ_JANFNX010000004.1, from coordinate 60,939 downwards.
AGGGGTGACACCAATCATCGTCCTGACGAAAAAAACTTTGATGCCGTCGATTGAAACGGAAATACAGGCTGTCGAAGCGATTGCGTTCGGAACACCAATCCTTGCCGTTGATTCTTTGACCGGCGACGGATTAGAGGAGTTGCGTGAACAGTTACAAATCAAGCAGACGATCGTGTTAGTCGGATCGTCCGGCGTCGGGAAGTCGACGCTCGTCAATGCTTTAGCTGGAGAACAGTTAATGGAGACGGGTGGCGTACGAGAAGACGATGAACGTGGACGTCACACGACGACGCATCGCGAACTGAAACGACTATCGAACGGTCTACTGCTCGTTGATACACCGGGGATGCGAGAATTGGCCTTATGGGATGGAAGTGACGGATTATCGTCGACGTTTTCCGATATTGAGGAGCTTGCTGAAAACTGTCGTTTCCGAGACTGTGAACATGATAAGGAACCGGGCTGTGCCGTTCGGACAGCTTTAGAAGATGGCACACTAACTGCTGAACGCTGGAACAGCTTCGTCAAGCTAAAACGAGAAATCGCTTATGCGGAACGCAAGCAAAATGTGGCGTTGCAGGCGGCGGAGAAAGAAAAGTGGAAAAAAATCCACAAGCAGGCCCAAGCGCATACGAAAGTGAAGTATCAAAAGCGATAATACGACTGAAATATGAAAAGCATCTGCAACGGAAAAAGGAGTCTCTTTTTCTATGCAGATGCTTTTTTCTCGTTATTCTTTTGAAAGGAATTCATTTGGTTCTGTATGGAACGGCACGTTACCCGTCAAAGCATCAAGACGATGTAAGTCGGATTGAATCGCTTCAGGGTCACTTCGGCGCGCGTTTCGTACCGTGGCCGTTCCGACCGGATGATCGTTGAATCCAGTCGTTAAATCAAACGTCCGATTCGACAGCCGATCGGTAAAATAACGATCGTGAGAGACGAAGAGGAGCTCACCAGGGAAAACATCGAGGGCGGCTTCGATTTGTTCACGAGTCGCAAGGTCCAAATAGTTCGTTGGTTCATCGAGAATAAGCAAGTGAGCACCAGAAAAATACAGACGTAAGAAAGCGATCCGACATTTCTCACCCATACTGGCGTCGGAAATCGACCGGTAAACATCATCGCGACGGAATAAAAAGCAGGCGAGCAACGTCCGGGCGTCCGTTTCACTCATCGTGCCGTACTCAAGTAATGCCTCTAACAACGTACCGGATGTCGGTAAGTGGGAAAGGGCTTGTGAAAAATAGCCGGTCTTCAATCGAGGATGACGGATTACGTTCCCTTGATGAGGAGCATATTCGCCCTCGATGAGACGCAGTAAGGTCGTTTTCCCGCTTCCATTCGGTCCGATGACAGCAATTCGGTCACCACGTTCTACCGTAAACGAAACGTCGTTTAGGATCGGTTTCGTCTCATGCATGAATGAGACACGTTCGAACGAAATCAGTCGTTTCGCACGAATCGCTTCATGTTCGAATGCGACGTGAACAGTCGATGCAACTTGTGGTTTTTGTACACGATCCTCGAGTAGACGCTCGAGTTGCTGCTCTTTTGCCTTGACCTTCGTCGCATGTTTAGCAGCCTTCTTTTTCGCATACGGATCCCGTTCACTCGCTTGATTCGAGGCTTTTTGATGCCATTGCCGGTATCCTTGAATCATGCGTGTCAGCTCTTTACGGGTGCGTTCTTGTTTTTCGTACGCTCGTTGTTGCGACAGAGCTTGATGTTCCTTTTGTTCTTTATAGGACTGATAGTTTCCGCTGTATCGCGTTGCCCCTGATTCGGATAATTCAATGACGGCATCAGCCGTTGCGTCGATGAAGAATCGTTCGTGTGAGACATAGAGAATCGAGGTCCGTGACATGTTGACCCATTCCGTGAGCCACTCGAGTGTCTCTTGATCCAGATGATTCGTCGGTTCATCGAGAATGATGAAATCAGGTCGTGATAGAAGCAGACAGGCAAGTTGAAGGCGCGTCTGTTCACCACCGCTTAAACTGGATGCTTTGTGTGTCCAGAGTGCTTCCTCTAATTTGACTTCTTTTAAGACGCGTGCTGCATCTGCTTCAAGCGAGAAGGCGTCCTGATCGAGTGCTTGTTGATAGATCGTCAAGTCACCATTCATGGCATTAGCGCGAAGTTGATAACGAACCGCATCCGCTCGTTCGACGACATCAAGAACGGTGTGATCGCCCGCTACGAAGTGTTGTGATAGTAGACCGAGTTTTTTGTAATGACGCTTGATCGAACCGTCAGTCGGCTGAAGTTGGTCAGCGATCAAGTGTAACAGTGTCGTTTTTCCGATGCCGTTCGGACCGATTAAGGCGACATGTTCACCGGTATGAATATGAAAAGAAACGTCCGAGAAAAGACGTCGTTCGTCGTAGTCCATCGATAGGTGTTGGATCGTAAGTGTTTCAGTAGGCATAAAAGCAGCTCCTTTAGTGTTCATTTCCGATAAGATGAAATGAAAAACACACCATCCGAAGCGAGCGGATGGTGTGCCGGAGTGTAACTCAAAGAAGGTGCTGGCCAGAGGTTGGTCACACCGAAAAAGAGCAGACTCGTAGCGTCAGGCATCCGCAACTGCATTGCGAAAGAGATGATTTCATTCATCAAGCGACGTGTACGAGTGATTGCTTCATTTCGGTGTTGTACCTCCTGTTCATAGTCTATGCCGTCATTGTAACAAAATGGAAACGTTAACACAAGTACGATTCAAGTAAGGTTTGCGCAGTATCCGTTTCTTCTGATGAAGGGGGAAGCACATCAGTTAACGGATATGCGAGACCGAGGTTTTCCCACTTATAGACACCGAGTTGATGATAAGGGAGTACTTCGACGCGCTCGACGTTTCCGAGCGTCCGGATGAACTCGCCGGTCTGACGGAGGAAATGTTCTGACATCGTAATACCTGGAACGAGGACGTGGCGAATCCAGACGGGAATGTTTCGCTCGGCTAGGCGTTTTGCGAAGGCGAGTGTATTGGCGTTACTCCGTCCAGTCAAGACGCGACAAGCGGCATCGTCGATATGTTTGATATCGAGTAGTACTAGATCCGTCGCATCGAGAATCGCATCGATGTTTTTCGGGACGACGGATCCCGCGGTATCGATGACCGTATGCAGTCCATGGCGTTTTGCTTCTGTTAAAGCAGCCTCCAAGAATTCTGGCTGAGCGAGCGGTTCACCTCCAGAGAAGGTGATTCCGCCACCCGTGACCTCGAAAAAGGAGCGATAGCTGATCGCTTCTTTTACGACTTCGTCTGCTGAGACACGCCGTCCGCAACCGAACTCCCATGTATCCACGTTATGACAGTATTGACATCGTAGTGGACATCCTTGCGTAAAGACGATGAATCGAATGCCAGGACCATCGACTGTTCCACATGATTCAACGGAATGGATCATACCATAGGTCATCCTGCTCACTTCCTTTCACATACTACACATCATTTTAGAGAGAACCGTGGAACGTTCGATTGATGACATCGATCTGTTGTTCACGCGTCAGTTTAATGAAGTTGACTGCATAACCGGATACCCGAATCGTTAACTGTGGATATTGTTCTGGATGCTCCATGGCATCGAGTAACGTCTCACGGTCAAAGACGTTGACATTCAAATGGTGTCCTTTTGAAGTCGTACCACCCATATATCCGTCAAGTAATCCGACTGTATTGCGAATGCGTGTGGCTTCATCCTTACCAAGTGCTTTTGGCACGATCGAGAACGTGTAGGAAATCCCGTCGAGCGCATGTTCATATGGTAATTTTCCGACAGATGTCAGTGCGGCGACAGCTCCTCTAGTGTCACGTCCATGCATCGGGTTAGCACCAGGTGCGAATGGTTCACCCGCACGGCGTCCATCTGGCGTATTTCCTGTTTTTTTACCGTAGACGACGTTTGAAGTAATCGTCAGGACAGACTGCGTCGAAAGGGCATTGCGATACGTTGGATGTTTACGGATTTTCTCCATGAACAGTGTGACGAGATCGACCGCCATCTGATCGACCCGTTCATCGTTATTCCCGAACTTCGGAAACTCGCCTTCGATCTTGAAATCAACTGCAATCCCATCCGCATCTCGGATTGGACGAACTGTTGCGTAACGGATGGCAGATAGACTGTCAGCGACGACCGATAAACCAGCGATACCGCATGCCATCGTCCGTAAGATTTCTGGATCATGTAAAGCCATCTCAATCCGTTCGTAGCTGTACTTATCATGCATGTAGTGGATGACATTCAGTGTGTTGACGTACAGTTCTGCGAGCCAATCGAGTTGACGATCATAAGCCGCCATGACGGTTTCGTAATCGAGTACTTCATCAAGCATCAATGGACTTGCTGGGGCGACTTGGATTTTGAGCTTCTCGTCCATTCCGCCATTGATCGTATAAAGTAATGCTTTTGCCAGGTTTGCTCGCGCACCGAAGAACTGCATCTGTTTCCCGATCTTCATCGCGGAGACACAACAAGCGATGCCGTAATCATCTCCATAAACCGGTAACATCAAATCATCGTTTTCATATTGAATCGAGCTTGAAACGATCGACATCTTCACACAGAATTCCTTGAATCCGCGTGGAAGCTGAGTAGACCAGAGAACGGTTAGATTCGGTTCCGGTGCCGGACCAAGTGTCGAGAGAGTGTGTAAGAAGCGGAATGAACTTTTCGTGACGTTTGATCGTCCATCTTCACTCATTCCACCGATTGATTCCGTTACCCACGTCGGATCACCTGAGAATAGATCGTTGTAGTCTGGTGTCCGTAAGAACTTAACGATCCGAAGCTTCATGACGAAATGATCGACGAGTTCTTGTGCAGTCTCTTCCGTCAAGCGACCAGCCGCAAGATCACGTTCGACATAAATATCAAGGAACGTCGAGACTCGACCGAGTGACATGGCTGCCCCGTTTTGCTCTTTGATGGCAGCAAGATAGGCAAGATAGACCCACTGGAATGCTTCTTGTGCTGTTTCTGCAGGGCGGGAGAGATCGAAACCATAGCGAGCTCCAAGCTCGGTCAATTCCGTTAATGCGCGCAACTGTTCATTCATCTCTTCACGGTCGCGAATCATCGATTCAGATAAGAACCCGCCACGTGCCTTTAAATCCTTCTTACGTTCTTCGATCAAGCGTGCCGTTCCGTACAAAGCAACACGACGATAGTCACCGATGATCCGTCCGCGACCATAAGCATCAGGTAATCCGGTGATAATACCGGCTTTACGTGCAGCGCGCATTTCAGGGGTATAGGCATCGAAAACCCCTTGGTTATGTGTCTTCCGGTACTCGCTGAAAGTTTTCGTGACGGTCTCGTCTGCTTCAAAGCCATACGCAGCTAGGGCATCATTCACCATCCGAATCCCACCGTTCGGATGAATCGAACGTTTAAACGGTTCGTCTGTCTGTAAACCGACGATTTTTTCAAGTGAGCGATTCAGATACCCTGCATCATGCGAGAGGATCGTTGATGGTGTTTTAGCATCGACGGCATATACACCACCACGTTGTCGTTCTTCATTCGTCAGCTGTAGAATTTGTTGCCAGAGCCGTTCCGTCGCTTGCGTCGGACCGACTAAAAAGTGATCATCTCCTGTATATTCCGTGCGGTTGAGTCGAATGAAATCTGCGACATCGATCGCTTTTACCCATTCACCAGACGTAAAGCTTGCCCAGGCACTTGTTTTTTCTAATAACATGGATACCACTCCTTTGAAATTGAGCTAATCATCAGTTCCTTATGTGAATAGTGTAACAAAAGGAGAAGGAGATTCCCTTTACGTTCATGTGAATGTTTTAACAAGTGTAAAAACGTTGGTATGACAGCCTTTCTTTATTTCTGTATTCATGAAAGAGTGAAGAACAAAAAACAGTTGACGCTTGATAAATCAAGGTTTTTTAGAAACTGTATGAGTTGATTTGAAAAAGATTTACTAGAACAGTTGAAACTGTGAGGAATGTCACGCTACGGTGCCTTGTATTTTTAAGACGTATCGTTGACAATGAAAAAGGGAATATAGAACGTGGAGGTGTGCCAAATGGAGTATGTATCATTAACACAACAAGGAGAGTATCAGTCGGGAGACTGGGTCTCGCTGAAAATCGGATCGGACGGTTCAACGCGAACGGGAATGATCACGGAATTCGAAAATGATGGATTCTGGATTCGATTTGAAGATGATTTTGATTATGAAGACTTTATCGGCTATGATGAATCGTATTGGATTGCGCTTGTTCGTCGTCCGGTTGACGTAAAAGCGACGTATGCGAGTCTTGCGGAGTACCCGGCACTCGCTGCAGAATTACAGGATCGTGTCATCCAAGGATTCGAGATTTTAGAAGAAGAAGCCGGTGAAAGCGAGATTCGATTCCACATTCGATTGCTCGACGCAGGAAATGAATATACACAGACATTACGGGGATACCGTGATGCATCAGGAGATCATGTCGAATACGTAACGGCATGATGGAATTAAGAGAGTAGGAGAAATCGTTATGAACTTTACAAAACCATTTTTACAGGAAGCATGGGAACGGGCGCGCTTTACCGAGTTGATGCCTGTTCAAGAACAAGCGATTCCGTTGTTGCGCGAAGGAAAAGATGTCCTGGCTGAAGCGCCAACAGGAACAGGGAAGACGCTTGCTTATGTCATTCCAGCTTTAGAAAAGATTGAAGTAGAAGAACCACACGTGCAAGTCGTGATCACGGCACCAACACGGGAACTCGTCATGCAAATTCATCAAGTCATTCAATTGTTTGCTCAAGGAAGTGGTATCAAATCCGGTGCATTCATTGGTGGTGTTGAATTAAAACGACAATATGAACGATTGAAGAAAAAACCACAAATCATCGTCGGAACGCCAGGGCGTCTCGTTGAGTTGATCGATTCGAAGAAGCTAAAGATGCATAAGGTGAAATTGATCGTCTTGGACGAAGCGGATCAAATCTATGAGAGTGGTATGAGTGACTCGGCGACGCGAATCGCAAACAGTGCACTACGCGATCGTCAGTTAGCATTCGTCTCCGCGACATTGCCGGAACGGACAGCAGAATGGGGACGGACGCTTGCAAACAACCCTGAGACGATTCGGGTTGAGCGTGCCGTCAGCACACAAGTGACATTCGGTTATTTGGAGACTTCACGTCGTCAGAAGCCGGAATTGTTACGTCGCCTGGCGAACATGCAAGGATCAAAAGTGCTGACATTCATCAACAACCGCTCCTTCCTCGGACCATTAAATGGTGAGTTGAGTAAATTCTCATTGAAATATCGGATTTTGGATGCTGAAAAAGGAAAACGAGAGCGAATGGAGACATTACGTTCTTACAAAAAAGGAGAGTTTCCTTTACTCGTCACGACAGGTCTTGCGGCACGTGGTCTAGATATCGAAGCAGTCACGCATGTCGTCCATTACGATTTACCGGAGTCGCTTGACGATTTCGTACACCGTTCAGGTCGGACGGGACGTGGAAATGCGAACGGAATGGTACTTGCTCTTGTTACGGATCAAGACTTAAAACACTTAAAAACACTTGCGAAGCAAATGGGCGTCGAGATGGAAGCAATGGAAATTTACCGTGGGGAAGTCATTCCAAAACGTGAATTTACAGCACCTCAGACGATTAAACGACCGGCTACTCCTCACCGGAAAGGGCGATCGAAATGAAGAACGATCGAAAAGTAATTCCGTTTCCGACGACGGTTTCTGAAGCGGAAATGAATGCAGCCTTGAAGAAGATGTATCAAGAAGCAGCGACAGCACGTAGTACGGATTGGGTCGCTTTCATAGAAGAGATTGCAACGGAGGGACGTTGGTATTTAAAAGATGCTGAGTTGTTCCGGGACTTATTCGTAGATTGGGCCATCTTCTATGAGACGGATGATCAAGGAAAAACGCCGCACGGTCGTTTTCTTGAGCAGGTCAAAGAAGAGTTATCGCCTAGCCTCTATCGTGCCTTGCGTGGATTAGCGGACCCGATGCCCTCGCTGTTTCAAGTCGAGGCGGATGGTGTCGTTGATTTGATGTCAAAACAGACGTATCAAACGGATTTGTCTGAGATTGAAGTCGAACCAGGTGATTTGTTGATTGGAAAACTGCTCTACATTTCTGGGAAATGGCGCTTTGCGATTGCCTACATGAAAGTAGCGCGCGCACTGGTACCAGAAGTCCTCGCCTTGTTGACAGATTTCGTGGATGAAGTAGGAGAAGACGCGTTGCTTCGCCAGTACCCTGAGTTTTGTGCGGAATTGATCGACTTACTCCTCGATATCGAAGAAGGCAACATTGCGCCGAGACCAGAAGAATAATCGAAAAAACCTAGGACACATGACCGATTATGATCAATGTGTTCTAGGTTTTTTTTCAAGAATCTGCTCGATATAGGGCGACATCGTTTTTATCCCGATGTTTCACGCGATACATGGCAAGGTCGGCTTGCTTTAAGCATGTTTCAAGATCAGCTTTATGACACGCGGTCACACCGATGCTTGCAGAAACGAATAAGGATTGTCCTTTATAGACGTAAGGACGTCTTAAAAAGTGTAAGAAGGATTTACATTTTCGACGTAAGGACAGTTCATCATCGGCGTGTAAGAGGATCGCGAACTCATCTCCACCCAGTCGATACACCTGTTCTAAAGAATTCGTATGCTCGCTCAATCGTTTCGCGACCTCGATCAATACGTAATCACCTGCTTCATGACCATACGTATCATTGACTTGCTTAAAACCGTCTAAATCGACTACCGCAAGATAATTCATCTCGAGGAGATGGTTCGAAAAATCTCGCTCCAACGAACGACGGTTTCCGATACTTGTCAAGGCGTCATGGTAGGCGTGGTATTCGATCCGTTTTTGCCGGAGCTTTCGTTCAGTGACGTCATGTAAAATCGTGAAACGTCCCATCGAGGTGGCAGCAATTTGAATCGGAATATCAATGATCTCATATCGTCTATGTTGTTCATCTTCATACTCATCGATATCTGTCTCAAGTGTTTCTAATAGGTGACGCATCGTACGAGGAATATGTTCAATCGTCATGTCGGGTAAATGAAACAGACGTTGGGCAGCTAAGTTCGCGTATAGTGCCGTTCCGGATTGATCGAGTCGAATCATCGGATCAGGGTGACCGAGAAAGAGTGGGATGACTTGCTGTTCGCTATCTTTAATTTGTTGTTTTCGATGTTCGATGCGTGAAGCGAGTTGTTCATTCCGTTCGTGTAATTGTGCGACGATCAACCCATGCTGACGAGCAATCAAGATTTGTCGAATGATTAGTAAAACTAAAATGATAAAGATATCGAGCTTTCCGCCTTCTCGTTCCACCATGTAATGAATGAATAAAGGAACGGCCAGTAGAGGGAGCCAGGAACGGGGAATGACCGTCGTTCGAGTGGTTCCTTCTTCGATATGATCAATATGCCATAGAATAGCTGCACTTTGCACCAAACGGATCAAGATCGGGAAAAACAATAGATAATTCGCTGAGAAGTCCGGGAAATAAACACTTGAGACTTCGTAGATACCGCGAATAAAAATGGATAAAAACAATAAGAACAATGCCATCCTTGATACCCAATGGGTTTCTTGGATGAACGTGAAATAGAAGAAAACGAATAAACCGAGTGATGTATTCGTGATGACGATGATGGCATAAGGAACAGTTTGCAGTCCAGGATTCGTCAATTCATTGAGGACGTGAAACGCGACAAGTCCAATGAAAACGACGATGATCGCGGCATCGACGAAAGCGAGTACGTGTTGTCCGAGTGTCCGTTTTGTGATGATTCGGTAAAAAATCGCGTATAAGAATACGTAATGGGATATTGAAAATAAAATTAGGCTATAAATAGATGGAACTGGAAAGTCTGGATTGAAGAAATGTAATGTCTCAAGAACGGAACCGATACAGGATAAAACCAGTGATCCTAAAGCGATCAGCCAGAATTTTCGTCTTGGTACGACTAATGCTTGTTCCTTACGATAAGCAGTAAGAATAAAATAAGCAATCAATCCAAGAGAGGCATACTGTAGTACTTGTTCAACGATCCGATTAGAGATGGAAGGGGTCCATGTGGCAAGGATCATTAGAGCAAAAGACATGACGAGCATGGCAGGAAACCAACGGATGAAATAGTTCGATTTAAGCATGGACTCCCTCCTAACGTTTAATTTGAGTAGCGAACAAAAAATTGTTTTTTTCGGTCTTCTTAATATGGTACATGGCTTCATCTGCTCGAATCAATAATTGTTCTGAGCTTTTACCATCTTCAGGGTATAAGGAAATTCCGATTGATGGTGTGACTTGAAGCGTATGTGTCTGAATATAGAACGGATGATTTAGAACTTCGAGAACGTGTTCGGCAAACTGACGTGTTTCCGAAGCAGATGCCTGAATGAAGATCAAGAACTCATCTCCTCCAAGACGTGCAACGAGATCAGTTGACGTCGTCATCGATTGAAGGCGGCTCGCCGTCTCTTGTAACACTAGGTCACCAACATCGTGCCCATAAGTGTCATTGATTTGTTTGAAACCGTCTAAATCAATGAATAGTAAGGAGCCGTATTCTAACGTCGGCAGAGTTAGATAAAGTTGTTCCTCGAAGTAACGTCGGTTTGGCAAATGCGTGAGCGAATCATGGTACCCCATACGTTCTAGCCATACTTCCTGTTGATAATCTTCCGTGATATCCGCCAAGATGACGAAATAGCGTTGGTGATCCGGGATATCGATGATTGTCGTATTCAAAAAGATTTCCGGATGTTCCTCCGTGGCCGGTACATGTAGCAAATGAGAGGGATAAATCAGCTGCGCTTGTTGAAGCAATGGAATGAGTCGATCGAGTTGTAGCCGTTGGCTCGGTCCGAGCGGTAAATCGCTCCATCCAGCTTCGACAGCAGCTGGATTGACAGATCGAATCTGATACGTAGCATCGATTTCAAGAACAACTTCTGGATAAGATAGAAAAAGCGACGTTAGTTCTTTTTCACGTAACTGTAAGAGTGCTGTCTTTTGATGGACGATGTCTTCTAGATTCGTTTGCAATGCTGTTGTTTCCTGTAACAACCGCAGATTTTCCTGATATGAAAAAAGCTGTCGTGTTAAAAATAATAAAAACGTAATGCCGACGGAAAGTGAGAAAAAGGTTTGGGAGACAGGGAAGAATGTAATATAGAGAATCAGTACAGATAATAAGATGTACGACATCAAGGAACGCGTAAGTGTTTCGACCCGAAGAAGAGTTGCTTGTTGTTCATGACTGATGGGAAGAGCGCGAGTATTCATGAAGGCAAGGATGAAGAGTCCGCTGAGTGGGTATAGCGGAAGCAATAAACCAGCTATTCGCGGTTCACCGTTCAATAACAACGTATAAAAAATAAAGTTCGTCATACCGAGCACGAACGTTCCGAGTACGAGAAAGAGGAATCCTAATCTCGATACGTTTCGCTTTAGTCCAGAAGCATAAAGTAAGAAAAAGAACAGCGTCAACAGAATCGTCAAGAAGGCATAGAAGGTCCAACTGATTTGCTCGAGCACCGTTCGCGTATAAGAGGGGACAAAGCGGAAAATAGCGATGTATCCAGCAATCATCGATACAGTGAACAATGTTAAAGAATCAAGAATCAATAATTTTTGTTTTTGAAACAAAGTCAAATCCAACTGCCGAAATAAGAAGATGACTATCATCGTTAAATGAACCGTGTAAGGCAAATCCAGTAAGACGTTCAGGTTAACAGCGTTCCATTGAAAAAGACGACCAATCATATTGAGGAAATCGCCTAGAAAATACGAGAAAAAGGCGACCGATAACCATTTATATGGAATGGAAGATTGTTTGAAAGCCTTCGATTGACTAAGTAGGAAAATGACGAAAGAACCGACTAGACTAATGATCGCTGAAAGTTGTAACGAGCGATCTTGTGGTAATAGCCAGAGCAGGGTGTACGTGACAACTAAGTAGAATGCGACGGTAGGGTAGATGTTTTGAACGATCCGTTTCACCGGAACTCCTCCTTTCGCAAGCCTTCCATAAAAACGAAATATGCTATAACATTACCCGATATTTAGTTTGAATTCACATTTATTTTCAGATTTAAAATGAAAATAAGAGGTGATTCCCATTTCATGAAAAAAGCGGGGTTCTTCTTTAAGGAAGAACTCCGCTTATCGAAATTATTGATTAGATTGACGATAGTTTTCAAATGCCTCGATTTTTTCAGAAAGGTACGTCCAATACTCCATCCGTTCATCAAGCATCGCTTTCGTTTTTTCAATGGCTTGATACAGTTCATTGACTTTACCAAGATCGCTTCCTGCCGAAGCAAGTTCGGCTTCTAATTGCTCCAGTTCTGTCTCACTTTCTTCGATTTGTTGTTCAATGATTGCCCAATCTTGTTGTTCCTGATAACTTAGTTTTTTTGGCGTCTCTATCTTTGGTGCTGTAGCAACCTCAACCGTCTTTTCAACAACGATTGATGGAACGGGTGCTGTCATTTGCTCAAGATAGTCTGTATATTGTCCATAATAAAAGACGACATTCCCGTCTTCAAATGCAATCAAGCGATTGACGACCCGGTCGAGGAAGTAGCGATCGTGGCTGACCGTGATGACGGTGCCTGGGAATGATTCTAAATAATCTTCGAGGACGGATAACGTCTCAGTATCCAAGTCGTTCGTCGGCTCATCAAGGAAGAGGACGTTTGGTTCTTCCATCAAAATCGTCAACAATTTCAGACGTCGTTTTTCGCCACCGGACAGCTTACCGATTTGTTTATATTGGGCTTCCGGTTTAAAGAGAAACTGTTCGAGCATCTGACTTGCCGTGATCTCCTCACCAGCGAGTGTCGTGATGACTTTTGCGATCCGTTCGACCTCGTCGATGACACGACGTTCGGGATGCGTGAATTCGGCAAATTGCCCATAAAAGCCGATCTTCACCGTTTCGCCGTGAATGATTTCACCGGTTGTTGGTTCTAAGCGTTGCGCAAGAATTGAAAGAAGTGTTGATTTTCCACTCCCGTTTCGTCCTACGATGCCATACCGTTCTTTCCGTCCAATCAGAGCGTTAAACGATTCAAAAAGGGTCCGTTCACCAAATCGATGAGAGACATCATGCGCTTCGATGACTTTTTTACCAAGACGGGTCGAACCGACCTGTACTTCGAGTGTTGATTCTTCTTCCTCGTACGAGAGGTCTTGTAAAGCATCCACGCGCTGGATTCGCGCTTTTTGTTTCGTCGTCCGCGCCTTTGCTCCGCGACGCAACCAGGCGAGTTCGCGACGGAGGATGTTTTGACGTTTTTCTTCCATAGAAGCTGTCCGTTCACGACGTTCGGCACGTTTTTCAAGAAATGATTCATAGTTTCCGACATAGAAATAAGCTGTACCGTTCGCGATCTCCATCATATGATTCGTCACACGATTCAAGAAATAGCGATCGTGGGTGATCAGTAGAATCGCACCACGGTATTCCTTGATTTGAGTTTCAAGCCAGCTGATCGTTTCGGCATCCAGTTCGTTCGTCGGCTCATCGAGCAGGAGAAGATCGGCTTCATCGAGTAAAGCTTCAGCGAGTCCGACACGTTTGCGTTGTCCTCCGGAAAGCGAGCCGATCAACGCGTTCAAGTCGAGGATACCGAGTTTGTTTAAAATCATTTTTAAGCGTGATTCCGTGTCCCAAGCTTGCGCAGCATCGACTTCTGTCTGAGCAATGATGAAGCGATTGAGTAACGTTTCACTCGTCGGATCTTGTTCGAGTGCTAGACGCGCCGTTTCATAGTGACGTAAGGCGTTAATCGTTGGTGTATCACCAGACAATAGTACTTCCATGACCGTTTGGTCTTCCGGATAATCGGTCGTTTGCGATAGCAAGCGGATCCGATAATCATTCGGGTGATGCATCGTACCAGCGTCTGCCGTCTCTTTACCTGCCAAGATATGCAGGAGAGTCGACTTACCGGTACCATTGACGCCGATGATGCCAATCCGGTCGCCAGGTGAGACGGAGAATGTCACATCTTCGAAGACGATTTTATCGGCAAATTCTTTTTTGAGATTTTCTGCTTTCATTAACATATTAGACACCTTCTACAATCTGTTTGATTTGCTGTTCGACTGTCTGGACGAGTTCTTTCTGTGTCATCGTACTCGGAACAATCGACGGTAAAATCGTAACGTCGACCGTGGCAGGGCGAATTTTACCCGTTTCCTCCATAACGCGATAGCTCCCCGAAATTGCGACGGGTACGACACGAGCACCACTTGATGTCGCGAGTGTGAAGCTTCCCGCTTTGAACTCCGCCATTGGACCGCCTTTAGAGCGTGTTCCTTCCGGGAAGATGATCATCGATTGTCCGTCCTTGATCGTGTCGACACCAGAACGAATCGCTTTCAGCGATTGGCGTCGATCTTTTCGATCGATCATGACACATCCCATCAGATTCATCCAAACATTGACGATTGGAATTTTATTCACTTCGATTTTTGAGATGAATGCTTTCGGTTTATCGATTGTTCCAAGTAGAATCGGAACATCGAAGTTCCCTTGGTGATTCGAGATGAAGACGACGGGTTCGTTTGCCGGGATATGCTCACGACCCGTCACGTTGACACGAACGCCAGCGAGTCGGAGAAGAGAGTTTGCCCAGACGCTCGCTACACGCTGAACGAATGCATAGCGCGCGAGATGCGTTCGACGTTTTGCGCTTGGTAAAAATGGTAAGGTACAGGGTAAGACAAGTCCAAAATAAATGAACCAAATGACAGTACGGATCATGGTGAAGTGACAGCTCCTTTTTTCATTGCTGATGTTATTGTACAAAAAAAGACCGGGCGTCGCACCCAGTCTGCGTGATTATTCCCAGTAACGAGGCTCAGATTCCTCTTCGCTTTCTCCAAGTTCAAAGGTGAGGCGACGTGTCGTCGGATCAACAGAGAACGTGGCGTTCGTATTGTCGATCTGTTTGATTTCCATCGTTTCCTCATCCAAAATGAGAGTCAAGCGGACCTTATCTTCGTGATCTACGAGCAGTACGCCATCTTCCTTCAACCATAAATCGATGACAGGAGAGTAGCGAAGTGTCCAACCGTTTGATAAAGGGATTTCGTTCATAATGAATCTGTTCCTCCTAGGTGATGAAATCGTGTTCTTTACTTATCATGCTGGTCTGTCGCGGAGAATGCAAGTGGTGTACTCGAATCTCGATGAGGATAGCCGATTTGATAAGATTGTTCTCGTTTCTTCATCCGTTCGTACTGTTTTTTGACACGACGGTGTTGAATGTATTCAATGTAAGTCAGATAGGACGTACGGATCAACTGGCGGATCGATGATAGTGACAGACAAATCGCTAGTGTAAAGACGAACACACCGATCGAACTCGTATAATAACCGGTAACAAAACTTAAGTATGTAGTGATGAGACCCGTAATCGTCGTAAATAAGTAGAAGAGCACGTCCGTTTCCTCCTCAAAAATTAAAATGATGGCATGTTCATTATAATTCGAGGTCAAACGCAATTTTCCTTTATCGTCCTGTAAATGTCCGGAAAAATAAAAAATCCACACGGAAGGTGTAGATTTTAAGGGCGATCGATTTGCTGAAGCGCTGGTGTCTTCGGTGTCATATCCGTACTGTTCGATCCTTCTGCGAAGACAATTCCAATCGTAGCAAGGAACGCAAAAAATGCAAAAACCAATGTTTTCGTGAAGCGTCGTGCGAACGAACGCGATTGAATGTTATGAAACATTTTTATCCCCCATATTTACCTAAACTAAACCTTCTTTTTCCTGTTATTTAATCATATATCTTTTTTTCAAAAAAATCACGCAAATGTGTTCCGTTCACAAATATGTCACAACTGTCACCATTGTGTTGATATCAGAGATGAATGGAAAAAGAGTATAGTATAGTAGGGAAAGAACAGCAGAACGATTCACAAGGACTGGAATCGATTCAAATACAGAGAGGAGATGACCCGAAATGGGATTACGCGCAGGACAGGTTGTCACATTAAAAGTAGAACGCGAAGCAGAGTTCGGAGTGTTTCTGACAGATGGAAATGAAGACGTGTTGTTGCATAACAATGAACAAACACGGAAAGTAGCCCTCGAAGAAGAGGTAGAAGTCTTCTTGTATCAAGATAATGAAGGGCGTCTAGCATCATCGATGACGATTCCAGAAGCTTCATTTGAAGACTATGTCAAGACGACGATTAATGGGACACGCTATAACACAGGAGTGTTCGCGAACATCGGTATTCAAAAAGACGTTCTCGTCTCACTCGACGATTTGCCGCAGCGCCGGATGTTCTGGCCAGAAGAAGGCGATCAACTCTTCATTCGTCTGAAACATGATCAGAAGCTTCGGTTACTCGGAGACCCTGCACCTTATGCATACTTCAACTTACGTGCGAAGCCAGCTCCAGAGGAGTGGAACAACATGGACGTCGAAGGTCTCGTCTTCTCACAACGTGAACCAGGCGTTAACGTCTGGGTCAACGATCAATCGATCGGATTCTTGCATGAACGTGAGATGGAACGTTGGCCGCGTCTTGGAGAAGTCTTGAAATTACGAGTGACAAATGTAAAACCAGATGGTACAGTATTACTTTCAGCACGACCACGTGCCTTTGAAGCCATTGATACAGACGCGGAGTTGATTCTGAACCATCTACTTGAACATGATGGTCAGATGCCGTATGGTGATAAGACAGCTCCCGAGACGATTGATGAAGTATTCGGTCTCAGCAAGGCAGCATTCAAACGAGCGCTCGGTCGCCTGTTGAAAGATAAAAAAATAGAAAAAAATGAAACGGGTATTCGGTTGACGAAATAATCGGACCGAGTAAGCCTGCGTTTCGAATAGATAGTAAGGAATTCATCATTTTGGTGGTTGCGGCTGGTTTGATTACCGGCGACCATTTACTGAATATACCCCATCACTAGTGGGGGCACGCGATGACGTACATCGCACGGTCCGGGCACTTCGCCTTTCCCTCGCCCTTATGGCAACGATTATGATGGTGACTTCCCTAAACATTATTATAAGAGAAACCACTCTATCTTTATGTGATAGATTCTGTTATAATAGGTAGTCGATTGTATTCGTTACGGTAGCGTCTGTTTAGTGGCAGACGCTTTTCATATGACAAAGGAGAGTATTTAGCATTGACAACATTTCGTGAATTAAATCTTAGTGAGGCACTTATCAAAGGTGTCCTAAAAATGGGCTTCGAAGAAGCAACACCAATCCAAGCAGAAACAATTCCAGTCGGACTCAGCGGCGTTGACTTAATTGGTCAAGCACAAACAGGTACTGGTAAAACTGCAGCATTCGGTATCCCAACAATCGAGCGTCTTGACGCAAAATCACGCAACATCCAAGCGTTGATTCTTGCTCCAACACGTGAGCTCGCAATCCAAGTAGCAGAAGAATTGAACCGGATCGGTGAAGTAAAACGCGTTCATGCACTTCCTGTTTACGGCGGTCAGCAAATCGATCGTCAAATCCGCGCACTTCGCAAAAATCCACAAATCGTCGTTGCGACACCAGGACGTTTGATGGACCACATGAACCGTAAGACGTTGAACCTCGATCACGTTCAAACGGTCATCCTTGACGAAGCAGATGAGATGTTGAACATGGGATTCGTCGAAGACATCGAGAAAATCCTCGGTGCACTTCCTGAAACACGTCAAACACTCTTATTCTCAGCAACGATGCCACCACAAATTCGTAAAATCGCAGATCGTTTCATGACGACTCCGACACACATCAAAGTCAAAGCAAAAGAAATGACAGTTGAAAACATCGACCAGTCATTCATCGAATTGAAAGAAAGCCAAAAATTCGACGTTCTTTGCCGTTTGATCGACACGGATTCTCCGGAACTCTCAATCATCTTCGGTCGTACGAAAAAACGTGTTGACGAAATGACTGAAGGTTTGATCCAACGTGGATACACAGCTGACGGTTTACACGGTGACTTAACACAAGCAAAACGTGACCAAGTCATCCGTCGTTTCAAAAAAGGAACGATTGATATCCTCGTCGCGACAGACGTTGCAGCACGTGGTCTTGACATCTCTGGTGTCACACACGTCTACAACTTCGACGTCCCACAAGATCCAGAGAGCTATGTTCACCGGATCGGTCGTACGGGTCGTGCTGGTAAAACAGGATCGGCTGTCACATTCGTTACACCACGTGAATTCGGTCAAATCAAAACAATCGAACGTGTCACGAACAAAAAAATGTCACGTCGTCATGCACCAACACTTGATGAAATCTTAGAAGGCAACTTGAAGCTTGCTGCACAAGAACTCATCAAACGCGTTGAAGCAAAAGACTCAAAAGAATATACGACACTTGCACAAGAACTCTTAGAAGAGTACGAAGCAGTGGAACTTCTTTCAGCAGCACTTAAAGGATTGACGAAAGAGCCGGATGCAACACCAGTCCAAATCTCTTCAATCGAACCAATCCGCGTGAAACGTTTCGGTAGCAACGGTGGTGGAAACCGTCGTCCTTACGGAAACAAAGGTGGAAGTGGAAGCGGCAACCGCAGTGGCGGATACCGTGGAAACAACCCACGCGGTGGCGAGCGTCGTGAAGGTGGTCGTTCATCTTCTTCATCAGATCGTCGTGAAGGCGGTTATGCTGGACGTAGCAACCGTAGCGAAAGCGATCGTAACCGTGGTGGACGTAAACCACGTTTTGAAAAGTAAACGATTCGAACCGATTTGTCACAGACAAGTCGGTTCTTTTTTATGATTTATCTGAGCGGTCATGATAAAATGAGCCATGAACGATAGGGAGAGGGCTGAATCATTCGTGTATACCATTTATGTAGCAGCATCCGTCTGTCTCGTTGCACTGATCGTCGCGACGAAAAAGATTTGTGAGCGGACGACAAAAGGACATTTTCGTTATATTCCGTTGGCGACCTTATTATTTGGCGGCATCATCTTTCTTGTGCTAGCCATCGGTAAGGGAGGAGCCGTCGGAATCCAATACGGTGTCCTGAGTATCATCTACTTGACGGCGACATTCGGTGTGTACTTGTATATCGCATTGCGGAAAGATACGACGTTATCGTAAAACAGGGGCTCTCTCGTTACAGAGAGGCTCTTTTTTTGTTAAGATAGAACAAGAGTACAAGGGGGGAATAGAATGGATGCATTAGATGTTATCGTTCATCCCGAAGAGATAGAGGCATGGTTTCAACCGATCGTAGGCGCTGCCCCTTTTAAGGTGGAAGGGTATGAAATCCAGTCCCATTTTCGTGGAGAACCGTTAAAACCATTTTTTCAGGAAGACGATGTTCCAATCGAGTATCAACTCGAAGTCATGGGGCATGTCGTCCGTCAAGCATTCCAAAAAGTACCCTCCGATGCACAAGCGTTTATTCTGATCCGTTGCCGTCCAGCTTGGCTGTTTGAAAACGGTGGGGAGGACTTCTTGCATGTCTTACGGACGGTCGACTCGTCGTTTCCAAAAGAGCGGATGTACGTTACTTTGACGGACGTCCAAGTCGATGATTTTGACCGTCTGGGTCGGATCGTCGCGTATTACCAGAACTCTGGACTGAAGGTAGCGCTGGACCGTGCGGAAGCAACGAGTCTTGAACGTGTCTTTTCGATGTCGCCGGATATGTTGATCGTCGATTTATCCTCCATGATTGAAAAAAAGACCGTCTCAGCGTCGTATCCACATCTCTTACAGACGATGGAGCATCTTTGCGACCAGCTTGGAGCGCCACTTTTGTATAAGAATATCAGTCATCTCGGTCAACTTCGGTATGCGTGGCAACACGGAGGACGTTACTACATGGGGAATCTACTTGGAGAAGCATCACCTGAATGGGTCATGACCTGTCCTGGTATGGAAGTGTTGATCCATGAAGTCCCGATGTTTTATAAATATGATCGCGAGCAGATGAATCGCTTGTTTCAGCTAGAGCAAGACTGGACGGTTCGATTTAATGAAGATTGTCAGTCCTTGAAGCCGGAGCAAGATCTCGATCAATGGTTGCTGACGCTCGCCCGGAAGATGGAGCCGGAATTCATCCGGTTTTATATCACGGATGCGAATGGATTCCAACAATCTTCAAACGTCAGTAAAAAGAGTGGGGAGTGGAAACTGTATTCCTTCTACAAAGGGTACAACTGGAGTTTCCGTCCTTACTTCATCCGGACGACGGTAGCGATGGAACGAAGACATAGTGGATATTTGTCCGAACGGTACGTCGACTTCAGCTCGAGTGAACAAACGCGGACATTTAGTATGCCGCTCAGTAATGGGATGTTCTTATTTGCGGATATCTCTGCAGATTATCTATATCAAGAACGATTGAGTGAATGAGGAGGAAATGAAAGTGTTAGATTATGATTACGAGGCATTACGAGAAATTGGACGAATCGTCGCCATGGCACGCGATGAGATGGCGGATGCCGTCAAACCGGGAATCACGACGAAGGAACTCGATGACATCGGAGCACGCATCCTGAAGGAACAGGGAGCAGAGTCTGCTCCAATCGTCATGTACGATTTCCCAGGAGCGACATGTATCAGTGTTAACGATATCGCAGCACACGGTATCCCAGGGAAGTATGTCATTCAAGAAGGTGATATCGTCAATGTCGATGTCTCGGCTGTGAAGAACGGTTACTACTCGGACACAGGGAAGACGGTCATCGCAGGAGAAGCAAAACGTCCGGAAGATGTCCGACTCGTTGAAGTGTCATTGACGGCGCTTGAGAAAGGACTTGAAAAAGTCAAAGCCGGAACGAAGGTCAACCAGATCGGAAAAGCAATCTATGCCGAAACACGTAAGAGCGGTTTCACGGTCATCCGTAACTTAGCGGGACATGGTCTCGGTAAGACACTCCATGGTGAGCCAGAATCCATCTCGAACTACTTCAATCGTGAAGAGAATGATTTGTTGAAGGAAGGGCAAGTCATCGCTGTCGAGACGTTTATTTCAACAGGAGATGAGTTCTGTATCGAAGATGAGCGGGACGGTTGGACGTTATACACACCGAACCGGAGTCTCGTCTCACAATTCGAGCACACGGTCGTCGTCTTAAAAGACGGGTATGAGATTTTGACGAAAGTCGAAGGCAAAGAATCGTTCTAAGAAAAGCTTATATAGTAAAATACGAAAAAGAGACAATGGAAGTCAATCCATTGCCTCTTTTTTGTTGTAGTACTCCTATTATAAGGATATCCGGGACGTTGCCAATTTGTTTAACTGTGACTCGGATACGGCTGGAGCGGAATAACGAATGTGTCCGTGTTCGACATGATACGGAGTCTCAAGCAAATCTTCTTCGAAATAATCGGCAGTACTTGCCATATCAATCGGATAAGCGAGTCCAGGAAGTGTTGCAAAAGCAAGGGTCTGACGACGCCCGATACCGCTCTCGAACATCCCACCGAGCCAGTAGGGTGCTTTTGTTCGAAGGGACAAAGCGTTCGTCAGTCCACCGACGCGTGCCGGCTTGATGTTCAGAATCTGACCAGCTTGGAGCGTCTTCATCAACTCGGCATCCACTGGAGCGACGATGGATTCATCCAGACAAATGGGTGTCTGTAAGAGTATAGCGAGACGTTGATGTCCGGACCAATCCGACGCTGCGAGCGGCTGTTCCATCATAACGAGACCGAATGAATCCCACTGCTGTAATAGAGGGAAGTCTGCTTCAGTGAAGCTGCCGTTAGCGTCAAACATCAAGGGCGCATCAGGGAAAGCGGCACGTACTTGCTCAAGAACGACGGTATCCGTCGGAGCGAGCTTCAGCTTGATCCGTCCATATCCGGAAGCGATCGCTTGTCCGACGGCTTCGACGGTCTGTGCTGCAGAAGCCCGTCCGAGTGCTTTCCCGCAAGGTACGAGAGATGATTCATCACCTCCGAGATACGTGGCGAGCGATTGACCGGTAGCTGCTGCAAATAATTCATAGATCGCTCCTTCGAACATCGCCTTTGCCATCGGATTACCTTGCACGATGCGGAAACGATTCGTAACGTCTGCTGGATGATGGAGCGGTTGTTCAAGTAACCGATACAGCAGTGGAGCAATTCCTTGGAGGGAGTGTTGTGTTTCCGATGTATACCACGGTGTATCGAACGCGACACCTTCCCCGTAACCCACTCGTCCTTCCGAATCGGTCAGACGCAAAATCGTCGTCCGGCGTACTGTCAGCGTCGAGAGGGCGGTTTGCATCGGACGACGAAAGACGAGCGGAACATCGAACAGTTCGGCAGACCGGAGAGTGATACTCATAATGACTCCTTCAGTTGCTTCCGTAATAGTTTACCGTTCGCATTGCGTGGCAGCGCGCTACGATAGATATAATCAACCGGACATTTATATTTAGCGAGCAATTGACTGATTTCCGTTCGGATGATGACTTCATCGAGTGTACTGACAATGAAGGCGACCGGAACTTGTCCCCATTTAGCATCAAATCGTCCGACGACACCTGCTTCTTGAATTCCATCAATCGAGAGAAGTGCTGATTCGACTTCAGCTGGATAAATGTTTTCCCCACCTGAGATGATGAGGTCGCTTCGACGATCGAGGACATAGAGGTATCCATCGGCGTCCAGACGTCCTAAGTCACCAGTCTTGAAAAAACCATCTGCCGTAAAGGCGTCTGCCGTTTTCTCTTCCTCATGAAAATAGCCTTTCATGATCGTCGGTCCTTTGACTTCGATTTCTTGATGACGTGTAATGCGAATTTGTGTCGGATGAATCGCTTGTCCGGCCGATCCAATCTTTCGTAAGGCATCCTCAGGCAAGAGGGTTGCGATTTGAGAAGCGGTTTCCGTCATCCCGTATGTCTGCATGACCGGGATATTGCGGTCGAGTGCACGCGTCAGAATCGGTAATGGTACAGGACCGCCTCCTGTCAGTACGACGCGAAGTGCGTGGCGACGTAGCCCGGCTTCGAGCAGCCGATCAAGCATGACCGAGACGAGTGAGACATGGGTGATTTTTTCCGTCGTAATCCAGTGTAAGGCGCGTTCTGGCGAAAAATGTGGCTCAAGAATGATTGGTACTCCATAGATGACTGCCCGGTAGACGACAGCTAATCCACTCATGTGGAACAGCGGCGTGACGATCAAAAAACGATCCTCTGGCAGTGATCCGATATGACGCGCGGCGTTCGTCGCACTCGAGAAATGATTCAACATCGTTTGTTCGACGGCTTTCGGATGTCCGGTCGTACCACTCGTAAAGAGCATCGATTGGACGTATTGCTTGGGCATATGGCGTATTAACAGGTCAGGTGCTTCTTTTTCATAAGAGAAAGCCACGCACGGGATCTTTGTATCAAGTGTCCGGTCCGTCACGATGAGCCGTACATCTGCCTGTTTGAATTGACGTAACACTTCTGTCTGCGTCAAACGTGTGTTGATCGGGACGACGGTCAATTCAAGCAATTGAGCTGCGTGAAGAGCGACGATGTAGCGCGCACTCGATGGACCGTAAAGGGCGATCCGGTCTCCGCGTGTCACGATCGTCGCCCAAGTACTTGCTAAGCGATGTGCGCGTGTATATAGTTCGGACCACGACCAACGCTCTGTTTCCGTAATGAGTGCGATGTCATCCGGCTGTTCTTTTGCCCGTGTATAGATCCAAGGATACAAAATAGTCACTTCCTTTTGAGATGAATATACGAAAAAGGTTCAATGTCGTAAGACGATTGAACCTTTTTTTCATTATGGGAAACGTGGGAACTGTCCGAAGTCCGGGTTGCGTTTTTCTTTGAACGCATCGCGTCCTTCTTTTGCTTCGTCCGTTGTGTAGTACAACAACGTTGCATCTCCTGCGAGTTGCTGAATCCCTGCAAGACCATCTGAATCAGCATTGAATGCCGCTTTGAGAAAACGAAGAGCCGTTGGCGAATGTTGAAGGATTTCAGCGCACCATTGAATCGTTTCTTGCTCGAGATCTGCGAGTGGGACGACCGTGTTGACGAGTCCCATATCAAGTGCTTGCTGTGCGTCATATTGACGGCAGAGGTACCAGATTTCACGCGCTTTCTTGTGTCCAACAACGCGTGCGAGGTAACCAGAGCCATATCCAGCATCGAATGAACCAACTTTTGGACCAGTTTGTCCGAAGCGGGCGTTGTCTGCAGCGATCGTCAAGTCACACACGAGGTGAAGGACGTGTCCGCCGCCAATCGCATAACCTGCGACCATAGCGATGACTGGTTTTGGGATGACACGAATCAAACGTTGAAGATCAAGAACATTCAAGCGTGGAATTTCATCGTCACCGACATATCCACCATGTCCGCGCACCTTTTGATCTCCGCCAGAACAGAATGCGAGATCGCCTTCACCTGTTAAGATGATGACGCCGACATTTTGATCGTCACGTGCACGTGAAAATGCGTCGATGAGTTCGTGGACCGTGTGTGGTCGGAACGCATTGCGAACTTCAGGACGGTTGATCGTGATTTTCGCGATCCCGTTCCATTGTTCATATTTGATGTCTTCATAGCTGCGGGCTGATACCCATTCCGGAGCATATTTCATGTGAATTCCCCCAATATGTTAGTGATGAATAAGTAGATTCTCTACCATTGTAACAAACTTTTGCGGTTGGTCGATATGTGGGGCGTGCGAAGCGTGCAAAATCACGTGAATTTTTTCAGGTGATGCCGCTCGTGAAGCGATGGCACGGAATTTTTCATCCTCTGCCCCGACGATCCAATCAATCTCTTTCGGAAGGCATGACCATAGGGATGGCATGCTTCCTGTACCTTGTGCACGTAACGAAGCACTCAGACCTTCCACCGTTTGGGACAGGCGCTCCTGACGCAGTCGCGTACGTTGCGATTCCGGCAGAAGGGCTTGGGGTTTAAATAGTCCAAGTGTCTCCCAGTGATCGATGAAAGCTTCGAGTCCGCCTTTTTCGAGTCGCTCCGCAAGCACTCGATCGGATGTACGACGTACTTTTCGCTCGATTGCCGTCTGGATACCCGGTGTCGTACTAACAGCGATCGTCCGAGCGATTTGCTCAGAGACGACGCTCAGCATTAAAGCGATTCGTCCACCCATCGAATATCCGAGGACGATCCATGGCTCGGATCGCATAGCGAGCAGTGCCTCGAGATCCTTGACCTGTTGCGTCAAACGCATTCGTTGCTCAGACGCCGGTGTCGTTTTTCCATGCCCCATCAAATCAAGGCGATAGACGGTGAAGTGAGGCGATAAATGCTCACTTAGCATGTCCCACGTCGAGAGCGAGCCTGTAAAACCATGAAGCAATAGGAGCGGTGGACCCGATCCCTCGATTTTCACATGATACGTATGCCCACGCAAAATCATTGGAACACCTCGGCTAACGCATGATTCGTCACGTCCCAGATCGAACGGTGCATCTGTACGTTTTCTGTTCGTGTCGTCTTGACTTCAAGAATCCGAGTGACGTTCGTCTCTTCCGCAAGTGCTTGACGTAACGCGGCGATGGAATCGATCGCCTGATAGGTTACGCCATATCCGGAAGCGAGAGAAGCGAAGTCGAGATGCTGCGGTGTACCGAAAAGTGGTTCGAACACCTCTTGCTCGAGTTGCTGTTGTGGTAAAAAGCTAAATATTCCGCCACCCGCATTGTTGACGAGAATGATCGTTAACGGAAGCGTCCGTGCTGTCATCAGACCGTTGATATCATGAATGAACGCTAAGTCGCCGACGAGTAAATAGCGGTGTGTGGCGTCAAACGTTGCTCCTAGAGCGCTTGAGAGAATGCCGTCAATTCCGTTCGCACCTCGGTTCGCGAGTAGACGAAGCGGTGTTCCTGTCGGTAGGAACGTATCGACATCCCGTATCGGCATACTGTTCGAAACGAAGAGACTTCCGTCCTGTAACGTCGTCAATGCACGGACGACGTTATATTCCGTCATCTCCTCTTGATCGATTGTCGCAAAAGCAGCGGCGACGCGTCGCTCCGCCTGTTGCAACAGTGTCAGATACGCAGGATCATGCGGAACAGATTCATGATGCGCGAGTTGTCGCGCGTGACCAATTACGAAATCCGAATGAAGCTGTGGATCGCGCCAGTTTCCTGGATGACCGACGACCGTCGTCGGAATATCCCGAGACCAAAGCAGATAAGGTTTTGACGTCGGCATGGCACCGAAACGAATGATTCGGTCTGGTCGGACGTGCTGAGCGGTAGCGGAATGTTTGAGCCATGTATCGTAATAGGCAAAAACGTGAGCATCATGCGATTGTCGTCCTTGACTGAGTGGATCCGCCAACACCGGAATCCCTGCTTGTTTCGCATACGAGATGACAACCTGACTGTCCGCCGCAGTAAGTTGTGGTCCAAGTACAAAAAGAAGACGCTCTTCTTGAAGTGCGGTCGCTAAAGCGTTGTTTACGCCCGGTATCGGTTCAGGTAATACACCGACCGGACGCCCTGTCCGTAAGAGATCGAGTTCCGGCACGAGCGGTTCACGTAACGGAACATTGATTTGAACCGGGCCAGCTGGTTCCGTCAGAGAGAGTAGGGTTGCACGTTGTGCAACATGAGCGACGTAAGGAAGGCTCGCTTCTTCTGCTAACGGAAGATCAAACGCATGCCGAACCTGCTTCCCGTAAAGATCGACCTGATCAATAGCTTGTGGCGCACCGACATTCCGTAATTCATGTGGTCGATCGGCGGTCAAGACGATCAGCGAAAGTTCAAAGATGTTCGCTTCGGTAACTGCTGAATAATAGTTCGTCGCAGCGGTACCGCTTGTACAAATCAACGCAACGGGACGAACGCGTTCTTCCGTCCGTGTTAGACCTAAAGCAAAAAAACTAGCCGACCGTTCGTCAACAAGGACGTGGGTACGGCTAGAAGGATGCAGAAAAGCAGCAATGGCAAGTGGTGTCGAACGGGAACCGGGACTGATGACGAAGTCCCGGACACCAGAAGCGACGAGCGTATCGATTAACGTGTGCATCCACTTAGTCAACATAAATATCATCCTTTTCAATCGAACCGATGTGTCCAAGTGCTTGTACCATCGGTGATAGTTTAGTTTCCGTCTCTGCCAGTTCACTATCGAGATGAGAGCCTTCGACGAGACCGCAACCGGCGTAAAGAAAGACCGCCCGTTCTGTAAACAATCCAGATCGAATGGCAACGATGAATTCCCCGTCATCCTGTCCGTTCATCCAACCAACAGGTGAACCGTACCATCCTCGTTCGAACGTTTCGATTTCTTGGATGGCATCGACTGCTAACTGCTTGGGCTCGCCCCCAAGTGCAGGTGTCGGATGCAGTTTTTCGATTAATTGAAATAACGTCACATCTTCTTTTAAATGAGCTGTGATCGGTGTATAAAGATGTTGGATATGGCGATTCTTCAAGAGAATCGGCGTATCCGGACAATCCAGTTCCTCTGAAAATACAGATAATGTCCGTTCGATCGAATCCGCGACGATTCCGTGCTCTACCCGGTTCTTTTGATCTTGTAATAACGATTGACCGAGTGCTTCGTCCATCTCATCCGTTGCGTGGCGTGGTGCAGAACCAGCGACGGCTGCCGTTTCAAGACGACGTCCACGTTTTAAGACGAGTCGTTCCGGTGTAGCGCCGATAAAGGCTTCTTCCGGATTTGGTTGGAAACAGAAGACGTAGCTGCCGGGCTGCGTATCTTCGAGTTCAGCGACGACAGCGGCTACGTCGAGTGGACGATCCAGCTCATAGACGACTTCGCGCGCCAGGACGATTTTTTCAAGTGTCGTCTCCAAGTAGTGCATCGCTTGATGGAACGAAGCTTCAAAGGCTTCATTCCCATCTCGCGATAGTCGTAAGCGCGTGACGCCTGCGGCAGTCGATGGTTGCGGTTGATTGACTTTGGCGAAATCGAGTGCGAGTTCATTTAAGATAGAATCGACTTGATCCATTGGCTCGACGCGAGCAAAAATCGTCACACGTGTCTTGCCATCTTGTTCTAGAAATAAAAACTTCGGAATCGTCATCGAAGCGTCTCCGAAGGAAGACCAACGATAATCCGGTTGTTTAAGTTCGGTAAACGAAAATCCGCTGAACGCAAATAAATCATGACCGACATGATCGCGATTCAAGTTTGCCCATTGCGATTGAATTCGTAAAAAACGATCCGTTCCTGAAGCCTGAAGTTGTTGTACGATGCCAAACCCGATGGCCCGCATCGAGCGATCAGGTGTCGCGAAATAAAATCGTTCCTCGATACCCTGTTCGAGGGAACGCATGTCAGTTGCTTCGATTTCCCATGAATACGAAGCGAGTATAGGTCGTTGTGAGGCGTTCGCCTGACTGACGGCCTGTTCGATACACTGTTTTAGCTCTTGTTGAGCGTAAGCCATACCGCTCATTGCCCCCTAGTCTATAGATACTGTGATATGTTTCACTTAATCTAAGTGTAAACTTTTTGCGGACAAAAAAGAAGGAATAAGCTATCTCGGATTGAACATTGACAGCAAAAAACGAAACCCGATACACTTAGACAGGAAAGGGGTTATTATATGAATAAATCAATCGCTGTCTATTGGCGAATGACACGACCGCATACATTAACAGCAAGTTTTGTTCCGGTCGTCGTCGGTACGGCAGTTGTCGCACCACGCGTGGAATCGATACGCTTGGATTTGTTCGTGGCGATGTTGATCGCATCGATGTTGATTCAAATCGCAACGAATCTGTTCAATGAATACTACGATTACAAACGTGGTTTAGATACGGAGGAGTCGGTCGGAATCGGTGGATCGATCGTTCGTGACGGATTCAAGCCGGGAACGATCCTAGCGTTCGCACTTACATTGTATGGCATCTCGGCATTACTCGGTGTGTATCTGTGCATCGAGACATCGTGGTGGTTACTTGTCGTAGGACTCATTTCGATGTTCGTCGGATATATCTATACAGGAGGACCGCTTCCGATTGCCTATACACCGTTTGGAGAAGTCGTTGCAGGCTTTTTCATGGGGTATATTATCATCGCGATTTCGGCGTACTTGCAAATTGGTTATGTTCCGACAGAAGCCGTTGCGATTTCGGTACCAGTCGCCATCTTGATTGGTTCAATCCTACTTGCGAATAACATTCGGGACTTGGATAATGATAAGGTCAACGGACGAAAAACGATTGCCTGTCTCGTCGGACATCGCCGTGCCGTGTACGTCTTGATCGGATTTTTTGCGGCAGCTATCCTGTCTCTCATTATTGCTGTACTCGCATTTGACGTTTCATGGTTTGCGTTACTCGCGTTATTGAGTATTCCGCTCATGATCAAAGCAGTACGTCTCTTCTGGGAAGACTTACCACCGGAAAAGCTGATGCCTGGCATGGCACAGACCGGTAAAGTGAACACGATTTTCGGACTCTTACTCGCAATCAGTCTCGTGATCGCGAATATCTAATCTTTAATCAAAGCAGCAGGCGATCCGCTTGCTGCTTTTTTAACGTGAAGATAACGAACAGTTAGAAAAAAACTACTTCGGTTGTCACTGATTTAAAATTTTACTATAATTGAAGCAATGTGCCTGAAAGATCAAACAAGGTCGGAAATCAGGAAATATGGTTAGAGGTGGAACTGAAATGAATAAAATCGCGGTAATCGGAAAAGTATTCGTCGACATAAAAGGAACTTCGTTCGCTCCTTTGCATAAGGATGCGAAAAACGTAGGAGACATCACGTTTTCAAATGGAGGAACAGGACGCAACGTAGCACAAAATCTAGCCGTCCTCGGGAATGAAGTTCGCTTTATCTCGACGGTTACGAATGATCAGATTGGCGTGGGAGTGCTCGATGAGCTGAAATCTTACGGTGCAAATGTGGATCACGTCGAAATGTTAGAAGATCATGGAATGGGCATGTGGCTAGCTGTCATGGATAATGAAGGCGATTTGCAAACATCGATCTCAAAACAACCAGATGCCAAGTTGCTCGAAGAGGCGATTTTACGTCAATCAATCTATGCACTCGATGGAGTCGATGCCGTTGCAATCGATCTTGATTTGTCCGTTACGGTTTTAGAACGTTTGATTCATCTATGCCGTAAAATGGAGTTGCCATTGTTTGGTGTTTGTGGTCACTTGAGCGTCATCGAACGTAATCGTCATCTGCTACAAGGATTCACTGGATTCATTTGTAGCCGAGAAGAGGCGGAAATTCTGTCTGATCTGTCGATCGTGACTGTTGAAGATGCGATTCATGTAGCGAATGAGCTAGCGAAAAAGGGTGCTCCGTTCACGGTCGTGACGATGAGTGAACTCGGGGCGGTCTACGTTGATCGTCGTACAGCGACATCAGGTCATGTCGGAACGAAAAAAGTAAAAGTCGTTGACTCGACGGGAGCAGGCGACTCATTCTTCTCTGCTGTCTTGTCTGAATTGACACAAGAAAAGTCAGCAGAAGAGGCATTGAAGCTTGGTATGAAGGTTGCAGCAGAAGTCATCGCTTCGACAGAGAATGGACTCGTTCCTGAAATGCTGGATACTCTTCAATAAGTCGAAATAATAAAAGGGAGGTGGCGTCATGCCGATTCAACGAAGTGCAATCATTTTACGAAACGAACAGGATCAAATTGCGTTGATTCGTCGGGATAAACTGAACGAAACGTATTATGTCTTTCCAGGCGGTGGGAAAGATGATGGAGAATCGTTAGAAGAAACAGCGATTCGTGAAGCACATGAAGAACTTGGAATCGACGTGGAGTTGACCGGTATTGCCGCCATCGTCCGTTTTAATGGATTTGATAATCCTTATTTTTGGGCGAAAACAATTGGTGGTCGGTTTGGCACGGGTACGGGTGAAGAATTCGAAGAGGAAGGATCGGGTTATACACCGGTCTGGATCAAGCGTTCGGAGCTACCTTCGTTACCGGTTCGTCCACCGTCACTTGCCAAACAGCTGGCAGAAATGACAGAACCATTCTATGAATTAATCCTTTCTGAAAACGAATGAGGTTTTAGTTGAAATAAAATGGGAAAAGTATATTAAAACAATGAGGTGGTCGTTGACTGCCTCTTTTTCATGAAGGAGAGATGACGATGGCGCATTCACGCGATCCAAAAGGGCTTGCCCTGAACTTAAAGCAACGAATGTCCGATCATAACATCACGGATTATGCAGGGACACTCGCTTATTACTGGTTTTTATCCATTTTCCCAGGTATCATTTTCGTCATTTCCGTCTTATCTTTCTTTGACATCGATCGTCAGACGCTCGAATCACAAATTCGCGACTTAGCGCCAGGTGGAGCCGTCAACACATTCACGGATACGATTTTCCAAGCCATCAAGGAACCACAAGGTGGTCTGTTATCGATTGGTGCGATTCTTGCTGTCTGGTCCGCTTCCAAAGGGGTCGATCGTTTGATCACGACAGCAAACCATGCCTATGGTGACTTCTCGCCACGTGGTTTCGTCGCAGCACGTGGGATTGCCTTATTGCTCACGATTGTACTCGGAATCGGGATGTTGCTGCTGATCGTCTTGAATGTGCTCGGTGGTCCGATCATCACGTATCTTGCCAATTTCGTGCTTCCGATCGATATGGGGCAAAAAGTCTTACTGACGGTCTTACGGTATGTCGTGTCGACGATTCTATTGATCGGTATCCTGTCGATCTTTTACCGCGTCGCACCAAAGCGTCCGATTACATTCAAAGAAGCAATTCCAGGAGCCGTTTTTGGTGTCATCGTCTGGCAATTATTATCGGTTGGATTCGGATTTTACGTCTCGAACTTCTCGAACTACAATCAGACCTACGGTTCGCTCGGTAGTGTCGTCATCTTGTTATTATGGCTCTACTTCACAGGGCTGATCATCTTACTCGGTTCTGAATTGAACGCATCATGGGAACGGTTCATGAAAAAAGCGGATCCGAAGAAAATGGAAGAAAAGCGCTTGAAGGAACAAGCTGAACTTGATGCGATTCCGACGAATACGTTCGGATGAAGGTACAAAAAAGCCTGACTGCCATGTGGCGGTCAGGCTTTTTTGATGGTTAAGCAGCTAATCGTTTTTCAGATGAACGCTGTGGAAGACTTGGTAAAGCATCCTGTTGAAGAAGGCGTAAACCGTTCAGGATGACGAGAATCGTTGATCCTTCGTGTCCGACGACGGCGAACGGCATGATGAGGAACTGGGACAAATTCGATGCGATCAATAGGAGGATGACACCGATCGCAAGCGTGATGTTTTGTTTGACGATCCGGTTCATCTTCCGGGCTTTGTGCACAGCATAGGCAAGACGACCTAAATCATTTTTCATCAAGACGACGTCAGCGGTCTCAAGCGCAGCGTCCGTTCCTTCACCCATCGCAATCCCGACATGTGCTAATGCAAGGGCTGGGGCATCGTTAATGCCGTCACCGACCATCGCGACGGTCCGACCTTCTGTTTGGTATTGTTTGATGTAGCGGACTTTATCTTCCGGTAGGCACTCAGCGACGAAGTCCGTCAATCCCGCCTCACGTGAGATAGCAGCTGCCGTGACCGGATTGTCACCAGTTAACATGATCGTTGCGATGCCGAGATCATTTAAGGCAGCAATCGCTGTTTTGGCTTCCGGACGAATCGTATCACGTAACGCATAAAGCGCTACGATCTGTGCTCCATTGCTGACATAAACGATCGTATGCCCTTGCTCTTTCAATGACTGTTCGATCGCGACGAATGGATCGTCTAAACCATCATGGAATGCCCGTTTACCGATACGATACGTGACACCATCGACAGTTGCTTCAATCCCGTATCCTGTCACATCCTTAAACGTTGATGGTTCGCGGACATCGGTTTTTAAGTGATCGACGATTGCTTGGGCGAGTGGATGGTTCGACTGCGCTTCGATGGAAGCAACCGCTTGTTGGACTGCGCGGACGTCCATGCCTTCCGCGTAACGACTTTCAGTGACGACGGGTTTCCCTGTTGTCAGTGTTCCCGTTTTATCGAAGACGATCGTATCGACTTGACCGAGCGTTTCGATGTGGGCGCCTCCTTTAAAAAGAACGCCATTTTTCGCAGATGCGGCAATTGCAGATAAGGCAGCAGGTGTAATCGACGCAACAAGGGCACAAGGTGAGGCGACGACGAGAAGAATCATCGCGCGATAAATACTTGTCTCAAATGTCCAGCCAACGACGTAATGAGGGAGGACCATCATTAGTGCAACGACGAGGAGGACGATTTTGACATAACGGCTTTCGAAACGTTCGATGAACTGAGCAGATGGAGACTGTTCACTTTGTGCGTTTTGGACCATATGAATGATTTTTTGGAACAACGATTCGTCAGCAGCTTTCGTCATCTCAATCGTCAAGACACCATTCATGTTGACAGTCGAGTTATAAACGGTATCACCTGTTTGTTTTTCAACCGGAATCGATTCTCCTGTAATCGATGCTTCTTCGATCGCGGCTTGACCGCGAACGATGACACCATCGACTGGAATCCGCTCCCCAGGACGAACATAGACGAGGTTACCGATCGCTAATTGTTCGATTCCGACGACTTCGAGTTGACCGTTTGCATTCAGACGTGTTGCTTCCTCTGGCTGTAAAGACATCAAGCTTTGCAAGGCACGTTCGTTCTTATTCATCGTGTATGTCTCAAGGGCACCGGATAACGCAAAGATGAAGATGAGGATCGCACCTTCCATCCAGTATCCGATAGCAGCCGCACCGATGGCAGCTAAAATCATCAACAATTCGACGTTCAACGTTTTTTCTTGATACGTCTCCGTCAATCCTTCCTTCGCTTTCGCATATCCTCCGATTACATAAGCCGATAAGTACAATGTGACATAAACGGCAGACGCCGTATTGAATTTTTCGAGTCCGTAAGCAACTAAAATCAATATTCCGCTAAACAATGCTAGAATCAATTCGTGATGCTCATCCCAAGCATGACGGAATACGGAACGCTGTTGAACATCGGTAGTAGTGGAAGTCGTCATATTAAAACTCCTTTCAAAATGTAAATGAGAAATGAAATCATTATAGAAAGAGAATGAGAATGTGATATATCAATGAGTTTAACTGATTGATAATGAGTTTCATTGTCTCTAGATTATAATTATTATTATCTGTAGAATTACTATACCATGCTTCAGTGAAAAGGAACAGGAAAGGAACTAGAAAGATGCAAAAAATTTTAACCCATCGGATTGGACTCGTCGTCTTTGCGTTACTGACGACTTTTTTGTGGGGAAGTGCGTTTCCCTTCATTAAAAAAAGTTATGACTTATTACAGATCACATCTTCCGAATACGGAGAGCAATTACTGTTTGCGAGCTATCGTTTCTTTTTAGCAGGTGTGTTATTACTTGTCGTCAGTGTCTTCGTCTTCAAACAGACGATCACACTGAAGGAGCGGACCTACGCCTATAGTCGTCTCGGCTTCTTTTTGACGTTCTTGCAGTATGTCTTCTTTTATATCGGTCTATCTTTATCAACTGGCGTACAAGGATCAATCATTGCCGGATCGACTTCGTTCTTTCAGATGTTGCTGGCACATTTTCGATATGAAGACGATCGACTGAATCGATTTAAAGGACTCGCCTTATTCCTTGGATTCACAGGTGTCATCTTGGCCAACTGGCCACAAGGTGGGCAAGGTGTCTCGTTTGGAGTAGGGGAAGGATTATTGATCGCAGCAATGGTTTCCGGGGCGTTCGGTAACTTGATTGCCAAAGAATACTCGGCACGTTATCCGGTGGCACCGATGACTGGATGGGCGATGGTCATTGGATCAATCGGTCTCTTTATCGCAGGAGTCATTCTCGATGGTCACGTCGCACCATTCACCTTTTCAACGACAAGTGCTTGGATGCTCGTGTATCTTGCCTTCTTATCAGCGACTGGATTTACGCTTTGGAACTTACTAATGAAATATAATCCAGTCAGTAAAGTGTCGTTGTTCATGTTCTTCGTACCGATCTATGGTGTCAGTTTATCGGCCTTGATTCTCGGCGAGACGATTCCACCGCAAGCGTTGCTTGGGTTACTCTTCGTCGTCAGTGGTATCTTAGTCTCGACGTACCTTCCTGTATGGTTTCAAAAGCGAGGTTGACGAAGATTCAGAATCGTGCAAGAATAGTTTCAATCAAAGTAACTCCCAATCGTTCGTTGCTCAAGCCGACCCGTTCGGCTTTTTTCTGTACGGTCAAGTGAAGACCGATTCGGCCTTGTCTGAAAGGCTAGTGCGACTATAAAACGAAAGGAGATGAAAACGAATGGAACGGAATGAGATCGTTCGAAAGATCATTGCCACTCGTCGTCCACGTGATGAGTTTGCCCGGTTCGTCGTAACGTGCGTCAGTCAACAATTGAAGGAAACCCATGGAGATGTGGATGTGGAAATCATCGAGGCGGAGAGAGGTTACGATTCAGTGTGGTCAATCAACGGTCGAGAGGTCGTCGTGCTGCTCGAGACAGAAGAGCTGAAGCGTGCAAAAGAACAGCCGTATGCGATCGACGATAAGCTCTGGCGGAGTTTTCGGCAAGAAGGAATCGTGAAATAAAACAAAGGATCTTGCGCATCATTAGCGCAAGATCCTTTGTTTTAGATCCGGGATGATTCGTGACGTTTCGCGTATCGTAAGAGAAACGCAAGTGTCGCTAGAACCAGAACGAATAGACTGAAATAAAGCATAGCTGGAAGCAGAACGAACAAGCTGCCAGCAATCGGTCCAAGGATCGAACCAAGACTAAAGGCAATCCCTGCAAGCAAGTTGCCCGTCGGAAGAAGGTGTCGCGGTAACTGTTCCGTCATATAGGCGACACCGAGCGAGTACGTCGAGCCAAGTGCCATCCCGCTAATAGCAAAAATCGCGAATAACCAACCGTATCGTTCGAAGACGAAGCAAGCGATAAGGAAAGCAACGGAGCCAATCGAAAGAACGGTTACTAACGTCCGACGTTTTCCGAAGTGATCAGCAAGTCGTCCAAGTGGAAGTTGCATGATCAACGAGCTGACGACGAATGTCGTGATCAAGGTACTCGTCTCAGATAGACCGTACCCGTTACGCGTCGCAAAAACGGGAAAACTGGCATTCAGTGTGGCTTCGAGAAAACCATATGTAAAGCCAGGAAGTAACGTGAACCAAGCAGTTGATAGGACAAGTTTATACCGTGAGGCGGCGCTTTGCAGCTCCTCCGGCATGACGGATGACGGTTTTTCGTTCGGCATACGCGATAACAAGATCAGGACGATGACAGTCAATGTACCAGTCAACACGAATGGTAGCCAGTTGATGACATCGACGAGAGGTGCCGCAAGAGGACCGAGAGCAAAACCGAGACCGAATGCCATCCCGTATAGTGACATCGTTCGTCCTAACCGTTCATTTGGGGTAATGGACGTCACCCAAACCTGTGATCCATAGTGTAACGTCTGATCACCAAATCCGACGAGGAACCGTAAAATCATCCAAGCAATGACGCTTGGAAGAAGTGGAAATAAGAAAACCGCTACTGCAACAAGAGCGAGTCCAAACGAGATGACCGGAATATAACCACGTCGTCGTAGTGGACCTTCCATGAGAGGGGCGGCGACGATGACACCGATATAGAGAACGGCAGCGCTGAGACCGTTGATGAAAGCGGGGGTTCCTTGGCGTTCAAGTAAAATAGATAACAGTGGAATCAGCAGACCTTGCGTGAATCCGGAAATGAAGACGATCGATAAGATAAGAGCAAAACGACGTGACACAAGTAACGACGACCTTTCTTTTTTCTTTTAGCATAACACGCCCCGGTCTCTGAAACGGGAGACCGGGGCGTGCTTCATTTATTTTCTTGTTCAAAACGTGTCGGACGCGGCATATGCAGAAGATGTTCGTCCCAGTCTGTCTGATCGAACACTTCATCATGTTCGATGCTGTGTGAAGCGCGAATACCAACCATCATGACGAACAAGACCATACTGAACGTACCGATGATTGCGACAATACCTACGAGCCATTCCATCCCGGTCACCCCTTTTAGAAAAACAGAATGTGTCTACTTTGTGACATTTTTCCCGGGATGCCATCGTTCAAAACCTTTTTTTAGTTTTAAAGCCGGCTGGACTGTTTTGTGAAATCAATCTCAGGGTAATATGCGTTTTTCACAAGCGCGTTCGGTCCAAGGCATTGCACCGCAGGGCAGTGACATGACAAGCTTTTATTCAGTTCTGTCTCTTGCCACTCGGCATAAGC
Source organism: Exiguobacterium sp. LL15 (assembly GCF_024436095.1). Lineage (NCBI taxonomy): Bacteria > Bacillati > Bacillota > Bacilli > Caryophanales > Exiguobacterium > Exiguobacterium sp. LL15. Next base: position 23,725 of record NZ_JANFNX010000004.1, on the reverse strand, counting down.
ATCATTGAAGGATGTCTCATGAATCGTACCTAGCGAAGCAAGTTCGTCACCGAAATCCGTTACGATGATCTCGCCATCAAAGATGTTGACGTTGAGACGGGAACGTCCATCAGGGTCATTGCGAACAGAGACGTTTTTCTCTTGACGCAATCGACGATGAAGTTCTAAATCCGCCTCTTCCATCGAACAAGCATAGAAGGGGAGTGTTCCGAATAACATCCAGACGTTCGGATCCCGGACGTCAAGCAAACGATGGATCCCGTCGCGAATTTCGGGCAAGCTAGCTGCTTCGATCATCGACGCGAAGTCAGCGGGGTACATCGGATGCACCTCGTGGCGGACACAGCCCATGTCGACGATTTCCTTATGAATCGCTTCAAGGTGTGGTAATGTCCGTTTATTGATCATCGTCTCTGCAGAAACGATGACACCACGTGCATTTAGAACACGGGCATTCTCTTTCATCGTCTCGAAAAGCTTCGTCCGTGCTTCACGTGACGGTTTTCGTTCCATCATCGCAAAGCCACCATCGATGAAATCATCAGCTGTTCCCCAGTTATGTGAGATGTGCAAGACATCTAAATAAGGAATGATTAATTCGTAGCGAGATAACGGAAGTGTTAAATTTGAGTTGATTTGGGTTTTAGCACCACGTTCGTGGGCATACTTAAGTAAAGGGACAACGTACTCCTTGATGGACTTCATTGAAAGCATCGGTTCGCCGCCGGTGATTGAGAAGGCACGCAGATGTTCGATTTCATCCAGACGTTGAATAAGTAGCTCGACTGGAATCTCGGGTGACTCGCTACTGGATAACATGTAACCGACGGCGCAATGTTCGCAGCGCATGTTACACAGTTTTGTTGTCGTGACTTCAATGTTCGTCAAACGGACCGTGCCGTATTGTTCAATGTCGCGATAAGCTTCCCACGGATCGTTCGCAATCGTGATGGGTGATGAATGTGACATAGATACTCCTCCTTTTTAGTGCTCCACTTCGTATCGTATGCTAAAATAACGTCGGAATCCAGCGGAAGAAAGGAAGTCTGAATAATGGGAAAAGCAAGAACTGATAAACTTGGTCAAATGAATGTGCTAAAATCAAGAATGCAGCTTCTCTGTCATACAATCGATTCACTCGATGAATCATCAGATATCGAAGATTTGGAACGACTGATCGTATCACTGGATCAACTCAAGGCGAAGGTCGTTCGATATGCAAAGGATATGAAAGAACAAGAAGAAACGAAAAAAGCGGTAGATTGAGACCGCTTTTTCATTTGCGTAAAGAGAAAGGATGAAATCAATGGCAACAAAAATCAAATTACAGACGGGTGAGGTCCGTTCGGTCACTTGTCTACGAATGGGAATCAACGGTGAAGGGATCGCAACACTTGAACGACAAATCGTCTTCATCCCAGGTCTACTCGTCGGTGAGACAGCACAGATCGAGATCACGGAAATTCATGCGAACTATGCGAATGCAAAAATCTTAAAGCGTGACGATCGTTCACCAGACCGTGTTACTCCACTTTGCCCGGTCTATAGTGTCTGTGGCGGCTGTCAATTACAACACATGAGTTACGATGGACAATTGCGTTATAAGGAAGAAATGCTTCGCAACGCTTTCTTGAAATCAACGAAGTTGAATGTCGAAAAAGCCGATATCCGCCCGACGATCGGTTCGAGGGAGTGGGGATACCGCAACAAGTCGCAATTCGTCGTCGGGAAACAAGGCAATGAAATCGTTAGCGGTCTCTATTCTGCGAATTCGAATCGTTTGGTCGCGATTGATGATTGTGTCGTCCAAAATAAGGATACGCTTCGCGTCAACCAAGCTGTCACGAAATTACTCAATGACTATAAAGTACCCGTTTACCATGCATCAAAACAAGATGGTGTCATGCGCCATATCGTCGTCCGGACAGGAATCAAAACGGGCGAAATTCAAGTCGTGCTCGTTGCCTTTAAAGACGGCTTCCGTGATCTAGAGGGCTTATCGCGCGATATCATGGACATTCCAGGTGTCGTCTCGGTTGCACTGAACATCAATGATAAGTTGACATCACGTGTCTTCGGAGAAGAGACGGAAGTCTTGCGTGGCGTGGAACGGATCGAGGAAGAGATGGGGGAATTCACGTATCAATTGTCTCCGCGTGCCTTCTTCCAATTGAATCCGGAACAAGCAGAGCGGATGTATGAAGAAATTGCGCGTGCTGCTGCTTTGACAGGCGAAGAACGTGTCGTTGATGCATACGCAGGTGTTGGTTCAATCGGACTTTGGATCGCTAAAGGAGCAAAAGAAGTCCGCGGTATGGAAATCATTGAAGAAGCTGTCGAAGATGCCAATGCGCACATGAAGCAATACGGATTCGACCATGCCCACTACGTCGTCGGTAAGGCAGAAGCGTGGATTCCACGTTGGGTCAAAGAAGGCTGGATTCCGGATGTCTTCATCGTCGACCCACCACGCTCAGGTTGCGATACACAATTGTTGAACGCGATGATCTCGTCTAAAGCGAAAAAAATCATCTATGTCTCGTGTAACCCGCAGACGCTTGCGCGCGATTGCGATCACTTGATGAAAGCGGGATACAAGGTATCGTACATTCAGCCGTACGATATGTTCCCACAAACAGCGCACGTCGAAGCAATCGTCGTGCTCGAAAAAAAGAAAAAGAAAAAGTTCTAAGTAACAAGCCCGTATGCACTCTTTGAACGAGTGGACATACGGGCTTTTTATCATGTTTGCGAAAGATAACCGAACGTCGCGTCACACTCAGCGAAGCGTTCCTTCAACCGAGCAACACGATCAACAGGAAGTGGACCGCGCTCGATCAGTTGCTGATTCAGCGCGAGGTGTTCTGGTCGAGACGTACCGATGATGGCTGTCGTGATCCCTGGCTCAAAGACCGTGAAACGAAGGGCAGTTTCAAGCCAACTGGATTCCTCGAGTGGATAAGCGAGTTGTTGCGCACGTTCCCAGTAGGGTTCGACGTACTGTCCGACCGGACGCTCTGCGAATCGCCACGGGGCGTTACCGATTGGACGCTTGGCGATGACACCGTGATCTAGAAGGGTGGGCAGGACTTCATCGACACGTTGATCAAATAGATTGAATGACGTTTGGAAACTGTCGAAGCGATTCGTTTCGATAGCATATGTTAAGTCTTCCCGATCACCGGAATAAGCGATGACGCGGACTTTTCCAGCTTGTTTTGCTTGTTCAAGCGCTTCGATGACATCTCCCTGGGCGAGAATTTCTCGACTACAAGAATGGAGGTGTACGATGTCGAGATGATCCGTTTGCATCGTCTGTAAGGCTTGATCGATGCCACCATGAACCGCTTCAAAGGTCCAGTCCTGCGTACCGGGAACATCGTAGCCGACTTTCGTCGACAGAATGACGTCGTGGCGACGATTCTTTAGAAATTGTCCGACGCGTTGCTCCGATAAGCCATAGCCGCGTGCTGTATCGATCAGATTGATGCCGAGATCACGTGCTTGTTCGAGTAAATAAACTGCTTCGCGATCCGTCATCTGTTCTGCGCCGATGTGACCAGCTCCGAACCCAAGCGGGGATACGAGTAGGTCGGATGTTCCAAAACGTCTTAACTCCATGAACGATACTTCCTTTCAGACATCTGTAGTTTTATATCGATGATGCTCGTTTTTGTTGAATACGATAGATCAGATAACCAACGAGTGCCACGCCTGCAATCGACCATTGAACGATGGATGAGGATTGCATGAACTGATGGACGGCGAACACTTCGATTAACATGGCTGGAATTTTTCCGATCGTACTCGCAGTCAGGAAAAGTAGGATGGAAATACCACTAGCAGCACTGACGATGTTGACGATGCCAGACGGGACGAACGGTAACAGCCGCAGCAAGATGATCGTCCAAAATGCTTCATGTCCTTGTTGTGCTTGTAGTTTTTGTTGCAAACGAGCGAATCGATCCGGAAGTGGGCGACGAAGGGCATACCGCAGTCCTTTTCGGTAAAGTAGAAACGCACAAACCGCACCTAGGACTTCACCGATGAAAGAGAGCAATGTGCCCATCCATAATCCGAAATAGACGAGATTCGCAGCGGTGACGAACGTACTCGGTAGGACACCAAGTACACTGACGACGACGCCGACTAAGATACTAACGAACGGAGCGAACGGTCCGAAGAGTTCAAAGGTTTGGATGACATGATGTTCCATCATTCGAATCCATCCTCTTCATCCGGAAGAAGCGGTAACTCGATGTGGACAGTCGTTCCTTCTCCAAGAACGGAGTCGAACCGGATTGTCCCATCATGACGATCGATGATGTGTTTCGTGATGGCAAGACCAAGACCGGTTCCGCCATCTTTACGCGTCCGTGATTTATCGACACGGTAAAAACGTTTTGTCAGTCGATCAAGATGCTCTTCCGGAATGCCTTCTCCTTCGTCCCGGATAAGACAATGCGTCCGGTCGCCGATCGTTTCAGTCGATAAGAAAATCTGTTTTCCAGGCGGTGTGTACCGTAAGGCGTTATCGAGTAAATTGCCGAAGACTTGCTCAAGGCGGTCCGTATCGCCTAAGACGATTTGATCCGGGTCGAGATTCATGACGAACGTGACTCCTTTTGACTGGGCGATGGGTTCCATCCGGTAAATGACATCTTCAAGTACTTGACTGAAGACAAGTGGTTGTTTCGACATCGGATAGGAATCGCGTTCAAGTTGAGCGAGATCGAGCAGATCATTGACGAGACGTTGCAGACGTTCCGTTTCCCGCTCGATGATTTGGTAATACTGCGCACGCTTTTCTTCCTCGAGCGAATCATCCTGCATCATCTCCGTATAGCCACGGATGTAGGAGAGAGGTGTCCGTAATTCGTGGCTGACGTTCGCGAGGAACTCTTTACGCTGCTCGTCGACTTCTCCGAGCGATTCCGCCATCTTATTTAATGTTTCTGCGAGTTCCCCGATCTCATCGTCCGATTGAATCGGAATCCGGTAATCAAAGTCACCTTGCGCATAAACAGTCGAGGCGCGCTTCATGTCAATCAACGGACGGATGATCGTATCGATGATTTGTCGTCCGAAGATGACGAGATTCAAGACGATCAGTCCGATCATGAAGAAGATCATCAGACGGAGTGGGCGGAATGGTTCACTGATTTGGCCAAGTTCCAGATATAAAATCAGTGTACCGACCAGTCGATTGTTTTCGATGATCGGAAACCCGGTCATCAAAATGTCCGTTCCTTCAATCGGATGGGTCCGACTGGAGACGACGGTTTCACCGTTTCGAAGTTCTTCGATATCCGCATTCGTCAAAAAGCGCAGTCCAGCTGGATTTTTCTTCAGGAAATCGATGAAGAAGACTTTCGATTCCGTCAACTCATTCGTATAAGTCATTCCATCGTAAAAAGCACCAGATAATCCTTCAGATTCATAAATGTTGATCAGCTTTTCGCCTCGGTTCAATAAGATATCTTCCTGCGTCTGAAGATAGAACCGGTCGTAGAGATAGAACGTCAGCAGGACGAATAAAATGGCGGAAAAAACGCTTGTGAACCAAATCGTGATCCAAATCCGGCGCCGGATCGTATAGCGCTTAATCATACTTCCTCGAATTTATAACCGATGCCCCAGACCGTTTGAATCGAGCCACCAGCTTCCCCGAGCTTTAAGCGAAGTGTTTTGATGTGTGTATCGACCGTCCGTAAGTTCCCGATATAATCCGCACCCCAGATTTGATCGAGTAACTGTTCACGAGAAAAGACCTTATCATTGTTTTGAGCGAACAGGTGCAACAAATCAAATTCCTTACGCGTCAGACTGACCGGCTTGCCATTGACGTGGACACTCCGACTTTCAGTGTCGAGTTCAAGCATGCCGAGCGTCAGGGTAGCCGATTGATCAACTGTAAAGCGATGAGAACGACGAAGCGTCGCTTCGATGCGAGCAAGCAGTTCTCGAGGGCTGAATGGTTTTGTAATATAGTCATCAGCTCCGATTTTCAGCCCGTGAATGCGATCGAGTTCATCCGAACGTGCCGTCAGCATGATGATCGGAACGTTTGAGAACTCACGGATGCGCATACATGCTGTCAAGCCGTCCATTTCCGGCATCATGACATCGAGTAGAACGAGATGGAATGTATTTTGTTGAATGAGATGGATCGCTTCTTGTCCGTTAGAAGCTGTCATCGTCGTGTAGTGTTCTTTTTCAAGATTCGAGACGAGAAGGTCACGCATTTGTGCTTCATCATCTACTACGAGAATGTTAAACGATTCTGGCATTAGTCTTCGCTCCATTTCCTGTAGAAGAAAGTGTTTCTTCCATAAAGATGAGTTTTCTTATTTATCATACCATTTCAAACTTTAGAAGCGCATGCGTGGACACAAAAAAGCATGAGAGACAAGGCTCTCATGCTTCGAGTTGTTGGTGATCGTATAGTGTTTCGAGTTCCCGACCATGAATGTACATGTGGAAACTAGATTTTGAGACTTCATATAGCGTGAACTGTGTCTCACCGGCATTCAATTGCTCAAGAAGCGCAGGACGCAACTCATCCGCACAGAACGCATACGGCAATTTTTCAGCTGCTCTTTGTGACCGAATATTGCTTTTGCGAATTTTCATGAAGACACTCTCATATCCAAGCTCGAAGAACAGCTCAGAGAAGAAGGCTTCTTTCGCTAAATGATTGTATCCTTTACCATGATACGGTTTACCTAACCATGTACCGAGAAACCCATATTGTCCTTCGATATCGAGTAAACTAATCGTACCAATCGGTTGATCGAATTCATCTAGGATGGTACGTGATACGATTTCACCACGTTCTTCCTCTTCGATTGCCTGCTTTGTAGTAAACAGAAATTCATCAAAGTACCGTGTTTTTTGGCGGACGTACGGATATACGTCTTGATGCTGCATCAGTTCGAACAAATCAGCGCAGTCGCTCAGCTCCCGTTGCTTGAGCATACTTCCATTCCTCCTTTTAGGACCGCAAGAATGATTGTCGAAAGCTACCTGTCTGACTCGTTTGAACCGCGCATGGTATGCCTTCTTCAGTTGTCGGATAAGATAATATTACCTTCTTTTTTTAAAATTGCAAGAAAATAATTTTTGTGAAAAAAGATACAAAAACAAGATGTTTTCCGTAAGCGTCTAAAACCCCTGAAAGGTGCAAAAAACACCTAGCGGGGGTGGGGTTAAGTCAAGTTCAGTTGAGCGTGTTCAAAAATGATTTTTCCGTCAATCATCGTCATGAGCGGCTTCGCTAAATAGTCGAGTGGGAAGTGACTCCATAGGACGAGATCCGCGTCTTTTCCGACCTCGATCGATCCGACGCGATCGTCCACACCGAGCGAGCGAGCTGGATGAATCGTGATCGCGCGCAAGGCGACATCGACCGGTAGACCTTCTCGTGCAGCTAGACCAGCACAGAGATTCAAGTACTGGACAGGGGTGTACGGATGATCGGTCGTAATGGAGATTTCAAGACCATGCTCATGAAGAATCCGATACGTTTCCCATGTCTTATTCTTCAGTTCGATTTTAGACTTTCGCGTGAAGGTTGGTCCGACCGTCACTTTTTCAATCGGTAATTGTTCCATCTCTTTTGCGACGAGATGACCTTCCGTACAATGTTCGATACGTAAATCGAGATCGAACTCTTCCGCAAAACGAATGGCGGAAAGGATATCATCTGCTCGGTGCGCATGTACACGAAGCGGCATTTTATGATCAAGGACCCGTTTGATCATCTGATGGGCGAACGTTTCGGAAACTCGTTGTGTCCGCACTTCAAGAAAGGCTTCGCGCAACATCCCCATGATACCCATCCGTGTCAGTTCACCGGCACGACCAGCACTATGGACACGCTTCGGGTTTTCACCGAGCGCCACCTTCAGACCCGCATACTTTCGAAGAATCATATCATCGATGAACCGTCCGTGCGTCTTGATGACACTCGTGACACCGCCGATGATGTTCATGCTACCAGGCATGACTTGAACGGTCGTGATTCCGTGTTCAACGGCTTCCTTAAAGCCTTCATCCAGCGGATAGACGCCATCAATGGCACGCAGATGAGGAGTCATCGCGAAAATCGTCTCATTTGCATCATTTCCGACGGTTCCGGTACCTTCATCATATAATCCGAGATGTGTATGGGCATCGATGAAACCGGGCAATAAAAAGTGACCTTCTGCTTCGATGACTTGATCGTTTTCTAAATGATCCAGTAATTCACCGATTTCAATGATTTTTCCATCACGAATGCGGATGTCCCCGTAAAAACTGTCCGAAGTAATCGGATAGATATGTGCATTTCGAATTAAGATATCCAAGTATCGTCCACCCCTGTACTAGTTTGAATGCTCGATTGCTCGCAATGCATCCTTTAGTTCAGCATACCGAAACTTGTATCCGTTTTCGAGCGCTTTTTTCGGAACGACTCGAGCACCTTCTAGTACGATCGTACTCTTTTCACCGAGTGCGAGTTCTAATGCGAAGCGTGGCGCCGGGAGCCAGTGTGGGCGATGTAAGACTTTTCCGATCGTCTGTCCGAAACGGCGCATCGTCTCCGGATGAGGCGCAGTGATGTTCAGCGGTCCTTCGACTGTCGGGGTCTCAAGTGCGAATAGGAATAAATCGACTAAATCATCGATGTGGACCCAGGAGACCCACTGTTTTCCGTCGCCCATCGTCCCACCACCAAACAAGACATAGGGCAGGCGCATTAATGGATAAGCGCCACCGGCTTTCGTTAGGACGACACCGATTCGTGGATGGACAAGTCGAATGCCAGCGTCGGCAATCGGACGAGCAAAATCTTCCCATGCGACACAGACATGACTTAAGAAGTCAGCGGTCGGTGGAAGGGGTTGATCTTCAGAGAAGGTTTGATGCCGATCTTGTCCGTAAATGCCAACTGCAGAAGCAGATAAAACGACATTTGGTTTTTGATCGAGTGCTTCAACGATTCGCACGAGCTCCTTCGTCGTACTGACGCGGCTGTCGAGAATGACGCGTTTACGTTCATCCGTCCAACGTCCGTCGTTGATCGAAGCACCAGCCAGATGAATGAATGCATCAACGCCCTCTAAGTGCTGTTCCGGTTTTGCGTCCTCTGTCATCCACTTGATATATGTGACATGCGCATCATTCGCTTTCGGATGACGCGTCAATATAAATATGTGATGTCCTTGCTCGAGTAAACGTTTCGTCAAGGCTTGACCAATCATACCGGTTCCACCGGTAATCGCAATGTTCATGTAATCCATCCTCCCTAAATAAGTAAAAGTAGCTTCTTTCCATTTGTTCCCGTTCCATGGTTTCACTCAAACATAGACCTGCCTGTTCATGATATCGTAGAATTACCGAATCAGGTTAGGGGAGGGAACGACATGAAGATCAAACGGATCTCGACGCAGAAAAAGAACAGTGAACGATTCAATATCTATGTCGAGCGTGATGGCAAAGAGGAATATGCCTTTGCCGTAGACGTCGATATCTTAATTAAATACAATCTACAACGCGATAAGGAACTCGATGACGACTTCGTCAAGGAAGTGTTGACGGCTGAAGAACAGCAAAAAGCGTATCGTCTCTCATTGAATCATTTATCGTACCGCATGCGGGCGACGAGTGAAGTCGTCGCCTATCTAACAGAGAAAGAGACACCGGAGCATGCGATCAAACATGCAATCGAGCGATTGACGGAGCAACGCTATCTGGATGATCAACAGTTCGCACTTGCTTATACGGCAACGAAAAAAGCGACGACACCTCAAGGACCTGGACGGATTCGCCGCGACCTTGAGGCATTGAAGATACCGAAGACGGCGATTGATGAAGCGATCGTAACGTTTACGGATGAAGAGGAATACGAAAAAGTCCTAAAGTTTTTGCGGCAAAAGCAAAAAGAGCTGCAGCGGCGTTCCGTGCGGGAACTGACACAAAAGTTACAGATGACGCTCATGCAACGCGGATTCTCGTCCGACTTGATCAAGGCGGGTATCGAAGAGGTGTTTCGAGCTGAAGAAGGGGACGAAGAAGAACAAGCGGCCCTTTATCAAGCACGCAAGTATTATCCGAAATACCGGCAACTTGAACCGTTTGAACGCGAACAGAAAGTGAAACAAGCGCTCGTCCGAAAAGGATTTCCATACGGTCTAGCGGCTCAAGTCCTCGAACAAGTCAAAGAAGAAGAGGCGGAATAATAAAAGCAAGACGAAAAATTGACAATTATCCGACAATTATGCTATTCTACGCACAGACTAAGAAAAGGAGGAACCGTCCTATGAAAAAGCCAATTGGTTTCACTCATATCCAACAGCTGAATACGACGGAGACTCTTGAGCACGTATAAGTAATTCATTTCATGTGCGAGCAAGGGGATTCGTCTCCCGAGCGCGCAGACGAACAAGAATGCATCATGCCCATTTCAAGGCATACTGATTCTCGGACTGCATCCGGAAATCCGTATGCCTTTTTGCGTGCTCGGAAAAAGTAATTCATTTCACAGTAAAGGGGGGACCCTCATGCGTTTATTTCGGCAATTGAGTTGGTTTCTTAAAGAACACAAATCATCGTATCTCGTAGCAGTCGTATTATTGATCATCACCGGCTTTATCGATTTAACACCGCCATGGCTGATCGGTAAGGTCATCGACGGATTGCGGTCGGGATCGATGGATCGAACGACACTCTTACAGTATGTCGGCGGATTAACGGTTATCTCCATTGTGTCCTTCATCTTGACGTATCAATGGTTAGCGAAATTATTCGGAACGGCCTTTTTATTAGAACGGACACTTCGGAGTCGCTTCTTTACGCACTTATTGAAACTGACGCCGACGTTCTACCAAAAGAATCGGACGGGAGACTTGATGGCACTCGCGACGAACGACTTGAAGGCGGTCGAGCGGACAGCCGGATTTGGTGTCTTGACGCTCGTCGACTCGTTGAACATGACGGCAATCACGCTCGTCGTCATGGGGGTGGCGATCGATTGGAAGCTGACGCTTGCTGCCTTGTTACCGATGCCACTCCTCGCTTACGCAATGAATAAGCTCGGGAGTCAGATTCACGGTCGTTTCATCACGGCTCAGGATTCGTTCGGAACGATGAATGATCAGGTCGTCGAGTCGATTTCCGGACTGCGTGTCATCCGCTCGTTCGTACAAGAACCAGTCGATGTTAAACGCTTCGACGATGTCACGACGGATGTTTTTGAGAAAAACATGCATGTTGCAAAAATCGATGTCTTATTTGAACCGATCATCAAGCTGCTCGTAGGGTTCAGTTACTTGATCGGCTTATCGTTCGGGACATATCTCGTCTTTACGAACGACATCACGCTCGGACAATTGGTCGCCTTTAACATCTATCTCGGGATGCTGATTTGGCCGATGTACGCCTTTGGTGAATTGATCAATGTCATCCAGCGCGGAACAGCAAGTCTTGACCGCTTAGAAGCAACGATGCGAGTCAAACCGTTGATTGCTTCGACACCGCGGAAACACGTCGATCGCCCTGAACGGATCGAGATGAACGATTTGACGTTTACGTATCCAGAGACAGCCCATCCGGTCTTACGAGATTTGAATATGACGATCGAACAAGGAACAACGATCGGGATTGTCGGACCAACCGGATCCGGGAAAACGACGTTCTTGCGTCAATTCTTACGCGAGTATCCAATCGGACGGGACATGTTGACAGTCAACGGCGTACCGTATGAAGATGTTGCGCTAGAGACGGTTCGCGGATGGACCGGTTACGTCTCACAAGAACATTTACTGTTCTCAAAATCCGTCCGGGACAATATTCTATTCGGTGCAGGTGAAGCGACAGAAGAAGAATTGCAGGAAGCGATTCGTCTCGCATCGTTCGAAAAAGATATCGAGACGCTGGAACAAGGACTTGAGACGATGGTCGGTGAACGTGGCGTCACGTTGTCGGGAGGACAAAAGCAACGTCTGTCAATCGCGCGGGCGATGTTAAAAAAACCAGAGTTGCTGTTGCTGGATGATTCATTATCAGCGGTAGACGCGAAAACGGAATCACATATCATTGATTCGATTCGATCGAATCGCCACCAATCGACGACATTGATTGTTGCCCATCGTTTATCGGCAGTAGCACATGCGGACGAAATCATCGTCTTACAAGACGGAATGATTTCTGAACGAGGAACACATGACAGCCTGATGGCACAAAATGGCTGGTACGCTCAACAATTCGAGCGACAAAGTGAAGAGATGTAAGGAGGTGCCTCTGCATGAATGAATTGGAATTATATCAACTCGATCCGGCACGCCGGAAGACGACGATCCGTTCGTTGATCCGCTATGCGATGCATGAGAAACAAGCGATCTTCTTAGGATTGTTTCTACTCGTACTGGCAGTCGGTGCGGAATTGACGGGTCCGTATATTGCGAAAGTCATCATCGATGAACATATCGTGGCAATTGAGAAGGACTGGGTCGAAGTTAAAGCAGACGGTGCGGTCACGTATGACGGTCGTCAGTTCGCCAAAGCACAGGATGTCTCGAAAAGTCAGATTGTTCGATCCGTTTCGATCGTCCAAACGACCAGCGGCTACTTTTTCGTACCAAAACAAGTCGTCAATGGAGGAGAGCGGAAAATCAGTGGAAGTACGATGACGGTCACGCGTGGAGACGACGTCTACACGTATGATAATATTCAAAAACTGACACAAGGACAGGTCTATGATTTTTATTCAAAAGACTTAAAAGCAATCGGCTGGTTGTCCTTGATCTACGTCCTTTTGCTGCTGGTAGCAGCTGGTTTGAACTGGATTCAGCAAATTTTGCTCCAGCGATCTGCTCATAAAATCATTAAACGGATGCGGCTTGATGTCTTTACGCATCTGCAACGGTTACCGGTTCGTTATTTCGACCAGACGCCAATCGGAAAAATCGTCAGTCGCGTCACGAATGATACGGAAACGATTCGCGATTTATATCTCGGTGTGCTCGCTCGAGTCTTCTCAGGAATCATCACGATGGCAGGAATTCTCGTCGCGATGTTCTTCCTCGATTATCGTTTAGGACTAGTCTCGCTGATCATCATTCCGATCGTTTATTTCTGGATTCAGCTGTTCCAGAAACTCGCGACGAAGAATAACTTCAAGGTTCGCTCCCTCGTTGCCGACATGAATGGTCAACTGAATGAGAACATCCAGACGATGCCGATCATTCAGGCTTATGCACGTGAGAAGGAAGTCCTTGCTGAATTCGAACAAAAGAACGAAGAGAACTATCAGACACGGGCAAAGTTGTTACGACTTGATGCCCTGATGTCACACAACTTATCCTACTTTTTGAAAAACTTGACGCTCGCCTTGTTGATTTGGGTCGTCGGTGGGAAAAGTCTGACGAACGGCTCGTTTTTATCGCTCGGGATCTTATATGCGTATATCGATTACGTGTCCCGGTTATTCGAACCCGTCACCCAAATCATGAATCAGCTGTCACCGCTACAACAAGCACTCGTGTCAGCGGACCGAATGTTCCAGTTGCTCGACGAAAAGGGAGAGCCGGTCGAACAAGGTCGCGTTGCTCGGTTTAAAGGAGCGGTGTCCTTCAAAGACGTCGAATTCAGTTACGAAGCGGGAAATCCCGTATTACGTGAAATTCAAATCGACGCTCGTCCTGGCGCGACGATTGCCCTCGTCGGTCACACGGGCAGCGGGAAAAGTTCAATCATGAATTTATTGATGCGTTTTTATGATCCGTCAAAGGGACAGTTGTTGATTGACGGACAGGACGTGACGACTTTACCGAAACAAGCGGTTCGTGAGCATATGGGGATCGTTTTACAGGATCCGTTCCTCTTCACAGGAACGATTCGCTCGAACATCACACTCGGCAATCCTGATATTTCCGAAGAACGAGTACGACAAGCGATCGAAGCCGTCGGCGCGGATCGGTTCATTGATCGTTTACCGAACGGGCTCGATGAACCAGTCATCGAAAAAGGTGCCACGTTATCAGCGGGGGAACGACAGTTGATCAGTTTTGCTCGTGCGCTAGCATTCGACCCTGCGATCCTAGTTCTTGACGAAGCGACAGCGAGCGTTGACTCGGAAACGGAAGCGGTCATTCAGGATGCCTTGCTGACGTTGACGAAAGGGCGGACGACGTTCATCATCGCCCACCGCTTGTCGACGATCAAGGATGCGGATGAGATTCTTGTTCTCGATCATGGTCGGATCGTCGAGCGAGGATCCCATGATGTGCTCCTTGCAACGTCCGGGATTTATGCGAAAATGTATGCGTTACAAAGTAAACGGAATCTTGAATTGAAATCAAGCTAATCCATCCAGTTTCTCCTCCTTTTCGTTTATACTGAAAAACGAAGAGGGGGAGTTTTTGTAATGGAGACACGGATGAGTCAATTATCGAAATACGAGCTTGAGATGTTGATCACGAAATTAAGTGAACAAAAACGAAAAGCGGAGCAACATGGGAATATGAGTGAAGTGGAAGTCGTGACGCGAAAAATCGCCATTGCGAAAAGTTATTTGATCGATCCGGCACGATTCGAACGGGGAGCCTTTTACCGAATCGAAGGAGAAGAGGCACGATTTGAGTTACATTTCGTCAATGGGGTCATGGGCTGGGGACATTTTGAAGGAACCGCTCAGGAAGTCGCGATTCCGCTCGCGTTATTCACAGGAGAGGGAGAACAGACATGACGAATCGAGAACAAGCCCTTCAGCAATTGGCTGAAGAATTATTGCAAGTAAATGAAGTACTGACACCGGAAGAAGCACTGACGTGGGTGGAAGTGCTTTGGGAAGATTTCGAAGCGACACTCGCGCGCGCGGGTGAGAAATATCAAGGTGAAGCCGTTGCGGTTCATTTCGTCGAGCAGCAGATCAAACAGCACGGGGCAATGTTACACCGATTTAATACAACGAACGAAAAATTCAAGCATTTGATGACAGGTCGAAACGTCGAATGAAAAAAGCTCCGCACATCGGGATTTCCGTTGCGCGGAGCTTTGTCTTTATAATGCAGGGATGAACAGTTTTTTCTGCAAGGTCCGTTCGCTGAAGACCCAGCCGGTATAGGAGCTGACGATTTCTTGTGTAGCAGCGTCGATTCTGACGACGGCAACGAATGGATAGACTTCCTTCGTGAAGTAACGTAAGTTCGTAAAGCGGTATTCGACAATACCGTCCTTTCGTGAGACCGTATACGTATGAATCTTCGAAAACTCAAGAAACGCTTGCAAGTCCGCGTTTTGTTTGACGATTTCGTACAAGGCGTCACCGTGTGGTTCGTCCTTGATCCGGAAGTTTCCGCATTCGACGACGGTTCCACTGTTAATCTTAACGACGGAATACTCATCGCGTAAACGTGCCGCAACATGCCACTCATCCCATTTCATGCCAGGTGAGATGAACAGTTTATGCGCACCACGATAATAGCGTGCTGCGGTCGCGAGTGCATCGTTTCGTAACTTAAACTGCACAGCGTAATAGATGATGACGATGGCAATCAAAATCGGGAAGATGACGATCGTTGCTCTCGTTAGTAGCCAAATCCCGAACGCGGCATAATACATCGTGAACAGATACGGATCAAATGTGTTGATGACGCCCCAACCAATCCAGGATTGTTTGAACGGGTGTAAAGCTTGTGTACCGTAAGCGTTAAACAGATCGACGAAGACATGGAGGGCGACAGCGATCTGCGCCATCAGCCATAATGAAGTCGGAGGTACACCGAATAACGTGCCGATGACGATTGAAAGTAATAACGGCCAGGCGAGCAAAGCGATCAACCCGTGCGATTTTCCACGGTGTTGACGCAAGTAGGCGCTGTTTCCTTTAAACTTAAAGACAGTATCGAAGTCCGGTGCGTGTGAGCCGACGAGCGCCGTCGTCGTCACGGCAGCAAACATCGTCGTGCTCGCTGCGACGTCAGGGTGTAGCGTCGAGATGGCGGCGAGACAAAGTCCCATGCCGATATGCGTACCAGTATCCAATGCGAATTCGCTCCTTCTATAAAATCATGATGGTTGATCCATCGAGGTTCTGCCGAGTAATTTTTAATAAATATATCGTATCCAAGAGAAAAGAGGTAACCTTTTGACTGTCGTTCAAGAATATTTCACAAACTTTAATAAAACACAATTTACCACAGAACTGATTGCCTGGTTCCTTCGTGAACAGCGGGATCTCCCGTGGCGAAGAACCAAAAACCCATATCATATCTGGATTAGTGAAATCATGCTCCAACAAACGCGCGTCGATACGGTCATTCCGTATTATGAGCGCTTCACGAAACGTTTTCCGACACCACATGATTTAGCGCAAGCGGATCAAAGTGAAGTGCTCAAGCACTGGGAGGGCTTAGGGTACTATTCCCGTGTCAAGAATCTTCAAATCGCGGTTCAGGAAGTTGTTGAAAAATATGATGGAATCGTTCCGGACGAAAAGGAATTGTTCAGTCAGCTGAAGGGCGTTGGTCCGTATACGACAGGAGCGGTTCTATCGATTGCTTATGGGCAAGCAGAACCGGCAGTAGACGGAAACGTGATGCGCGTCCTCTCGCGTGTACTTGGGATTTATGAAGACATTGCTGCACCGAAGACACGGAAATTGTTTGAGGCGGCGGTACATCAATTGATTGATCCGGCTGACCCGTCCAGCTTCAATCAAGGTTTGATCGAACTCGGTGCGATGGTCTGTACACCGAAGTCTCCGATGTGTGGACTCTGTCCTGTTCAAGACGTTTGTTTTGCATATGATCGAAATGCACAGGAAGAACTACCTGTGAAGACGAAGAAAGGGAAGACGCAAATTATTCCGTATGATGCTCTCGTCTATGAAACGAACGGAAAAATCGCAATTGAACAACGAGCAGAAACAGGTTTGCTCGCAGGGATGTGGCAATACCCACTTCGAGAAGCAGAAGAAGATCGTAATGGGACGCTTGTCGGGCACGTTCGACATATCTTCTCACACCGGATTTGGGAAATTGCCGTCTATCGCGTGACGGAACAGCCGGACCAGACGGTACTAGTTGATCAGGAAACGTATGCGACGCATCCAGTATCTGTCGCGCAAATGAAGATTGATCGACTATTAAAGGGGGAAATCTAATGCATACTTTTCGTTTTGAGACACGTGTCGATACATCAAAGGAGCAAGCGTGGGATTTTTTAAGTGACGCCAAGGCCTTAAGTCGATTGACAGTATTTCCGCAAGTGAAGACGTCGGGTGATACGCGGACGCGAGCAGGAAATACGATTCGTCTGCGCGTTGGTGTTCCTCCACTATTTGTCTCGTGGACGTCTTGGATTCCTTTCGTAGAAGAATATGTCTTCGTCGATGTCGGTACAAAAGTGCCGTATCCATTCCGGGCATGGTGCCACGTGCACCGAGTCGAAGAACGTGAATCTGGCGTCTATTTCGTGGATGAAGTGACGTACGCATCCTTCTTGCCAGCCTTCGTCATTGAAGCATTCATCTTGAAACCGATGTTCAAACAACGAAAAAATGCGATTTTGAATCACTTTCAAGCCTGAATTCCGTCATTTTTCTGAAAAAATACCCTTTCGTTTTTCATGCGTTCTGAAAATGGGTATAATAAGCACGAGAGTATAACAGAATGGAAGAAAAACGCTTTAGAAAGGAGTAGCACATGAGTCGATTCCCAAAAGAAAGTAGCAAGATTGAGATTCAAAGTTTCAAACATAACGGGAGCTTACACAGAGTTTGGGAAGAAACGCTCGTGCTGAAATCGACGGAAGAAGAATTGATTGGGTTCAATGACCGCATCATGGTCAGTGAATCGGATGGTCGTCAGTGGCGAACACGAGAGCCTGCAATCTGTTACTTTTCAACAGAACTCTGGTTCAATGTCATTTGTATGATTCGGGAGGATGGCATTTACTATTACTGCAATCTTGGATCACCTTCTACGTTCGATGAGAAAGATCGAGCAGTCAAGTACATTGATTACGATTTAGATATCAAAGTGTATCCGGACATGTCCTACATGATCCTCGATGAGGACGAGTATGAGAAGCATCGCCGCGAGATGAACTATCCGAAGGCGATCGATCGTATTTTGAAAGACAATGTCCAAATCCTGATTCAATGGATCCGCAGTCGCAAGGGTCCATTTAACCCGGCTTTCGTGGATATGTGGTATCGTGAATATGAAACAAGATATCGGAGATGATGGTTCGCCATCGTCTTTTTTTAATTGAAGGAAGTGAAACACGTGGCAACACAAGCAAAACGTAAGAAACAAGGTTCGATCCGCCGCTATATGGCGTTCGTCAAGCCGTATCAAAAACAGATTCTCCTGACGGTTTTCGTCGGGATCATCAAGTTCTCGATCCCACTTGGACTTCCGTTGTTGTATAAGTACATCATCGACAATATCCTAACTGGAAACACGATGCCGATGGCAGAAAAAAGTAAACAATTGGCGTATTTGATTGGAGCGGGTGTCTTCATCTTCTTGATCGTCAAGCCGCCGCTCGAATACGTCCGTCAGTACCTCGCGCAATGGTCCGCGTCTAAGATTTTATTTGACGTTCGTAATCGATTGTTTGATCATGTTCAGAAATTATCGCTTCGTTTTTATTCGAATACGAAAACCGGAGAAGTCATCTCGCGAATCATCAATGATGTCGAGCAGACGAAAGACTTCGTCGTCACGGGATTAATGAACCTATGGCTTGATATGATTACGATTTTCATTGCGATCGCTATCATGTGGACGATTGATCCGAAGTTGACGCTCGTCGCCATTATTCCGTTACCATTCTACGCCCTCGCCGTTAAGTTCTTTTACGGTCGCTTACGCGGATTGACACGGGAACGTTCGGCAGCACTTGCGGAACTACAAGGTCATTTGACGGAACGGGTCAACGGCATGGCAGTCATTCGTAGTTTTGCACTCGAACCGCACGAGAACAAAGCGTTCAAACATCAAAATGATGGGTTCTTAAAAGCGGCGCTGCGTCAAACGAACTGGAATGCGCGGACGTACGTCGTCGTCTCGACGATTACGGACTTCGCACCGATCCTTATTTTCGGGACAGCGGCGTTCTTCGTCTTGAACGGACAAGTGACACTCGGGACGATGGTTGCGTTCATTGGTTATATCGACCGTCTGTATGCGCCGCTCGGTCGTCTCGTTAACTCCTCAACGACGTTGACACAGTCGATCGCTTCGATGGACCGGATGTTCGAGTTTTTAGATGAGCCGTATGACATCACGGAAAAACCGAATGCACGCGATCCAAAAGATGTCCGCGGAAACGTTCAGTTCGAAAACATCAGTTTCGCTTACGAAGAAGGCGGCGAGCTAGCGATTGATCGCTTAACGCTTGACGTTCAGGCAGGTGAACGGATTGCTTTCGTCGGGATGTCAGGTGGTGGGAAATCGACGCTCGTCAGTTTAATTCCACGCTTCTATGATGTGTCTGCCGGTCGGATCACGCTTGACGGCGTTGATATTCGTGACTTGAAGTTGCGTGGTCTTCGCGATCAGATCGGGATGGTCATGCAGGAGTCGATTCTCTTCAGTGAGTCGGTTCAGATGAACATTAAGATGGGGAATCCGGAGGCGACGGATGAGGAAGTCGTCGCAGCGGCAAAAGCAGCGAATGCCCACGAATTCATCGAACGGTTACCGAACGGCTATCATACGCCGGTCGGTGAACGAGGCGTCAAGTTATCGGGTGGTCAAAAGCAACGTCTAGCCATCGCTCGGGTCTTTTTGAAGAACCCGCCGATTCTGATTTTGGATGAGGCGACGAGTGCGCTCGATTTAGAGAGCGAAGCGATGATTCAAGATTCGTTAGCGCGTCTCGCGAAAGGACGGACGACGTTTACTGTCGCGCACCGTTTATCAACGATTACCGATGCCGATAAGATCGTCGTCATCGAAAATGGTCAAATTACGGAAATCGGAACACACGAAGTCCTCATGCAAAAACGAGGCGCTTATTTCGAACTGTATGCCATTCAAAATCTGGAACTCGTCGAATAACACAAAAGCAGCGACCTTTGCGAGGTCGCTGCTTTTTTAGTGGGGGGACTTAGAGTCGAGCAAAGGCACGATCGACTGCTGCGATCGTCTCTGTGATGTCGGCTTCCGTATGTTCCGTCGTCAAGAACCACGCTTCGTATTTCGAAGGGGCAAGGTTGACGCCTTCTTCTAGCATCAATTTGAAGAAACGTCCGAACATCTCGCTATCTGCACGTTCTGCACCATCGTAATCGATGACTGTTTCATCCGTGAAGTAGACCGTCATGGCACCTTTTAGACGGTTGATCGTAATCGTGACGTCATGACGTTTTGCTGCTTCTAGCACACCTTGTTCGAGTAAGGCGCCAAGGTGATCAAGTTTTTCATAGACACCAGGCTTCTCAAGTAATTCAAGACAAGCGATACCCGCAGCCATGGATGCTGGGTTACCTGCCATCGTACCTGCTTGGTAAGCCGGACCGAGTGGCGCGACGTGTTCCATGATTTCTTTGCGACCGCCATAAGCGCCGATCGGTAAACCACCACCGATGATTTTGCCGAGTGCCGTCATATCAGGACGGATATCAAGTAACTCTTGTGCACTGCCGTACGTGAAGCGGAAGGCTGTGATGACTTCATCATAGATGACGAGTGCGCCGTGTGCATGCGTGATTTCGTTGACCGCAGCAAGGAATCCAGGTTGCGGTTCGACGATACCGAAGTTTCCGACGATCGGTTCAACGAGTACACAAGCGACTTGATCGCCCCATTGTTCCATGATTTGACGGTACGATTCGATATCATTGAATGGTGTCGTAATGACTTCTTTTGCCGTCGCTTTCGTGACACCAGCTGAATCGGGAGAACCAAGTGTCGCTGGTCCGCTTCCTGCTGCAATCAGCATCAAATCCGAGTGACCGTGGTAACATCCACTGAACTTCACGACGAGCTCACGACCCGTATACGCACGTGCGACGCGAATCGTCGTCATGACAGCTTCGGTTCCCGAGTTCGTAAAGCGTACTTTTTCAAGCGAAGGAATCGCTTTTTGTAGTTTATGTGCAAAGTCGATTTCTAGACGGTGTGGTGTGCCGTAAAGAAGACCATTTTGGGCAGCATGGGTGATCGCTTCCGTAATGTGAGGGTTACCGTGTCCCGTGATGATCGGACCGTAGGCTGCTAAGTAATCGATATAGCGATTGCCATCGACATCATAAAAGTAAGCACCTTCTCCGCGTTCCATATAGACAGGTGCGCCGCCACCGACGGCTTTGAATGAACGCGATGGGCTGTTGACGCCACCGACGATACACTCTTGTGCGATTTCATATAACGCCTCTGAAGTAGGACGTGTAGTGTGGGTAGACATGAGGATTCCTCCAATCGATGATTCGTGAAAAATATCACGATATGATTGTATCATGGACGTCAAATCCGGTGCAGAGCCGTTGACGGAATGCCTATTTGTAGGTAGACTAATTATAAAGATTACAATCTGATAATCAATGAAAGATAGAAATGAGGGGATGGACGTGGCTAACGAAATGCTGGATGACGCCGTGAAGTCACTTCGGGAATCAGGCGTTCGAATGACACCACAACGTCACGCGATTTTGGAATATTTAACGACGGGACACACGCATCCGACAGCGGATGAGATTTATCGTGCACTTGAACATCGTTTTCCAAACATGAGTGTGGCGACTGTATATAATAACTTACGCGTGTTTCGAGAAAAGGGAATCGTTGAGGAAATGAATTACGGAGACGCTTCAAGTCGCTTCGATTTCGTTACGACACGCCATTACCACATGATCTGTGAGAACTGTGGAAAGATCGTTGATTTCAACTATCCTGTGCTCGATGATGTTGAGACGGTTGCGGCGCACTTAACGGGCTTTAAAGTCGATCGTCACCGATTAGAAGTGTACGGAACTTGTCCGGACTGTCAATCGAATGTCCAATAAAAAAACGAGCTGCCTTAGCGGGGAGCTCGTTTATTATGTTTATTATATTTTTCATCGAATTCTTTTCCTTCAAGAGACGGATCCATCGTCAGTGGTTCATCGCAATGCATACATAAGTCGACGCGACCAAGGACTTTTGTTTCTTTTCCGCAGTTCGGACAAGTGACGACAGCTGCCTTCGTTGATGTCAGACCAATCAAGAAATAGAGTGCCGTACTGGCGAGAACCATGACGAAACCGAGAAGCATGAGTAAGACCATGATGATTTCAAATTGTTTGAGTAATAGACCGCCATACATGACGAGCATCCCACCGAACACAAGAAACATAGCTAAGTTTCTCGCGCGGTTTATTTTATTTTTACGTTGTTTTTTCAAGTGAATTCCCCCTGTTGTCAGTCTAGCATAAGAAGTGGGATTGCCTGAAGAAGGAAAGCTTGTTTTTTTGTCGAAAATGGTAACGACGAGTTCGTATAGAAGGGTGAGAAGTACATGGAACAAGCAACACGAACGATTTATTCGGAGTACGCGGCTTATCGCGAAACACAAGGGATCATTGCTGTTGAGAAACGGCAACCACGGGATTCCCTGACGGATCAATTTGATACACTTCTTGTCGTCATCACGAGAGACCCAGAAGTCGAGTGGACGATCAAACATTATCGACTGAATACACTAAAGGTATCATTACACCTCGTACATGAAGATGTGTTATCACGCTGGATTTTGTTAAATGCGAATCGACGCGCGATTCACTGGATTGCAGAAGGAACGATCGTTTTTGAACGAAATGATTACTTAGTTGATTTAAAACGGCAGCTATTAAACTTTCCTGATGAGGAAAGATGTTTACAGATGACGATTTCGTTCGCTAAACTTTTGCGTCGTTTCCAAGACGGAAGGAACTTGTTCAGTCGCGGACATCATTATGATGCCTATACACACGTCCATCACGCATTACATCATCTCGCGCGATTATCTGTTCTGGAAAAAGGAAAACATCCCGAAACAGTCGTCTGGGAACAAGCGCGACTCGATGATCCGGATGTCTATAAACTATATGAACAATTATTGATGAGTGAAGAGACATTAGATCAACGTATTCACCTAGCCTTGATTGGACTTGAGCATCTTCTGCAGTCGAAGGTCTTATCGGGAGGACGCTATTTATTTGAAATCATGCGTGAGCGGACAAGTCCTTGGACAATGTATGAATTGATGGAAGAAGAGCGACTGCAAGAAGTCAAAGTGGATTTAAGTAGTCTGATTGATTTCTTTATGCGAAAAGGTCTGATCAGGATTTCGTATCAAACAACTAAAGGAGCAGGGGTCGAACTCGTAACGTATGAGCCGGTCGTATGACGATCGGCTTTATTTTTTTCTATGTGTTGTTTTGGCTATATATAGAAGGAAAAAGATTTCAATAGTTTTTTTAGAAAAACTATTGACGGTATTATACCGAGATAGTATATTAATACATGTCGACAGGGCAACACGCACTGGACGGTGACGAGAAAGAAAAAAGATTTCAAAAAGGGATTGACGCTTAAGTTATTCCGTGATATCTTATTAAAGTCGCTGAAAACGACACGACGAACTTTGAAAACTGAACGATGAGGCAAAAATCGTATTCTACGGAATACAAACATGAATGAAGCGCAAGCTTCGTCAATCGTGACTTCGGTCACACAACGAGCAAGTCAAACACTTCATGGAGAGTTTGATC
>NZ_JANFNX010000003.1:0-257272 GCF_024436095.1 Exiguobacterium sp. LL15 | reverse complement strand
CGAAGCTTGCGCTTCATTCGTTTTTGTATTCCGTAGAATACGATTTTTGCCTCATCGTTCAGTTTTCAAAGTTCGTCCGCGCCTGTTTTGGCGACTCAATTAGAATACCAAGTTTGAAACAAGAAGTCAACAACTTTTTTGAAATTGTTTTTTTGTTTGTTTCAAGCGCTTGTCATTGTTAAGGACATGTAATAATATATCATGCGTTTTATTATTGTGCAACACTTATTTTAAAATTGTTTTTAAAATCATGAACAAGCCTCTTGAACCTTACGATTCCGGCTCAAGAGGCTACGTATTTCCTATTAATCCATCAACTGAATGATGCTATGTTGCCGTTCTTCCATTAAATCAATGACTATCATCCGTCCTTGTTCTTCATATGAAATAACAGGTCGATCAAAAATTGTATTCTTTCGAACGATCGTTGCAATCTTTCCATTACTCATCAGGACACGATCACCGACTTCGATTGGTAAAAGTAACTGTCCGAGCAATAGGACATACTTCGAGCAATATTGCATCGGTCGTGCTTTTAAATGACGGTATGCATCAAACGGTGTATATGCTTCTCGATATGGACGCCAACTTGTCATCGCAGCAAAGACATCTGCCACAATAAAAAGTCGACTATGATCCGTAATCTTATCTCCCTTTACCTTTAAAGGATAACCCGTTCCATCTAGTCGTTCATGATGTTGAACAATCAAGCGATTGACCGTATCTGAAATGATCGTCTCCTTTTGCAATGCTTGATATGCCATTGCGGGGTGCCGGTGGAAGATTTCTTGTTGCATTGCTTCATAGCGTTTCGTATGACGCCATTCCATGATTCGCGCGAGACCGTAGTCAGCAAAATAAGAAGCTGTCCATAACTCATGGATTAATTTCCGATCTTTTCCGACTGCTTCAGCAAGCATTTGCGCAATTGCCCCTCGATAGATGGCATGTCGAACGGTATAAGCTTCCGTTCCTCGCTCGAGGAAGAATGGTAAGACATCTTGTCTCGTAATCCGTTCTGGAACGGACTGTTTGACCCAGCTCAATGCTTCATACACATTCGGCTTTATTCCCTGTTCCCATGACATGAAGACTTTATTGTAAGAACGAATGAATGCTTCAAACGGATTTTCTGTATGAGCCGCTACGGTTTCAGTTTGCGCCTCCTCGCTCTCGATTAAATCCGGTCGATCTTCGATGACGACTTCTTTAATCAAAAATCGTTGAATCCGCCGTAACTCATCCGTTTCTATCTTTTTACCTGCTTCTACGATTGGATGATCTGTATGTAAATAGATGGGTTCCGTTAAACGATCCCCGATGCGTAATTGATTACTTGCCACTCGCATATCGTTTCGTCTCCTTTTTTATTTTATTTTCTTTCTATCTATATATGTAGATAAAAGCAGCAGAGTAGTATCACTCTGCTGCTTCCTTGCTGATGTCTTACTTACTCTTCCGCTTCTTCTGAAGCATCCGATTCGACTACATTCTCTTCAGACACGATATCAGTGTCTTCTTCCATTTCATCAGTCTCTTCGCGTTTCAGTTTGGCAACCGTTGCAACACGGTCACCTTCTTCAATTCGAATGACCTTCACCCCTTGGGTATTCCGGCCGACACGTGAGATGTATTGCGAGTCTGTCCGAATGACGATCCCGCTCTCTGTCATGATCATGATGTCATCATCGACATCAACGATTCGCATGGCAACGATTTGACCGACGCGTTCTGTCACCTTACTCGCGATCAATCCTTTACCACCACGAGACTGGCTACGGAACTCGGTCATCGGTGTCCGTTTACCGAATCCTTTTTCCGTAATGACAAGAACATCTTGGGCATCACGTGCAAGTTCCATCCCGACGACGAAATCGTCTGGACGTAACGTCATCGCTTTGACACCACGAGCGCCACGTCCCATCGAGCGGACATTCGTGATTGGGAAACGAATCGCTTTCCCACTTGTTGAAACAGCAAAGACTTCATCGTCCGTCGATGCGAGACGAACCGATGTCAACTCGTCGTCTTCAAACAATCGAATCGCGATCAAACCGTTTTTGTTGATCCGTGCGTACGCAGACAACGGTGAACGTTTGACGCGTCCTTTACGTGTCATGAAGATCAATGATTTTTGCTCATCTTGAACGACTTCTTCCGTTTCGAGCGTTTCTTCCGTCTCTTCAATCTCTCCCTCAATCACCTCGACAGGTGCTTCAGTTGCTTGTTGCTCCTCGAGATAACGTTTGAAGTTGACTGGAATCATCGTCTCGACCTTTTCGTCGCGTTCGATTTGGATGAGGTTGATGATCGGTACACCTTTTGATGTCCGGCTCATCTCCGGTACTTCATATCCACGAATCCGGTAGACTTTTCCGCGGTTCGTAAAGAATAGGATCGTATCATGAGTCGAACAAGATAAGAGACGCGTGACGTAATCCTCGTCATTCGTTCCGATTCCTTGAACCCCACGTCCGCCGCGGCGTTGTGTCCGGTACGAATCCGTCGTCATCCGTTTGATATAGCCACTGCTTGTCAACGTGATGATGATATCCTGTTCCGGAATCAAATCTTCGTCTTCGAATTCGATGTGGTCCATGCGGATTTCCGTCCGACGTTCGTCGTTGAAACGTTCTTTCAACTCCTCGAGCTCTGTCCGGATTAAATCAAGCAAGACTTCCTCACTCGCAAGGATGCGGTTCAGTTCCGCGATCAATTGCATGATTTCGTCATACTCTGCTTCGATCTTCTCCCGTTCAAGACCTGTCAGGCGTTGCAAGCGCATATCAAGAATCGCTTGTGATTGTTTCTCGGATAACGCAAAACGCTCCATCAACTGTTCACGTGCTGCGTCTGCTGTCCGGTTCCCGCGGATGATTTGAATGACTTCATCCAAATGATCGAGTGCAATCCGTAGACCAGCGAGTAAGTGTTCACGTGCTTCTGCTTTTTCGAGATCGAACTGTGTCCGACGACGCACGATTTCTTTTTGATGCTCGAGGTAATGATAAAGCATTTCCTTGAGCGTCAATGTTTTCGGACGTCCGCCGACGATCGCAAGCATATTGACACCAAACGTCGTTTGCATCGACGTCTGTTTATACAAGTTGTTTAAGATGACGCTCGCATTGGCGTCACGACGGATTTCCATGACGATGCGCATACCGCGGCGATCTGACTCATCTCGTAAATCGGTGATACCTTCGATCTTTTTCTCGCGAACGAGATCGGCAATCTTTTCAACGAGGCGGGCTTTGTTGACCTGATAAGGAAGCTCCGTCACGATGATCCGTTCCCGGTCTTTCTTCGTCTGTTCGATTTCTGCTTTCGCACGGACGATGATTGAGCCACGTCCTGTCTCATAAGCGCGACGAATCCCACTCCGACCAAGAATTTCACCAGCTGTCGGGAAATCAGGTCCCGGAATGTGCTGCATCAGTTCTTGGATCGTGATTTCTGGATCGTGCGACAAGGCTAAGACACCATCGATGACTTCGCCAAGCTGATGTGGTGGAATGTTTGTTGCCATCCCGACCGCGATCCCGCTCGAACCGTTGACGAGTAAGTTCGGGAAGCGCGACGGTAAGACTTCCGGTTCGCGTTCCGAACCATCGTAGTTATCTTTGAAATCGACTGTGTTTTTGTTGATATCGCGAACGATCTCCATCGCGATTTTTGACATACGGGCTTCCGTATATCGCATCGCTGCCGCTGAGTCCCCATCGACAGACCCGAAGTTTCCGTGTCCATCGACGAGTTCGTAACGGTAGCTGAAGTCTTGCGCCATGCGGACCATCGTGTCATAGACGGCAGAATCCCCGTGCGGGTGATACTTACCGATGACTTCCCCGACGATACGGGCAGACTTTTTATGTGGTTTATCGGCACGAATACCGAGGTCGTTCATAGCATAGAGAATCCGGCGGTGTCCGGGTTTTAAGCCGTCCCGTACGTCCGGAAGAGCACGTGCGACGATGACGCTCATCGCGTAGTCCATGAAGGACGTACGCATCTCTTGACTGATATTAATATCCTTGATGATTCCGTGATTTTGTTCGGACATGCTTCTGGCCACCCTCTCTGTTCAGCGTTAAATATCCAGGTTCTTGACGTAATGTGCGTGTGATTGAATGAAGTCGCGTCGTGGTTCGACTTGATCTCCCATCAAGATATCAAAGACTTCATCTGCTTCGATCGCATCTTGAAGCTCGACACGTAACATTTGACGACCACTTGGATCCATCGTCGTTTCCCAAAGTTGCTCTGGATCCATCTCCCCAAGACCTTTGTAGCGCTGAATGTCGTACCGTGCGTTTTCAGGAAGCGCTGCAAGCGCCTCTGTCAATTCACGTTCGTTATGCACGTACGTGATGTTCTTCCCTTGTTTGATCCCGTATAGCGGTGGCTGAGCAATATAGACATACCCATGCTCGACAAGCGGACGCATGTAACGGTAGAAGAACGTCAACAAGAGTGTCCGGATGTGGGCACCATCGACATCGGCATCGGTCATGATGATGACTTTGTGATAGCGTGCTTTTTCAATATTGAACTCAGAACCGATACTTGTTCCGAGTGCTGTGATGATCGTCCGAATCTCATTGCTTCCGAGAATCTTATCGAGACGTGCTTTCTCCACGTTCAAGATTTTACCGCGAATCGGTAAGATGGCTTGGAAATGACGATCACGTCCAGATTTCGCCGAACCACCCGCTGAGTCACCCTCAACGATGTACAATTCGGAAATCGAGGCATCACGTGACGAACAGTCGGCCAGTTTACCTGGAAGCGAGCTCACTTCGAGAACACCTTTACGGCGTGTCAGTTCACGGGCGCGTTTCGCTGCCATCCGGGCGCGTGACGCCATCATCCCTTTTTCGACGATTGCGCGTGCATTCGTTGGGTTTTCGAGCATGAACTGCTCAAATGCACCAGAGAAAAGTGAATCCGTAACCGTACGCGCGTCGGAGTTCCCGAGTTTCGTTTTCGTCTGACCTTCGAACTGTGGGTTCGGGTGTTTGACGGAAACGATCGCGGTCATTCCTTCACGCACGTCCTCACCGGATAACGTGCCGTCTGCATCCTTCATCAAACCGAACTTCTTTGCGTAGTCATTGATGACCCGTGTCAAAGCCGTCTTGAAGCCCGTCTCATGCGTACCACCCTCATGCGTCGGGATATTGTTCGTGAACGAGTAGATGTTTGACGCAAATCCGTCGTTATACTGAAGTGCGACTTCGACTTCGATGCCGTCTTTTGTACCGTGTACATAAACGGGTTCCGCATGAACGACTTCTTTTGAACGGTTCAAGTGTTCGACGTAGGACTTGATCCCACCTTCGTAGTGGAAGCTACGCGTCATCGGCTCATCCGCACGATCGTCCGTGATGATGATCTTCAAGCCTTTGTTCAAGAAAGCAAGTTCCCGCAGGCGTGTCGCTAGCAAATCATAGTCATACTCGAGCGTCTCTTGGAAAATCTCACCGTCTGGGAAGAAACGAATCGTCGTTCCTGTCTCTTCTGATGTTCCGATGACTTCGAGATCTTGCGCTGGTACACCGCGATGATACGCTTGGTAATACAGCTTCTCGTTCCGTTTGACGAATACTTCAAGTTTCGTCGACAGGGCGTTAACGACCGAAGCCCCAACACCGTGTAGTCCACCCGATACTTTATATCCGCCGCCGCCGAACTTACCACCGGCGTGGAGGACTGTCAGGATGACCTCAACGGCAGGACGACCCATCTTCTCTTGAATGTCGACTGGAATACCGCGTCCATTATCCTCGACTAAGATCGAGTTCCCTGGTTCGATCGTCACCTTGATCGTGTCACAGTACCCTGCGAGCGCCTCATCGATCGAGTTATCGACGATCTCCCATACGAGGTGATGGAGACCCTTTGATGCCGTCGAGCCGATATACATCCCTGGACGTTTACGTACTGCTTCTAATCCTTCAAGTACTTGAATCTGATCGGCACCGTACCCTTGTTCCAATTCCATATCTTCATGATTACTCATCGGTTTTCTCACCTACTGTTTCTTTATATGATGTCTCTTCCAAATCGACCGTCCCTTGTTTCACGTGGAACAACTTCGCTTGGTTGATCGTTTCATGCGCAATCCCGTCGACGCTTGTCGTCGTCAGGATCGTCTGGACCTTTTGTTGCATCGTATCGAGCAAATGTGTCTGACGATGATCATCAAGTTCGGATAAGACATCGTCGAGCAGAAGAAGCGGATATTCCCCTACTTCCTCATGAATCAATTCGATCTCCGCAAGCTTTAACGAGAGGGCTGCTGTCCGTTGTTGTCCTTGTGAACCATACGTTTGGACATTTCGTCCATTGACTTCCATCTCGAAGTCATCGCGATGTGGTCCAAACAACGTAACTCCTCTTCGGATTTCATTTTCTTTTATTTTACCAAACTTCCGCGTGTAGGACGCAGTCATTCCTTCGACATCGAGTAATTCGTCGCCGAATGTGTCCGAACGATAGATGAGCGCGAGTTCTTCCTGTCCACGACTGATTCCGTCATGAATCGGTCGTGCCCATTTTTCGAGCTGGGCCATGAAATGATGCCGGCGCTGAACGATTTTAACGGCTAGCGTAATCATTTGCTCCGTCAAGATATCAAGGAAGGTCTCGTCTCCTCCCTTCATGGACAGTTGTTTCAGCAATGCGTTCCGCTGCTTCAACACTTTCAGGTACTGGCTCAATTCATGCAGATAGACCGGACTGACTTGACCGATCTCCATATCGAGAAATCGCCGGCGGACTTGTGGACTGCCTTTGACGATATGCAAATCTTCCGGGGCGAATAAAACGATGTTCAGTGCTCCGACATAATCACTCAAGCGTCGTTGCTCTAGATGATTCAGCTTTGCTTTTTTCCCGCGACCCGAGATAACGATCTCTTGAACATGGGAGCCGGTCCGCTTGACGACGCGTCCTTCGACGCGCGCTGTTTCTTGGTCCCAACCGATCAGTTCCTTGTCATGCGTCGTCCGGTGCGACTTCGCGAGAGCAAGAACATAGATCGCTTCCAATAAGTTCGTCTTCCCTTGTGCATTTTCACCAATCAGGACATTCGTTTTTTCGGAGAATGACAGTTCGAGTGCGTCATAGTTGCGATAATGACTGAGTCGGACTGAATCCAGCCGCACGTTAGTTGCCCTCGTTCTTGATGATGAACTGACCGTAGTCTTCTACATCAATGATGTCTCCATCCCGTAATTTACGACCACGTCGCTGATCGACCTCGCCGTTGACTAGAATCGGTACCTCTGCTAAAAACGGTTTAGCTTGTCCTCCGCTTGAGATGATATCCGATAGCTTCAGGAACTGCCCTAATGTGACGTATTCCGTTGTAATTCTGATTTCTTGCATGGATTGACTCCTCCTACCTACATATTATAAATGACGTACTCTTTATTGTACTAAACATTGAGCGATTTAGCAAAATCCCCGAACGTATATACGGTATACGAAAAGACGGGTCCGATGTCGAAACGATCGAACCCGTCTTGTCACGTGTTTTCTGTTGATGCTTACGCTGTCCGTACTGGAAGAATCAGTTGCAGGACGTTATCTTGATCGACTGGGTGCAAGATGAATGGACGAATCGAACCCGTGAACTGGATTTCGATATCTGTCGCGTCAAGCGCCTTCAAAGCATCCATCATGTACTTCGAGTTGAACGAGATTTTCAGCTCTTCCCCTTCAAGCGACAGGATGCTGACTTGCTCCGAGACTTTCCCGACTTCTGGTGAATGCGAAGAGATCTCGACCGCTGTCGTTCCTTCAGCTGCGAACTTGATGACATTGTTACGGTCCTCACGTGCAAGCAGCGACGCGCGATCGATCGCTTGAAGCAATTCTTTCGCATTCATGCGGACAGCTGTCCGGTACTCTTCTGGAATCAAACGTGATGTATCCGGATAGTTTCCGTCGAGTAGACGCGAGAAGAAGAGGACGTGCTTCATCTTGAACAAGATTTGTTGGTTCGTGATCGTGATATCCACATGACCGTCCCCAAGCAACTTCGATAATTCATTTAAGCTCTTCCCTGGAACGATGACGTTCTGGAACGAGATATCTGTATCTGTCTCAAACTGAGCACGACGAAGGGCTAAACGGTGACTATCCGTTGAGACACACGTCAAGATGCCTTTGTCAGCTGAGAAGTTCACACCTGTCAGAACAGGACGTGTTTCTTGAACAGCGACAGCAAAGCTTGTTTGACGAATCATCGAACGTAAGAGATCAGCCGGTAAACGGAAACGTTGTCCCCCATCGACTTGCGGAAGGCGTGGGAACTCATCTGGATCAAGACCGTTCAAATGGAATTCCGCTGTTCCTGATTGAATCCGTGTCATGAAGTTCGGTGAGACTTCGAGTGTGACTTCGTCTTTTGGCATCTTTTTGACGATATCGCCGAAGAAGCGGGCATTCAAGACGACACTACCAGCACGGTGAACCGTGACATAAGATGTTCCATTCTCTTCTGCATAGATCGTCCGTTCAATCGAGATTTCTGTATCGCTTCCTGTCAGCGTCATACCATCTCCATGAGCTTCGAGTTTGATTCCTGTCAGAATCGGAATCGTCGTGCGGGATGAGACCGCTTTGGCTACATCTTGTACTGCTTGAATTAAAGCTTCGCGTTGAATGGTGATATGCATATCGTCGTTAGACTCCTCTCGAGAATAATGGGCATGCGCCCATCATAACATAATAATATATTTTTTTAATAATAGTCTTAGGGGCTGTGGATAGTGTGGATAAGTCGGTGGATAACTTGGTATAAAGCCAAAAACGGTGTGGATAAGTTGTGGATAACCACCCTACTTTATCCACATGTTTATCCACAGTTTTATGAATGCTTCAATTCATGTTTGATTTGTTCGATGACTTTTCCCGTTTCCCCATCCGATTTGATCAACATACTGATCTTTTCATGGGCATGGATGACGGTCGTATGGTCGCGTCCCCCGAATTCTTCTCCGATTTTCGGTAAAGAGCTCTCCGTCATCTCGCGTGAGAGATACATCGCGATTTGACGTGGGAAGGCAATCGATTTCGTCCGTTTTTTCGCCTTCAGATCATCAAATGGCAAATTGAAGTGCTTACTGACCGACTCCTGGATGTCACGAATCGTAACTTTACGCGGTTCAGCGACCGGCATGATGTTATGCAAGGCTTCCGCAGCAACATTTGGATCGATTGGTCGTCCGACGAGATTCGCATAAGCGATAACGCGGGTTAACGCTCC
This sequence comes from Exiguobacterium sp. LL15, assembly GCF_024436095.1. NCBI lineage: Bacteria > Bacillati > Bacillota > Bacilli > Caryophanales > Exiguobacterium > Exiguobacterium sp. LL15. The sequence continues at coordinate 247,995 of NZ_JANFNX010000003.1, read as the reverse complement.
TTCGAGCTCACGAATATTCGTATCAATTTGACTTGCGATGTAAAGCATGACTTCGTTTGAGACGTCAAGTTGCTCCGCATTCGCCTTTTTCCGTAAAATCGCAATCCGTGTCTCGAGATCCGGTGGCGTGATGTCGGTGATTAATCCCCATTCGAAACGAGAACGAAGCCGATCTTCAAGCGTTGGAATCTCTTTTGGTGGTCGGTCACTTGAGATGATGATTTGTTTTTGGTCGTTGTGCAAGGCATTGAATGTGTGGAAAAACTCTTCTTGCGTCTGTTCTTTGCCCGCAAGGAACTGGATGTCATCAATTAAGAGGACATCGATGTTACGGTATTTATTTCGAAACTCAACCGTTTTATTATCGCGGATGGAGTTAATGAAGTCATTCGTAAAGCGTTCAGAAGAGACATAGGCAATCCGTGTCCCGAGATTTTGATCTTGAACGTACTGTCCGATGGCATGCATCAGATGGGTTTTGCCAAGACCAACGCCACCATAGATGAAAAGCGGATTGTATGCTTTAGCAGGCGCTTCCGCAACAGCGAGTGAAGCGGCATGCGCAAAACGGTTCCCCGATCCGATGACGAATGTATCGAACGTATACTTCTCATTTAATTGTCCGAGTTCACTCATCGTCAGTTCCTCTGTTGGTCTCCGCATGTTCGATGGACGCGATTTCGGAGTCGGTGTTGCCTCAACACGTTCCTCTTCTTGTCGATCGAGCATTTTCTTCGCTTGTCCCTCTTCAATGAACTGAATATCGAGTCGGCTTCCTGTTACTTCCTCAACTGTGTCTTCGAGTAAAGATAAGTACTGGCGCTCGAGCCATGTCACCGTAAATGCAGCTGGTGCTGAAACGAGTAGTGTCGTTCCATTTAGCGTGACGCCTTCTGTGGATTTCAACCACATATCATAACTAGCTTTCGGTGTTCGTTCCTCTTCCTCGATCACAGATAAGACATTATGCCAAAGTTCGGCAGCGTTTTTCATAAATACCCCCCTTTTTTTATCAAGATAGAAAATTTTTGTACACAGGCTTATACACAGACAAAGTTAATGAAGAAACTCGACTTATCCCCATAACGTAAAAACTGTGGATAACGTTATCCACAGGCAGTTGAATCTGTGTATAAAGTTATCCACAGGGTGTGTATAACTTGTTTTGTCCTGAACAATCAGGATCATGTTATGCACAATTAGTGTATCAAAAGAAATGAGCCCTGGCAATGGTTGGAATGATTTATCCACAAGTAAATTAAACCGTCCACAGGTAGTTACCCACAAGCTGTGGATAGTGTGGATAAATTGTGGATAAGAGGTGGATAACTTTTCGAAAGAGGAAGCGTTGAAAAAGAGTTATTCACAAAATACAAAAGAAGTGGAAAAAGGAAATCCAAAATCGAGGATTGACGTCGATTTTAAAAAATACTATCGTAGACAAAGTGAAGAGTTATCCACGGAAAGTGTGGATAATGTGGATAAGTCTGTGGATAGGTGGATAAGTCTACACACATCCCCTCTATGACCCATATGTATTCTATCGCGTAATAGAGTTTGCACAGTCGAATCCTATTGCCTGTTTTCAAACTAGAACTCCCTTAAGCAGGACAAGAAATCTTCTGAACTTTCATTGACAATGCCACAATCAGTTTATATAATGTACAAGACTGCCTTAAAGTAGAAAATAACAATTGGTTATAAAGATCTTTTAAAGGAGGTGCAGACGAATGAAACCAACTTTCAACCCAAACAACCGTAAGCGTAAAAAAGTTCACGGATTCCGTGCGCGTATGGCTACGAAGAGTGGCCGCCGTATCTTGGCTGCTCGCCGTCTTAAGGGCCGCAAAGCCTTGACTGTCTAATGCATTGATGCATCCATCACTTCGGGCATGATCCGAGGTGATTTTTTTTTATGTTTTTTCGTGTGTTCCTGCTTTTGTCACATGCGCCCTATCGCGTCGCATGTTTATTCTATGATATGATGAGAGACGACGAATTTTCGTAGTGTCAGGATGGAGTGTGAATAAGGTGAAGAAGGAATACCGCGTCAAGAAAGACAAGGAGTTCCAAGCGGTGTTTACTAAAGGAGCCTCTGTCGCAAATCGGCAATTTGTCGTGTATGCCTTGAAAAAGGAGCAACAGACTCACTTTCGGGTTGGTTTATCCGTCAGTAAGAAAATCGGGAATGCCGTCGTCCGGAATCAGGTAAAACGGTATCTTCGGGAAGCATGCCAGCAGCATGAAGCCTCGATTGCCCCGAATTATGATTTGGTGATCATCGCGCGCAATCCGGCCGCGAAGATGACCGCGCAAGAAGTGGCTGACAGTCTCCGTCACGTGCTCAAACGTTCCGGTGTCTGGATGCGATCAAAAAAATGAATCGTAGCAATGCATCCTGTTGATTTGTACGGCGCTCCCTTTCCTTGCCTTACTATAGAAGAAGATGGCGTTCGACAAAGCGTAAACAATTTCTAGGAGGAATTATGAACAAGAGAACTAAGATTTGGTTAACTCTCGGACTCATGTCCGTGCTCGCGATCGTATTATCCGGCTGTACACCTAGTTCGTATGGTACTGGTGAACCGATCACAGCAGACACAGAAGGTTTTTGGAAACATTACTTCGTTTGGCCGATGGCGTGGTTGATTCGTGAGATTTCACAGTTCTTTAGCGGTGATTACGGTATTGGAATCATCATTACGACACTTCTCGTTCGTCTTGTCATCCTTCCATTGATGATTAAACAAACGAAGAGTATGGGTGGAATGCAAGTCATCCAGCCTGAAATGATGAAGCTTCGTGAGAAATACAGCTCAAAAGACCAAGAGACGCAACAGAAATTGCAACAGGAAATGATGAAGCTCTACCAAGAGCACAACGTCAATCCACTCGCAGGCTGTTTACCGATCTTGATCCAAATGCCGATCTTGATCGCGTTCTATAACGCCATCATTTATACACCGGCTATTTTCCAACACACATTCCTCTGGTTCGACCTTGGTAAACCGGATCCATTCTTCATCTTGCCGATCATGTCTGCGGTACTGACGTATCTGCAACAAAAGATCTCGATGGCAGGTCAAGAAGACAATCCACAAATGAAAATCATGCTCTACGTCTTCCCAATCATGATCTTCATCATGGGTGTTACACTCCCATCTGCCCTTTCGCTTTACTGGGTCGTCGGTTACATCTTCTCGATCATCGTCACGATCGTCATCATGAAGCCGATGCGTGAAAAGATTAAGTTGCAGACGGAAGCAACAATGGCTGCTAAACGTGAAAAAGAAGCGGCACAAGCAGCTCCGGCTCCTAAAAAATCGAAAAAGAAACGCTAATACGTGAAGAGCGACGCTTTGTTTTGACAGAGTGTCGCTCTTTTTCTTTTGCGTCATTTCGTGTATAGTTGTTTCGTTATACCCATTGCAACGATTAAGGATTAAATACTCATAAAAAGACAGAAGAAAAACGAGGTGGAAGAACGGATGATGGAATTTGATACGATTGCCGCGATTTCGACGCCGATGGGAGAAGGGGCGATTGCGATCGTGCGCTTATCAGGTCCTGATGCAGTCGCTGTAGCCGACCGTGTTTATAAAGGGAGCAACCGCTTGACGGAAGTACCAACCCATACGATTCATTACGGGAAATTGGTCGACCATGAGGCGGACCGTGTCGTCGATGAAGTAATGGTGAGTGTCATGCGCGCACCAAAGACGTTTACACGTGAAGATGTCATCGAATTGAATTGTCATGGAGGAGTCGTCGCGGTCAATCGTGTCCTCGAACTCATCCTCGCCCAACCGGAAGTCCGGCTGGCGGAACCTGGTGAATTTACGAAACGTGCGTTCTTGAACGGACGCATCGATTTATCACAAGCGGAAGCCGTCATGGATCTGATCCGGGCGAAGACGGACCGAGCGATGCATGTCGCCGTCAGTCAGATTGAAGGACGTCTCTCGAAACTCGTCCAAGACTTACGTCAACAATTGTTACAGACGATTGCTGCGATCGAAGTCAACATCGATTACCCAGAATACGATGCAGAAGAGATGACGCAACAGATCGTCGAACGTGATGCTGGTGCTGTCCGCGCGATTTTGGCAGAGTTATTAACAACGGCACGCCAAGGAAAAATCTTGCGCGAAGGGTTATCCACAGCGATCATCGGTCGTCCGAACGTCGGAAAGTCGTCTTTGCTCAACACATTGGTGCAAGAAGCAAAGGCCATCGTCACGGATATCGCGGGAACGACACGCGATACGATCGAGGAGTACGTCAATGTTCGCGGTGTACCGCTGAAGTTGATTGATACGGCAGGGATTCGCGAGACGGAAGATATCGTCGAACGGATGGGTGTTGAAAAGTCGCGTCAGGCTTTGAAGACGGCCGATTTAATCTTACTCGTCCTAAACGGGAATGATGTTCTGACGGATGAGGACGTCTTGCTGTTTGAAGCAATCAAAGGGATGAACGCGATCATCATCGTCAACAAGAGTGACTTGGCGCAACAGATTGACTTAGCGCGTGTCACGGAGCTTGCTGATGGTCGACCAATCGTCACGACATCCTTGCTCGAAGAAGCAGGCGTCAACGATCTCGAAGCAGCGATTGCGAGTCTGTTCTTTGAACAGGGTGTCGAAAGTCAGGATATGACGTACGTCTCAAATGCGCGTCACATCCAGCTCATCAAACGAGCGAGTCAAATGATTGAAGATGCTCTCGGTGCAGCAGAAGCAGCGATGCCGATCGACATGGTACAGATCGATTTACGACGAGCGTGGGATACGCTTGGCGAAATCAATGGTGATACAGCACAGGATAGTTTATTGGATCAGTTGTTTTCGCAGTTCTGTCTCGGGAAATAATTTGAGACGACTGCGTGTGGAATAAGAAGGAGGAACCAGTACTATGGCTTATCAAGCAGGTGAATTCGACGTCATCGTCGTCGGAGCCGGACATGCCGGCATCGAAGCCTCTCTTGCTGCGGCACGAATGGGCTCGAAAACGGTCATGTTGACAATGAATCCCGATATGGTCGGATTCATGTATTGCAACCCGTCGATCGGTGGTCCAGCAAAAGGAATCGTCGTCCGGGAAATCGATGCGCTCGGTGGCGAAATGGCACGCGCGATCGATGCAACGTATATTCAAATGAAAATGTTAAACACATCAAAAGGTCCTGCCGTGCGAGCACTACGGGCACAGGCGGATAAATTCGAATACCAAAACCGAATGAAAAAAGCGCTCGAGGATGAGCCGAATCTGCTCTTACGTCAAGCGCTCGTCGAACGGTTATTGATTAACGACGAAGGACGTTGCGTTGGTGTCGTCACGAATACAGGGGCGGAATACCGGGCAAAAGCGGTCATCATCACGACAGGAACGTTCATGCGCGGAAAAATCATCATCGGTGAATTGTCGTACGAGAGTGGTCCGAACAATCAGATGCCGTCGATCAATCTATCGAAACATCTTGAAGAACTCGGATTTGAGCTCGCGCGTTTCAAAACAGGTACACCACCACGAATCGACGGGAAAACGATTGACTACTCGAAGACGGAGATCCAACCAGGTGACGAAGTAGCACTTCCGTTTAGTCATGAAACGACTCAGATGATCACAGAACAGATTCCATGCTGGTTGACGTATACGACGGAGTATACGCATCAATTGATCGATGCGAACCTGCACCGCTCCCCGATGTTCTCTGGAATGATCAAAGGAACAGGTCCACGTTATTGCCCATCGATCGAAGATAAGGTCGTCCGGTTCAACGATAAACCGCGTCACCAAATCTTCCTTGAGCCAGAAGGTCGCGATACGGAAGAAGTCTACGTGCAAGGATTATCAACAAGCTTGCCGGAAGACGTCCAACACGATATTCTCCGCTCGATTCCAGGGCTTGAGAATTCAGAAATGATGCGTCCTGGTTATGCGATTGAGTACGATGCCGTTGTTCCGACACAACTCTGGCCAACGCTCGAGACAAAACGGGTTCCTGGTTTATTCACAGCGGGTCAAATCAACGGAACAAGTGGGTATGAGGAAGCAGCGGGGCAAGGAATCATGGCAGGGATCAATGCCGGACTACAAGTCCAAGGCAAAGAACCACTTATCTTGTCACGTTCACAAGGCTATATCGGTGTCATGATCGATGATCTCGTTACGAAAGGTACGAACGAACCATACCGTCTCTTGACGTCACGCGCCGAGTACCGGTTGTTGCTCCGTCATGATAATGCGGACCTTCGCCTATCGGAAATCGGACATGAACTCGGATTGATCTCGGAAGAGCGCCAAGCGAAGTTGCTCGATAAACAAGAACAAATCCGTCTTGAGATGAAACGTCTTGAGAAGGTCGTCATCAAAGCGACAGCGGACGTGAATGCACAGCTAGAAGCAATTGGTGCATCACCACTCAAGGAAGCGCTGCATGCGATCACGTTGCTGAAACGCCCGGAAATCACGTATGCGATGATCGCACAGATGACACCACCGGAAACACCACTGTCTGCAGAAGCAGCAGAACAAGTCGAAATCCAAGTCAAATATGCCGGGTACATCGATAAACAACTTGATCAAGTCGAAAAAATGATGCGGATGGAGCAAAAACGGATTCCGGATCGTCTCGATTACGATGCGATCAGTGGATTAGCGATTGAAGCGAAACAAAAACTAAACCAAGTGCGTCCGCTCTCGATCGGACAAGCATCCCGGATCTCAGGGGTAAACCCGTCTGATATCTCGATTCTGCTTGTCTACATCGAGCAAGGCCAATACGCATTGACTGCGGAGTGAACGAGATGAACCAACAGCAATTCGTAACAGCATTGGCAGCACAGGGACTTGAGGTCTCAGAACATCAGTTGCATCAATTCAAACGGTATTATGAACTGCTCGTCGAGTGGAATGAAAAGATGAACCTGACGGCGATCACGGACGAAGAAGATGTCTATCTCAAGCACTTCTATGATTCGATCACAGCAGCATTCTATTTCGATTTCACGACGGTCACGACGGTTTGTGATGTCGGAGCGGGCGCTGGTTTCCCAAGTCTGCCGATCAAGATCATGTTCCCACATCTCCAAGTGACGATCGTCGATTCACTGAACAAACGAATCGGCTTCCTCAATCATTTGGCGACGGAACTCGGACTCGAAGGTGTCGCGTTCCATCATGGACGCGCCGAAGAGTTCGGTAAAAATAAACAATTCCGCGAACGGTTTGATGTCGTGACAGCACGTGCGGTCGCCCGGATGTCCGTTCTCGCGGAATATTGCCTACCGCTTGCGAAAGTCGGGGGTCAATTCGTTGCCTTGAAGGCAGCGAAAGTCAGTGAAGAGCTCGAGGATGGTGCGATTGCCTTAAAAGTACTCGGTGGGAATTTACGGGAAAGTTTCCAGTTCCAATTGCCAGGCGAGGAAAGTGAGCGTAATATCGTTATTGTAGATAAAAAACGAACAACACCCGGGAAATATCCGCGTAAAGCGGGTACGCCTGCAAAAGATCCATTAAGCTAAACACCGTTTCACGTGAAACGATGACTGATAAAGGTGAGGTGCGCCAACGTGAGAAATGCAATTGCCAAGCTGCTCGGTAAGGGAGGGCAACCTGCTACGATCGAGCTTGACCCACAAGAGACGGTTCAGGAATTACCATTGACAGAACTTGTCGCGAACCAGTTCCAACCACGGACAGTGTTTGATGGGGACCGAATTGAAGAGCTAGCCGTTACGATCGAAGAGCATGGATTACTCCAGCCGATCGTCGTTCGAAAACAAGGAACAGGATACGAAATCATTGCGGGAGAACGACGATACCGGGCAGTGCGCTCGCTTGGCTGGGAAACGATTCCTGCCATCGTCAAAGAGATGACGGACGAGACGACTGCTTCACTGGCATTGATTGAAAATCTGCAACGCGAAGATTTGACACCAATCGAAGAAGCAGAAGCCTATGAGCGCTTGCTTGCGTTACAAGACATCACGCAAGAAGTGTTAGCTCGTAAGCTCGGACGTAGTCAATCGACGATTGCTAACAAATTGCGTTTGCTTCGATTGCCAACGGATGTCCGGGAAGCGTTGAAGCAACGGACGATCACGGAGCGTCATGCCCGTGCGTTATTACCGCTCAAGGATGAAGCGCTACAAGTAACGGTACTCGCTGAAATTCTGGAACGGGAATGGAACGTCAAGGAGACGGAGCGCCGGGTGGAACGATTGATGACACCACAGCCACCGAAGAAAAAACGTCATAAGAGCTTTGCTCGCGATACACGGATTGCGTTAAATACCCTTCGCGATTCCGTCGATATGATCGAGCAAACCGGATTGACGATTGAAAAAGAAGAAGTCGATTGTGAAGACTATGTAGAGGTGCGGATTCGCATCGTGAAGGCACGTCCGGAATAAGCGGTCGTGCCTTCCGCTACGTTTAGGAGAGAAGGCAAGTGAACGAATTACCTGTTCGGGCGATTCGCCCGAATCCGACTCAACCCCGGAAACGATTCAATGAAAAAGCATTAGAAGAGTTAGCCCAATCGCTCGTTCGGCACGGGATGATCCAACCGATCGTCGTCCGACCACGTGATGGCTATTATGAAATCATCGCCGGCGAACGACGGTATCAAGCAGCGAGTCGCGCAGGATTCGAACGTGTACCGGTCCTCGTGATCGAAGCAGACGAGACACGCGTGATGGAGCTCGCTTTGATCGAAAACATCCAACGGGCGGATTTATCCGCGATTGAAGAGGCGATGGCGTATGCGGAGATGATCGAGGAATTCGGCATCACGCAAGCAGAGCTTGCGCAGCGTGTCGGCAAAAGTCGTTCGCACATCACGAACAGTCTTCGGTTACTACAATTGCCGCTACTCGTTCAACAAGCCGTCATGGATGAGCGGTTATCGATGGGACATGCCCGTGCCCTGTTGTCGCTAAAGCATCCAAAGAAAATCGAGCAGATGGCAGAACGCGTCATGGCGGAAAATTGGAACGTCCGTCGATTAGAGCAGGCGCTTCGAGAACGGAAAGAATCCACTCGTCCGCAACAAGCGACTGCTGTCCAATTCGTCGAAGAGTCGCTTCGCGAAAAATACGGGGCGACGGTACGGATCAAACAAGGCAAACAAGCAGGGAAACTCGAGATTGATTTTGCAGATGAAGACGACCTCAATCGGTTGCTCGACTTGTTATTACCTGAATCGGATCAATGAAAAAGAAGCGTTCCGGTGACGGTTCGCTTCTTTTTCATTACATCGAACGGGGTGTGAAGGAAATCGTCGTCCGTGTCGACTCAGCGGATAGTTTCGCATCGAGCATGTGGAAACTGTTCGCGACAAGTTCTGCTAGTTCATAAACGAGATGTAACCGTGTATTTTGGAGAATCATCATCTCCATGAATCCACTGACGTTAACGACAGCCTTAATGTTGAAGTCACCGACCGCAGGCAATTCTTTTTGAACGCCGGCACCGGGTGCGAGTGGACCTTCCGAGAAGAAGACGTGCCCAACGCTTGAAAGTCGACCAAGACACGCATCAATTGCGATGACGAGCGGACGGTAATGGGTCGTTTGGATCGAGTGAATCGTTTCAGCGAGATTCAGTGCATGGACGGGTTTAGCGAGTGTACCGTAAACGTGGAGATGAGCAGGTGCTTGTTTTTCAAGGAATGTTCCGACAAGTGGACCGAGTGAGTCGCCCGTCGAACGATCAGAACCAATGCAGACGAGTACGATTGGTCGTTTTTCCTGGACTGCGGAGATTTGTTCGAATAATTGTTCGGCTAAGCGTTCTTTCGCGAACGGTTCCGTATATTCTAAAAAGAAAGAATAGGGCTTGGGCTCGTGCGAATGAAAGCGGAAATTCATCGAAATCATCCTTTCTTCTCTTGGTGTCGGTGTCGTGGTGGATTGGCAAGAGTGAAGGGTTCTTAGATGATTTTCCTTTCCCGGTTTTTCCAAAAATCTAACGTCAAAATCGGCTCTTTGGTTGAAACTCAATTAAAATCACGTATACTGTCGTAATAGAGAGAACAAGAAAGGATGAGAGAATGGCTACCAATCAAGATGTACAAGAATCCGTCGCCCAAGTCGATAAACTAATCAATCAAGTAATGGATGCGGATATGTGGATTCGTTTTGGGATGAAACTACTGATTGCGCTCATCATCATCGCGGCGTTCTATGTGTTAACGCGCGTTTTGACTGGGGCAGTCTCGCGTCTCTTTACGATTAGGAAAATCAATGAACAGGACTACTTGGCGCAACGTCAGAACGAGACATTACTGAAGTTGCTCCAAAATGCGATTCGTTACGTGCTCGGAATCGTCATGTTGTTGACGGTACTCAGTCAGTTCGGAATCAACATCACCGGTCTTGTCGCCAGTGCGGGGATTGCCGGTCTTGCGATTTCGTTCGGTGCGAAGAACTTGGTGCAAGATATCATTACCGGAGCGTTCATCATCTTCGAACGCCAGTTCAAAGTCGGAGATTATGTACGCGTCGGTGTGATCGAAGGAGTCGTAACGGAACTTGGAATCCGGACGACGAAACTAAAAGGACTCAACGGGGAGATCCACATCATCCCGAACGGTCAGATTTTGCAAGTCACGAACTATTCGGTCGACAACAGTTTTGCGCTCGTTGATGTTCAAGTCTCCTATGACGAAGATCTCGAACGGGTCGAACAAGTCTTGCATGAGATCGCGGACCGGACAACGAAGAAGTATGTCGATATGTTCGTCGAACCGATTCAGATGCTTGGCGTCCAGACGCTTGGTCCTTCTGAAGTCGTCTATCGTTTGATGGCAGAAGTACCACCGATGCAACATTTCCAAGCCGGTCGTCTAATCCGGAAGGAATTGAAGCAAGGACTAGAAGAAGAAAACATCAAGATCCCGTATCCACGGATGGTCATGATGAATCCAGAACAAAAGAATGGTGGACAAACGGATGATTCCAAAAACGTATCAACTCCATGATTATGTTGAGATGAAGAAGCAGCATCCATGTGGTACGAACCGATGGCAAATCATTCGGGTCGGCATGGATATCCGAATCAAATGTCAAGGTTGCGGGGCAAGCATTTTGATGCCACGTCGTGATTTTGATAAACGATTGAAAAAAGTCTTACCAGAGTAATGAAAAGCGGATCTGATCCTCGTGATTAGATTCGCTTTTTTGTTGTCTTGCTTAAGTGGAGCGGTTGCGTTCGGTTAGGACGTGAGTAAAAAAGACGGTCGAGCTCCTTGCTTAAAAAAATTGAACTATCTATAATTGTGAAAGATGTGCTGACGTGGTGTAATCATTCTACCCACTGCGGCCGCTAGCACGGATTTCCTAGGAAATACCGAAAAGGAGGAATTCCAAGTGGGATTAACAGCAGGAATCGTTGGCTTACCAAACGTAGGAAAATCAACACTTTTTAACGCCATCACACAAGCAGGTGTAGAGGCAGCGAACTACCCGTTCGCAACGATCGACCCGAACGTCGGTGTCGTTGAAGTACCAGATGCACGTCTTCGGAAATTGACGGAACTCGTCAACCCGAAAAAGACGATCCCGACAGCATTCGAATTCACGGATATTGCAGGTATCGTAAAAGGCGCGTCTAAAGGGGAAGGTCTCGGAAATAAATTCCTCGCGAACATTCGTGAGGTAGATGCGATCTGTCAGGTCGTGCGTTGTTTCGTCGATGAAAACATCACACACGTGGCCGGAAAAGTCTCACCGATCGATGACATCGAGACGATCAACCTCGAATTGATCCTCGCAGACCTCGAGCAAGTCGAAAAACGGATTCAGCGTGTCCAAAAACAAGTCAAGTCACGCGATAAAAACGCAGCGGCTGAACTCGAAGCACTTGAAATCGTGCAAGCATTACTCGAAGACGAGAAACCAGCACGTCTCGCTGAATTGAACGAAGATCAAGCAGCTCTCGTCAAACACTTCCAATTGTTGACGATGAAACCGATGCTTTACGTTGCAAACGTTGGCGAAGATGAAGTCGCAGACGCGGACAATAACGAAAACGTCCGTCTCGTACGCGAATTCGCAGAAAAAGAAGGTTCTGAAGTCATCGTCATCTGTGCTCGGATTGAAGAAGAGATTGCAGAGCTTGAGCCAGAAGAACGTCAAGAGTTCCTCGTCGATCTCGGAATCGAAGAATCAGGTCTTGATCAATTGATCCATGCAGCATACAGCACGCTTGGTCTTGCGACATACTTCACAGCAGGTGAAAAAGAAGTACGCGCTTGGACGTTCAAAAAAGGGATGAAAGCTCCGCAATGTGCGGGTGTCATCCACTCGGACTTCGAACGTGGATTCATCCGTGCAGAAGTCGTTTCGTACGAAGATTTAGCAGCGGCAGGCAACATGGCGACAGTCAAGGAACAAGGACGTTACCGCTCAGAAGGTAAGGAATATGTCTTCCAAGACGGCGATGTCGTCACATTCCGCTTCAACGTCTAATCGAAAACGAATCGTTATTGCATAAAGCAAAATACTTTGGTAGTATTAACGAATGTGAGTAATGAATTATTGCTCCTTGCTCGAACATTCGAGCCGCCAGTCCAAGAGGAGGTGACAGATATGCGTAAATACGAAGTACTTTACATCATCCGTCCGGAACTTGATGAGGAAGCACGCAAAGCAACAGTGGAGCGTTTCAACAAAGTCCTCACTGATAACGGTGGTACAGTTGATAAAACAACTGAAATGGGTAAACGTCGTTTCGCTTACGAAATCAATGATATGCGTGAAGGGTTCTACGTTCTTCTTAATGTTTCTGCTGAACCAGCAGCTACAAAAGAACTTGACCGTCTCATGAAGATCAGTGACGATATCGTTCGCTTAATGATCACAAAAGACGAGAAATAAGCTGAAACAGGAGAGTGATTCTGATGATTAACCGCGTCGTTTTAGTCGGTCGGTTAACTCGTGACCCGGAAATGCGTTATACGCAGAGCGGGATTGCGGTAACGCGATTCACACTCGCATGTGACCGTCCTTTCACAGGGCAAGATGGGAAGCGAGAAGCTGATTTCATCGATTGCGTCGTTTGGCGCAAGCAAGCAGAGAACGTTGCTCAGTATTTGAAGAAGGGTAGTCTTGCTGGTGTAGAGGGTCGCCTCCAGATTAGCAGCTACGACGATAAAGAAGGGCAACGCCGTTATCGTGCGGAAGTCGTCGCTGATAGCGTCCGCTTCCTTGAGTCACGTAACGCGAGCCGTTCTTCGGATGGTAGCGAAGGCTACGCTTCATCTACTGGTGGAAACGGGAATGCTGCAGGATGGGGTTCACAGCAACAGCAGAACAACTCTTCCTCGCCAGCACCCGCTTCATCGAATTCGGGCTTCGGCGCTGATCCGTTCAGCGGCGGTAGTTCGATCGACCTTTCAGACGACGATCTCCCGTTCTAAGGAAATCGTCCTGAAAAATCCAAGTTAAAAAGGAGGTTAATCACATGGCACGTCGTCCAGGTGGAAAACGTCGTCGTAAAGTATGTTACTTCACGTCGAACCACATCACTCATATCGATTATAAAGACGTAGAACTTCTCAAACGTTTCATTTCGGAACGCGGTAAGATTCTTCCACGTCGTGTGACTGGTACTTCAGCGAAATACCAACGTCCACTTACAATCGCAATCAAACGCGCACGTCAAATGGCTTTAATCCCATACGTGGCTGACTGATTTCGTAGCACCATCCTCATGCGTGAGGATGGTGCTTTTTTTCGCTTCCCTTTCATCCCCTCCTGCTTTTCGGTTATAATAAACAAGTTACTAAAAATTTAAATGAACCCTATAGAGCATATAAGGAGGACACGATGGAGTCAGGTCAACAAGTATCACCGGAACGAGAACGACGCATCGTTCGCTTCATTCCGTATCTATTAATCGTCGGTCTGCTTCTCGTCGTCGCTGTACGTGAACCGATCATCTCTGCTATCGGAGCCGTCGTGACTGCCCTCCTCTTCGGATTGCACCTATTCGAAGAACGCCGTGCACGCAGGGCATGGGAGGCATACGTCGCCGGAATCTCGATGCAAGTCGAGGAGACGGGACAAGATGCGTTGACGAACATGCCAATCGGGATTTTGTTATACGATGAGGAAACCCTCGTCACCTGGTTCAATGATCCGATGCGGGAGATCTTTGATGATGTAGCGATGGGACAGACGCTCAATGAGCTCGATCCCTTATTCATCGAAATGGTCGCGACGAACGAGGACCAAGCGACGCTTGAAATCGGTGATGCCGTATATCGCGTTTTTTCAAATCATGAGAATCGGACGTTCTATCTGTTCGATATGACAGAAGAAGCACAAGTCGAACAACAACTCGTCGATAATCAGACAGTCATCGGCGTTATCTATCTCGATAACTACGATGAGATGACACAAGGTATCGAAGATCAGTTGCGCAGTGAGTTGAACAGCCGAGTTACGCAACTGTTGAATCACTGGGCAGCCGAACACGGAACGTATATCAAACGAACCGCATCTGATCGGTACTTCATCGTCACGACAGAAGAGAATCTTCGGATTCTCGAACGATCGAAGTTCACGATTCTCGATACCGTGCGCGAAGAGACGAGTCAGCGTGGTGTCCAGTTGACGTTATCGATCGGAATTGGTTGCGGAAGTGACCCGATTCCGGCGCTTGGTCTGATGGCTCAGTCGAGTCTCGATCTCGCATTAGGACGGGGAGGCGACCAAGTCGTCATCAAACGCGATGGAAAAGTCCGCTTTTATGGCGGCAAGACGAATCCGACAGAAAAACGGACACGTGTCCGAGCACGTGTCATTGCCAACTCGCTTCGTGACTTAATGCAGGAATCGAGCCGTGTCCTGATCATGGGGCATAAGAATCCGGATATGGATGCACTCGGATCAGCGATCGGCATTTTGAAGCTTGCGGAAATGAACGATAAGGAAGCGCATATCGTTTTACCGCCAGAAGAAATCGGTCGTGGGATTCGCCGGATGATGGACGAGATCGCTGAAGTACCACAACTCGAGACACGGTTCGTCAATGCGTTTCAAGCCGATCAGTTAATTGACGATCAGACGTTACTCGTCGTCGTCGATACCCACAAACCGTCGCTCGTCGTCGTGCCGACGTTACTCGATCGATTCGAGCATATGGTCGTGATTGATCATCACCGGCGTGGGGAGGACTTCATCGAAGATGCGGTCCTCGTTTATCTCGAGCCTTACGCATCGTCGACGTCAGAACTCGTCACCGAGTTGATCGAGTACCAGCCGACGAATCAGAAGCTATCGATGCTTGAGGCGACGGCGTTACTTGCCGGAATCATCGTCGATACGAAAGGCTTTGCCCTTCGGACCGGCTCGCGGACGTTCGATGCTGCCTCTTACTTGCGTTCACAAGGTGCTGACACGGTGCTCGTGCAAGAGTTCCTCAGTCAGGATCTTGAGACGTACGTTGAGCAGTCACATATCCTCGAGCGGTCCGAGGTCTATACGAAAGGGATGGCGATTGCGACAGCAGAACCTGGCGTCATTCACGATCAAGTCTTGATCGCACAAGCGGCTGATCAATTGTTGTCGCTTCAAGGCATTCGTGCTGCCTTCGTCATTGCGGAACTTCAAGACGGACGGACAGCGATCAGTGCCCGTTCACTCGGAGAAGTCAACGTCCAGTTGATCATGGAGACGCTCGGAGGCGGCGGTCACTTGACGAACGCGGCGACACAGATGTCAGAATCGGTCGTCACGGTCGCGGATGCGTTGCGTAAAGCGATCGATCAATATCTAGAAGATGAGACAAAAGGAGAGGAATCAGAATGAAGGTTATTTTCTTACAAGATGTAAAAGGACAAGGTAAAGCAGGAGACGTCAAAGACGTGGCCGATGCTTATGCAAATAACGTACTCTTCAAGAAAAAGTTGGCGCGTCCTGCGACGACTGGCAACTTGAAGCAACATGAAGCACATGAACGTAAAGCAGCAGAAGAAGCGAAACAGAACTTGCTTGACGCACAAGCGTTAAAAGAGAAAATCGAAAAAGAGACGATCGTCGTCTCGACGAAAGCCGGTGAAGGCGGTCGTGTCTTCGGTTCTGTCACAAGCAAACAGATCGCGGAAGCACTCAAGAGCATGGGCTACAAAATCGACAAACGTAAAATCGAGCTCGAGCACCCAATCAAGGCACTCGGCTTTACGAAGGTACCATTGAAGCTACACAACGAAGTGACAGCGACGCTGAACGTTCAGGTCAAAGAGGCGTGAGTAGAAAAGGGGAACGGTGATGAGTGAAGTCATGCAAAATATGCCTCCCCAAAGTATCGAGGCAGAACAAGCCGTCCTAGGGGCGATCATGATTGATGCGGATCGTTTGATCAGTGCATCAGAACGTCTGTTACCGCAGGACTTTTACCGTGCCTCTCACCAACGGATCTTCGAAGCGATGCTCGTGCTGTCCGACCGAGGCGAAGCGATCGACCTCGTCACGGTCACAGCCGAGCTGAGTACGCTTGGCATCCTAGATGAGATCGGTGGTCTACCGTATCTAGCGGAACTAGCGGAAGGTGTACCAACCGCAGCCAACATCAATTACTACGTCAACGTCGTTGACCAGAAGTCGACGCTTCGGCGTCTCATTCGGACGGCGGGTGAAATCGTCACTGATGGATACGAGCGGCAAAACGAGGTCGATGTCCTGCTGAACGAGGCAGAACGGAAGATTCTCGAAGTATCACAAGGAAAAGGGAGCGCGAGCTTCATCCCGATCTCGGACGTCTTGACGAGTGCCTATGCAACGATTGATAAATTGCATAAGCAAAGCGGCGAGACGACGGGGATTCCGACTGGCTTCCAGGATCTCGATAAGATGACGGCCGGCTTCCAGCGTAACGATCTAATCATCGTCGCAGCACGTCCATCGGTCGGGAAGACGGCGTTCGCCTTGAACATCTCGCAAAACGTCGCGACACGCGCTGACGAGAACGTTGCCATCTTTAGTCTTGAGATGGGTGCCGAACAGCTCGTCATGCGGATGCTCTGTGCCGAAGGAAACGTCGATGCGCAGCGTCTGCGGACTGGTCAACTCGAAGAAGAGGACTGGGGCAAGTTATCGCTTGCGATGAGTAACCTGTCTCAAGCCGGCATCTACATCGACGATACACCAGGGATTCGGGTTAACGATATCCGGGCGAAGTGCCGTCGTTTGAAGCAGGAGCACGGTCTTGGGATGATCATGATCGACTACTTGCAGCTGATTCAAGGGAATGGTCGCTCCAGCGACAACCGTCAACAAGAGGTCTCGGAAATCTCCCGTTCCTTGAAATCACTCGCGCGTGAACTCGAAGTCCCCGTCATCGCCTTATCGCAGCTCTCCCGTGGAGTTGAGAGTCGTCAAGATAAACGACCGATGATGTCGGATATCCGGGAATCGGGAGCGATCGAGCAAGATGCCGATATCGTCGCCTTCTTGTATCGTGACGATTACTACAATAAAGAAACGGAAGATGCGAATACGATTGAGATCATCATCGCAAAACAGCGGAATGGTCCAACCGGAACGGTCAAACTCGCCTTCCGAAAAGAATTCAACAAGTTCGTGGATCTCGAGCCAAGTAACTCGTATGCGCCACCAGCTTAATCCAAGCTACGCTTTGTCTTCGATCATCGGAGACAAAACGTAGCTTTTTTTATTTTCACCTAAAGATTCTCAGTTTATTCATCAAAAACGATAATTAAACGAACGAAAGAGAATTGTAACAATTAATTGTTCGGTATTTGGTTGACTTCTTTTTTTTATCGCGTTACACTTAGTCGTGGTTTTGAATCGTACGTGGAGGTGGATGATAAGATGTCATCAGTAGTAGTAGTCGGAACACAGTGGGGCGACGAAGGAAAAGGGAAAATCACCGATTTTCTTTCGAAACAAGCCGACGTCGTAGCACGTTATCAAGGTGGAGACAATGCAGGACATACGATCGTATTCAATAACGAGACGTACAAATTGCACTTGATCCCATCAGGTATTTTTTACTCGGATAAGAAATGTGTCATCGGGAACGGTCTCGTCGTTAACCCGAAATCACTCGTCAAGGAATTGAAGTATCTGCACGATCGTGGTGTTTCAACGGATAACTTGTTAATTTCGAATCGGGCGCATGTCATCTTGCCGTATCATCAGTTGCAGGATCAGTTAGAAGAAGAAGCGAAGGGCGACGCAAAAGTCGGAACGACGCTAAAAGGAATCGGACCGTGCTACATGGATAAAGCCGCACGAATCGGTATCCGGATGGCAGACTTACTCGACAAAGAAACGTTCGCTGAGAAGTTGAAGATCGTTCTCGACCAAAAGAACCGCATGTTCACGAAGATGTATGACGCTGAACCAGTCGCGTTCGACGATATCTTCGAAGAATACTATGCCTATGGACAAGAATTCGCGAAATACGTCTGCGATACATCCGTCGTCGTCAACGATAGCCTTGATCACGGCGAAAAAGTGTTGTTTGAAGGCGCACAAGGTGTCTTACTCGACCTTGACCACGGAACGTACCCGTTCGTTACATCGTCGAACGCATCAGCTGGCGGTGTCGCATCAGGTGTCGGTGTCGGTCCAGCTCGGATCGACCACGTCGTCGGTGTCTGTAAAGCGTACACGTCACGTGTCGGTGACGGTCCGTTCCCAACGGAATTGTTCGATGACATCGGGCACCAAATCCGTGAAGTCGGTCGTGAATACGGAACAACGACAGGACGTCCGCGTCGTGTTGGTTGGTTCGACTCTGTTGTCGTTCGCCACTCGCGCCGTACAAGTGGGTTGACGGATCTTGCGCTCAACTCGATCGACGTCTTGACAGGACTCGACACGTTGAAGATCTGTACATCATACGAATTCAACGGAAAACAGATCGATGAGTACCCAGCAAGCTTCCGTGATCTCGAAGCATGTGTTCCAGTTTACGAAGAACTGCCGGGCTGGAAAGAGGACATCACAGGTGTCCGTCGCTTTGAAGATCTACCGTTGAACGCACAGAACTACGTTAAGCGGATTGCGGATCTCACAGGTATCTCGCTCGTCACGTTCTCGGTCGGACCGGGTCGTGAACAGACAGTCGTCTTGCGTGATCTCTACGAAGAAGCATAAGTCTCAACAGGACTGACTTAAAAAAGAATGACGCGTCTTTTCACGCCCTTTCCTCAGGCGAGACACAAGCCAGTTTTCCTGCTTCATTTAAGCAGGAAAGCGGGTCTTGTTTGTCTCTGACAGCGCATCAATGCGCTTTTCCTGTAGGAGTGGCGTGTGAGCGTCATTCTTTTTATTACGGAATAGGGGTGGCAGATCATCATTCTGCCACCCCTATCTTTGTCGAGACTGACTTTTGAGTCAGCACCGTTTTTTGTGCGAAATGGTTCACAAACGGAAGCAAAAACAGGTATACTAAATACAGTGTTTCACGTGGAACCTCTCTCGTGAGACGACGAACAGCAGAGAGAGTGGCGCCGGGAGTTTCCGTCGCCACCTTTCTATATGCCGAAAAAACAGGTAAAATAGATTGAATAGAAATTTTTAAGGGGGCACACCCAGTGACGGAACGCAAAATTCTAGTCGTCGATGACGAGTTACCGATTGCAGATATACTCAAGTTTAAATTAGAAAAAGAAGGCTACCAGGTCGCGATCGCAAATGACGGCGTGGAGGCATTAGAGAAATTCGAGGAGTTCAAACCGGATTTGATGTTGCTCGACATCATGCTCCCGTTAATGGACGGGATGGAAGTCTGCCGGGAAGTCCGGAAGACGTCGAAGATTCCAATCATCATGTTGACAGCGAAGGATTCCGAAATCGATACGGTACTTGGTCTTGAGCTTGGCGCGAACGATTACGTGACGAAGCCATTTAGCTCGCGCGAGTTACTTGCCCGCGTGAAAGTCCATTTACGCAACACGAGTCCGGAAGCTACACCACAACCCGTTGGACCAGGTCCACTCAAAGTCGGAGAACTGTATATCGATACGAATTCGCATACGGTGACACGTAAGGATCAAAAAATCGAGCTGACGCAGCGTGAGTTCGAATTGTTGCACTACCTCGCGAAAAACATCGGTCAAGTCATGACACGTGAGCATTTGTTACAGACGGTCTGGGGCTATGACTACTTCGGTGACGTCCGGACAGTCGACGTGACAGTACGTCGTCTCCGTGAGAAAGTCGAAGACAACCCAAGTACGCCGGTCTATATCATGACGCGTCGTGGTGTCGGCTACTATCTCCAAGACGGGGAGAATGAATAACGATGTTAAAAGGAACGAACTTCTTTAAATCCATCCAATGGAAACTCGTCGTCATCTATGCCTTATTGATCTTAGTGGCGATGCAGGTCATTGGCGTCTATTTCGTTCGTTCCCTTGAAAAGCAGTACATTACGAACTTCTCGAAGTCGGTCGAGGACCGGGCAGGTCTTGTCGCTTATAACGTCGGGAAGGAATTCGATAAAACAGGCGATGATGAAGCCTCCAAACGGCAGTTGTCCCAATCACTAGGGCAACTGCTGTCTGAGTTTAGTAATGGCTCCACCTCAAGGAACGACATCCTCGAAGTTCAAATCATCGACCAGGACTCGATCATCCAGGCGACATCGGATAACGAGAACCAGTCGGCGGTCGGACAACGAGCGACGAATTCATTGATTAAAAAAGCACAGGCAACGAGCTCGACCCGGACGGACACCGTGCTTGATCCGGAATCAGAGGATAAGATCCGGATCTTTGCCGTACCGGTCACCTCGGAACGAGACGGCGTCACGACCGGTATGATTTATGTCCGCGCCTCGATGGAGTCGATCTATTCGCAGATGCAACAGGTCACGCGGATTCTTGCGACCGGAACGGTCATCGCTCTCGTCATCACGTCGATTCTTGGTGTCTTGCTGTCGCGGACGATCACGCGCCCGATTTCCGATATGCGGCGTCAAGCGATCGAGATGCGACGCGGGAACTTCTCGCGGAAGGTTAAGGTCTATTCGGACGATGAGATCGGTCAGCTTGCCCGTTCGTTCAACGAATTGACGGATGAGTTGCTCGAAGCAAACGCGACGACGGAAGCTGAACGGCGGAAGTTGACGAGCGTCCTAGAGAACATGACCGATGGCGTCATCGCGACGGACCGGACGCTGCGCGTCATCTTGATGAACGATCAAGCGAAGGATATCGTCGGTGCAGATGATGCGAGCGTCGTCGGCACGAACCTGAAGGACTTACTGGCACTCGGTGATGATTTCATGATTCCGGAAGACGGTACGATGCCACCGCGTCTGCTTGATTTCAGTAGTGAGGATGAACTGTTCCTCGTCCGGGCATTCTTCTCGCCCGTCAAGAAACACAGTGGTCCAATAACCGGGATGATCGTCGTCCTGCATGACGTCACGGAACAGGAGCAAGTCGAACAGGATCGTCGCGAATTCGTCGCGAACGTCAGTCACGAGCTCCGGACACCACTGACGACGATGCGCAGCTATCTTGAAGCCTTGGCAGAAGGCGCGTATCAGGACGAGGAACTCGCCCCGCGTTTCCTTGAGACGACACAAAACGAGACGGAGCGGATGATCCGCCTCGTCACCGATCTCTTACAACTGTCGAAGATGGACAGTAAGGAATACAAAATGAACAAGGTCCGCTTCGATTACATTCAGTTCCTGAATGAGATTCTCGATCGCCATGACATGACGAAGCCGGAACGGATTCGTTTCCGTCGTAAGATCATGAAGCGGAAAGTCTATATCCGTGGGGATCAGGATAAATTGATTCAGGTCGCAGACAACATCCTGACGAATGCAATCAAGTACTCACCGGAAGGCGGAACGATCACCGTCCGGACGATGCTCCGGGCAAAACGGATCGTCATCAGCATCAAGGATGAAGGTGTCGGAATCCCGAAAGCGAATCTCCAAAAAATCTTCGAACGCTTCTATCGTGTCGATAAAGCCCGTGCCCGTAAAATCGGCGGCACCGGTCTTGGTCTGTCGATCGCAAAAGACGTCGTTTCAGCACATGGTGGCGACATCTGGGCAGAAAGTGAGTGGGGACGCGGCACGACGATTTACTTCACGCTTCCGTATGAGGTGATCGAAGAGGTGGATGCCGGATGAAGAAACAACACTGGAGTTCGCTGTTACTCGTCCTACTTGTCGCCGGTTCGATCGCTCAGACAGCGATGCTCTGGACCTATCATCCAAGCAGTGAATCAATCGAGCGGGAACAGGTCTCGTTTAACGAGATCGATGCCTCAAAGACGATTGAAAGCAACCAACTGATTAACCCGGAACTACTCGTCTATTCGGATCAGGAAGGGATCTATCAGACACAAATCATCGGTCGGACCTTCCTTAACCGCATCGGTGCGTCGTTTAACATCGGTGTCCTCGTCTTGACGGATAAAGCGAATAACATCCCGGTTGGTGACCGGAGTGTCGAGATGATTTTCCCGACACCGATCAGTGCGACGATTCTTGAAGAGTTACTCGGCGAAAAACAAATCGCCTTCTCGGAACCAATCAAACGGCTCTATTTACTCGATTATGATGGACCAATTCTCCGTCTCGAGTCGGCGACCGGTCGCCTGAAGGACTTCAAGCTCGTCGGCGATGAGACGGTTCTGAAGCGACTGTTCGCACATGATAAGAAAAAACCGATGACACGCGTCGAGCTCAAAGGTGGCGATTATACGTATGTCGCGAGTGGTACGACGCGACTAGAGCAAGTCTTCGTCTATGACGAGGTCGGACAATCGCCAAAACCACTCGATCGCATCCGGAGTGCCTTTTTTGCCGAGAACTCGAACGTCCAGCAAATCAAGAGTCGGGATGATCTCGACGTCTTGACGGACGGTGTCAGCGTTTCGACGTATGACCGAAACTATAATGTCTATCGCTTCAACACGTTATCGCCGAATACCCAAAGCTCGACCGTCGATTACAGCACGCTCGTCAGCTATGTCAACATTCATGGGGGCTGGCTCGATCAAGATACCCAACGCAGTGGTTTCCGGTATTACTTTGATCAGATGAGTAAAAAGAGTGAGGAACAGACGGCGACGTTCCGATTGTATCTGAACCGGTATCCGGTATTTGGGGAGAGTGGTCCGCTGCTCGAACAGACGAAGTTCGATCTCGCGACACTGAAGATCATGTATGAGGAAAATCAAGTCCGGTCGCTCAGTCGTAGCATGCTCCGAGCGAAGCGGAAGCTCATCCTTCGGGAAGAGACGGTGCCAGCTGTTGAAACGGTTCTCGAACGTCTGAGTCGTGCTGACCTCTTAAAAGAGATCAGTGGAATCCGGATTGGATATGAGATGACGTATAAGATTTCAACGAGCCGCTATGCCGTCTTTGAGCCAACGTGGTTCATCAAAATTGACGGTGTCTGGCAATCGATCAATCAAGCTGTCGGGAATGAGGGGTGAGGATGAATGGACTGGAGTAAAGCGAAGACCTTATTGATGCTGACCTTTTTGATCCTGAACGTCTACCTTGCCATTCAATTGATGGACCGGATGGTCGAGCCGCGGATCGTCGCGACGAGTGCGACCGGTAAATCGATCTTGAAGGATCGTCAAATCGATGAGAAAAAACTACAACCGGTTACGCGAGACATCGGCTATTTAACAGCCGAAGTCGATGCGCGAACACTGGCGCCACTTGCGAGTTCACCGATTCGTGACGCGGTCGCTTCCGTCAAGAACGATGTCGAGTGGTCGGTCCGGTTGACGAAACCGTATCGACTCGATGCGAAGACGATGCGGGATTCCGCTTCATCGTTTGTTCAAGCGTCCGTTCGGTATGGTGCCGAATATACATTTTGGAAGTATGATAGTAAGTATCAGGAGATGACATTCGTTCAGACGTATAAGGGACAGCCGCTCTATTCGACACCACAGCAGTCGCGTGAGGACGATGCGATGATCGGACCGTCCCTGCTCGTCTTGCAGCTCAACGATGCGAAGGAAATCGTCAGCTACAAACAACGCCACTTGAACAAGGTCGTCCGGCAAGCGCAGGACGTGACGTTGTTATCGGCAAGTGAAGCGATCGTCCAGTTGTCGGAGCAAGGCTTGTTCCCGGCATCGAAGCGGTTGACGAGTCACAAGCTCGGTTATTTCTGTCTCGTCACGGAAGGCACGGAATCGGTTCAAATCCTGCCGCCGACGTGGCAAATCGAGCTCGACAACGAGGAAGTCTACTTCGTCAATGCGATTGACGGCGGTGTCCAGACCGTCGAACGATTGGATACAGTCTCAGAGAAATGAGGAATGCACGATGAGCCTACACTACAGCGTCATGGCCAGTGGCTCGACGGGGAACGCCCTCTATATCGAAAGTGAACAGACCCGCTTGCTCGTCGACGCGGGATTGACCGGCAAGGCGATGCTCGCCTTGTTCGACCAGATCGACCGGTCGCCACATGGCATCGATGGTCTGTTCGTCACCCATGAGCACTCCGACCATATCAAAGGCGTCGGCATCATGGCACGGAAGTACAATATCCCGCTCTATGCGAATGAAAAGACGTGGGCGGCGATGGAAGCGAAGATCGGTAAGATTGATCCGGCGCTGAAGTTCCTCTGGGAAGTCGGAGAGGTCAAGCAGTTCGGTGACATCGAAGTCGAATCGTTCAACGTCAGTCATGATGCAGCGGATCCGATGTTCTTCCAGTTCGCGCACGAAGGAAAACGGTTGGCGCACATCACGGATACCGGATACGTCTCGGACCGGATGAAAGGTGTCATTCGGGGCGCTGATGCCTATATCTTCGAAGCGAACCATGATATCGGCATGCTTCAGATGGGACATTACCCGTGGAGCGTCAAACGACGGATCCTCGGAGATTACGGACACGTCTCGAACGAGGACGCCGCGATCGCGATGAGCGAGGTCCTGGATGACCGGACGAAACGGATCCACATGGCCCACTTGAGCAAGGACAACAACATGAAGGAACTCGCCCGGATGAGCGTCTCCCAGACGCTCGCGAGCCGTGACGTCGATTTGAGTAAGATTCAGCTTCTCGACACGGATCCGGTCATTCCGACACCGCTCCTAAAGCTTTGATTATGGGAAATTACTGAATATGCTCAAAAGACCCCCACATTTGGCTCACTTGCCACGTGATGGGGGTATACTTGTGTAAAGAGAGTCATAAAGGAGGCGTATGTCGATGGATCGACCGGAAGAACCACGGAACGAATCCGAACGATACGAACAGTCATCCGATGAGAGCGGCTTCCCGCCCCGTCAGCCGGCAACGAGCGAACCGGTCAGCCCTTATCGTGAACCATATGAAGAACAACCAGAACCACCGCGTCGTCGCGGTGCCGGAAAAGCCTTTTTCGTCGGTCTGATCGGCGGAATCGTCGGAGCCTTGTTGATTGCCCTCGTCGCGTGGCCGTTCGTCCGCGATGAGATGACGAGTCCGACTCCGGTTTCGTCGACGACAGCGGAACAGACTGCGACACAGACGACAGAGGATGAGGCCGACATCGTCGGTGCGGTCGGTAAGACGAAGGAAGCCGTCGTGAGCGTGACGAACCTTCAGAGCTCGTTCCAAGGAACCGATCAGGAAACGGGTGCAGGGTCCGGCGTCATCTATAAAAAAGACGGCAATAAAGCTTACGTCGTTACGAACTACCACGTCGTTGAAGGGGCGAGCCGCTTGTCTGTCACGTTATCTGACGGAACAGCACTCGAGGCAAAAGTCCTTGGGGAAGATCCGACGTACGATTTAGCGGTCCTCTCGATTGATTCATCGAAAGTGACACAAGTCGCAAAACTGGGGGATTCGGATACGTTACGTGCCGGTGAAACGGTGCTTGCGATCGGAAACCCACTCGGGATCTTTGCGAACTCCGTCACGCGAGGTGTCATCAGTGCGCAGGAACGGTCTGTCCCCGTCGATACGAACAAGGATGGGCAGCAAGACTTTAATACAGAAGTCATTCAAACCGATGCAGCAATCAACCCGGGGAACTCCGGTGGAGCGCTCATCAACACAGCCGGTCAATTGATCGGGATCAACTCGATGAAGATTGCAGAAGCAAGTGTCGAAGGGGTCGGATTTGCGATTCCGATCAACGAAGCGTTACCAATCATGCGTGACCTCGAGCAAAATGGTGAAGTCGTTCGTCCACAGCTCGGGATTCAGATTCGTGACGTGCAGGAATTCCCAAGCGGGTACCGCGAAGATCGACTGAAATTACCGAATGATGTCACGAAAGGAATCGTCGTCGTTGGTCTAACCCGTAATAGTGGAGCCGAAAAAGCGGGAATGAAGGCAAACGATGTCATCGTTGAGATCAACGGAAAAGCGATCGCATCGTTCGCCGATCTAAAAAGCGTTCTCTACCGGGATGCAAAAGTCGGTGATACGGTCAAAGTCACGTTCTACCGTGGCGGTGAAAAACAGAAAGCAGATGTGAAGTTGTCGGCTCAGTCGCCAACCGTTCAGTAAGGTATCACCTAAAAACCATCCACAGGTCCGACCTGTGGATGGTTTTTTTGAGTATGGAAACCTGCGACTTTTTCGGTCAGGAAGGTCGATATTTGTTATACTGGAAGCGGATAAATGTGGATAAGTGAAAGGAGGAGACAACCTGTGGATAAGTACGTCTGCTTAGAACATGTCGAGCTTGCGCTTGACGAAATCGTAGATGAAACAGAACAATACCCGATTCTCGATCAGCTAAATCCAGAAAAAAACATTATCTGTGAATACTGCGAGGCACCGGCAACATATCTTGTGTCAAGCAAAAAATAAATATCAACATGTGGATTTGTGGATAACTCTGTGGATAACTCCTGAATTTTCTGTCAGAAAGCGAGAAAAAAGATGCAAATTACCATCATTACGGTCGGAAAGCTAAAAGAGAAGTATTTGAAACAAGGCATCGCCGAATATACGAAGCGTCTCGGCGCCTACTGTTCGATCCAAGAAATCGA
This sequence comes from Exiguobacterium sp. LL15, assembly GCF_024436095.1. Taxonomy (NCBI): domain Bacteria; kingdom Bacillati; phylum Bacillota; class Bacilli; order Caryophanales; genus Exiguobacterium; species Exiguobacterium sp. LL15. The sequence goes on along the minus strand of NZ_JANFNX010000003.1, from coordinate 221,016 downwards.
GGTCGCGGAAGAAAAGGCACCGGAGCAGTTGAGTGAAGCGGAGATGGCGCAAGTGAAGAAAAAAGAGGGCGAACGGATTTTAGCGAAGATTGGACCAGACGTTCATGTCCTCGCACTTGCTATCGAAGGAAAACAACGGACGAGTGAACAGTTCGCAAAAGAACTCGATCAACTCGCGACATACGGCAAGAGCAAGATTGCCTTCGTCATCGGTGGATCACTCGGTCTTGCACCAGAAGTGATGCAGCGTGCAAATGATACAATCTCGTTTTCGAAGATGACATTCCCGCATCAGTTGATGAAGATGATCCTCTGTGAACAGATTTATCGGGCGTATCGGATTAATCGGAATGAGCCGTATCATAAGTAAATTTCTAAACAAAAGTCAGGAAGCATCATTATGATCACTATTCGACAGATCTATTAAATTTTATTTAAAGAAAGAATGGTATTGAATTAATTGGATTGAATTCTATCTCCTATTCAAATGAAGATGTAAGGAAAAATGAAGTGAGTATAGAAATGGACCATATCACTTAAATCAAATACAATGAGCTTGCCCTAATTTAAGTAAGATTAATAGATTAAATGTGACAAGCTAGTTTTGTTGAACTCATATAAACTGTCCCCCCTAAGCAATGTAGCTTAGGGGGGACAACATACTTACTTATCTAATTCTTTTTCTAGCCGGGTGATTTTACTTGGATTTTTTAAGCACTCTTCTGTTTCACGCATTTTACGGATAACATTGGTTTCGTGTTGTTTAATCATAGCATCTTCATCAAAGATACGATTTTCTTTTGGGATACGCTTTAGAAAAGGCAAGAGTCCTTGATTATCATAATAGCGTAATTGAGAAATGAATTACTCGTTTTGGCAGCTTGACCAATGGAATAGTCCGACGTTATTCTCCTTTCTGGATTACCATAGAATAAAATGGATTAAATGAATATGTATTTTTGAAATATATAATGTATCCGTATTCTAGAGGACTAACGGTAAAGATTTTTGAAAAATGTTTTAATATATGTTGGTAAAATGCTAAAACTCTGCGAAGGGAGCGAAGCTGATGTTGTCATCGTATTCGAAAATCTATAACCTGTTACGTCAATCTGAATCTAATCCCTACGAAGATTATTTGACCGAAATCATTGCTCCGATTTTCGAACAACCGGATTTATTGACGAATTTTTTTAAACGGTTTGCAAATGTGGATTTGTATGAAATTAGTCATGTGAAGGCATATACACAAAAAACGTATAATAAACTACACACACATGATACCGACAGTCGACCCGATCTCGTCATCACGTTTAGTGAAAGGGAAACTCCACACATTGTATTTATCGAGAATAAGTTAGGTAGCGGTGAAGGACATCATCAATTGCAACGTTATCGAGAACATCTTGAGCAAAGTGAAGAAGAAGGATTTTCGACATACCTGTTTTATATCACTCAATATTTTGATCCCAAACAAGTTGCTACATTCTCAACCAAGTTCTTTCAATTGCAATGGTTTCAACTTTACATGATGCTGCAGGAAAATAACAAACAGGATTTGTACTACAAACAAGTGCTCAAATATATGGAGGATATTGAATTGAATAAATCAAGAACATTCCTACCTCAAGATGTATATGCGATTCAAAACTTAGGAAGAACCATTTCGATGTTAGATCAATGTCTCAACGAAAAGACGATGCACATGTTTACGAATTTATTTGGAAAGCCGAAACCATGGGGGAATCGTGCGATTGAACTTCGTGATTATAATCGGTACGTCATTCAAAATGATCAAAGTGATTGGAAATTTATCGGCTGCGGATTTAGTTTTGAACAAGCTGATTATCCAGAAGTGTCTGTCTATATAGAGGTTCACCCGAACAGTAAACACAGATTAATTTTGATGGATGCATTCAAACAATTCGCAGAAGTGAATGAAGGATGGGTCTATGAAGCGCCAGAAGAGCGAAATGACTGGTTTATGTTGTACGCTGACCAATCTTTGACGCATTTCTTAAGTACACAAGACCACATAGATGAGATTGAGATATTTTTCATACAAAGATTGAAAAAATTGAATGAACTCAAGCAAAGTTTGTCACAATTGAATTGGATTGTGGTCGAGTAAGACGAAATGATACTAAGTAAGTAGATGGATTTCAAAACCATCTGCTTTTCTATTGGGACGGTTTGTCAAATTAAGAGCAACACTTCTTCAGAAAAGACCTCGTATGCTGTTTTCCGATTGAGACACTTTCGTGGACGATTGTTGATTCGAGAGAGTGCGTAATCTAGTTCTGCTGAGTCAACCATCCCGAAGTTCGTTCCTTTTGGGAAGAATTCATGCAGAAGGTCATCGGCGTTCTCATTGCTGCCACGTTGCCATGGCCGGACGATTTCAGATGTAGCACGTGAATATGAACTTCCTTATACGACTGTGGAACGGTTGTTTTATCAGTACGCTTCAGTCGATACAGTGGGACAGGTGATACACATCCTTATCGAGGAGTTCGCCACGAGAAAAGGACATCACTATGCGAAAATCATTCTTGATGCCAAGGCTGGACGTCTTCTATCCATCGTCTCGGGCGGGATGTATCGGCGATTACGGCTGTGCTCCAAGATGTACTGGGAGGTGTTCGTTCTGTAGTCAGTGATTTTGCACCTGGGATGGCGAAAGCAGTCACTTCTGTCTTTCTGGATGCAGCGCCTTGAGGGTCGTTAAATTAACGACCAAGCGTTATGGTGATGAACCAAATAATAACAATCTCATTTAAAATAGTTGAGAACAAAACAGACGCCGTCCATTAACTTGGACGGCGTCTGTTTTTCATTATGTTCGCTCCAGTACATTGACGAGCATCTGATGGATGACGTCATGATCCCGGACATCGTGGACACGATAACTGCCAGGTAACGTATAGATGTCTATCGCCCCGACGTAAGCAATCTTCAGTTCCAACGTTCCGTTTTCCTGACAAGTCGTCCGGAGTTCGAGTTCACCGCTGATGACACCAACTTCTTGCGTCATCACACCATGTGTGGCAGTAAAGGTAGAGGTTTTCGTTTCCATCGAATCGACTCCTTTTTAGTATGTACATGTGTTCAACATCGTCTGTAGCGCTGTTTTTTCACTCGATTGTAAGCTGAGGTTCCAGCGGCTCTTCGTATTGATCCACATCTTCGAGTAGGCACAGCTCGCACCTGCCCGTGTCGGCTTCCATGTCGACGGATCCTGATCCCCTTTTGAACGGTTCGAGCTTGCAGAGACAGCAATCAATTGCGGACCTGTCAAATCGTTTGCGAATGCTTGACGTGTCGTCGTCGTCCAGCTGCTTGCTCCTGAACGCCATGCTTCCGCAAGCGGTACGACGTGATCGATGTCGAGGTCAGACGGATTCGTGAATGTCAGTCCGTCATAGTAACTATACCAAGAACCAGATGTAACGGGGCACGATCCGACATATGAATCAGCGTCACGTTTTAAGACGACTTGTCGTGTATCACAGCCGCCTCCTTGACTGCTCCAGTGCGGGAACAAATCACGCGAATAACCGGTCATGCTGCCTTCTGTTTTAACCGTTAAGGCATCGAGTTGAGACTGGGCCGTCGCTTTCGATGAGATGCCCGATGGTAACGCGGAAACAGACGTCGTATCGAATTGGAAAGCGGTCAGGCAGACGAGCGTAGTGATGACGATGGACTTGATGGCTTTGAACACGTGTCATTCCTCCTATGTATGAGACGAGATGATGTGAAGACACCCTTCACAATTTTTAGTATGGCATCACTTATTTAGGAAAAAATGAATATCGTGTAAATGTTATTAAAATTAAACTTTTGTCATTATATAGAAGGGTCTGATGTTAGGATTTAGGTGGAGAAGAAAGGGGACTACATAATGAACGAACGAATCAGAGGATGGTTGATCGTGTTCGGAATCTTTTTAGTCGTAAGTGGCACGTTGACGGAAGCGCAACGTTATTTCAACACAAAAGAACTAGAAAATTGTATCGCGCAAGCTCGCGCTGCCCACCAGGAATATGAATATGAGATCGTTAATCCTGTCACACGCGCGTATTCATTCCGTGCGCATTGATTTTCTAAAAGATGTCGGGTCATCTCGCATATGGTACGCTTTTCAGGAAGCAGGATTTTAATGATTCGAGGAGCTGGTATGCATGAATAAAAAAGACATCGCCGACATCCGTCGTCACTTCAAGATGGATGCCGATTTACTAAAAATCCATGAAATCTACAACGTCTATATTCGAAAAGAGACGAGTGAAATCTATCATGAGGAAGCCCGACCGTTTCCATTGCTTGATCCGGAGCAACAGGAGCTGTTCCTTGCGAACTTCAAGAAGGTACTAGGTGGAAAACTCGACGTCAAGCTGTTCGAGGTCAAGTTCACGCATCCGGAAGAAGGGGAGACGGGTCATACGCAGCAGCTCCTTTACGAAGGACTGTATGCGGAAGAGCCGGAGGACTGGGTCGAACAGATGCAGACGATGGCGTTGAAGATGGTTCAAGACGTCCAGTACGAGAATGACCTCGTCGTCACGTTCATTCGCGGACAATACTATAAAACGACGAAGCGCCAAGCAGATGAGACAGAGATCGATCCGAATGACGACGTCTATACGACACCGTTCATTCTCGGCAGCCTTAACTTAACGGAGTTACCGAAACAATCACTCGTCTTTGATTTTGTCGAACGCGAATTCAAGTCGAACTTATTCATCAATCCGGTCATCAAACTGGCATCGCCGATCGGTGGATTTCTCTTCCCGACCTTCACCGACAACGCAGCAGACGTCAATCATGTCTTGTATGCGGCGGGCAAGCCGAATAAACCGGATTTTGGCTTCCTTGAAAACGTCTTGAACGGTCAACCGATCGTCACGGCAGATGAGGATAAAGCGATCTTCGAGGAAATCGTCAAATCAGTCGTGGGTGAATCGATGGATACGAAGACGTTAGCTGGTGTCTATGAAAACATCAACCAGTTGATCGTCGTCGAAGAGGATCAGGATGAAGAAGAAGTACCGATGCTCGACGTTCAGGAAGTCGAGCGTGTCCTCAAGGCAAGCGGTGTCGAAGACGTCAGTACAGAACAAGTCGAACGGGCGTTCAAGACGGTTGTTGATGATCCGACGTACGAGATGAAGGCGAGTAATATCGTCCCGAACTATGAAGCGAAATCGATTAAAATCAATACGAAGGTCGCAAACATCGCGATCAGTCCGCAAGACTTGAAGTACGTCAAACAAGTCAACTACCAAGGAAAACGCTGCTTGTTGATCGAGGTCGAGGAAGACACGGTCATCGATGGCTTTACGATCGTTTCACAAGAACAATTACGATGAGGATCAGCGCAGGCGACTGCGCTGATTTTTTTAGGTGAAACATTTGCTTCTCCTGTCAAAGACAGGTATATTGTGATGTAAGCGGTCTCTTTTTTGAAAAAGAGGCATTCGAAATTTTTTTAGTAGTTATCGAAAGCGCTTTCGATAGCAGTTTGACAAGAAAGGAAGCGATCCATTTGTCTACCGCATCGATGCAAGATTTACTACGAACGTTACGAAATCGTTCATCGATTCATCAAGATGGACTCGAAATCGTCGATAAGCCGATTCCTGACGTCTCGACTCCAGGAACACTCGATCCGCGTGTCCGTGAGGTCGTCCTCACGCAGCGTCCATCGGTCTCGATTCCAGAAGGGGCGTCGCCAGTCGAACTGGCGCGTGCCGGCATGGGCTGGGACAACGAAGACGTGACGACCCGACAGATTGCGACGGATGTCCTCGTGATTCCAAGATCCGGTACCACGATCGAAGCACGGCTGTATCGTCCGGAAGCGGCGCGTCCAATCCCGCTCGTCGTCTATTTCCATGGCGGTGGTTTTTTCGGGGGCACGCTCGAGACGGTCGAGAATCCGTGTAAGGCATTAGCCGATAAAGGGAACGTCGCCGTCTTGTCCGTTGGTTATCGATTGGCGCCAGAGCATCCGTTTCCGACAGGGCTTATGGATTGTCATGCAGCGATCGATTGGGCAGTCGAGCACGCTGATCGACTTGGGATTGATCCAGGTGCAATCGCTGTCGCCGGTGATAGTGCCGGTGGGAACTTAGCGACGGTCTGTTGTTTGCTCGACCGCGAGCGTCCGATACCGTATATCCGCTATCAAGTCTTGTATTATCCAGTCGTCAACGTTGGGGAACATCCAAATTCGGAATATGACTGGACGCTTGAAGCGTATGACCGACAAACGGAACCGCAGTTACTCGAACGGATCATTTTGTCGCTTCAAGATGAAGAAGGTGTCCTCGAGCAATGGTATGTTCAAGCAAGTGATTCGACGGATCGACGGATCTCACCGTTGTTCGCGACGCTCGATGATCTACCAGAGGCACTCGTCATTACAGGAGAGTTTGATTACTTACGTCTTGAAGGGGAAGCGTATGCGAAAAAACTGGCACGCGCTGGCGTCAAGACTCGTTATCTCCACTACCGCGGGATGGAACATGCCTTTCTTGATAAACTCGGTCTGTATCCGCAAGCCGAAGACAGCTTAGACGAAATTGCGAAGGACTTAAAACGACTCTTTTCTCAAACTAACTAATAAAGGTGGATGACGTATGACATACACACTCGATTGGCAAGCCTATACAAAACTCGCTCGACAAACCGTCGCGGAAGGGGCAGTCCTCTTACAAAATGATGGTGTGCTCCCGTTGCAACCCGCATCGACGGTCGCTGTCTTCGGACGTAATCAGTTCAACTACTATAAAAGTGGAACAGGATCAGGCGGGATGGTCAACGTTACGAACGTCGTCAGTCCGCTCGATATGCTACGCGAAGACGTAACGCTGAACGCAGACGTCCTCAAGGCGTACGAGACGTGGCTTGAAGACCATCCGTTTGACCAAGGTGAAGGCTGGGCAGCCGAGCCGTGGTCGCAAGAAGAGATGCCGCTTGACGCGACACTCGTTCAGCAAGCAGCGCTTGACTCCGATGTTGCCTTGATCATGATCGGTCGTACGGCTGGGGAAGACCGCGACAATACAGCGGACCCAGGGAGTTATTTTTTAACGGAGACGGAACGGGAGATGCTCCGACTCGTGACGACACACTTCAAACAAACTGTGGTCGTCTTGAACGTCGGGAATATCATCGATATGCGCTGGGTCGAAGAGACGGCGCCAAGTGCTGTCCTTTACGCGTGGCAAGGAGGGATGGAAGGCGGAACTGGACTGAGTGATCTTTTGCTCGGCCGCGTCTCGCCGTCCGGAAAATTACCAGATACGATCGTCCGTTCACTCGATGATTATCCGTCAACACCACACTTCGGTCATGCTGATCGCGCGTTGTATCAAGAAGACATCTATGTCGGGTACCGTTACTTCGAGACGTTCGCACCGGAAGCGGTCTTGTATCCGTTCGGTTATGGATTATCGTATACGTCGTTTGACCTTACGACAGACGTGACGACGTCAGCTGATGCTTGGACTGTTACAGCGACGGTGACGAATACCGGGCAGACGAGTGGGAAGGAAGTCGTACAAGGATACCTCGAGAAACCACAGGGACAACTCGGGAACCCGACGCGTCAACTTGTTACGTTCGGAAAGACAGAAGAACTCGCACCAGGTGAGCAAGAATCTCTCACACTCGTCGTACCGTTCGCCTCATTTGCGAGTTATGACGATAGTGGCGTCACCGGGCATAAATCGTCTTATGTCATAGAACCTGGCACGTATCAGCTCTATCTCGGAACGGACGTCAGGTCGGCGGTTCCAGTCGCAAGCCATTCCGTCGAGACGCTTGACGTCACGGACGTCTTAACGGAGAACATGGCACCGGTGAAGGCGTTTGAACGCATCAAACCGCAAGCGACCGAAACGGGATATACGGTGACGTATGAAGCGACACCATTGCGGACGATTGATCCGGAACAACGTCGTCAACAGGAGCGTCCCGTTGAGCGGACGCAGACGGAAGACGCTGGTTGGAAGTTACGCGACGTCAAAGAAGAACGTGTCACGCTCGAGACGTTCCTCGATCAATTGACGGATGCGGATCTCGCGGCAATCGTCCGGGGGGAAGGGATGAACTCACCGCGTGTCACACCAGGAACGGCGGGTGCCTTTGGTGGCGTGACGACAGAACTCGAAGCACTTGGCATTCCAGCAGGCTGTTGTGCGGATGGTCCGTCCGGAATCCGGATGGACATCGGAACGAAAGCCTTCTCGTTACCGAACGGAACGTTGCTGGCTTCGACGTTCAATACGACGTTGATCGCCAATCTATTTGAGATGACAGGTCTTGAGTTACGGAAGAACGAGATCGATACGTTGCTTGGACCAGGGATGAATCTTCACCGTCATCCACTCAACGGACGGAACTTCGAGTATTTCTCGGAGGATTCGTATCTGACTGGAAAAATGGCCGTGGCACAGCTCGACGGGATGCACCGGGTTGGTGTGACGGGAACATTGAAGCACTTCAGTGCCAACAACCAAGAGTTCCACCGGCATGATCTGGATTCGATCGTATCAGAACGGGCGTTACGTGAGTTGTACCTGAAAGGGTTCGAGATGGCAGTCAAGGACGGGAAAGCCTACTCGATCATGACAACGTATGGTGCCGTCAATGGCATCTGGACTGCCGGCTTATATGATCAGAACACACGTATTTTGCGCGATGAGTGGGGCTTTGACGGAATCGTCATGACCGACTGGTGGGCGAAGATCAACGCCGAAGGAACGGAAGCAAACCGTCAGCAAACGGCGACGATGGTCCGTTCGCAAAACGATCTCTATATGGTCGTCGGCGAACCGGGAACGAATCCGTTCGAGGATGATACGTTGACGGCTCTCGCTGACGGAACACTTCGACGTTCCGAGTTACTGCGGAGTGCTGCGAACATCTGTCAGTTCCTGTTACGCTCACCGGTCATGGACCGTGTGATGGGAACAGTATCACCGGTCGAAGTTCTCGGGGCACCGGTCGAAGAGGAGACGCTCGAAGAGCAAGCGGTCTCGCACCAACGCCTCATCAGTGGAGATGCCTTCCCGTTAACGGACGTCACGACGACGACAGGAAGCAGTCATGTCTTCGCTGTCACGGCGGAAGAGACAGGGATGTATCAGGTCACGTTGACGGCACGTTCGAATGCTGGTGAACTGGCGCAGATGCCAGTGACATTGTTTGCGAACAACATGCCGGTTGCGACCTTCACCTTCAATGGAACGAACGGCGAGTGGATCAGTCAGACGAAGGACGTCTTCGTCTTCAACCCGCACAACTATTTGAAACTCTACTTTGCACTCGGTGGTCTCGAGTTAAAAGAGTTGACGTTTACGCTTGCGGAATCGTTTCATATGAAGAACGGCTGATTAGATTAGCCGGACGGAAAGGACGGATTGCGTGCAGTTTTCCATCATCAAAAAACGGGTCGAGCAACTACTCGCCCCGTCGTTACAGGGACGGATTGCTTTTCATGCAGCTGTCTACCGGATTCAAGATAGTCCTAGTCGCGTCTGGGTGACGTTTGACGGAGAAGAGATTCTCGGAGCAGACGACTTTCACTTCGAGCGGGAAGTCGAGCGGCGTTATGCATTACAAGCTGCACAGTTACCGGAAAAACCAGCCGGATCGTTATGGCAGTCCGACTGGTTGAAGCAGTCGCATGCGTTATCCGCTGAGAGTGAACGACAGGTCAAACAGGACGGGTACATGGAGAACTACGAGATGCAACAGGACTTGTTGCAGTACCCGAACCTTGCGTTTGAACAAGCGCTCGTTCATCCACATCCTTTCATCCGTGGCATCGCACGTCTCGACCGACGACTCGGTAAACGGCGCTTCCTGTTGCTGACGCATCAGTCTGACTTTGAACAGTGGTGTGCGGATACGCGGCAAACCGTCGAACACTGGTGACACGAAAAAGCACGCTTCCTCGAGACGAGGAGGCGTGCTTTGCTGTTAAATTGAAAACGAGTTGACCTCGTGAATTCCTTCTTCTTCAACGAAAGCGTCGAGTAAGGCACGTACTTCATCTGTTGAGTTCGTCTCCATCAATTTGACCCGCAGTTCACTCGCGCCGCGGAATCCGCGGACGTAAATCTTGAAGAACCGGCGTAATGGTTTGAAGAGACGTGGCTCGAATTGAGCCGAGTAATGATCGTGCAGATCAAGCTGGAGACGTAACAAATCGAGGAGTTCTTGGCTCGAATGTTCTTTTTTCTCGACTTCGAACGCAAACGGGTTGTGGAAGATCCCGCGACCAATCATGACACCGTCGACACCGTATTTCTCGACGAGTTCAAGCCCGTGCTGGCGATCGTTGATATCCCCGTTGATCGTCAGTAACGTCTGTGGTGCGATCTCATCGCGTAACTTTTTGATTTCCGGAATCAATTCGAAGTGCGCTGGAACGGCGCTCATCTCTTTACGTGTCCGGAGGTGAATCGAGAGGTTCGCGATATCTTGTTCGAGGATGTGACGCAACCAATCGTACCACTCTTCGACCTTCGTGTAGCCAAGACGCGTTTTGACGCTGACTGGGAGACCGCCCGCTTTTGCAGCTTGGATCAGTTCAGCCGCGACTTCCGGACGATTGATCAAGCCGGAGCCTTTTCCGTTCACGGCGACGTTATGGACGGGACAGCCCATGTTGATGTCGATCCCGCTAAAGCCCATCTCTGCCATGCCGATACTCATTTCGCGGAAATATTCTGGTTTGTCGCCCCAGATGTGAGCAACCATTGGTTGTTCATCTTCCGTGAACTCGAGACGTCCGCGGACGCTCTGCTTGCCTTTCGGATGACAATAGCTTTCTGTATTCGTAAATTCCGTGAAGAAGACGTCCGGACGCGCCGCTTTTGCGACGACGTGGCGGAAGACGACGTCGGTGACGTCTTCCATCGGTGCTAAGACGAAAAATGGTCGTGGTAAGTCCTGCCAAAAGTTCTTTTTCATAGTATATTAAACCCTTTCCTTAAGGTAATGCACATGTGTGGTTAAAGAATTTCATCAACTATACACTTTAAGCGCTCTGGCTAAAAAGTGCAAGTGAGTGCTATTCGTTACCGTGAGGAAAGAGAGCGATCCATCATATGCCGTGTCATCCAGTCCGGTCCCGGAATCAGGTGTCCGGCTTCGTCCTTGTAGATGACGTGTTCTGGGCGAAGTTCCGTCGGCGAGACGAGTCCTGCTGCCGCCGTCAGGTTATAAAGACCTTCTCGTAACGAAATGATGTAGTTCGTCACGCGGAAACTTTTTTCGTCGACGATCAGCGCCTTTTGCAGCTTCGGGTCGGTCGTCGCGACACCGACCGGACAGTGATTCGTGTGACAGACTTGCGCTTGGATACAGCCGACATTAAACATCAGACCACGTGCGATATTGACGAAGTCGGCACCGAGGGCGAGAGCTATCGCAATCTTATCGGCACTGATCAGCTTACCGGACGCAAACACTTTGACCTTGTCGCGTAAACCAGCTTCCGTCAGGAGTTGGTGGACGAACGGTAAGGCGGAAAAGAGTGGTAGACCGGCAGCATCCGCGAGTTCTTGGAACGTCGCGCCTGTTCCTCCTTCACCTCCGTCGACCGTCATGAAGTCCGGATGACGTCCGGATTCTTTCATATAAGCAATCAACTGCCGCATGTCTTCAAGATTACCGACGACGACTTTGATTCCGACCGGTTTCCCGCCGATCTCACGTAGACGTTCGACCCAGTCGAGCATCGTCTCTGGTGTCGTGAATTCGTTGAAGCGGTTCGGACTATCGATGCCGACACCGACTTTGACCTTCCGGACAGCAGCAATCTCTTCCGTAACCTTTGATCCTTCGAGGTGACCACCGCGTGTCTTAGCCCCTTGGGCGAGCTTGAGTTCGAAGGCTTTGACTTGCGGTAACTCACTTTTTTTCTGGAACTCATCGAACGAAAAGTCACCGTCTTCCGTTCGGACACCGAACAGACCGGGACCAATCTGACAGATGATGTCGACGTCACCTTTTAGATGAAAATCGGATAGCCCACCTTCACCGGTATTCATCCAGCTGCCTTTAGCGCGACCCAGTCCGATCGAGAGCGCAGTGATCGCCCGGTCACCGAGTGCCCCGAAGCTCATCGCGGATTGACCGATCAGTCCTTTCACTTGATAGGGATGCCGACACGTCGTCGCGCCAATGACCGGAGCATCCTCCTCTTTTAAGAGGTATGGTGAAATTTGCTTCGCAACGAGATGTTCTTTACGTGTAAATAGTTCATCGCGGTCAATCTGATAGATGTGTGTGTCGACACGTTCCGACTGGTCGATGCGTAATTCCTGACGATTCGTTGGAAAGAGGGCGTTTTGTACATAAAAACCAGCTTCTTCAAAATCACGTTCCGATCCAAAACCGAGAATCCGACTTTGATATTTGCCGGAAAGGACGGCCGTCTTGTATTCATTACGGGAGAAGGGTTTCCCTTCGTTATTGTTGAGAAATAAGTATTGGCGGAGTTCCGGTCCCATGTTCTCGAGGATATAGCGCATTTTTCCGAGGACAGGGAAGTTTCGCAGGACCGCGTGTTCTTGCTGACGACGATCGGCGCGCCAGACATGCCAAAGAAGAAGCGGTGGGACAAGTATGATCAACAGGGCGATGGCGAGTAAAATGAAGAGAACAATCGTATCGATAGACATCAAAATTCCTTCTTTCCCGTAGATTCGTGATATGTAAGTTGATACCACCGAAATTCCGGACACAAACGATAATTTCCAGATATTGAATCTTTTCCGTCGATGATCGCGTAAATGAGACTATACACTAAAGGAGGAGACCGGTATGCATACACTCTATATGAAAGAAAAAGCGTTCAGTTTACGTGGACGATTCTCGATTCAAGACGAGGTAGGGCACGATGCCTATCACATCGAGGGTAGTTTTATGAAATTACCGAAGACCTTTACCGTAACGAACCGAAACGGAGAAGTCGTCGCCGAAATCGAGAAGAAAACGTTCAGTTTCCGACCGGTCTTTTATGTCGAAGCAGCAGGGCAATCATTTGAAATTATTAAAGAGCTTACCTTCTTCAAGGACCGCTATACGATTAACTCGGATCAGTTCGAAGTGACGGGTGACTGGTGGGATGTCGATTTTGAAGTTCTACAACAGGGACAACGGATTGGTCGCGTGCAGAAAAAATGGATTTCTTGGACCGATCAGTACATCATTGAAGTCGAAGATGAAGCAATGGAAGAATTGTTGATCGCCCTCGTCGTCGCGATTGATTGCGTCAAGGCGGAGGAAAGTTCAAACTCTACATCTTTCATTGATTAAAAGGGGCATGATTTAGGATGGAACAGTGGGACGTATACACAGCAGATCGTAAGAAAACAGGACGGCTCTGGACACGGGGAACGCCACATACAGCCGGCGATTATCACATGACGATTCACGTCTGTGTTTTTAACGCCAAAGGAGAGATGCTCGTCCAACAACGGCAACCGTTCAAATCCGGTTGGCCGAACATGTGGGATGTGACGGTCGGAGGCAGTGCGATTAGTGGGGATACGAGTCAGATGGCAGCGCAACGGGAACTGTTGGAAGAGCTTGGACTCGATATCGATTTCACAGGCATTCGTCCTCATCTGACGATTCCGTTTGAAATCGGTTTTGATGATTATTATCTCGTCGAGCAGGAAGTGGATTTGACGACGCTGACGTTGCAGGAAGAAGAAGTCCAACGCGTCGCTTGGATGACAGAAGAAGCCATCGTCAACGGAATCGAAGAAGGATGGTTCATCGGTTATCATGAATCATTGATTCGGCTGTTATTTGCCCTTCGCCATAGTTACGGCGCGCATAACGAGACATAAAAACAAGCCCTTCCGGTAATTCGGAAGGGCTTGTTGCTTGATTAAGCGGATTTGCGAAGTGCATTCGTCCGTTTTGGTTTTGTTTCTGGTAAGAAGAACGTAAAGAACAGATACACGGAACAGCAGAGGAAGAAGACGATCATCGAGACCGTATATCCCGCATGGCCGAGTGCGTAACTCCAAATGATCGTAAAGATCGTCTGCGTCGCATAAGCGATTGCCCAGAAGAGACCGAATAAGACGGTAATCTTTTGCGGTGTCATCCCTTTTCGTTCGTGTGCCAAGTTCATGAAGATCGGATACTGGATGTACATCGCAAATCCGGAAATGAACGCAAAGACATACGAAACGAGTGGCGAGATGTTTCCGAACAAGACCGTGACGAGGAAACTCGCGATCATGACCGTCCCGCTGATCAACAGAATCGGTTTACGAGGTGTTCCTTTGTTACCGATCCGTAGACCAACGAACGTTCCGACGATTCCGGCACCGGAGACTAGCAGATTGACGAGCGAACCGTTCAACTGCGTGTACGTATCGAACACAGGTTTCAAGCCAACGAGCGATAAGATATAGAGCGTCAGGAAACCGCCGAAAGCAACCGCATATTTCCAGAGGAATGGATCACGAACAGCATTTCCGTAACCGTAAGGCGTTTCGTCCGCGTCCGTAGCATCGTTCAACTCGAACGATTCACTACCGATCCACCATGCGAAGAAGAGGATCGCTGTCAGACTCGCGAAGATCGTCAACGTCAGTTTCCAGTCACTGACGAATTGATCAGCGAACAAGGTGAACAAGAGCGAAACAACGAATGCACCGACGTTATAGGAGACAGTATTGAAAGCGTTGATGCGTAATTTTTCAGCCGGATCTTGAACGTAACGTGTCACGACCGGGTTCATATAGACGATGACCATTGAACCACCGAGTCCCATGACCATGCGAGCGACCGTATACGCCCAGTAGTTCGGCAGGTAGATGGCGACAATCGACATCATCAGGAAGAACAGTGCGAGTAACGGTGCTTTTTTCGGACCGAGCTTCATCAAGATGAGCGCGGCGAGAATGTTGGCGAAGACACGCGCCGTCGTAATCGAATAATTGACGAGTTGTGAGATGAGGGGGTCAACGGTCTGATTGCCGAAGAAATGCGCCGTGATTTGTGGCGTCAACGACGAACCTGCAACCCAGTTCATGGCGAAGGTCGCATAGGCGAACCAGAGGACGATCATCATGAAATAGCCTTTTTTTGTGGTAGACATAAAAATCCCTTCTTTTCTGAAGTTCCGTTTCATACCTGAATCGAAAACTACTTAACTTTATTATCAATTCGTTTAATATAAAGCCGTTTCGAAGGGAAGTAAAATAGATAGTTCTTATGCTTTTCATAAGTAAAAAGAATAGATTATATCAAGTCATATGCCTAAAATGAATAGATTTTCAAAAAGCTTCCAAGTGTTCGACGATTGTTTGTTGCTGAATACGTGTCACCTTAAAAATATCCGGATTCTTCAGCTGTAAACTTTCTTCGAATCCAAACGTAGGGTCAATCGAATGCAGATATAAAGATAACAAATTCCCATGTGTCACGAGAATGGAACCATCATGCTGTTGCAACGCTTCTTCAACGACACGCGTGATGCGCTTAGTTGCTATCCGGCTAGATTCACCACCAGGACACGTATAGTCTGGATCGATGAACGTTCGACGAAGATGATCCTGCCAATCGTCAAGTGGAATAGCACTTAACCGTCGTTCTTTTAAGTCCTCTTCTTGTGCAACGGGTAGTTTCAGAGCAGTCGCAAGTGGTTGAATCGAGTCGAGCGCTCGGCGATACGGACTCGAAATAAGATGTGTGATTGGAAGCTCAAATAACTGCGTACACAGTCGTTGCGCCTGTTCTTCTCCACGAGGTGTTAACGGGGCTTCCGGTGCTTGACCAGTCGTTTCACAGTGGCGAATCAAGTAAATCGTCGACATGAATGTTTCATCCTTTCGTGATCAAGTCGTGCTGTATGATTTCTGGAAAAGATGGTAAAGTCCTTTTCATAGATTGAAAAATCATTTTGAAAAAGGCGTTGACAAACGCTTTAGAGATTACTAGAATTAGAAACAATTCATCGATGCAGCGACGCATCGGATAATCAAATAAAGAGAAAGCTATGATTGTCATGGGTCACACTATGGCAGGAGCAGCTTCTGGAGAGACCGTGTCGACACGGCGCCGAAGGGTTCACAATCTCAGGCAAACGGACAGAAGAGTAATCACATGCAGCGACGGGCATTCATGGAATGTCGTAGTGGCGTGTATGGGTTATTCCTTTGATTTTGTTGAGATTGGACATTCGTCCAGTCTCTTTTTTTCTTTTTCAGGACCGACAGAACGGTCTGAAGCGTAGAGAAACCATCACAAGGAGGAGTTCAGGTTTGGAACAGCAAGGATTAAAGCGGGATTTATCGAATCGTCATGTACAGTTGATTGCCATTGGTGGAACAATCGGAACAGGGTTATTTTTAGGATCAGGAAAAGCGATCCAACTCGCAGGACCATCGATCATTTTTGCCTACTTACTCGTCGGGATCGCGATCTTCTTCGTCATGCGGGCACTTGGGGAATTGTTATTGTCAAAAGCAGGTTATCAGTCACTCACAGACATCGCAGAAGATTATCTCGGACCACGTGCCGCGTTCGTGACCGGTTGGACGTATTGGTTCTGCTGGATCATGACAGCGATGGCGGACATTATCGCCGTCGGTGTATACGTCAAGTATTGGTTTGATATCCCGCAATGGATTCCAGCCGTTCTTGCACTCTTGATTTTACTTGGTTTTAACTTATTAACCGTTAAATTGTTCGGTGAACTCGAGTTTTGGTTCGCCTTGATCAAGGTCGTGACGATCCTTGCCTTGATCGGTGTCGGAATCGTCTTACTCGCGATTGGTTTTAAAACAGACGCTGGTCCCGTGACGGTATCGAATCTCTGGTCACATGACGGATGGATGCCAAACGGAATTACTGGATTCCTGCTATCGTTCCAAATGGTTGTCTTCGCCTATGTCGGCGTAGAGCTCGTTGGGGTATCCGCAGCAGAAACAGCGGATCCGAAGAAGAACATTCCGTCCGCAATCAATAAGATTCCGCTTCGGATCTTATTCTTCTATGTCGGTGCCTTACTCGTCCTCTTGATGATCAACCCATGGACAGGATTAAGTGCAACAGAAAGTCCGTTCGTCAAGACGTTCAGTCTGATCGGGATTCCGCTCGCAGCAGGAATCATCAACTTCGTCGTACTGACGTCCGCTGCTTCTGCGTGTAACAGCGGAATGTTCTCAACGAGCCGGATTCTGTATAACCTGGGAAATCAACAGCAAGCATCGAACAAGTTCTCGAAGTTGAACAAAAACCATGTTCCGGCAAACGCCTTGTTCGTCTCGACGATCGTCGTCTCAGTCGGTGCTTTGCTCAGTAAACTGTTACCAGGACAAGCATTTAGTATCGTCACGACGATTAGTGCGATCTGCTTCATCTGGGTCTGGGGTGTCATCCTCGTCTGTCATCTCCGGTACAAGAAACAAAATCCGGAACTGCATGCGGCGTCGACGTTCAAAGCGCCATTGACACCACTCGTCAATTACCTCGTGCTCGGATTGTTTGCAGTCATTCTCGTCGTCATGCTGTTTGCTGACGATACACGTCCAGCCTTGTTGTTGACACCGGTCTGGTTCCTCGGACTATTCGGACTGTATCACCTCCGAAAAAAGAAACAACAAGCAGCTAATCAAAAAAGTGCGTAAGCCAAAACAAGCCGGTCGGATCTAATCCGACCGGCTTGTTTTATGGTGTATCGAAAGCACCATCCTGTAATTGTTTCCGAAGTGCTTTCGCTTTCTTGCGAATATCGCGTTTGCTGTCCGCATCGCGCTTTCCCCATTGCCGATACATCATCGACATCCGCTGATTATCAGCGAAGCGTTTTTCATGCCGGTCGATGAAGTCCCAGTACAAGGCGTTAAACGGACAGGCATCCTCTCCGAGCATGTCCTTTTGATGGAACGGGCATCCCTTGCAATAATCACTCATCTTATGGATGTAATTCGCCGAAGCGATGTACGGTTTAGTCGATAACGTTCCCCCATCGGCATGAAGCGCCATTCCGAGGACGTTCGGTAAGACGACCCAGTCGTAGGCATCGATGTACATCTCATTGAACCAATCTGCCGTCTGTTGCGGCGAGATCGCAAACAGATTAGCGAAGTTCCCGAGCACCATCAAGCGTTGGATATGGTGATTGTGGGCATGCTCGACGACGGGACGTAACGATTCTGCGACACAGTTCATGTTCGTCTTCCCGGTCCAGAAAAAGTCCGGTAGATCCGCTTCGTGACGTAGCGCATTGACGGAAGCATAGTCCGGCATCTCGGCTAAGTAAACAGCGCGCATGTATTCACGCCAGCCGAGGATTTGTCGAATAAAACCTTCGACCGCATTGAGCGGAGCATCTTGATCTTCGAGGGCAGCTTCGACTTGACGAATGACTTCTTCCGGTGTCAGCAAGCCGAGATTGATTGCTGCTGACAAGAGTGAGTGCGATAACGTATCTTCACTGGTCAGCATAGCGTCTTGATATGTCCCGAACGTCTCGAGTCGTTCTTCGATGAAACGATGGAGAGCCCGCGTCGCTTCCTTTCGCGTAACCGGCCAATGGAAGGAATCAAGTGCTCCCGGATGATCGGAAAAATCACGCTCGACCTTGTCGATGACGTCCTTTGTGATGCGATCGGGACGAAACTGAACGGGATCCGGAAACGTCGTTCCGGACTTCGCTGGTTTTCGGTTCTCGGCGTCAAACGACCACTTTCCACCAATCGGTTTAGAGCCGTTCATGAGAACGTTTCGTTCCTTACGCAGTTTGCGATAAAACCGATCCATCTTGTATGGTTTGTCGCCGATTGCTTCAATCGCTTCTTCCTGTGTCAGTAAAAACAACGGAACGTCAGAACAGACCTCGACCGTGATCTTCTTCGGTAAGGCGTCTTGCCACTTGTGCATTGCCTTGCGCATCGGTTCGTCCGTAATCGCCGTATAGAATACATGATCCGGATCATGATCTTTCCGGTGCGCCTTGAATGCCTGATCGAACGAGTCGGCTTCCCGGTAATCAACGGTGAAGCCTTTCTCGCGTAGTTCTTCCGCGAAATGCCGCATCGCCGAGAAGACGAGGACAAGTTTTTGTTTATGATACGTCTTCCATTTGGAGCGTGAGGACGCTTCGACCATTAGGATGACGTCATCTTGTTTGTTTGCTTCCTGCAATAAGGGGAGATCGTGATTCAATTGATTACCAAATATCCAGCGTGTCGCCATGAGAGTCCCTCCTTTATCTTTGTTATATGATTACCTTTTTTGAATAAATTCATACGTTCGTGTGTGTTCCAAACGATACTTGCAGGACAATTAAATTTTGTTTATACTATAAGTATTTTACATTAAAAACCAATATAGTTGATAAATTGAATCACCTTTGAGGATGAGGAGTGAATCAAGTGAGGTCAAAGATTTCATCAGTACCAAAAGACTATGAGGTTTTAAATGCAAAACGTCTAAGACGTCATGTTGCTGTTACAGTCGTTATTCCAGTGTACAACGCGATTATCTATCTTGAACGAACGATTAACTCCGTTTTAGTACAGACGATCGGTATTCGAAACGTGACGATCATTGCGGTAGATGATAAATCCACAGATGGCTCACGCCGTCTGTTAAGACGCTTATCTTCCTTATATCCTCAACTTGTCAGCATACTGCTGAAAAACAATACGGGCACGCCTGCGATGCCACGTAATCTAGGTTTGGCTCTTGCACGATCGAAATATGTTACGTTTTTGGATGCGGACGATTGGTTAGCGCATGATGGATTACGAATTTTGAATGAGACGATGGATCGAACCGGAGTGGACTACGCCGTCGGACGTACGATTCAAGTGTCTACGAATCAACCGAACCGAATCATCGGTGTTCACGAATCGAATCGTAATCGTGATCACGTTTCTCCTTATACGTTAAAGCATGCGTTTTATCATCTCGGTCCACGTGCCCGTATGATGCGTCGAGACTTTCTGCTACGTCATGCGATTCAATTTCCTTCGATGAAATTCGCCGAAGATAAACAATTTTTTATCGATGTCTTAATACGAACGGATGCGATATCAACGGTCACGGCTCCCATCTATTATTTGAACCGTCTCGAGGAAAATGACTCATTAACGAAGCAGACTGATATCATGGAAAAGATGGAAACAAATCTTATCGTCTTACGACGTGTGTTGGAATATAAATTACCTGTTGAAAAGGAGCGTCTCATCCTCAATCGACTGATTGAGTTTGACTGCATCACACGCTTATATGATCGAAAGCACTTTCTCAAAAGTCATGATCCGTCAGCCTATCATCAAATGTTTGCGCGCGTCGTTGCCTTATTTACGCAACACCGTTCCTATCCCATCGATTCATTGATTGAAAAGCCGTTCAATCGTCTGTTGTATCATTACTGGAACACCGGACGTTTTGATGATTTCATGGATGCTGTCAAGTGGTCGAAATCGAAAGAAACAAAGGAAATCGAATGGGTGGATGATCAACCTTACTGGAGTATTCCATTAGGCAGTGGTCAGAAACAAATGCTAGCTCTCCCTCTATATGTGAAGGTGCACGAATTAGAACTGACAGAAAAGGGACTCGAGCTAACGGTTCAAACACTTGGAGATCGTCGAATTCGTGTAGAAGGGATTTCGTTACAACATCGTAATTGGATGGAAGAAACGCATCTTTTAAAGACAGATGTCATAGATCTTGAAAATCATTATTATCGCTTGCGGGTAGAGCTACCCAAACAAATGGAGCGGGGGAGTTATCTTGTTTATCTACGCTTTGATGACTATGGGCAGCAGGTAATGGCTATTTCGATGGAGGAGCCAGTGATTCAAAAAAGCTATCACACCTATCGTTGGTATGAAACCATTAAAGGAAACTTAGGATTACGCATCAAATGAGCGGAATCGTCTGCTTCGAAAAGAGGCAGACGATTTTGTAAAATCAGCTGCCTCGGCACATTTCTGAATGTAAAAGAAGTTCCTTTCTGCGCAAGCTATGATAGGGTTATAATGGAAAGGTAAGTTGTCGTCATGAGGGGGAAGTTTTTCATGACAGGTAGTCCATAATATCAACGGGGATAGGAAGGATATCATGAGCAGTATGCCTAAAAAAACAGACGTTATTTTAATTGGTGCCGGAGTCATGAGCGCGACGTTAGGGGTCTTATTAAAAGAACTCGCGCCTGAGATCAACATCAAGGTATTCGAGAAACTCGCGAGTGCCGGGGAAGAGAGCTCGAACGAGTGGAACAATGCAGGAACAGGTCACGCCGCATTATGCGAACTGAACTATACGACGGAAAATGCTGATGGTTCGATCGATATCAGTAAAGCGGTCAAAGTAAACGAACAGTTCCAACTATCACGTCAATTCTGGTCGCATCTCGTCAAGGAAGGTGTCTTGCCGAATCCGAAAGAATTCATCATGCCGATTCCACATATGAGTATGGTTGAAGGAACAGAAAACGTCGAATTTCTGAAAAAACGATTGGAAGCGCTATCAGCAAATCCGTTGTTTGCGGGAATGGAATATTCAGAGGATCCAGCGAAATTAGCCGAGTGGATTCCACTCATCATGAACGGTCGGACGTCACCTGAGCCGATCGCTGCGACAAAAATCGATTCAGGAACGGACGTCAACTTTGGTGCGTTGACACGAATCCTGTTTGAATATCTCGAACAGCACGATGTAGAGATCAACTATCAGCACGGTGTCGAGGATTTGAAACGTGTTGACGGAGGTTGGGAAGTCAAAGTGAAGAATGAGCGCGATCACCGGATCGAGCATCATACGGCTCAGTTCGTCTTCATCGGGGGTGGCGGCGGTAGTTTACCATTGCTCCAAAAAACAGGCATCGAGGAATCGAAGCAGATCGGTGGTTTCCCAGTCAGTGGCTTGTTCCTCGTCTGTAAAAATCCTGAAATCATTGAACAGCATCATGCGAAAGTCTACGGAAAAGCGAAAGTCGGAGCACCGCCGATGTCAGTACCGCACTTGGATACACGATATATCGATGGGAAGAAATCACTCCTCTTCGGACCGTTCGCTGGCTTTTCACCGAAGTTCCTCAAGACAGGATCAAATCTGGATTTGATTGCGTCCGTCAAACCGAACAACGTCTTGACGATGCTTGCTGCGGGAGCTAAAGAGATGGGATTGACGAAGTATCTGATCGAGCAAGTCCTCTTGTCGACGGAACAACGGATGAACGAATTACGAGAGTTCATTCCGAATGCGAAGACAGAAGACTGGGATGTCGTCGTCGCTGGTCAACGTGTCCAAGTCATCAAGGATACACCACAAGGAAAAGGGACACTCCAGTTCGGAACAGAGGTCGTCAGTGCAGCCGACGGATCTGTCGCTGCCTTACTCGGGGCGTCACCAGGTGCCTCAACAGCGGTTCCAGTCATGCTCGAAGTACTCGGAAAATGTTTCCCGTCCGAATTACCAGCGTGGGAAGCAAAAATCAAGGAGATGATTCCGTCTTACGGGATCTCACTCGTTGAACATCCGGAGCTGTTCGAACAGATCCATGCCGAAACAGCAAAAACGCTCGAACTCGAACAAGGTCAACCGATTCGCTAAACGAAAACCGTCCGACTCTACGAGGAGCCGGACGGTTTTTTTGATTTAGCGGAAGTTACGGAAGAAGCGTGTTTTCTTCAGTGCGATCCCGACTGGAATCGCAACGAGGATTCCGACGACATTTTGAATGATATTTCCTGTAATGGAACCGAATGGTGCGACCCAGTTGCTGAACATAATCCCTTCATGTACGAAGTAGACGAGCAGCATGACAGGAGCGGAAGCGATCATCCCGATCAAGTTGAATGTGACATTCGTTCCGTTGCGACCACCTGACCACGCGATGTAACCAACAATCAGCCCTTGAAGTCCACGTGCGATGATCGTACCAGGGGCCCAAATCGTATAGCCCAATAGAAGATCAAATAAGCCCATTCCAACAGCACCGGCAATCAATGCTGTCCGTGGACCGAATAAAATGGCAACAAGAAAGAGCATCGCTGTTCCCATATGAATGAGACCACCGTTTGGAGCGATGGGTAATTTAATATTGATGAACATCGTTGCAACAAGAACAAGTGCGATTGACATCGCAGTGATGACGAGCTGGCGGGTACGAGTGCTAGAATACGGTGCTGCTTTTTGCATGTGGCTAACCTTCTTTATGATAGATTTTTAGATATCTTCAATCTATCAGATGACTGGACTAGTCAAAAGTGTCAACTTTGAATTATTTATAGGGGTCAGTTTTGAATACAAATCTTGATCTGTTCTTAATTCCATAAGAGTACGATCTATTGATACACTCTTGAATGAAAAAATCCATAAAACGGTTGTCGTTTTCGAATCTATTCCTCGTTTTTTTCGTACAATGAACAGCGAAAGGGAGGGGAAGTCAGTGAAATATCAGATTGCGACAGCTGTTTTTTTATTCGCTTCATTGTCATCAGTCACATCGGAGGCAAAGGACCAGACGACACAACACCAACGTTATTACGCAGCATATGAAAAAATCGTGGAAAACATAAATCGGACACATGAAAATGCGGACGTCACGTTGCTTGCAGCAAATCAATTCGCAGACGAGGACTGGGTTTCGCCGGAACGTTTTCAAGAACGGGCACTCGAACGGTTGAAGCCGCTACGTGTCCAAACGAGCTTAGAGTGGGATAGTGAACGAACGCTTGAACGTACGGAACGTGGAAACGATGTCCGGATCATCGGAAATTTCGAGACGGAACTCTTGGAACAGAGTAAACGCCAACGATTATCCGATGTCTTTTCGATGACGTCTCTTGCGATCGATGGTGGAAAGTGGACGCAAACCGGATTCTCCGGTACTCCAATCGATGCTTTGCAAACGATGGTCGTAACGGTCAGTGGTACATACGCGAAGCAAGGCATCTTAACAAGACATCACATCACGAAAGAATATCATTGTTCATGGTACGGTGAAATCTACTATTGAGGCAGAAAAAGAGCGAAACTCGTTTGAGTTCCGCTCTTTTTCATTAATTCCGGATCAAGTGATCGAAAGCACCGAGTGCAGCTGTTGCACCAGATCCCATCGAGATGATGATCTGTTTATACGCGCTATCTGTGCAGTCTCCTGCGGCAAAAACGCCTGGTACGTTCGTTGCGCCGTGGCGATCGACTTGGACTTCACCGAACTTGTTACGGTTCACCGTTTCACCGAGCCAGTCTGTGTTCGGTACGAGACCGATCTGGACGAAGACACCCTCGAGCTCGACGTGACGTTCGACGTTCGTTTCGCGCTCGATGTACGTGATACCGTTCACTTTGTCCGTTCCTGTGATTTCCTTCGTCTGTGCGTTGACGACGACCGTGACGTTCGGAAGTGAAGCGAGGCGTTCTTGAAGAACAGCGTCTGCTTTTAATTCCGGTGCGAACTCAAGGACCGTGACATGCTTGACGATTCCTGCGAGATCGATGGCTGCTTCGATTCCTGAGTTTCCGCCACCGATGACTGCGACACGTTTTCCTTCGAACAACGGACCATCACAGTGTGGGCAGTAGGCGACGCCTTTGTTCTTGAATTCGAGTTCGCCTGGGACACCAACGTTACGCCAGCGTGCACCTGTTGAAAGGATCAAACTCTTCGTTTTCAAGACAGCACCATTCTCAAGCTCGAGCTCAAGGAGGTCCTTCTTCTCAAGGCGAGTTGCCCGTTGTAGGTTCATGACGTCGATGCCATATTCCTTGACGTGCTCCTCAAGACTTGCGACGAGTTTTGGTCCTTCCGTGTACTTCATGCTGATGAAGTTTTCGATGCTCATCGTATCCATGACTTGTCCACCGAAGCGTTCTGCGACGATTCCTGTCCGGATACCTTTACGGGCTGCATAGATGGCAGCACTCGATCCAGCTGGACCACCACCGACGACGAGGACATCGTATGGATCTTTATCAGCGAAATCAGAAGCATCGGCACCTGTGCCAAGCTTCGCCAAGATTTCTTCAAGTGACATCCGTCCGTTACCGAACGCTTCGCCATTGACGAAGACCGTCGGAACAGCCATGATCTCTTTTTGTTCGACTTCTTCCTTAAATGCCGCACCATCAATCATCGTGTGACTGATGTTCGGGTTGAGGACGCTCATGACGTTCAATGCTTGTACGACATCTGGGCAGTTGTGGCAGCTCAAGCTGATGTACGACTCGAAGTGGTACGTTTCTTGAATGCCTTGAATCTGCTTGATGACTTCCGCATCGACCTTCGGTGCTCGACCGCTGACTTGTAGCAGAGCGAGAACGAGGGACGTGAACTCATGACCGAGTGGGATTCCCGCGAACGTGATGCCGCTTGTCTCACCGACACGGTTGACTGTGAAACTTGGTGTCCGGGGAAGGCTTGCCTGCTCGACGGAGATGCGTGGTGTCATGCTTGCGATCTCTTCGACGAGTGCGCTCATCTCAAGCGAGACGGCGTCTGTCCCAGCGCTAACCGCTAGGACGAGATCGCCTTCGAGAAGCTCGAGGTATTGCGCGAGTTGTGCTTTAATGTCTGGTGCTAAAGCCATCGCGAATCCGCTCCTTAAATTTTTCCGACGAGGTCAAGGCTTGGTGTGAGTGTTGCAGAGCCTTCTTCCCATTTCGCTGGGCAGACTTCGCCTGGATTGTTACGTACGTATTGTGCTGCTTTGATTTTGTTGACGAGCGTGCTTGCATCGCGACCGATACCGCCTGCATTGATTTCAACAGTTTGGATGACGCCGTCTGGGTCGATGATGAACGTACCGCGGTCAGCAAGACCATCTTGTTCGTTCAAGACTTCGAAGTTACGTGAGATGACGTGTGATGGGTCGCCGATCATGACGTACTCGATTTTACCGATTGTTTCTGATGTTTCGTGCCATGCTTTATGTGTGAAATGCGTATCTGTTGAAACAGAGTAAACTTCAACGTCAAGCGCTTTGAGTGTTTCGTATTGGTTTTGAAGATCTTCGAGTTCTGTCGGGCAAACGAATGTAAAGTCTGCAGGGTAGAAACATACGACACTCCATTTACCGCGAAGGTTGGCATCCGTTAGGTCAACGAATTCTCCGTTGTGGAATGCTGATGCACTGAATGGTTTTACTTCACTTCCGATTAAAGACATGATAAAAATCCTCCTCAAGGGTTCTATTTTTAGAATCTGTTCTAGTGCATACAAGGAATCTGTATTTATCACACTAGAATAATTCTAATCTAATACTAATTTCATATAGACCAACACTTTTGTCAAGGTATAATCGGCAATTTCTTATTTCAGGAAAGATTGTGTGAACAAAAAAAGAAATCCCGACTCCTAAATGAAACAGGAGTCGGGAGCTGTATTCTTTATTGCCAGTCCGTGTGGAAGATCCCTTCGCGATCTGTCCGAGCATACGTGTGAGCTCCGAAATAATCGCGTTGTGCTTGCAACATGTTGGCATTCGAATTCGCCGTCCGGTAGCTATCGTAATACGTCAGTGACGTCGATAGAGATGGGAGTGCAAAACCAGATAACGCACCTTCGGCAACGACGTGACGTAACGATTCTTGATACGCCTGTACTTTCTCAGCGAAGAAAGGGGCAAGCATCAAGTTCGAGAGGTTCGCATCATTTTTGAACGCTTCACTGATGACGTTCAAGAAGTCGGCACGGATGATACATCCACCACGGAAGATCAAGGCGATCTCCTCGAGGCGTAAGTTCCAGTCATACAACTCAGACGACGTTCGGTACTGGGTGAAGCCTTGCGCGTATGCGGCAACTTTCCCCATATAAAGCGCTTGACGAATCCGTTCGACCCACGCGTCTCGCTCAAGCGTTGACAAGTCTTCTGGTCCCTTTAGGACAGCAGACGCTGCGACGCGTTCTTCTTTGATAGCTGAAAGGTAACGCGCGAACAGGGCTTCTGTAATGATCGAAGAGGCGATCCCATTATCAATGGCTTGTAGGCTCGTCCATTTTCCAGTTCCTTTTTGACCGGCTTGATCGAGAATGACATCAATCAACGGTTGCCCTGTCTCGTCATCCGTTTTTCGGAGGATGTCCGCTGTGATCTCAATCAGGTAACTTTTCAGTTCACCTTCGTTCCACTCAGCGAAGATGTCCGCGACTTCCGTGACGTCGAGTCCGAGACGGAAGCGAAGGAAGCTATACGCTTCAGCGATCAGTTGCATGTCCGCATACTCGATTCCGTTATGGACCATCTTGACGAAGTGACCAGCGCCTTTCGGACCAATATAAACACAACATGGATCTCCTTCGACGTGAGCGGCGATCTTCGTCAAGATCGGTGCGACATGTTCGTAAGCTTCTTTCGATCCACCAGGCATGATCGCAGGACCGGTCCGCGCACCGACTTCACCACCCGATACACCGACGCCGATGTATTCGATCCCATGGCGTTGTAACTCGTCGAAACGACGCTCTGTATCGAGGAAGTGAGAGTTCCCACCATCCATGATGATATCGCCTGTTTCGAGATGCGGAAGCAACGATTCGATGACTGAATCAATCGCGCTACCAGCCGTGACCATCATGAAGATTTTACGTGGGCGAGCGAGTGATTGAACGAATGCTTCAATGTCGTAGTACGGATGAAGGGGTAGTCCTTCATCATGTGCGACGAGATCGTCCGTTAAATCACGTGTGTAGTTATAGATGGCGACTTCTTCTTGATGACTCGCCATATTCAGTGCCAGGTTGCGTCCCATGACGCCAAGCCCGATGACTCCGATAGAATGTTGCATAAGTAGAACGACTCCTTTTCTTAGACGACGAGGCTGAGGAGAAGAACGAACCCAAGTCCACAAACGGAAATGATCGTCTCAAGCACAGTCCATGTCGCAAACGTTTCTTTTAATGATAATCCGAAATACTCTTTAAACATCCAGAAGCCTGCATCATTGACGTGTGAAGCGATCAGACTACCTGCACCAGTCGCGAGAACGACGAGCGCTAAGTTGACGTCGGATTGCTCCAGTAACGGAATGACGAGACCTGCTGTCGAAAGGGCAGCGACTGTTGCGGAACCGAGTGAGATCCGCAGAATCGCAGCAATCAACCAAGCGAGTAGGATTGGGGATAACGCTGATCCATCAAATAAGTGCGCAACGTATTTCCCAACACCACCGTCAATCAAGACTTGTTTGAAGGCACCACCACCACCGATGATCAATAGCATCATCCCGATTTGGGCGATCGCCGTCGTGCAGGATTCCATGACCGTTTGCATCGGAATCTGACGCGCGATCCCCATCGTGTAGACCGCGACGAGTAGTGAAATCAACATCGCCGTTGAAGCGTTCCCGATGAACTCGATTGCCGAGATGACGCTATTTTCACCCCAACCGAGTGTTTCTTGTAAGAGCGTGAAGATCGTTGCGACCGACATCAAGAGGACCGGTAGCATCGCCGTGAAGACACTGATGCCGAAGCCTGGTGTCTCTTCTAAATCAAATTCTTTTTGTTCCCCGAGTGACGCGATGTTTCCTGTCCGTGTAAACGATTCAGGTACGAGTCGTTTTGCGATTTTCGTAAAAATTGGTCCGGCAATGATGACCGTCGGAACAGCAACGATGAAACCATACAATAAGACTTCCCCGATATTGGCTTTATATTCCCCAGCGATGACGGTCGGACCTGGGTGAGGTGGTAAGAATCCGTGCGTGACGGATAGGGCAGCGACCATCGGGATCCCGAGATATAGAATCGAGACACGAAGTTGACGTGAAATCGCAAAGACGATTGGAATCAACAAAACGAGTCCGACTTCGAAGAAGAGGGCGATCCCGATGATGAACGAAGCGACGACGACTGCCCATTGGATGTTCTTTTCCCCGAATCGGGCGACAAGCGTCATGGCGATTCGCTGCGCTCCCCCGGCGTCAGCAATCAGCTTTCCAAGCATGGCACCAAGACCAAAGATCAGTGCCAAGTGACCAAGCGTTCCTCCGATACCGGCTTCGATCGTCTTGACGATTTGATCGAGCGGCATGCCGAGTAGTAGTGCAACGCCAAAGGAAACGATGATGAGTGAGACGAACGTATTTAATTTCAACCCCATGATGAGAACGAGCAACGCGACGATCCCAATTCCTACGATGACTAAAGGCATGATGACTTCCCCCAAAAGATTAAGTTAGTTTTCTTCTTGAATCAAGCTCCGTTGATACGTAGCGATTCGTTTATGATCCTCAGACAATGTCCGCGCTAGACTAATGAAAATTGGTAAGAGCTGACGATATTCATGCATCGCTTCTTCATTTGGTATATGGCGATGCGTTTCCCCGATCATCTCAGAGACGACTTCGAACGAATCGACTTCCCCTGTCGCATACAGTCCGAGAATACAAGCACCAAGACATGAACTTTCAAAGCTTTCCGGAATGACGACTTCTGATTCAAAGATGTCCGCCATCATTTGGCGCCAGACTTCGGACCGGGCAAACCCACCTGTTGCCTGAATCCGTGTCACGGGACCGTCCATGCACTCGATTAGGGCGAGGAAGACGGTATAGAGATTGTAGATGACGCCTTCTAGTGCCGCCCGGATCATATGCTCTTTTTTGTGCGAAAGTGTCAAACCGAAGAACGAACCGCTGACATCCGGATTCCAGAGCGGCGCTCGTTCACCGGACAAGTAAGGATGGAACAATAGCCCGTCGGATCCAGGACGGACGCGTTCGGCAATCTTCGTCAAAACAGCGTACGGATCGATGCCAAGGCGTTTTGCTGTCTCGACTTCGGCTGAAGCGAGTTCGTCTCGGATCCACCGTAAGACCATTCCACCATTATTGACGGGTCCGCCGATGACCCAGTGGTCCTCGGTCAGCGCGTAACAGAACGTCCGTCCCTTTTCATCGGTCTGCGGACGATCAATGATTGTTCGGATGGCACCGCTCGTTCCGATCGTGATCGCAATTTCCCCTTTGCGAATCGCGTTGACACCTAAGTTAGAAAGGACACCGTCACTGGCACCGACTAGGAACGGCGTATCGACGGAGAGTCCCATTTGTCGTGCGTAATCAGCATTCAGTCCAGTACATGACGTCGTCGTCGGTACGGGTTCCGATAAGTAGCTTGCATCGATTCCCGCGACGTGTAACGCGCCCGTATCCCAGCCTAATTCATGAATGTTGAAGAGACCGGTTGCTGAAGCGAGAGAGTGGTCGATGACATATCTGCCGAACAGTCTTTGGAACACGAATTCCTTGATCCCGATATATTTTTTCGTTTGAGCGTGGAGATCAGGACGATCTTCGACGAGCCAACTGATTTTGCTGAGCGGTGACATCGGATGGATCGGTGTTCCGGTCCGGTGATAGATCGATAGACCATATTGTTCCTTGATCTTGTTCGACCATGCTTCACTCCGACTGTCTGCCCATGTGATGCAGGCAGTCAATGGTTGATGTTGTGCGTCCATCGCGATCAAGCTGTGCATAGCACTACTGAACGCGACGAACTTCGGTGGCATGCTTGGATGACGTTTCGTGATCAAACGGATCGATTCGAGTACAGCATCAAAAATTTCTTCCGGATTCTGCTCTGCCGTCGAGCGGTTCGGTGTATGGAGCGGGTAACCGACGTTCGTTTGTCCGATGACCTCTCCTTTTGTCGTAAATAAGACCGCTTTCGTACTCGTCGTTCCGATATCGACGCCTAACATGTATTCAGTCATGTGAATCGACTCCTTTCGACATCATTTGTTGCGTTTTCCAGAGATCTTCGACTTCCTGGACGTCATCAAAGTTCTGATGCAAGGAAGCGACCATCCGTTCACGATCCCCTGTCTCGATCGCTTCGATGTACAAGGCGTGGTTCGCGAGGATGCGTTCGAAGTCTTCGATGTCTTCCTCGAATCGTACCCGCATCGATAGGAGGATGAAACTTTCCATGACCGGTTTGAGATTTTGCCAAATCATGCTGACATATCCATGATCAATCGAGCGGATGATTGTTTCGTGAAACAGAACGTCCTGGAAGGAGAATTCATCGGCATCCTTGTATTTGATGGCAACTTTCATCATTTCGAGAATTTTACTGAGTTCACGGACGAGTTCTGCCCGTTCGATTTTGACGAGTCGTTCGAAGACGAACGTTTCAATGAGTAGCCGGACATCATAGATTTCCTGAATGTCGCGCTCAGACAAACCGACGACGACCGCTCCCATTCGTTCGAGACGAATCAATTGTTCGGATGCAAGAACCTTTAACGCATCACGGACGGGTGAGCGACTGACTGAAAAATCAGAGGCTAATTTGTTTTCGGATAAAATGGTACCGCTTTCAATCTTTCCTGAAATGATGCGCATCCGTAGCTCGTGTGCGACACGATCTCCAGCGGAAGCTTTTGCTAACCACTTCAAGGGGTATAACAGTTCTGACATGGAATCACCTGATTTCTAAAGTGAGTATACTTGTATACAAGTTAGTATAAACGTTTTTTTCTAAAATGCAAACGCTTAACTTACATTTTAGTGATTCAAGCAGGAATCAGGAAAATGGTTTCCGATATGTTAGGGTGAAGGAGTAAGTAACGAATCGATTAGTTAAAAAGGAGGTAATGCATATGCATGTTTTAGTCGTAGGTGCCGGAGCAGTTGGAGGTTATTTCGGGGGACGTCTTGCTGAGCAAGGGGAACAGGTGACATTCCTTGTTCGTCCGAAGCGCT
This sequence comes from Exiguobacterium sp. LL15, assembly GCF_024436095.1. NCBI lineage: Bacteria > Bacillati > Bacillota > Bacilli > Caryophanales > Exiguobacterium > Exiguobacterium sp. LL15. The sequence continues at coordinate 189,288 of NZ_JANFNX010000003.1, read as the reverse complement.
ATGAACAATTACAAAAGACAGGGTTACAGATCACTAGTCCTCATGGTGATGTTATGATCACGCCTCAGTTAGTGACACGAGACATGCGACTGAATCACACATTTGATGTCGTCTTACTTTCGACGAAAGCCTATCACTTGGATGATGTCCTACAGGATCTTGCGCCATTTGTTTCGAGCGAGACGTACATCATTCCTTTGTTGAACGGCATGCAGCATATACGACGGTTAACAGAAGTCTTCGGAGAAGATCGAGTACTGGGCGGGCTTTGCTTCATTGAATCGACGCTTGATGCAGAAGGGCGTATTATACAGACAAGCCCGTCGCATCGGCTATTGTTTGGTTCACGAACCGGTAAACCAACAGCGCGTTTAGAGGAGATTGCAACACGTTTTGCGAAAGCGAAGGCACCGATGGCGTACTCGATGCATATCATGGATGACATGTGGCAAAAGTACCTCTTCATTTCGACATTTGCGGGCGTGACGACACTATTTCGCTCTGCCATCGGTCCAATTCGCAAGGACCCAATTGGTCATCAGATGATTCAAGACGTCATGAAGGAAGCGAAGCAAGCGATGGAAGAACAAGGCGCAGTCTTTAATGACGATGTAGAAGCGGTCTTGCTGAAGCAGATGCATGCAATGGAAGACACGATGAAATCGTCAATGTTACGGGACATGGAAAAGGGTCAGCCCGTCGAAGTGAAACATTTCTTTAGTACGTTGCTCGAAACACGCTCTTCACGTCATCTTCAACTGATTGAATCTAATTTATGGATCTATCAAAAAAATCGGGAAATGCCTGTTGACTGAATTATCTGCATTCTGATATGGTTAGGAACAATTACATACTTATCCAGAGAGGTGGAGGGACTGGCCCTATGAAACCTCAGCAACAGGTCGAAAGATACTGTGCTAATTCCTGCGGGTGCTGCACCCGATCGATAAGATTTCCGAATTGTCGACCGACGCATCCGTGAGGATGCGTTTTTTGTTTGAAATAGGTGGAACGAGGAGGAAATGGATTCATGAAAACGAGCGGAGCATTTCGACGCAAGATGGAATCACGTCATCTGATCATGCTGTCGTTAGGTGGTGTCATTGGAACAGGATTATTTTTAAGTACAGGTTATACGTTGGAACAAGCAGGACGTGTCGGAACGATTTTATCGTATTTGATCGGAGCCGTCGTCGTTTACTTAGTCATGTTAAGTCTCGGTGAACTCGCCGTGCACATGCCGGAAACCGGATCATTCCATAAGTACGCAACGAAGTACATTGGACCCGGCACCGGTTATACAGTAGCCTGGCTCTACTGGCTGACGTGGACGGTCGCCCTTGGTTCAGAATTCACGGCAGCAGGCATTTTGATGCAACGTTGGTTCCCATCGATTCCGGTTTGGGTGTTCAGTGCCTTATTCGCTGCGATGATCCTTGGTATCAACGTCTTGAAGGTTCGCGTGTTCGCTGAAGTCGAGTTTTGGTTCTCCGCCATTAAGGTCGTGACGATTATTGCGTTCATTTTACTTGGTGCGGGAGCGATCGTCGGCTTCATTCCACTGCAAGATGGTAGCCCAGCCCCATTCTTTTCTTCCTTAACGGAAGGTGGATTATTCCCAAATGGTGCTTTCGTCATCTTCATGACGATGCTTGCCGTGAATTTTGCTTACTCGGGAACGGAACTGATCGGTGTCGCAGCGGGTGAAGCAGTCGATCCGAAACGGACGATTCCGCTTGCGATCCGGACGACGATCTTGCGACTCGTCCTCTTCTTCGTCGGTACGATCATCGTGTTAGCCGTCTTATTGCCAACGGATGGGAAAGGTGTACTCGAAAGTCCGTTCGTCGCCGTGTTCGAACGGATCGGAATTCCCTACGCAGCAGACGTGATGAACTTCGTCATTTTGACAGCGATTTTGTCGGCAGCGAACTCTGGACTTTACGCCGCCTCTCGGATGCTCTGGTCGCTTGCGAACGAACGTATGATTCCACGCTTCTTCGCCCAGGTGACACCAAGTGGGGTTCCACTTCGAGCTGTATTGTTCAGCATGCTTGGCGGAGGACTTGCCTTGCTGTCTAGCATCTATGCAGCAGGGAGTGTCTATATCGCGCTCGTCTCGATTTCCGGTCTTGCTGTCGTCGTCGTTTGGATGAGTATCAGCGTTGCCCAGTATCGCTTCCGGAAGCAATTTCTTCGTGAAGGGCATACGGTCGACGAATTGGTCTATCGCACACCACTCTTTCCATTCGTACCGATCGCCGCTTTCGTCGTTTGTTTGATTTCTCTGATTGGTATCGGATTTGATCCGACACAACGAATTGCCTTGTACTGTGGTATTCCATTCATCGTGATCTGTTATATCGTTCATGCGTTCACGAATTCTTCTCAGAAACGGAGTGTTGAAGATGTCCCGAATCAAAAATCCAGTTGATCAACGATTACAGGAAGTTCCCTTTCTCATTTTAGATGGTGCCCTTGCAACCGAACTTGAACAGAAGGGATTCGATCTGAACGACCCGCTTTGGTCAGCACGTCTCTTGATCGAAGCACCGGAACAGATCGAGCGTGTCCATCGTGATTACTTTGAAGTAGGTGCTGATGTCGCCATCACTTCAAGCTATCAAGCAAGTATCGAAGGGTTCAAGCAACGTCATATCACGACAGAGGAAGCACAGGCGCTGATTCGACAAACGGTCACCTTGGCGCAAAACGCACGCACGCGTAGCGGAAAGCGTGACGCATTAATCGCAGGATCAGTGGGTCCTTATGGTGCCTACTTAGCAGATGGTTCTGAGTATCGCGGTCATTATGGGGTGTCAGCAGATGTGCTAGAAGCCTTCCACAGACCACGGATCGAAGCATTGATTGAAGCGGGGGCTGATCTGCTGGCATTTGAGACGATTCCGTCGCTCGAGGAAGCTGTCGTGTTGTTCCGGATTCTCGAAGCGTATCCGGAAGTATCTGCTTGGCTGACGTTCTCGCTTCAAGATGCGACACACATTAGTGAAGGAACGGCACTTGCGACGTGTATTGAAACGGTCGGACAACATCCACAGCTCGCAGCAATCGGTGCAAATTGTTTTCCGGCATCTTATGCGACCGACTTTATCCGTCACGTCAAGGCGTTGACGGATGTGCCAATCATCGTCTATCCGAACTCTGGTGAGGTCTATGATCCGGTCGCAAAAACGTGGTCAGGTACGAATCAGTGTACATCGTTCCAAACCGTCGCGAAGACATGGTATGAGGCAGGGGCACGATTGATCGGTGGTTGTTGCCGAACGTCACCTGAACATATCGCACAAATTCGTTCGGTTTGTCAGGTTTCTCATACATCATGAATAATGATGAAAAAACGGACGCGAAATCGATTGATTTCGCGTCCGTTCCTTTAAATGGTGTGATTTCGTTACCGCTCGCGCAAGGCACGGTTGAATTGTTGCAATAGACGTCCAAAATCTTCGGCATCATCCGATGGCCAGTCCGTCAGTAGACGTTCGATGCTCGCGAGGCGCGCTGTCCGGTAAATCGTGAGCTCTTCTTGTCCTTTATCCGTAATATGATAGAAGAAGGCACGACCATCTGTCGGATCTTTTACTTTTTCCACAAGTTGCTTCTGATCGAGCGCTGCAGCTTGGCGACTGACGGTCGAGACATCAAGCTGGAGTTCACGAGCAAGTGTTTTGACACCGACGTTGCCGGAATCCGCTAGTTGTCGCAGTAAAAGGTAGGAAGCACGATCCAAATTACGATTGTCTGCCGTCGCTGTCGTCAAGCGCCGGATCAGAATTGCTAACTCTAATTCAATGGTTTCGAGTGCTTGTTGAGACATCGGGTATCTCCCCTTTCAATAAGGTCTCTCTGTCCCTCATGATTACCCAATGTGGATAAGCTGTCAATGCGAAAAGCAGGAGGCTTGACAGAGTTGTAGTTGTATTATACAATCATTTTTGTTCTTTTAATTGTATCATACAACTTTTTCATATGAGAAACGAACGACAAAGGAGAATTCAGATGAAAGCTTATGAGTCGATGAAACAAGAGGTCATCACAGTAAACGATACAGATCTGATTCGTACGGTCATCGAACGATTCATTCAATCTGGTATTAGCGGCGTACCTGTCATTAATGCTGAGCAAGAGGTCGTCGGGTATATCAGTGACGGAGATATCATGCGCGCGATTGGAAAACACAAGGACATCATCGTCGATACATTCTTATATGTAGATGTCATCAAAGGAGACGAAGAAGATTACGAAGATCGGATTCGTCATATCTTGAATCGACCTGTCATGGAACTGGCACGTCGGAAAGTCGTAACAGCGGACGCTGAAACAGAAATAGAAGAGATTGCGGCGACACTTGGCGCAAAACGGATCAAAAAGCTTCCGATCCTGAAAGCAGGACGGCTTGTTGGGATCATTAGTCGAGGCGACGTCATTCGCCATTCGTTTAAACAGTTCATGTAACACATTCAATAGAAAGAAGGGACACTATGGCACTTGCTGAAAAAACAACGACGCTTGAGCCGGAAACGGTATTAGCAGAAAGCAAACATGGATTATTCCATCAACCGGTTGCTGTTTGGGCAGTCTTTTTCGCCAGTATTACAGCATTCATGGGAATGGGTCTCGTCAATCCCGTCTTACCGACGATTGCCGAGAATTTAGAAGCGTCAAAAAGTGAAGTAACGCTCTTATTTACAAGTTATAACGCCGTCATGGCATTCGCGATGTTAATTACAGGCGCGATCTCATCACGGATTGGTCAAAAAGGAACATTGATGCTCGGGATCGCCGTCATCGCAACCGTTGCTGGTTTTGCTTCACAAGCAGATAGCATTTGGACGCTCGTCGCGTTACGCGGTGGATGGGGACTTGGGAACGCTTTGTTCGTCGCAACCGCACTTGCTGCGATTGTTTCGCTGTCGTCAGGCGGAACAGCAAAAGCCATCATTTTGTATGAAGCAGCCGTTGGTCTTGGGATTTCGATTGGACCACTGTTAGGCGGAACGCTCGGTTCAATCACATGGCGCGCGCCATTCATGGGTGTTGCAACAATCATGGTCATCGCGTTCCTCGTCTTGCTCTTCTTGATGCCAAAACCAGCAGCATCTGCTGCACCGAAACAGAAGTTATCATTAAAAGCACCGTTTCAAGCGATGAAGCATCGTTCACTCTTGACGCTCGGGATCGTAGCGGCACTTTATAACGTGGGGTTCTTTACGATCATGGCCTATGCACCATTCGTCATGAAACTACCAGCGCAAGGACTCGGATTCGTTTTCCTCGGCTGGGGAATGTTGCTTGCGATCACATCGGTCTTAACGGCTCCGAAACTGAAACAATGGTTCGGAACAATCAAAGCGATGGTCATGATGTTGATCACATTCGCAATCTTGCTTCTATTAATGGGGATCTTCACGGAAACACCAGCCGTCGTCATCGTCTGTGTCATCTTGGCGGGAGCCGTGCTTGGGAATAACAACACGCTCATCACGACCGCTGTCATGGACGCAGCACCTGTCGAACGTTCGACAGCATCTGCGGCATACAGTTTCCTACGTTTTCTCGGGGCAGCCATCGCGCCATTCATGGCCGGTAAATTGGCTGAAATCTTCAACGCAAACTTACCGTTTTATGTCGGAAGTGGCTTTGTCCTCTTATCCGTCATCATCATCGGGGTCAATCTCAAACACATTCGCCATATCGATCGGACAGAAGGCGGACATTAATTTCAAAAAACAGCCGAAGCGAATCCGCTTCGGCTGTTTTTGATTGAAATCAAGACGGGTACATGTCTTTTAACGTGCGGATTGAGTGCTCAATCATTTCCCGAAGGACGTTTAAATCGATGTCAGTCAGTCGTTTTACGTAGAGGCAGGACTTGCCGCGTCGATACGTACCGAGAGTGGCAAGCAGTCGTTCCGATACATCGTCTTCACCAAGCGCGAGGTAAAGGACGAGGTTCGTCTTGCGCGGAGAAAAGCCGACATAAAAGCTGTCGCCCTCGTGACCAGAGGCATAGCGATAATGATAGGCACCAAAACCAATCAAGGAAGACCCCCAAATGACGGCTTCGTATCCCGTGACATCTTCGAAGAACTGACGTAACGTGATACCATCTGCTTGACGTAATGGCGGTTCGACTTGTGCCAGAAAAGCATCAACGGACTGTTCGGTAGGACCTGTTTTTGGCGTATCAGACATAAGCAGACTCCTTTCGGATGAAGAAGATATCGGTTACTTTCGAGAAAGACTAGTAAATATCCTGTAACTCAGAGGTGGAAATCGAATGAAGCATCGCATCGTGTTTCGAGGAGAAGAAAGCAGTCTATCGTGGGACATCTTACACGTATATCCAAAGCAAGAGGAACTAATGATTCAGATGACGGAACAAGATAGTGCACACGAGTTTTCAGTTACATTTAATCAATATGATGCGTTCATCCGTAACTTTGCTCGCGTCCATGAGTCGTTACACGGTGAAGTCGTATTCGAACAGGGCGTGATACGTCTCCGTTTACGATATGACCGGCTTGGTCGTGTCTTCATCAGTTGGTCTGATGGGCAAACAAGTCAAGAATTTCGTAGTGATCAAAGTTATTTAAGTGAGGCGTTGGCACAGCTTGGTGTGTACTAAACTAAACACAGTAAAAGTAGAAGGGACGACTTTGGGTATTGCACCCGAAAGTCGTCCCTTCTTTTATTTAGTGTGATGGAAGAGGTTGATGTAATGGTGTGTTGATCAAGTTGAAGCAAAACGCAATCGTTTGTTCATATTCGGATAACGGAATCGACTCATCGACCTGATGCGCAAGACGGAAATCATGGAAAGAAGCAATCGCAATCGGGAATGCTTTTTTTGCTTGGCTGAACATCGCACCATCCGTTCCGCCTGGGATGGCGATTTTTCGCGGTGTCACACCGCTGACCTGCTCCATCGTATCCGCGACCTGTTGCAAGAAAGGCGCTTGTTCATCGGTTTCACAGGAAGGAATATCCTTGATGACGGTTACGCTCATGTCAAAGTCAGGATCTTCGGCAACAAGTCGACGCTCCATATCCGTAAAGGCAGCAAGAACATCCGCTCGACCGAATCCAGGAATCGTCCGAATATCCATATAGAACGAGGCTTGACTCGGAACGACGTTCGGTCCTTCGCCTCCTTTTATGGATGTGATTGACGCGACGACCGGACCGAGTGCTGGGTGATGATTCGTCGTGATCGAGAAGCGTTCCGACTTCACTTCCTGGATGACACGATATACGTCATCAATCGCATTACGTCCGAGTTGTGGAGCAGAACTGTGCGCACTTTTTCCGCGGCACGTCACTTCAATCCCAACGACCCCTTTTTGTGCATACCCAATCATCCCACTCGTCGGTTCTGTGATCAGTAGAGCATCTAAATCATCCGCATGCCCTTGTTCGGTCAAATGACGAGCTCCTGTCATGCCATTCTCTTCATCGGATGTAATCAGAAGTTTGACGGTATTCGGACGGTTTTGACGTTCCTTGTATTGAATGAGCGCTTGCACCATCGCCATGACACCTGATTTCATATCTGAAGCCCCACGACCATAAATGCGTCCGTCTTCGATTTCACCACCGTATGAATCTTTCGTCCAGCCGTCTCCTTGGACCGGAACCGTATCGAGATGACCAGATAATCCGAGTACAGCAGGACGTGAAAACTCCTCGCTCGCAGGAACGGTCGCGACGAGACAGATTCGTTTTGGTGAAACTTCAATCCATTCTGTCGAGATGTGATGATCGACCAGTACATTGTACACATAACGTGCGACGGCTTCCTCTCCGTCCGTCGGGTTGACGCTTGGAATTTGAAGACACCGTTGTAAGTAAGTAATTGCTGTTTGCATAAGTATTTCCCCCTTTACCTATCCTGTACCCTGATAAAAATACTTCAGGGAGGTAAACGAATTCGGAAAATAATTTACGGAGCTGAACGTCTTGAGATAAAAGAAAACGGTGCAACCAGAGGGTTACACCGTACCTTGCTCATTCACTTTTTTCTGCTTCGTCTTTCCACTTCGAATCAATCAACATCTCCCCCGGCCACGTATAAGCCATGATGCCGCCGTCTGCTGTGATATCCTCACCTGTGACATATGAGCTGTCGTCAGAAGCGAGGAAGAGAGCGACCGTTGCCATCTCGCGTGGTTTACCGAGTCGTCCGAGTGGCGTAATCCAAGCGTTCGCATCGCGGAACTGTTTGCCTTGCTCTTTTTCTTTTTCACCGACAAGTGTATCGATGAGTGGTGTTTCGATTGTTCCTGGTGATAACGAATTGACACGAATGCCATGACGCGCATAATCGATTGCCATCGCGCGCGTGAAGTTCGCAATCCCACCTTTCGCTGCGTTATAACCGGATCGGTTCAAGTCAGCTGCGCGACCAGACATCGATGACGTATTGATGATTGAACCACCGTTATCAAGCATGAGTGGAATCAAGAATTTACTGACGAGGAATGTACCGCGCAAGTCGACCGCGATGATCCGGTCGAAGAAATCGATTGGATACTCGTGGACTTTCCCGCCTTGTTCATCGATTCCGGCATTGTTGAAGAGGACGTCGATCGTACCGTATGTCTCTTTGACGTGCTTCGCAAGTTGCTCGACACTCTCGACGTCTGAGACGTCGACATGGACGGCCTCCGCTTTCCCACCTTGTTGTGTAATCTGTTCTACTGTTTGTTGTGCTTTTTCAAGTGAGACATCGGCACAGACGACCGTTGCTCCTTGTTCTGCGAAGACAAGCGCGGTCGCTTGTCCAATCCCTGTTGCCGAGCCGGTAATGACAGCTACTTTTTGATCGAGTCTACCCATTGTTAAATCCCTCCTAAGTCGTATCGTTCACCTTATGAAACATTCCCGGAGAAATGGAGATTAAACCCATCGATGCGTCTAGTGTTAGAGGATAGGGGGTACATCTACAACAGCACAATCGCTATATAGAGGGAGATGAGAACGCTGACATCCAATCAATGGCAACTTGCTAAAAACTTATTACACGAAGCCGTCCAGTACCAAATGACACTCGAGAAGAGTGCATTCGCAAGTGAATTGATCGACCAAACGACACCTGTCCTCTGGTTTGGTGATGCGACGCGTAGCAGTTGGGTAACGATCGCGACGAACCCATCCCGATCGCAGTTTTTAGACCGAACAGGTGCATTACGATTTGACGAGCACGGTCCACTTTTCATACGTCCACAATCCATGACGTGGAATGCGTATTTACAAGAAAAGACATTGACGGAATCGATTCGACGCTTCAATCGTTACTTCAAACAACCAAATGTGTACCGAACCTGGTTCGGTCGACCAGGTGGCGGTAAGCTCGAAGGATTCTTGAATGGATTGGGTGCGTCGTTTTACGAGAAGACGTTTGATCCAGTCATTCACTTGGATTTTTTCCCGTTTCCGACACACCACTACATGGGAGCAATCAAAGAACGTGGATTGTTGGAAGATAGTCTGTTCGGTCAGACATTTTTGTTACGCCTGCTTGAACTGTTTTCGATAAAAGGAATCATCCTGCTCGGTAAGGAACACACGGAACGATTTGCGAAGCTCGAACCACACATCGATTGGACGACCTATCGACCAACGGATTACCCGGACGCGATCTTTCAAGTTGGCTTTTCGTCACGATTTCAGGTACCCGTCGTCGGGCTCCATTTCAAACCAAGTGAACAGTTCATCGGTCTCGGTAATCGAAAGGATGAAAACGGCGTCAGCCATGGCACCTATGGGTCAGCAGAACACTTACGTCAGATCGGAATGATCGTCCTTGAAAAAGTCACGACATACAGTGAAAAAGGAGATTGACAGATATTTCGAACTCCCTAATAATAGGAGATGAATTAGCACTCTATATGATTGAGTGCTAAAAAAGGGAGGCAGAATGAGCATGGAAACGAAACAATTTAAGGCGGAATCAAAACGATTGCTGGAGATGATGATTCATTCCATCTATACGCATAAGGAGATTTTCCTGCGCGAATTGATCTCGAATGCAAGTGACGCCATGGATAAGATGTACTATAAAGCATTGACGGACGAGACGATTTCGTTCGAGAAGGAACACTACAAAATTACGATCGAACCAAATAAAGAAGCGCGTCAACTGATCATTCGTGATACGGGAATCGGAATGACGAAGGAAGAACTAGAAGAGAATCTTGGTACGATCGCGAAGAGTGGATCGCTTGCCTTCAAGGCAGAGAATGAAGCACAAGATGGTCATGATATCATCGGACAATTCGGTGTCGGATTCTATTCTGCCTTCATGGTCGCAGACGTCGTTACCGTCGTTACGAAACCGTTCGGCAGTGCAGTCGCTTATAAATGGGAATCGCGTGGTGTCGAAGGTTATACGATCGAGGAAGTCGACAAGGAAACCGTCGGAACGGAGATTACACTCCACATCAAGGCGAACGAGGAAGAAGAATCGTATGACGAATACCTCGAGACATATCGTCTGCGTAGCATCATCAAAAAATACTCGGATTTCATCCGTTATCCGATCGAGATGAAGGAACTCGAACGTCAGCCGATCGAAGGCAGTGATGAAATGGAAGAGGTCGAAGTCGTCAAGACGATCAACAGTATGGTGCCGATCTGGCGGAAGAACAAACGGGAATTGACAGACGAGGACTATACGAACTTCTACCAAGAAAAACGTTATGGTTTCGACACACCAGCGAAACACATTCATATCAGTGTTGACGGCGCTGTTCGTTATCAATCGATCTTATTCATTCCAGAGCAGGCACCGTACGATTATTATTCGAAGGAATTTGAAAAGGGTCTTGAACTCTATGCCAACGGTGTCTTGATCATGGAAAAATGCAGCGACTTGTTGCCGGATCACTTCAGTTTCGTCAAAGGGATGGTTGACTCGGAAGACTTATCGCTCAACATCTCGCGTGAGTTACTACAGCACGATCGTCAATTGAAGCTGATCGCGAAAAATATCCAAAGTAAGATCAAGACACAACTCGAAGCCCTCCTGTGCGAGGATCGCACGAAGTACGAAACGTTCTATCAAGCGTTCGGACGCCAGCTGAAGTTCGGTATGTATAATGATTATGGCATGCACAAAGAACAGGTGCAGGATCTGGTCCTCTTCTACTCAGCCAAGGAGAAGAAGTTGATCACACTCGCAGAATACGTCGCAGCGATGCCGGAAGATCAGGCACATATCTATTACGCTGCTGGTGAGAGTACGAATCGTCTGGATAAATTACCACAATCCGAGCTCGTCCGTGATAAAGGGTATGATATCTTGTACTTCACGGAAGAGATCGATGAGTTCGCGATCCAGATGCTTATGACGTACAACGAGAAGACGTTCAAGTCGGTCACGAGCAGCGATTTAGGGATTGAAGCAGCAGAAGCGGAGACGACGGATGCACAAGTAGAGATGTTCCAAGCCATGCAGGAAGTGTTGAGTGGACAAGTCAAGGAAGTCAAAGCCTCAACGCGCCTAAAATCGCATCCCGTCTGCTTTGCGACGGACGGCGCCGTCTCGATCGAGATGGAGAAAATCCTGAAGGCGATGCCGAATAATGAAGGGGTAGAAGCGGTCAAGATTCTTGAATTGAATCCGTCACACGCGGTGTTCGAGTCTCTTGAGACGGCTTATCAAAACGATCGTTCGAAATTCGAGCGCTATACGAAACTGATGTATCAACAAGCATTGCTTGTCGAAGGACTCCCACTCGAGGATCCAGTCGCGTTCGCGAATGATGTATGTTTATTAATGGTTTAAGTTGAAATGACGCTATCCGTATGAGGATGGCGTCATTTTTTACAAAAAAGAATAAGTTACTCTGCAAAATGTTGAATGAGCTGTTTCATCAAATAGGCTTGGTTTTCTTCGAATTGTTTTTTTCGATGACCGTTCGCGCCAGATGGATGGGGGAAGTTGGAAAGAAGCTGATGCTGTTCGATTCGTCCATCCTGAATCAATCCACGGACTTGCGTCTCGACGACCCGACCGAGTGGAATTAATAACGCTGGTTTTTGTAACTGATTGATCTCAGCGACGAAGTGTTCTTCCGCGTAGTGCCTCAATAAAGGACTGCGATTGATCTTCGGTTGATGACCCGAGTAATTCTTTTCGCGATAAAAGACGGGTTGCTTTAACAGCGACGTCGGATGTAACAATTCCTGGTGTTGATGAAATAAGCTAGCTGTTGTCTCGATTCCGAGCAATGCTGGAAGCTCGAGTGTATCAAGCATCTGGAAGAGGTTACGTCGCATCGTTCCGGCAAAACTGGCTGCATATTTGACGATGCGTGCCGTCCCTTCTAGTGAAGCCCCATGATGGAGGGCATCCGTTGCTTCTTCGAAAGCGATTCGCATCTGTTCAAAACCTGGTGTGATCCCGATGATGACGACTTTTGCTTCAGTATTGACATATTCGCCAATCGGAGAGTAATAGACGGTCAGCTCGTTCTCCTGTTGCAATAAAAAATCGTCCGTCCATAATTCATCACGTCGTAACGTACGATCATCAGGTAAGCTACGAATGGCTTGTTCAAATATAGTTAATGAATTCATGAAGAACCCTCTCTCTCTGTATTGGCACTATAATAACAAATAATACCATTTGAGACAATTACACCCTTTCACTATTTGTGTATAGGTATATAAAAAAGGACTCGAGACGAGTCCTTTTCGTGCATCATGCGCGTTCTTTGACCGAAGCAACTTCATATGTCAGAATCTCGCTGCCGAGCATTGGCGATTCTCCTGCCTCACTACTCGCAGGTCGACTATGTGACGCTTTGAAATCGTCACTCTCACGCCATGCTTGAAAACTCTTCATGTCTTCCCAATACATGTTGACGTTCATTTCATCATGTTCTTCGATGTTTTGCGTCAATAAGACCTCGACGCGGATGAATCCGTCCATCGTATCAAGTCCACTTGGACGCGTAAAACGAGGAGCGAGAGCTGCAGCCATCCCTTTTTTGACTTTAATCCGGTTCGTAACGACGATCATCATAAAATCCCCTTTCAAAAAACGAGTAACGTACTTCTTCAGTATAGTACGATGAAGGCAAGAATGCCGGAAAGAAGGAACAAACGACAATGAATGAACAGGAATACGATCAACGATTACGAATCGAGACCATTGAGATGCAACATCTTTATGGTGTGTTTAGTCACTACAATCGCTATGAACCAACGCCTTATGCGGCACTAGACGAATTATGCGAAACGTATTTGTTTCAAAAACAGGACACGGTCATTGATTTCGGGTGTGGGAAAGGGCGTTTGAACTTTTACTTACACGACCGATTCGATTGTTCCGTCATCGGAATCGAGATGAACGGACAATTTTACGAGGACGCACTCCGGAATATGGCGAACTACCAAAGTCGACGGAAGCGGCGTTCCGGAAGTTTACGATTTGAACAGACGTATGCCGAGCAGTATGCCATTCCGGATGAGACGAATAAGTTTTATTTCTTCAATCCATTCTCTTCACAAATTTTCATGAAAGTGATCGATCACATTTTAAGTTCGGTCGAACGTTCCCCGCGTTCGGTTGATCTCATCTTGTATTACCCGACCGATGAATACCGGGAGTACCTGGAGCGTCATACCGTATTCGAGCAAGTCGATGAGATTCGATTACGAGACCTCTATGAAAAAAATCATGACGAGCGGTTCGTCATCTATCGCTTTGATCCGAACAAACTGCTTCAAAACGGGTATGAATACAGTGAGGAAAGAAATAAAAGATAAGGAGGTCGGATGATGATCCGTTTAGAGCATGTTACGAAAGAGTTTGCACCGGGGCGTGGAATATTCGATGTCAGTTTTACAGTTGATCCGGGGACGATATTCGGTTTCATCGGACCAAACGGATCTGGAAAATCAACGACACTCCGACATCTGATGGGACTACTGGCTGCGGACGGTGGAAAGGCGACGATCGGCGGTTTCGATTGCTGGAAGCAAAGTAAAGAAGTGAAGCAGTTGGTCGGTTATTTGCCGGGAGAGATTAGTTTACCTGGAGACATGACAGGAACAGACATGCTCGATTTGATGCAACGACTACATGGTAGCGATCCGACACGGCGGCAACTGTTGTTGAAACGATTTCCGTTTGAGACGAAGACGAAAATCCGCAAAATGTCAAAAGGGATGAAACAAAAACTGGCACTAGTCGGTTGCTTCATGAAGGACGCACCGGTCTATCTACTTGATGAGCCGACCAGTGGACTCGATCCTTTGATGCAAGAGCGTTTTTTAGAGTGGATCGAACAGGAGAAACATGCTGGAAAAGCGATTCTGATGAGTTCACATCACTTTCCGGAGATGGAAAAATCGTGCGATCGAGCGGCTTTAATCAAAGCAGGGCGCATCATCGTCGAATCGGATATTCATGAGTTGGTTCGATCGAGTCGAAAGACGTACACGATCGTCTTCCGAACAGAGGTGGAGGCGGCACAGTTCGCGATGCAAGTCGGTGTTGAACCGAAGCGGCTGGAAGTCAGTTTTCAAACGGACGAGACGCTGAGCTTAAATCAGGTGATCGCTTATTTAACCCAGTATGATGTACGGCTGATTCGTCCGTCAGCAGATGATTTAGAACAGGTCTTCTTGCATTATTATGGGGAGGAGGAATCGTCGTGATATTGCTGATCCGCTCTTTATTTAAGCAGGTCAGAAAGCCCGTGCTTGCTTATGCGATTGGAACGAGTCTCTACTTATTGATACTTGCGTTGCTATATCCATCGATGATGAAGACAGGTTTACTAGAAGCAAAACTAGAAGCGTTACCTCCAGAAGTCTTAAAAGCATTTCAATACGATAAGATGACAGGGTTCGAGAATGTACTGGATCTGCTCGGGGGGAACTATTATGGACTGATTTTTCAAGTCATTGCGAGTCTATTCTTGCTCTCATTAGCAGCGCGACTCGTTGCGCGACCAATCGACAATGGAGAGCTGATCGTCTATCTCGCAGCCCCGATCACCCGGAATACGTATACGTTTGCTGTCGCGATCGTCATGGGTATCGCAAGTATGGTTTTCGTAGGACTGAATGGACTCGTCTTGATGGTATCCGACTGGTGGATGACAGATATTTCGATCAATGACGTCATCTTATGGCGGATTCAACTCAATGCGCTATTGTTACTCTTGGCGATCGGTGCCTTTACGTTATTCGTTGCGACGTTATTTGACGAAGAACGTCGTGCTTTTTCGCTTGCTGGTAGTGTGCTTGTCCTATCGATCGTCTTGACGATTCTGTCGGAACTAAGTGACAAGACGGAGTGGCTCCGTTATCTATCCGTCTTCTCCTTATTCAATACGACGCAATTACTAGAAGGAACGAATCATTTTCTTCTTCATTCGATTATTTTACTCGTCCTCTGTCTCGTGTTCTTGACCGGAGCAGTCGTTCAATTCGGACGTCGGAGTCTGTCGATTTGATCGAAAGTGGCGCAAAAACTTTACAGAAAGTGAACATTTAGGATTTGAACGTTGCGTCAAGCGCTGATTTTTACTAAGATAAAGGAATGTTGTAGTTCTGGAAAAAGAAATGAGGTCTTTCGAAATGAATAAACCATCCATTTATGGATTAACGCTTGAGCAGATGACAGAATGGTTATCGAATCAAGGGCACAAACCATTCCGTGCCAAACAAGTATGGGATTGGCTCTACCGTAAACGTGTCACGACTTTCGCGGAAATGACGAATGTCAACAAGGATTGCCTTGAGTTGTTAGATCAGAGTTTTACGATTGACTCGATGACAGAAGCGGTCAAGCAAGAATCAGCAGACGGAACAATCAAGTTCCTTTTCAAATTATATGATGGCAACTTGATTGAAACGGTTCTAATGCGTCATAAGTACGGTCTTTCTGTCTGTGTTACGACACAGGTCGGCTGTAACATCGGCTGTAGCTTCTGTGCAAGTGGTCTGATCAAGAAGAGCCGCGACTTGTCAGCAGGCGAAATCGTTGAGCAAATCATGAACGTCCAACATCACCTCGATGCAGTCGGTAACGAAGAACGTGTCAGCCACGTCGTCGTCATGGGTATCGGTGAACCGTTCGATAACTTCGACAACATGGTCGATTTCTTGAACGTCATCAAGGACCACAATGGTCTTGCAATCGGTGCACGTCACATCACGGTTTCGACAAGTGGTTTGGCAGACAAGATCTACAAGTTCGCTGACTTGAAACTCCAAGTCAACTTGGCGATCTCGCTTCACGCACCAAACAATGAATTGCGTACGCAAATCATGAAAATCAACCGGGCGATCCCGCTTGAGAAATTGATGCCAGCAATCGACTATTACGTTCAAACGACGAACCGTAAAATCACGATCGAGTACATCTTGCTTCGTGGCGTCAACGACCAAAAGGAACACGCAGTCGAACTCGCAAAACTGTTCGAAGACAAACGCCACCTGACGTATGTCAACTTGATTCCGTACAACCCGGTCGATGAGCATGGTCAATATCAGCGCAGTACGTCTGAAGATATCACGACGTTCTACGATACGTTGAAAAAGAACGGCTTGAACTGTGGTGTTCGTCTTGAGCACGGAACAGACATCGATGCGGCGTGTGGTCAATTACGTAGTAAGCAAATCAAAAAAGATAAAGTAGCATCCAAATAATTCGTTGGGCTTCTCATCGTTTCGGTGGGAAGCTTTTTTTACGATAAGAAATGAGGACATTCTATGACACGTACACGATTCAATGATTTTAACTTAAGTACACCAATTCTCGATTCAATCGAGCAACTCGGCTACACGACACCAACCGAAGTCCAGCAATCCGTCATTCCGGTCGTACTATCTGGAAAAGACGTCATCGTCAAATCACGGACAGGGAGCGGAAAGACGGCATCGTTTGCGATTCCACTGTGTGAACTCGTCGAGTGGGAAGAAAATAAACCACAAGTCTTAGTCTTGACACCAACACGTGAGCTTGCCTTACAGGTCAAAGAAGATATTATGAATATCGGACGTTATAAGCGCATCAAAGCGACAGCTGTCTTCGGCAAGCAACCGTTCCGCGGACAAGTCACGGAGCTCAAACAAAAGACACACGTCGTCGTCGGCACACCGGGACGCGTACGCGATCATATCGAGCGAGGCACGTTATCGCTTGAGAAAGTCCGTTATGTCGTCTTAGATGAAGCGGATGAAATGCTGAATATGGGCTTCCTCGATCAAGTCGATGCCATCCTGTCCGAGTTACCAAAAGAGCGGATGACACTGTTGTTCTCTGCGACCTTCCCTGATGATATCGAACAGTTGAGCAATCGCTACATGGACGCACCAAAACGAATCGAAGCGGGTGAGACCGTCGTCTCGACAATCACGCATAGTTATATTTCGGTAACGGATAAGACAAAATTCGCGATTTTGAAAGATGTCCTCGTCGCTGAAAATCCGGATCGCTGCATGATCTTTTGTCGGACGAAAGAACACGTCGATTTCGTCGCGAATGGTCTCCGCGCACATGACTATCCGGTTGAAGCAATTCACGGTGGAATGGAACAAGACGATCGACTCGATGCGATGAAAGCCTTCCGTGCCGGGAAGTTCCGAATTCTTGTCGCAACAGATGTCGCGGCACGTGGGATCGATATCGAGAACATCACGCACGTCATCCAGTATGATCTCCCTGTCGAACGAGAAAGCTACGTTCACCGGACCGGTCGGACGGGGCGTGCAGGAGCAGCAGGACAAGCAATCAGTCTCGTCACGCCGGCAGACGAACGTCGCCTAAAGGAAATCGAGCAGTATCACGGGAAGCTGACACGTCGCCAAGCACCGACAGAAAAGGACTTGATGCGGACAGCGGATGCATTCGAGGAGAAGATGGCGACGGAAGATACGCGTTCTTCGAAAACGGAACAGCTTGATGCGGACATCATGAAATTGTTCTTTAACGGCGGGAAAAAGAAAAAACTCCGTGCCGTCGACTTTGTTGGAACGATTGCTAAGATTGAAGGCGTCACAGCAGACGATATCGGGATCATCTCGATTCAGGATACGTTGACGTATGTCGATATCCTCAATGGGAAAGGTCCGCTTGTCCTCCGGGCGATGAAGACGACGAAGGTCAAAGGGAAACAATTGAAAGTGTACGAAGCATTCAAGAAATAAGACAAGCCGGTCATTCTCCGCTTAAGCGAAGAGGGACCGGCTGTTTTGCGTCAAGGCATAGCCAAGATGGAGTCCGCTAGCAGCTGCTTGGGCAAGCGAGTGTGTCGCACCGGAACAATCACCAATCGCATAGACACCGGGACATGTCGTCTCAAACGTCTCTGACGTCTCAAGCATCGGTGCGTAAAACTTGCCATCTAATCCGTAAAGCAACGTATCTCCTGGAAGTTCCACTTCAAGGAGTTGCTCAAGGCGCTCTAAAAACGCTTCTAAGACAAGCAGGTCTTCTGCAGGTACTTCTGCATGCAAATTACCGGGAGACGCGGTTAGGGAAGGGATGACCGTGTTACGACTCAATTGATCGTGTGCCGTCGCTCGCGATGTTCGGAAATCACTGAGTCGCTGAATGAGAATGCGATCACCACCTTGGTTGATTCCGCCAATGATGCGCGCGGCATACGCATTCGCTTTCGCTAGTGTCGAAAAATACCGCGGGAGAAATAGTGTAAAGTTCAGATTCGTCGAGCCGTCTGCCGTCTCGTGGACGTTTTGACCGTCCGGCATGACGAGTCCTTCTTGATATTTGCGGATGATCCGTCCGCGCGGATTCATGCAATAGGTGACGGCTTGACCGTAAGGCGAGTCGTAACCGAGCTTCGTCTCGAACGTCTCCTGTAACAATGTCCGAAATAGTCCCTCATCCGTCTCAATTCGCACCCCGAGATCGAGTCGAGTTCGCTGTGGGGTGACACCAAGCGTCGCTAACTGGTGCAACGTAAAGTCTGCACCTGAACGACCTGTCGCGAACACGATCCGTTGACTGACGAAGGTCTCGTCCGCTGTTTTGATCGTAAACGACTTCGACTTCGTGATCTGCTCGATTGTCGTTTCGAATCGGGCATCGAGACGCGGTAATAAGGCGTCCTCAAACGCCGTGAAGACAGCAGCTGTCCGTACTGTGCCTAAATGACGGACGGTCGTCTCGACCGAATGTAGACCGGCGCGGCGGGCGCGAGACGCTACAATAGGGGAATGCGTCGAATAGGTCTCAACTGTACCTCCACCATATGTACATAAAAGATCATCGACTTCTTGGAACAGTCGTCGAGTCGTCTCTTCACCGATTTTTGAGACGAGTTCTCCACCGAATCCCGTCGCATAATTAAACTTTCCTTCTGATTTGCCAAGCCCTGCGAATCCAAGATACGCATCTTCTGCTGTTCGTTCGCGAATCGGTTTTCCGGCATCGAGCAGTAGGACGCGTTGTCCGTCTTCAACGAGCTGATGGGCGAGGAAAATTCCTGCTACACCAGCTCCGATAATCGTCACATCATACATCGCTGACATCTCCTTTTCTTTGAGTATACAAAAAAGCCGGATTCCTATGAAAGGAATCCGGACTAGGTGAAATCGCTTATTTCCACTCTGCGATGTCAGCGATTGGTAGACGAACCGATGGGTATCCTGCGTCCACTGCTTTACCGATTGAAAGCAACATGACTGGGAGGTAACGTTCTTTTTCAAGACCGAATGCTTCTGCGATTTGGTCTTTTTCGTAACCACCGATTGGGTTTGTATCGTAACCGTGTGCACGAGCAACGAGCATCAATTGCATCGAAACGAGACCTGAGTCGATCAAGATGCTATCACGTAATGTTTCAACGTCTTCTGGACGGTAGAACCCTTTGATAGCTGGTACTTGGCGATCACGTACTTCTTGCGGCATAAGACCTTTTTCCACAGCCATATCATAGATTGTCTCGATGCTATCGACTGCGTTCATGTCACCGAAGACGGCGATGACAGCAGAAGATGTCTCGACTTGAACTTGGTTGAATTTTGCGAGTGGTGCGAGTGTCGCTTTACCTTCTTCGCTATCGATGACGAGGAAACGCCATGGTTGCATGTTAACTGAAGATGGTGCAAGTGTTGCTTCTTCAAGGATTTGTGTCATTTCTTCTTTTGAAATTTTTACGTTTGTGTCGTAGTTACGAATCGAGCGACGTCCTTTGACGATTTCCATGAAGTCCGTTGTTGTTTGAGTAGTCATAATTATTCAATCTCCCTTGTGTGTGTTTTCTTTTTTTATAGTGTAAAAAAACTTATTTCCAGTCTGCGATGTCGTTGATTGGTAGGCGAACTGATGGATATCCAGCGTCCACCGCTTTACCGATCGATAGCAACATGACCGGTACATAACGATCTTTTTCAAGACCGAATGCTTCCGCGATTTGATCTTTCTCGTAACCACCGATTGGGTTTGTATCATAACCGTGTGCACGAGCGACGAGCATCAATTGCATCGAGACGAGACCCGAGTCGATCAAGATGCTGTCTTTCAAATCGTTCGCCGATACACTGCTGTACATCCCTTGGATCGCTGGTACTTGGCGATCGCGTACTTCTTGTGGCATGAGTCCTTTTGCGACAGCTGTATCGTAGATGTTCTCGAGTTGATCAACAGCGTTCATGTCACCGAAGACCGCGATGACAGCAGAAGATGTCTCGACTTGGACTTGGTTGAATTTCGCGAGTGGTGCAAGTGTTGCTTTGCCTTCTTCGCTATCGATGACGAGGAAACGCCATGGTTGCATGTTGACGGAAGAAGGTGCGAGTGTTGCTTCTTCAAGAATCTGTGTCATTTCTTCTTTTGAGATCTTCACGTCTGTATCGTAATTACGGATCGAGCGACGTCCTTTGACGATTTCCATGAAGTCTGTTTGAGTTTGCGTTGCCATATTAAATCGACTCCTCTTTTAATTTAGGTAATGTGTCGGCGTTCGCTTCGATGCGTTGAATCATCTCAGCTAACGTCCGTTGTTCTTCAGCAGAGAATCCTTCGAGTAAGTTCTCGAGGAACTCATCTTTTTGTTCGCGTAATCGTGCAATGCGCGTCGCCCCTTGTTCCGTTAAGGAAACAAGAATCACCCGATTGTCAGCGGCTGAACGCTCGCGAGCAATCATCCCTGTCGATTCCAAGTGTTTGAGGTGACGGGTCACCGCCGCGTGATCGACATTGACGCGTTTTTGCAATTCTTTTTGACTGATCGTTTGATCGACTTGTAGTTGAGCAAGCAAATCCATTCGCGTCTGACTGAAACCATCCGTACAGAGATCGAATTTTTGAGCAATCGTCTTATTGACGGAGACGAGTGCATAGATCAAACGTCCTTTTTCGGTGCAGGAAATACTCAATCCATCACATCCTTCCCTTCGTTCGAAGAAACCTTTGACGTATCAAAGATTGATATGTAAACGAATATAACGTGTTTATTTTGATGACGCAACTTATCTGCTTCTGACATAAAAAAAAGATATCATTCACGCGGAATGATATCGAGTCAGGCGACTTAGCTAATTTGGCGTTCAGATGCTGGAAGTCCTTTTGCATCAATTGCTGCAATGATCCGGCGGAAATAGAACAACCAAAATTGCAGGAACGGTCCAATCAGGAAAATCGAGAGGATCGTACCGAAGAAAACAGGTCCCCCAAGCAACCAGCCAATGCCGCATGCCGTAACTTCCATGATTGTTCGCATCAGACGAATTGATGTTCCAAAGCGCTCTGCAAGTGTCAATGTCAACCCATCGCGTGGACCAGCCCCGTATCCGACAGCGACATATAGACCAGCGCCCATCCCAATGATGAAAATGCCGAAAATCAGCCAGAGTGTATTCAACCAGATCGACTCAAATGACGGTAAGAGATGAGAGCCAAGAACAAGATTCATGAAGACACCGACGAAAATCGCGTTGACGAGCGTTCCGATTTGCGGTGTGACGCGGTCTAACGCGTATTTAACGAACACGAGTAATAGACCGACAAGCAAGATGATCGTTCCGACGGATAGCGGCGTCTTTTTTTGGAGACCGAGATGCAATACATCCCACGTCGAGACACCGAGTTCAGCTGTGATCATCATCGATGAGCCAAGGGCGAGTAAAAATAAACCAAGTAGGAAGAGCCCCCACTTTAACGTAGCGCGTAACAACCAGGAAGCACGATGACGCGTCATGTCTGGCACCTCATTTCTTAAAAATAATTGATTTGTTAACTGTATCATGAGGAAAGTGGAAGAAGAAAGACGAAATTTTCCGTTTTTTACATCCTAAGTAGGAGGGGAAGGATAAAAGAGAAACGTATACTGAAGAAAAAGGAGGGAGAAAAATGAAAGCGATCCGGCACCTGATTCGTTTTACATACATAGAAGCCATCTGTTGCGTCTTTCCCGTGATGATTTTTGCGGCGCTTGCTCTTTCAAGTTATCTTCCTACTGAACCGGTTGCTCGATATGATCTTTTGTTGCTTTGGTGTATTCTCGTCCAAATCGTCTTACTCGTCACGCGTTATGAAACGATGGAAGAATTCAAACTGATCTTATTGTTTCACGTCATTGGTCTAGCCCTTGAACTGTTTAAAGTGAACGTCGGATCTTGGAGTTATCCGGAAGACGCTTTGACGAAAGTGGCTGGTGTTCCCTTGTATGCAGGATTCATGTACGCAAGCGTTGCGAGTTATGTCTGCCAGGCGTTTCGGCGATTTCATTTACGATTTATAGCATTTCCACCACCTTGGCTTGCGATCAGCGTCGGGAGTCTCGTCTATCTCAACTTCTTCACCCACCACTGGATCTTCGATGCACGCTGGCTATTGATGGTCCTCGTCGTTCTCGTCTTCTATAAGTCATGGGTTCATTTTACGATCGAGCAAACGATCTACCGGATGCCGCTCGTCCTGTCCTTTTTATTGATCGCCTTTTTCATTTGGATCGCGGAGAACATCGTAACGTTCTTTAAAGGCTGGGTCTATCCGCATCAAGAAGGCGGATGGGCAGTCGTTGATCTTGGAAAATTGTCTTCTTGGTTCCTGCTTGTGATCATCACGGTTTTGATCGTCATCGTCGCAAAATACAAGCGTCAGGATCCGGCTGTGGAAATTCAACAACGTACCTAAACAAAAAAATAACCAGGCTGTTTTTTTGAACTACTTCCGCGTTTTTTCGTTGCTATAGTGAAAAAAACGCAAAGGAAGTGGTCATGGATGATGCAACAGGTGATGGAACGAGCAACTGAATTGGTACAGATGAAATTAGCGACCGTGGAGCGGTATGAAGATTGGCAACTCTGGCTCGACGAAGTAAACGGAATCGATGAATGGGTCAAGATGTCAGCGTATTATGCACCGCGCGACGTTCAAGAAACATTGGTCATCGATGAAGCAATAGAGCTAGAGCAGACCATCGTCATGCCACCGCAAGTACCGCTCGAGCCAGTACGCAAGCAACGTTATGCCTATACGTTTCAGCGGGGGTTAAAAGGCGGTACTTTACTAGAATGGTCGGGCAGTCATATTTCTGAACGAGACGTCCGCGATTGGAATCTCGAGCACGGCATGGAAGTCCGGGTCCGTGTCGATCGTCAGGATGATCAAAAAACGATATGTCGTGTTGAAGCCGTCGTCTCGACGGAGCGAATGAGAGAGAATCCGGAACGTGTCGTGTTTGAACAAGCAATCGTCAAAGCACATGGAATCATTGAGGAAACGGTGAATGGTCCACTGCAAGATGAGTCGGGTAGATCGTTCTATTATGTTGTACCGGTAGAAGACATGCGCTATTTCCGACTAGAAGCAGGGCAACTTGTCGATCTCGTCATGTGGCGGGGACGGAAGGATACATTAACGATTGCTTGGAAGCATCCGTTCACGTATGAAGAGCCGATCGTCAACGCATCATCCAACCGTCCGTCAGCGATAGAACAACAGGTAGTGAAGACGCCTGTGACAACAAAAAAGTCAAATCGGTATGCACGAAAAATGAAACGGCAACCGGTGCCGAAAGCTAAAAAAGCGCAGCGTCGCGTCCGTATGCCAAAAGAGCAAACGATTGAACCGATCGTAACAACAGCCGTACCGGGACAATTGATGGATTTCGTTGATAAGACACCGTTAGATTTCACGCGCTTCACAGGCATGCGTCTTGTTATCGTTGGAAACGAACAACAGACCGCTGTCTATCGTGAGTTCTTTGCGCCGACGGGGATCGAATTAATTCATCTAGCAGGGGACGCACAGTCCGCGAAAAAGATTGCTTGTCTCGCCAAAAAGACGGACGCGATCGTCGTCGTGACGAGCCGTGTCTCTCATGCAGCGAGTGCACATGTCATCGCTCAGGCGAAAAAGCATGGTATTCCATTCGCGATGGAACGCCTCGACGGTCGACGTTCGTTATATACAGCGTGTGAGCGGCAACTTGAGCGCGCTTGGTTGAAACAGAAACAAGAGGGGAAATTATTGAAAAATCAGTGAAACATTAGAAGTTATTAGCCGTAGAGTAAGGTGAGAACTTATTTTTCAAGGAGGACCTTACTCATGTCATCTCAATTAAAAAAAGCAGCGAAGGAGTCGCTCAGCGGTCGTTGGGGATTCGCAGTCCTAACAGTTATTCTGTTTAGTATCATTCAAGGTGTGCCTGGATTATTTGGATCAGATATAGATGAACCAGCTAATACGATGGATCTCGTCGTATCGTTGGTATCGATTTTATTGATCCCGGTCGGAGTCGGTTGGACTTGGATTGCGATGTCGATTGCTCGCGGAGAAGAAACGAAAGTGACGGATTTATTTGAACCATATGGTATGTTTTTCAAAGTGATTGGTCTAGCCATCGTACAACTCTTTTTTATCTTCTTATGGTTACTGCTATTAGTCGTACCGGGAATCATTAAATCATTTTCTTACATGCTAACGTTCTATATTTTGCGAGATGAACCATCGATTGGTATCTTAGAGGCCATTACACGCTCCCGAAAAATGATGGACGGGCATAAAATGGAAGCATTCCTTCTTCTACTGTCGTTTATTGGTTGGGCTCTTTTAGGGATCGTTACCCTCGGCCTAGCATTCTTGTGGATTACACCATATTTCAGTGTTACCTTTGCAAAATTTTATGATCGTGTTCGTGGTGAACAAACGCCAGAGCCAACATCAGATTTCGTCGCACCATATTAATACCGGATCCCGACACTACGTCGGGATTTTTTTATGTGTGAAATAATTCCGATGGGAAAAGACGGTTTAATAGTTGCTTTAGTTCAGTGAATTTTGTACGATGAATGCAACACATCTTATCTAGAGAAGTCGAGGGACTGGCCCGAAGACACTTCAGCAACCCCGCCGTGGCGGAAGGTGCTACTTCCAGGAAGGGATACCTTCCGAAGATAAGAGCGGACAGGACAAGATACCGTCGCTCTTTTCGAACTTCGAAAAGAGCGTTTTTTTATGATAAGGGGGACGATGGAGTGGAGTATGGTTTTTGGTTACCGATTTTTGGGGGATGGTTACGTAATGTCGAGGATGAACAGATGCCACCGACCTTCGATTATGCGAAACAAGTCGCACAAACAGCAGAACGGATCGGCTTCTCGACGACGTTGATTGCGGAATTGAACTTGAATGATATCAAAGGCATCAAGGAACCGAGTCTTGAGGCATGGACGACGGCAGCAGCGATTGCTGCAACGACAGAACGCCTTGAGATCATGACAGCGGTTCGTCCCGGGTTCCATAATCCAGCGACGACGGCGAAGATGGCGGCAAACATCGATCAGTTGAGTGGTGGACGCTTTACGCTCAACGTCGTCTCAGCGTGGTGGGCAGAGGAAGCGAAACAATACAACGGTATCTTCACAGCGCACGATGAACGTTATGCTCGGACGGAAGAGTTCGTCACGGTTATGAAAGGACTATGGGCAGATGCGTCACCGTATAGCTTCTCCGGTCATCACTACACGATCGAGCAAGCAGAACTCCATCCGAAGCCAGTCCAGCGTCCGGGGATCAAGCTCTACGCTGGTGGAGAGAGTGAAGCTGGAAAGCGAACGATCGTCGAACACTGTGACGCTTATGTCATGCACGGGGGCACGGTTGAAGAAGTAGCCCATAAAATCGACGATATGAAAGTACGCCGGGAAGCGACGGGACAAACGCCGCTCGAGAGCTTCGGTCTTGCGGCCTACATCATTTGTCGGGATACGGAAGAAGAAGCACTTCTTGAATGGCAACGCATCACGGACGTTAAGGAAGACAGCGCCGGTTATGCCGGTTATCAGGATTTCATCAGTAAATCGCAACTGGAGCAACAGGTCGAACGAAACGATTATTCCGTCTCGAACCGTGGTCTACGTCCGAATTTAATCGGAACACCAGAACAAATCGCTGAACGGATTCTAGCATTCGAAGCCGTCGGTGTCACGTTACTCTTATTACAATTCTCACCACAACTCGAAGAAATGGAACGCTTTGCTCGTGACGTAATGCCACTGGTCGAAGCGAAACGAAAGGTAGGTCAACAATCATGACAAAAATTCATATTCTCCACGAAAATCAAGAATGGACGGACCATCTCATCAAACGTCTCGAAGAACTCGAGTTACCGTATGAACAGTGGCACTTGAATGAAGGGATCGTTCCGCTGGATGAACTGCCGCCAGAAGGCGTCTTTTACAGCCGGATGAGTGCCTCTTCGCATACGCGGGGGCACCGTTACGCGCCGGAGTTGACGGAAGGGATCCTCGCTTGGTTAGAAGAGCATGACCGGACTGTCTTTAATGGAACGCGTGCGCTTCGTTTAGAAGTCAGCAAAGTCAATCAATACACGGCGTTGCGTAAGGCTGGGATTCGTGTACCGAAGACGACGGCTGCCGTCGGACGCGATCAAATCGTACAAGCAGCAAAAGAAATTGGCGTTTCGTCATTCATCACGAAACATAACCGGGCTGGGAAAGGTCTCGGCGTCCAGCTGTTCCACTCGATTGAAGCACTTGAAGCTTATCTCGACGGTCCGACATTCGACGAACCAGTCGATGGCATCACGTTGATTCAAGAGTATATTCAAGCACCAGAACCGTACATCACACGTTGTGAGTTCGTAGGTGGAAAGTTCGTCTACGCGGTTCGAGTCGATACATCAGAAGGTTTTGAGCTTTGCCCAGCGGATGCATGTGTAATCGACGACTTGTTCTGCCCAGTCGGTGAAGAAGCACCGCAAACACCGATGAAGTTCCAAATCGTTGAAGGCTTCGATGACCCGATCATCCAAAAGTATGAAGCGTTCCTTCAAGCGAACCAAATCGCGGTCGCAGGCATCGAGTTCATTAAGGATGCGTCAGGTACGATCTATACGTATGACGTCAATACGAATACGAACTATAATTCGGATGCCGAGGCAGCTGCAGGACGCTACGGTATGCTCGAACTAGCGAAGTTCCTCGGTGCAGCCCTTGAAACAAGCACAGTAAAATAAGAATCTGCTCTCGCCCTGTCACCGGACGTTACAAGACCGGATGACAGGGTATTTCTATAGAAAAGGGGGCGGATCTATGATTACGTGGAGAGAAGAACGACAGCTCGATATTCCGATTGAGGAAGCATGGCACTTGTTTGATCACACGCGATTGCAGCGTTTGATTCCAAACGTCGTCCAGCACGAGGTGATTGAACGAAAACCGGGTGTCGTCGGTTCGACGTATCGTCAAACATACATGCAGGGTAATCGACTTGAAACCTATATCGTGACCGATTTAGCTTATACGAACGAGCCTGACTTCAAGCAAAATACGATTGGATTCACATTGGCTAAAATATTCAAGATCGAGATGACCTTTACACTCAAACCACTCGGACCTGATCGATGTCTGTTGATTTATACAGGGAAGAACGAGGGAGCCAATTTTGTTGGAAAGAGTCTGTTGTCGCTTGGAGGAGAGCGAGAGAATGAGAAAATCGTTCATGGGCTGTTGCAACGTGTCGAAGAAGAAGCGGCAAAACAAAAGAAGAACAATGCATAAAAACACGGATTCCCGCACTTGGGAATCCGTGTTTTCGTATCTTATCGATTCGTATACGATTTGTGACTGCTCGGCAACCCAGAGAGGTAGCCGACACCACCCGTTTTTTGAATCCCGATGCCGTCTTTCATCGCTTTTTCAAGCGCCTTTGGATCGACGGCGGTGATTTGTTTGTCAGTCAATGACTCACCCGGATGTTGATAGTTACTTAGGAGGTAGCTATACTTCCCAACATGATCAAGTGAACGGAGACCAGTCGCTTCCGCTCCGACTGGAACCGAAAGGATACGTGATAGTTTTTTCGTCTTCAGGTTGTAGGCCCAAACGAAGTTATTTGTATGCAAGGAGCTATCTTCACCGATAAAGAGCGTATCAGATGTCGCGGAGTAAGCAAGGTTATCTGGATTCGCGACGAGATCCGGATTCGCTGTGTTGCCGTAAGCATCCGGCTTCTTCAAATCTTCACCAATGACGAGTGCTTGCATATTCGTTGGTACGTAACGGCTGTCGATGCCTTTTGCACGACCAAGATCGATTTCGAATGTCGCACCCGATTCACGTTTTTCAAGCTGGATGTCGTCTTGGACAGCACCTTCTTGTTTTTCGGTACTACCTGACACATAAGACAAGGCGATGTAGGCTTTTTTGTCTTGCTCGTTGACCGTGATGCCTTCCATCTTGTTGAACTCTGATGTTGCACCAAGCAACGCACCATAACGACGTGATTCAAGGAAGGCTGCCTCTTTTTCTTTTCCAGGCTTGAGCTTCAAGTATTCGACTTTTTTGCTGGCAGCTGTTTTGACCGCTTTAAAGCCAGGTGTCGGTGCATCTGCTGTCTCGAAGATGTCGCTGAACTTCGTTCCTTTATCAATTAAGCGTTTGACTTCTTTATCGGAAGCATGACCAAGCTTGATCCACTCAAGGTCACCGGCTCCGCCTTCTGCTGCGCGAGTTTGATTGAACTTCGCAGCGTAAAGTGTTCCTTTTGAGAAATCACGCTTTTTATCTGCGACGTACATGAACATCATCGTGTTATTGCCGTCGTCACCAAAGATCGCGGTCTTTTGATCCGGTAGAATCTGCATCATCTCGTGCGAGAAACGACCTGTACTGTAGTGTTTCACTGCTGTCGCTTTACCTTTCCGGTCGACCGAGATTTCAGGCGTATACCCGTAGAAGTACGGATTCGCTTTTTCGGTCGTTCCGAAATAACGCTCAGCGAAGGCATTTACTTCTTTATAAGCAGCTGACGTTTTGTCTGACTCAAACGCACGAGCATCTGGTTCATATTCCTCTGACCCAAGGTGCGTTCCCCATGGCGTCGTTGAACCGTTACATGGTGTCCAGAGTCCATTGACGTTTTCAAAATCAATCTTGCTGGCTTTTTTAACGGCAAGTTTTCCTGTCTTTTTATCTTGTACGACTTCCGTTAATGTCATCGATGCTGGAAGTCCCTTGACTTCATTACCAGCATTGTCGATCGAGTCATACTCGAAGTGAGAGACCATGTATTTTTTCCCGTGCACTTCAAGCAGACTATTCGAGTCTGGTGCATCTGAGACGAAAGCTTCCGGTTTGTCCGGTACACTGCGGTCGATGATCGGATTTCCTTTAGCATCGATCGATGTCCCTGCTGCAATCATCTCGCCTTTGTTTTCGACGATTTTATCTTGCGACAGGAATAATTGATTATAGTTCAACGGCTTCACTTCCGTTTTGCCGTTCGTATAGGTGACTTTGACTTTTGCTTCTGTATAAGTTTTTACCATCTGGTCGATTTTCGTCGGTGCATCCATCGACAAGAATTCGACCTTCTTGATGTTGCGTGTTGTATGAGAAGAGCTATGGGCATCCGCGAACATCGGGACCATACTTGATGACAAGACCGCTGCTGATAGACCAACCATGAGTGTTCGTTTCATTTTCGTTTCCCCCAAATGAGTTTGTTTTGTTGCTACATTTCCATTTAATCAGTCGATTATGTAGGGGGTGTAAAGAAACTTGGTCAGTTTTATCTCACTTAGTTAATGTTTCCTTTACAGTAAGGTCAGCAAACGAGCAATCTGTGGATCATCTTGAAGATCTTTCAATGGTCGGAAACGGACGGCTCGCAATTCCTGTTGATCAAATGGAAGTTCGGGGTCGATCCCGAGTCGAGGTGCAGAACTGCCTAAGGCACGTCGGACGAGAAAGCATGTCTCTGTTCCTTGATCAATTGAAATCTCGTAGAGTTGCCGTTCGATTGTGACGTGAAGGTTTGTCTCCTCTAATACTTCCCGCATGACGGCTTGTTCTTTTGTTTCGCCACTCTCGACACCTCCGCCCGGTAACGTCCAAAATGTCCGGGAAGGCGTGTGTAATTCGACCATTAGAATCTGTTGTTCTTCGATCAACGCAGCGCATACGCGGTGCCTCATGTCGTATTCCTCCTTCAACGTGTTCAAAAAAGAGACCGAAACGACAGTTCCGGTCTCCTCAAAATCATTGCGCGTATAACGCTGTTAGTTGCTGTTGGATCGTATCATTGTTCAAGTACTCATCGTATGTCGTTTCTTTATCGACGATACCGTTCGGCGTCAACTCGATGATCCGGTTCGCGATTGTTTCGACGAACTGATGGTCATGCGAGCTGAAGAGCATCGCGCCTTTGTAAGCAATCAAGCCATCGTTGAGTGCTGTGATCGATTCGAGATCCAAGTGGTTCGTTGGATCGTCGAGGACGAGGACGTTAGCACCACTGAGCATTGCTTTTGAAAGCATACAACGGACTTTTTCGCCCCCAGATAAGACAGAAGCTTTTTTCATGACTTCTTCTCCTGAGAAGAGCATCCGACCGAGGAATCCACGGAGGAACGTATCGCTCTCATCTGCCGGTGAGTACTGACGGAGCCAATCGAGGATCGTCTTGTCCGAGCCTTCGAAGAATTCCGAGTTATCTTTTGGCAAGTACGACTGCGAAGTTGTTACGCCCCATTTGAACGTACCGCTATCCGGTTCCATCTCACCCATAAGGATCTTGAAGAGAGTCGTGATTGCGATATCGCTCTGACTGATGAACGCGACTTTATCCGTCTTGTTCAACGAGAAGCGGACGTTATCAAGGACTTTGACACCATCGATCGTCTTCGAGATGCCGTCGACCATCAAGAGGTCATTTCCGATTTCACGTTCCGGTGTGAAACCAACGAACGGATAACGGCGTGACGATGGACGAATGTCGTCGAGTGTGATTTTATCAAGCAATTTCTTCCGCGACGTCGCTTGTTTCGCTTTTGAAGCGTTTGAGCTGAAACGCGCGATGAAGGCTTGAAGTTCTTTGATTTTCTCTTCTTTTTTCTTGTTTTGGTCACTTGCCATACGCGAAGCAAGCTGACTTGACTCGTACCAGAAATCGTAGTTTCCGATATACAGTTGAATCTTACCGTAATCGAGATCCGCCATGTGCGTACAGACGTTGTTCAAGAAGTGACGGTCGTGGGAAATGACAATGACCGTGTTCTCGAATCCGATCAAGAATTCTTCGAGCCATTTGACGGCTTTCAAATCAAGTCCGTTCGTCGGCTCATCGAGTAAGAGAATGTCTGGTTTACCGAACAACGCTTGCGCAAGCAAAACTTTGACCTTTTCCGATCCTGTCAGCTCAGCCATCGTCTTCGAGTGAAGGTCTTCCTTGATGCCGAGTCCTTGAAGAAGCATTGCGGCTTCCGACTCCGCTTCCCAACCATTCATCTCAGCGAATTCACCTTCGAGTTCAGCAGCACGCATGCCGTCTTCGTCCGAGAAATCTTCTTTCATATAGATGGCATCTTTTTCTTTCATGACTTCATAGAGACGTTTGTGTCCCATCATGACCGTTTCGATGACTTGGAATTCTTCGTATTCGTAATGGTTCTGACGGAGAACGCCTAAACGTTCGCCTGGTGTGATGATGACATCGCCTTGTTGTGCTTCGATGTCACCAGCGAGAATTTTCAAGAATGTCGATTTACCAGCGCCATTTGCACCGATCAGACCGTAACAGTTACCTGGTGTGAACTTAATGTTGACGTCTTCGAATAATTTTCGATCTGCAAAGCGAAGACCGACGTTTTGTACTGTAATCATATAGAGATGAACCCTCGTTTCTAGTAAGTGATGTGCTCATTCGAGTGTACCACAAATCGTGATCTGTCGTAGAGCAGGCAAAGTTCCCTCCATATTAGGACAGAAATTAAAAATAAGCAACCGGACATTTAAAAAAATGAAACATTTTCCAGATGGATACGTAGAACAAAGTAAGGAATTCGTTAGAGGAGGGGTTAGATGGCCATCTTTTTCACATTATTGTTTTTCGCCCTCATCGTTTTGCTTGGCATGGAACTCTACCGCTATATCCAAGAAAAGATCGATAAAGGAGATTCAGAATGAGAGAAATCAAACCGAAGAAAAAAATTCGCCCATCGATGATCATCGCTGGTGTGCTCGTACTAGCGTTGCTTGCAACAACGCCGTTCATCGTTGAACAAATCGAACCCGGACAAGTTGGGGTCGTCTATACACCGTCAAGCGGTGTCAAAGATGAGACGTTATCGCAAGGCTGGCATGTCGTTTCACCGATCACGCGGGTGACGGAGTATCCGATCCGGACACAGACGAAGTCGCTTGAGAACATGACACTTGCGACCAAGGACGGAAAGAACATCGTCGTCGACTTTACATATAGCTTCTCCGTCTCGCCGGATAAGGTGACGAAAGTCTTCAACAAGTTCGGACCGATCGAAATCGATGAGATCGCAAAAGGATATCTGAAACAACGTCTCTATGATGCATCGCGTGAGCAAATCTCAAAAGTCACCGTCCTTGAACTATTCGGTGAAAAATCAGGGAATGTCTCAACGAGCATTCAAACGCAGTTTGCAGAAGACGTCAAGGACATCGGTTTCATTATCGAAGATGTCGCACTCGGTGCACCGAAACCAGATGAAAAGACACAGGAAGCGATCGATGCGCGTGTCAAAGCGTCGCAGGAACTTGATAAAAAGAAGACGGATCTTGAAATCGCTAAAGCAGAAGCAGAGCGTCTTCGCGTAGAAGCGAAAGGAGCAGCTGATGCCCGTTTGATCGAAGCTCAAGGGTTGGCAAAAGCTCAAAAAGAACTACAGAAGACATTGACGGAAGAAATGATTCAATACGAAGCTGTCAAGAAATGGGACGGGAAGTCACCACTCGTCAGTGGATCGGGGAGTATGGTTCAATTACCGATTCCAGATGCTACAACAGAAGAAAAGAAATAAAATAGACCTAATTTATAGGTCTATTTTTTATGCTGTAATAATAAATCAGTAGATTAAAGATAGATGTATTATTTAATTTTAGTATAGAGATAAAAAAACTTTTATTTTATATTTTTTAAATGTAAAATTTATGGTTTAATTCCCTTATTTAGAAGGGAAACGAACGTAAAAGAGCATTATTCAATTGAAAATAAGTATCAAAAAATAGGGGGGATAATTTTTGTATAAAAATCGATCACCAAATACATTTATTATCTTCATGATTCTATTTGCGACAAGTTTTTCGATTCCGCACAGTCATGCGACGACCGACGAGCTAGAAATACCAGACCCTTTGACGTCATCGTTTTGTGAAGAGACGTTGAATGATCCAACGAAAGAGGACTTGCTAAAAAAAGAAGAACGGATACAATGCGAAGAACTCTTGGAACTAGAGCAGACAACCCCACCTGAGAGCGAAAATCCACTAACATCCGAGACAACCCCACCTGAGAGCGAAAATCCACTAACATCCGAGACAACCCCACCTGAGAGCGAAAATCCACTAACATCCGAGACAACCCCACCTGAGAGTGAAGACCCACCAACATCCGAGACAACCCCACCTGAGAGTGAAGATCCACCGACATCTGAGACTTCGTCAACTGAAGAAGATGAAACAATAGTAATTGAGCAACCTCAGTCAGATGATAACGAAGAAAGTACACCTAATTCTGAAACATCGAAGTCAGACAAAGGAAAAAATACAGCAGTTCCTAACTTACTTTCCATAAGCTTATTAGGTACTTCAAGCTTAAGTGCAAGTTATCAAGAGGTTCAAATTGAAAATGACGGTACTAGAAAAACGATTGAATTAACGAATCGATTTTCCGCATTTCTAGGATTGGGGCTTTCTAATAAACAATATATTGTTTTTATCATTCCACCAAGTATCATGGATAAAATTAAAGCAGAGAGTGTTTATTTAGAATATTCCAAGTCGGGAAATATTGTTAAAAAGGAAAGTGTTACCATTGATAAAACAAATAATTTAATTTATTGGAATACGTCTTCGATTATTTCAGTAGGGTTGCTAGGGTTATTAAACAATATCGAATATAAACTTGTTTTCGAAATAAATAATTTACCTATCAATTCTACAAATCAATACACTTTCAAAAGTGCTGTCATCGATGAAGCGATTGATTTAAATATTTTAAGTAATAGTACAGCATCAGCAGATTTAATGATTGGCTCAACACTTCGTTTGACGACTCCGACCACTCTTAATTTTGGTAGTCATGAGTTGACGGGGCGAGAGAAGATTATTCCTCGTGTATCCCCAATGACGATTGCGATTTCTCACGAAAATGCCACAGGATATAACTGGAAGTTACAAGCGAGTCTCAGTCGCCCTTTGACGAGTACGACAGGTGATGTCTTAACTGATGTTCTTTATTTTAAGACCGCTTCGAAAACCCAATTACTGCAAACAACCGCAATTGAAGTGGCTACGGGAACGATGTCGGCGAGTTCAAATCAGACACCGTTGACGTACGCTGAAAATGAAGGCATCGTTCTCGATTTAACAGGAAAATATCCGAAACCTTTATCGTATAGCGCAGACATTCAATGGAGTTTAGTCGATGCACCGTGAAAAGGGGAGAACAAAGATGAAAAAACGCTTTGCTTTTTCAACGATCTTGATAAGTACTGCTTTAATGTTAGGAACGACCTCTGCGTGGGCTGCGAATACCTCAACGGGAACATCCAAGGCTGAAATCACATTTACGACGAATGCAGCACCGATCATCGTCGATCCAGACTCACCTAATCCGAATACTCCCTATAGACCTCAGGATAACGGAGGAAATACGCCAACCGGAAACACAGGACCACTCACACTCGATTATGCACCTAACTTCAATTTTGGCTCGAACGAAGTACTTGTTAATAAAGCACTCTTCAAAGCAAAAGATCAAAAGCCCTTTTTACAAGTAACGGATCGACGTATTCTCCCTACGAAATGGGATGTTAAAGTAAAACTCAGTACCTTTAAAGATAGCGGTGGGAAAGATTCCTTGGCTGGATCCACGTTGACGATCGATGCGGGTGATGTACAAACCTTGATTGGATTACCAATTAATGCAGCACCTACGACAGGAAATGTTACCTTAACACCTGGAAATCCGGGAGATGCAAAAGTCATTTTAGCATCAGCTGCTGGAACGTTTTCAACGTGGCAAATTTATTGGAAGGGAAACGGGACAGATAACGATCGCATTACGCTGAACGTCCCTGTCGGTGTTCAAGTCGAAGGAAAACATACCGCTACGCTCGATTGGACGCTCTCTGACGTCGTGAATTGATGAGAAAATGGGGGGAGAGAGATGAAACGATGGGGAGTCGGTTGTCTAATCGTTTTGCTTTATGGATTACTTGTCTGGATGACACCTTCAGACAGTTTTGCAGAAGATCGTGTTAATTTTTCGGTCGAAGCGGTTCCGAATGCGCATCAGGTCGATTCCGGTGTAACCTATTTTGATTTAAGGATGCCAGCGCAACAAAAGACGAATCTTCAAATTCGAATCTATAATCACGGACCCGCTGATCATACATTCTTAACTTCAGTCCGAAATGCCACAACGAATAATAACGGTTTGATCGTCTATGATCAGAAAAAATCCGTTCCATTAGCGTCGACTTCGTTGACGGATCTCATTAAACCGAATACGCAATCAACATTCATTAAAGGCGGAGAGTCGAAAATCGTTTCTTTACCACTTGAAGTGTCAAATGAGTTGGATGGGACATTGCTTGCCGGTATTCGGATTGAGAGCAAGCCGGAAGGTGAAACGACTAACGACAATACCATCGGCATTCAAAATCGGCATGCTTATGTCATTGGATTAAAAGTCCGTTCTTCAATCAAAGAGACTGCACCCATCATCACATATGAGGGGGTACAGGCAAAATCCTCTTTTTCAAGACCTACTGTTTTCGTTAAATTAGCAAATCAAGCACCGACTATTAGTAAAACGATGAAATTCGAAGCAATCGTCACGAAAGGAAAAAAAGTCGTGGTTCGAAAACAAATGGACGCTCGATTCGCACCATCGATTTATATGAAAACACCGATTGAAACGACAGGAATCTTAGAACCCGGCACGTATCACATTAAGATCCGCGTTGACGGAGAAGGCAAGACGTGGAAGTGGAAAGACAGCTTTAAGATTACGAAGCATCAAGCGAATCAAATGAAAGAGCAGATACCCGATCGGGATATCGAAGAAAATTCGAATTCCTTTGTCGGAGAATGGTCGAAGGAACTTATGGTGGCATCTACCTTAATCATTTTCTTATTAATCGGTTATATCTATCGTTTGAAAAAGCAGCAACGCCAAGCATAAAAAAAGCAGATTCTCAGCGCTGAGAATCTGCTTTTTGATTAGCGAGCAGCTTGTTCAAACCCTTGAACAATGGCGATGATGACTTGCGTCGCTTTTACCATGTTATCAACGGAGATGAATTCGAACTTGCCGTGATAGTTCTCGCCACCGGTAAAGATGTTCGGTGTCGGAAGACCCATGTATGAAAGCTGTGATCCATCCGTCCCACCACGGATCGGCTTAATGATTGGTCGGATATCAAGGGATTCCATCGCGGCATGAGCGATATCAACGATGTGCATGTGAGGTTCGATTTTTTCACGCATGTTGTAGTACTGGTCATGCAAGTCGATTTTAACGCTGCCTGCTCCATACTTTTTGTTCCACTCCTCAACGAGAGCAGATAAGAAGTGTTTCCGTCCTTCAAATGCTTCACGATCGAAATCACGAATGATGTAGTCGAGCGTCGTTTTTTCAACAGAACCGTCAAACGAAATCAGATGGAAGAATCCTTCAAAACCATCTGTGAATTCAGGAGACTCTTCTCCAGGAAGACGATCGTGAAATGCCATCGCATGTTTCTGCGAATTGACCATCTTGTCTTTTGCTGTTCCCGGGTGAACGTTCGTTCCGTGGAAAACGATTTTAGCAGCCGCTGCATTGAAACTCTCGTATTCGAGTTCACCCAGCGGACCGCCGTCGACTGTATAAGCATACGTTGCATCGAATGCTTCGACATTGAAATGATGTGGTCCACGACCAATTTCTTCATCTGGCGTAAAGGCAACACGAATGCGACCATGTTTGATTTCCGGATGCGAAATCAAATGGTGCATGGCTGTCATGATTTCTGCGATTCCGGCTTTATTGTCGGCACCGAGTAATGTCACACCATCCGTCGTCATCAATGTGTGACCGACATAGTTGTGAAGTGCAGGAAAATCAGTAGGCGATAGGATGACAGACGGTGCTTCACGCAACGTGATCGGATTTCCGTCATATGCTTCCACGAGTTGCGGACGGACATTCGTGCCCGTGAAATCCGTCGCTGTATCCAGGTGAGCAAGGAAACCAATTGTCGGAATGTCTGCATCTGTATTAGCAGGTAACGTCGCCATGACATACCCATTGTCATCGACTGTGACTTCCTCCATACCGATTGCATTTAATTCTTCTACAAGCAAACGAGCCAGTGTCCATTGTCCTTCAGTTGTTGGAACAGTCGTACTCTCGTAGTTCGATTGTGTATCGATTTTCACGTATGTAGTTAGACGATCAATCAATTCTTGTTTCAAATCAAAAACGTCCCTTCTCGTCATAAGATACCTTCATCATAGCATGAAGACCTAATGTGAGAGAATTCTGAATCATGATAGACTAATAATGAAAAAGGGGGAATTCTTCATGAGAGCATTCGTAGTCGATCAGTACGGAAAAGACGCATCACTTATAGAAAAAGACGTCACACCTGAAAAAGCGGGGAAGTACGAATTACGCATTCAAGTCGAGGGGTCGAGTATCAATCCACTTGATACGAAGATGTTCTTCGGACACGTGGCAGCAGCATCGACGACTGGAATTCTCCAGGGCGATGTAACGGGGAGAGTCATTGAAATCGGCGAGGGTGTGACGTCTTTTTCTATCGGCGATCGCATCGTCGCATTCGGTGGTGGGCTTGGAACACGTGCCGGTGCGCTAGCGGAGGAAATGCTTGTGCCCGAACAGATGGCAGTCTTACGACCAAAAGAGGTCTCAGCTGAGATTGCTGGTTGTTTACCGGTGATCGGGTTAACGGCGATGGAGATTTTAAAAGAACGGATCGTAATTACACCAGGAATTCGTGTGTATGTAGCAGGTGGAACGGGCGGAGTGGGACACCTGACTGTTCAACTTGCGCTTCATTATGGGTGCGACGTCACAGCGAGCGCCTCTTCGGACGAGAAGGCAGCTTGGTTAGAAGCGAGAGGGATTCGCGTTCATCGGTATAAGGAAGAATCAGCTGAAGCATTGCTCAAACGACTGGATTTTGACGGATTCGATGTCATCATTGATACGGTAGGTGGCGATCATTTACAAGAATCGTTCATACTCGCTAAAGAACGCGGACGCATCATTTCGATCGCGACACGGACGACACAAGATTTAACGATGATGCATAGTAAAGCCTTATCACTTGAAGCTGTGTTCGTCGCACTTCCTTTGCTAAAAGGAAAAGTAGATGAGATGAAGCGACAGCAACATCACTTAGCAGAACTTATTCATTTAGTAAAAGAAGGCACAATCGAGATTCGGATCGAAGAGCAGATTCCTTATGAGCGCGATGTGTTAAATGATCTCTACCAACGATTTGATCAAGCATCACATTTTGGTAAAGTGAGTGTGCGTCCAAGTCTTAAAAAATGATTCTTCATTTATTTTACATTTCCTGTTAAAAACATAAAAAATCCGCTACTGAAATTTTCGGTAGCGGATTTTTTAGATAATACGTCATTTGCGACGAATGAGAATACTTTTTTGAGCGAGTTGCGGCATAGAAGGAGGAGTCGGGAAATCTTTCTGCTCCGGTTGCTCCCATACGACTTCAAATTTTTGACGCAACTTGTTGAATGCTTGCTCAACAGCTTTTTTCAATTGTAACGCATCAAGAGCAGGGCTATCTGTCGTGATCGCAAGGAGTCCTCCACGATTCGTCAGATGAATGACTTTTTGGATCCAAGGAGAAAGATCCTGTTCCGTTCGAAACTGACGCGTCCGTGTATTGACGTGTACCGGCGGATGGAACAAGACGACGTCAAAACGAGTCTTCTTATCCGCTTGTTCGATATAGTCGAACGCATCTTGAACCAAAATTATCTGTTCTTCAGGAGTAAAATGGTTCAACGTAAGATTATCTGTCGTCTTATTTCGACTACGTGTCGAGAAATCAACACTCGTCGTGTGAGTAGCATGACCTTGAAGTGCAGATACTGTCAAAGTTCCTGTATCAGAAAAGAGATTCAGTACGTTCTTTTCTTTAACTGAATCCATCAGAACTTTACGAAGTGCGCGTTGCGCGATATCGAAGCCAGTCCGCATGCCAGCGTCAAGGTCGTATGCATACCGTGCACCATGTTCCTGCAGCATTTCTGGAAAATCACCGCGTTCACCCATTAAAAAATCGTCGCCTTTGACGGGTTGAAGATCGATAAGAAAATCTCGTTTTTCATAAATGCTCTTATAGTGAACGAGCGATTCAAGCGCCTCGAGAATCATCGGGCGAAAAGTATAGATGCCTTCATTTTCGAAGAGGATGAGGTAATGATGGTCATAACAATCAATCGTCAGTCCACCAATACCATCACCTGCACCATTAAAAATACGGAAAGCTTCGGACTCTTCTTCAAAAAAGTCGTTTCTTTTGTCTAGAGCTTGTTCGAAAAGGCGTTTGAAGAAAGCAACATCGATCGTGTCTTGTTCATCCATCGAGAGTGTCCAACCGACACCCTTTTCTTGCTTGCCAAAATAGCCAGTTGCAAGGTATTCTTTATGTTCTGTCATCAGATGAAGCAGTCCACCTGCTTCTTTAATATGTTGCAAGGATTCAAACATTTCTTTACGTAACGCGGGATAACCGCTTCGAATCAATTCAATCCATTCGGATTTGACGACGATCGGATAGAGTTCACGGGGCATCTAATTTCCTCATTTCTACTTGTGGATAAGTGTGATTAGTATATCATAAACAGAGTTATCCACATGTGGATAACTTGATATAAATAAAACCGTTAATCCTTATGTAAGTAAAAGGACTAACGGTTTTTGTTATGATAAGCAAAGAACTGAAAAATCTACAGTGATTTGGAGTGAAACATAAAAATGAAAAAACATATTCAAGTCGTAGGGGCTGTCATTCGCAATGATCATAATGAAATATTGTGTGCACTTCGTAGTAGCCAAATGTCATTACCCAACTTATGGGAGTTTCCTGGGGGGAAAATTGAGCTACATGAAACGCCTTCACAGTCTTTAGTTCGCGAGATCAATGAAGAATTAAAATGTAACATTAAGGTCAAACAACCAATCGAAAAAACGACGTACGAGTACGATGCTATTATTGTTACACTGCATACGTTTGAAGCTGAAATCGTAACAGGAGAACCGATTGCCGTAGAACATGCAGAGCTTCGCTGGGTATCTGTTTCAGACCTTGATCAGCTTGAATGGGCTCCTGCTGATATTCCTGCAGTTGAGTACATTAAGAAAGAGTTTGCCACTCCTTAAACAGTTCAATTGATAGTGGAGAATGAAGTGACCAAGTCACACTAATCGGTTTAGAACCTGTACTTTGAAGATGCTTTAACTGGCCAAAGTATGTGAACGGTAGCGCTCTTCCTTGTTCTTTATCTGCTTTGCGCATGAACAAATGAATACGAATTCCTTCGCTCTCATGGTTTTGATATAAAGTACCCGCTTTACCTGTAGCGGTTGCATTGCTTTGAGACTGCCAGTGGAAACGATATTGATCTAAGAAATAATCGTTATATTTTAGTTGCTCATCAATGGCTTCATCTTTGTGTAAATTCACGAATAAAATGTAGTCGTCACCAGCTTGAGCTACGCCTTCACGCCAAGAACCTTCCTGACTTGGTGAACATAGGAGACGTTGGATAACAGAACGATTGTATGTTTGATGTAATAGAAACGCCTGATCTTCGATCAACCAATTAATTCGATCTGGTAGTTGGTGAAATGCAAGTAGACCTGCTTGGATAAAATGCATCATATATGAACGTAATTCAGTTAATTGTTGAAGTGCTTGAACGACTGTATTTGAAAAGCGATAGCGTTCTTCTGATACAGCATCTAGCAATTGAATACGATCATTTTTAAACGCAGTAGACCAGCGTTTAAAAAGATGATGAATAATTGGTCGCTTTGAAAAAGAGTGATTCGGTGATAAGGCGAATTCTTTGAAAACTTCTTGTTCAATATCTTGTACTGAAGCAGAGGGGTGATGCAGTAAATGTTTTAAAATTAGTAAGCTGAAGGGCTCACGAATTGGAAATAGTCCTTCGAGCTGTTCAACAATTTTGCGTGTAGTGTCATCGAGCAATAAACGTAGTTCTTCATCGGTAGCATGTTTTTCAAGTTGTTTAAGACGTAATGTACTTCTCCATTGCTGAACAATACTTTCAACAGCTGGCGCCTCTTTATGTGTAACTAAATCATTTAAACTCGGAGGATTTCCGATCATGCGTGTCAGCCTTTGATAACTTTCACGGAGCTGTTTGCTAGCTGAAAACTCTATTTTTTTCATTTGTTCAATAATAAATCTTTCTGTAATTGAATCTAGAATGGCTAAAGAACCTTCCGGTAAAATCGGAAAATGCTGTTTTACAGCAGTAGCAATTTTATAACGATCAATAGAATGAAACGATTGTTGACCAGACAACACAAGCGGTGCAACAAAAGCCTTTTGACTATTTCCGATAAAATCTAAAATCGTAACAAATTCTTTTGAGCTATGTTTACGTAAGCCTCTCCCCAATTGTTGAATAAAAATTGTAGGAGACTCCGTTGGACGTAAAAATAGCATTAGATTGACTTTTGGAATATCGACGCCTTCGTTAAACAAGTCAACTGTAAAAATATATTGCAGTGGATCTTGATCGTCCTCTAGTCGGCGAATGGCCTCTTCGCGTTCATCTTCGGACTGTTTACTTGTAACAGCCATTGCTTCAATCTGATGTCGTTTAAATTCCTGCTCCATAAACTCTGCATGATTAATATTGACGCAGAATCCTAGTCCAACAGCCTGATTACCACTGAACCCAAATTTACGAATCATTTCAACAATATAATCTGTTCGTGTTGATCGTTCGAGTGCAACAACAAGATCTTGTTCTACATAAAATCCGTTTTGTTGAGGAATAAGAGAATAATCAATCGATTCATCATCTTGAATCCCAAAATAATGGAATGGTGAAAGTAAATCTTGTGCTAAGGCATCATACAGACGTACTTCGTAAGCAACATTATAGTCAACAAGCTGAAAGATATTTTGACCATCCATTCGTTCTGGTGTTGCCGTTACGCCAAGCAAAAATTGGGGCTTAAAATAGTTAAGAATGTTTTGGTAAGAAGCAGATGAAGCATGATGGAATTCATCAATGATGATGTAGTCAAACGTATCCTTTAAAAATTGATTAAGATGAACCTCTTTTGAGAGTGTTTGAACGGTAGCGAAGGTAAATTGTGCATCTTGAATTTGTTGTGATCCTGAATATCTACCAAATGTATAACTTTCATTTGAAAAAACTTGCCTAAATGTATGCTCAGCTTGTGATAGTAGCTTTCCACGATGTGCAACAAATAATACTTTTTTAGCGTGAGCTTGACGGACATCAAATGCTGCTAAATACGTTTTCCCTGTTCCTGTTGCCGCAATGACCATTGCTTTTGTTTCTTTTCGCTCGCGCAAACGATTCAGTTCTTCTAAAGCTGGAATCTGCATGAGGTTTGGTTCAATAACGGTGTAATCGACAGCGGGTTCGGCAACTGTATCGCGGATAGAAAATGATCTTATAGGTGGTGTTTCTTGTTGGTACTGTTCGTATTGAACTAATAATTCTTCTGTACATATAGTCGCTTCGTGGCTGTTCCAAAGCTGTTCAAATAAGTTTTTCGCTTGAGTGACTAATGTTGTGACGGGTGTAGAAGGTATACGAATATTCCATTCCATGCCGTTCGTTAAAGCTGATTTTGATAAATTAGAAGATCCAACAATAGCACTATCCAACTGATCAGGACGAGAAAATAAATAGGCTTTCGGATGAAACGCATGATTTTTTTTAATCGGTTCATAAATTTTTACTTCGATATTGCTGAATTCCATCAACTGTCGGATAGCCTTCGCTTCTGTAATATTCATATAGAATGAAGTCAAAATACGAATTGGTTTGTTTTGAGCTTCTGCTTCTTTTAAGGCTGGGACAAGCGTCTGAATTCCAGAATGTCGTGTAAAACTCACCATCCAATCAGCAGCAGATGCTGTCCATAATTCTTGATTGATGTGATGCAATAACTGTTCTTGTTCAAGTTGGCCAGGAGCAATGAGTTCCCAAGCACGCAAAGAATTTTTATATTGTGTAGGTAAAGCATGAGTTGTGCTAGTAGTGAGTTCACGATGAAGCGGCGAGTCGATCGGAGGTTGATTTAAATGCAGGAGCCATTCATTGACCGTTTCAACCATTTGATCAGGTTTATCTTGTTTTTGTAAATGGTCTAAAGATTGATATAGTACTTGATTAAGGTGCGTAAGTAATTCTGTTGTGTAGTCATGTGCTGGTACAGAGACACTTGTTGTATCGGATTGTGAGTTAGCTTCAGTTGAAGAACGTAGTGTTTCATAATAAGACATGGTTATCCTCCGAATGATATTAAATG
Organism: Exiguobacterium sp. LL15; assembly: GCF_024436095.1. Lineage (NCBI taxonomy): Bacteria > Bacillati > Bacillota > Bacilli > Caryophanales > Exiguobacterium > Exiguobacterium sp. LL15. The sequence goes on along the minus strand of NZ_JANFNX010000003.1, from coordinate 145,187 downwards.
GTATTTATAATAAGTAAATCATCAATAATATACCAATAAATAGCTAAATAAAGTAAAAAATCATCATTTAACTAAAAAGTTAAACGATGATTTTAGTTTGTTAATTTGAGACTCGCTCCACAACAGCCTCAAGCGATACTTTAACATTACCAGCCAGTGCCCGCGTAATCATACACGAACTTTCCGCTTTTTCAGCAAGACGTTGCGCCTTCTCCAGATCACGATCCGACAGATCGGATGGCAATAAGAGTTTCGGACGATGAATGATCGCGTCGTATGTGAAGACACCGTTCGTGACATCGACGATGCCTTCAGATTCCATCGTTAACGAGACTTTTGGAATGTGACTACGCTCAAGCATCGCGGCAAGCGTGATGATATAGCACGTAGCAGCAGCCCCAAGTAACATCTCATCTGGATTCGTACCAACCCCTGGACCATCCATGGCGTCCGGAATTGAGATTTTTGTTTTTAGTTCACCCGTCTCGATTTGACCGACATCATTGCGATTGCCCGGCCAGTCTGCGGTTAAATGAAAATGGTGTTTCATGATCAATCGCCTCCATGCCTCCATCATACGAAGTTCAGCATGATTTTTCGCCTATTCTGCTCATGTACATACGAAGAGAACAATCAGCTAAAAATCTGGTCGATTTTTTCGATATCCTCTTGTGACAACTGAACATCTAACGTACGCAACGTATCCGTCACCTGATCCGGTCGTTTCGCACCAGGGATGATGGCATCGATGCCGTCTTGTGCCAAATACCACGCGAGTACGATGTGTGCGACTTCCGCATCATGTGCTTCTGCGATCGGACGTAGTTGATCGACTTTTGCGAGGTTTTCCTCGAAGACATCTTTTTGGAACAAAGGATCGTTTTTTCGTAAATCATCAAACGTCGTCTCTTTCGTATATTTCCCTGCCAATAATCCAGCAGCGAGTGGGAAGTACGGGACGAACGACATGCCGTTCTCAACGATATACGGGAGTAACTCTTTTTCCGCATCTCGTTTGAATAGGTTGTATTCCCCTTGATAGACGTCGACATGTCCGTCTTTGTTCGCTTCCTTCAGTTGTTCGAGTGAGAAGTTCGAGACACCGATTGCACGAATCTTTCCTTCTTTCTTCAGTTCTGCGAGTGCTGCGACGGCTTCATCCTTTGGTGTCGATTCATCCGGAAAATGGATGTAATACAAATCGATATAGTCTGTCTGAAGACGTTTTAAACTCTCTTCGACCGATTGACGGAGAAAGTCTGGTGAATTGTTCATGACGACGTTTCCGTCAACGAACTGATGCGCACCTTTCGTCGCGAGAACGACATCTTCTCGAGCGACTGTGTCGTTCCAGACCTCACCGACGAGTTCCTCCGAACGTTCTGGTCCGTAGATGAAGGCTGTGTCGAGGAAATTGATGCCTTGCTTCAAAGCGACACGAACGAGATCGCGTCCGGTTTGCTCATCGAGATTCGGATACAAGTTGTGTCCACCGACAGCATTCGTACCGAGACCGATGGGGTGAACGAATAGGTTAGATTGACCAAGTTGAACATGTTTTGTCATGAAAATGACCTCCTTAAACGATATCGAGTGGTTCTTTTTTTGTTGGTGCTGGGAACGCTTGATCAAGTGCAGCGAGCTCTTCCTTTGTTAAATTCAGGAGCGCGGCGCGACCGTTGGCTTCGACATGATGTGCTTGTCCGGCTTTAGGAATCGCGATGACGTCGCCTTCACGCATCGCCCATGCGAGTAGAATCTGTGCCGGTTCAACACCATGTGTCTCAGCGAGTTCCTCGACGGTCGGATGATTCAGAAGTTGATCACGTAATGAACCACCTTCTGCTAGTGGGCAATACGCCATCACTGGAATTCCATGCTCACGTAGTAAAGGTAATAGTTCATACTCGATTCCCCGTGATCCAAGGTGATAGAGTACCTGATTGACAGCGCATTGATCACCACCTGGCAGTGCCAACAGTTCTTTCATGTCTGATACGTCAAAATTCGATACACCCCAACGGCGAATCTTGCCTTCTTGTTTTAAAGCTTCCAGCCCTTCGACCGTTTCTTTGAGTGGAATATCACCACGCCAGTGAAGGAGGTACAAATCAAGGTAATCGGTGCCGAGGCGTTCAAGTGTGTTGGAACAAGCCTGCTTTAATGCTTCTCCGCCAGCATGATGCGGATACACTTTCGAGACAAGAAAGACTTCCTCTCGTCGATCTGCAATCGCGTCGCGAATCAATTCTTCAGAAGCACCTTCCCCGTACATCTCTGCCGTATCGATGAGCTCCATTCCACTATCGAGACCTACACGGAGTGCTTCGATTTCTGCTTCGTGCTTTTCCGACTCTTCTCCCATTCGCCATGTGCCTTGTCCGAGTGCCCGAACATGCGTCTGATCGGGAAACGTCACCGTTTTTTGCTTTAATGCAGCAAGTATCAACGTCTTTTCTGTTGCGTTCATCGTTCTTCCTCCTTTAGTAGAGAGACAATAGTAGGGTTTACCACGCGAACTCCGAACAAAAACGTCTTCTTCAATAGAAGGAGACGTCACCAATGCTCAAACAAAGGACCGTGATCACCGAATACAGGATCTTGAGTTGGGCGCATCACCTGACGAATACGTTGAAGATTTTCCGGGCGTTCACTTGTTTGACCTGTCAGCGTATCGTAGTCTTGACCATCCGGATAGGCACCGATCACTCGAAAGTGTCGACTTGTATCAAGTGCTTTATGTCCCGTACCTGCAGGAAGTAAAAGAATATCTCCGCTCGTCAAAGTGAAGGTCTTACCGAGCGGACCACCCAGCTGAACGGTTGCATGCCCTTCAAGAATCCCGATCACTTCATGAGCGATACTATGATAATGATGAAAGTCAAAAATCCCATCCACCCAGCTGTTACGCCAGTCATGTGCATGGAAGGTCTGTTCGATGTGTGATGGCTCTGCAAATGCGTGCCGATAAATCAACACGGGGAATGTCGGGTTGTTCGGAATGTGCCCGTCATCCTCAAAATAAAATACCTCAACGCGCATCTTCGTTGCTCCTTTCTCTGGTGTGGCACAAAGTAATAATTACATCTGTAATTACCCGTAATTAAATATCATCAATCGTCCGAGCATCTTTATGGCGTAACGAATTCGGAGGTGCTAAGATGCTTAAGTTAACGAAATTACAGAGGAGGCTTTCCGATGATCGCCATCGAAGCAAAATTAGAAGTACAACCCGCAAAACGAGAAGAGTTTTTAGCAGCAACTAAAACACTAGTTGCAGGATCACGTGCTGAAGCAGGAAACATCAGCTATGACTTATTCCAAAGCACAGAAGACGAAAATGTCTTCATGATGATTGAAAAATGGGAAGACCAAGCTGCAATCGAAGCACACAACACGAGTGCTCATTTCGGACAATTCGTTGCGTTTGCACAAACGGCTCTTGCTAAACCGTTAGACGTTCAATCGTTCCAAGCATAATCATAAGAGATTGACGTAACACATAAGGAAGGTATTCTAGGTTCGTGACCTAGCATATCTTCCTTTTTTGTTTCATGCGATATGATCGATTAAAGCCTCTATTTAAGTTAGAAGTATTCCACTTTTCTTTTACAATCGTATGACATTTCATTGAAACTGTTAGTTTTTCCCTGATTAGGGCATTATTCTTATAATGACACAAAAAAGGAGGCTTTTATCATGAATGAACGAACGAATGCACCAGAGTCGAAGCGATCATTCTTCAAGATGCCTCATACATATGCCATCATCATGGCGATTCTCGTCATCTCAGTCATCTTGACGTATACACTTCCAGCAGGGCAATTCGACCGTGAAAAACAAGACGGACAAACCGTCGTCATCGATGGCACATATCGCGCGGTAGAGTCTGCACCTGTCAATCTCTTTGGTTTATTTGAAGCAATCCCGCAAGGCATGGAAGCGGGTGCTGCGATCATCTTCTATATCTTTCTTGTCGGTGGTGTCTTCGGCATCATTCGTCAAACCGGCGCCATTGAAGCAGGAATCAATCAATTGATTCGCCGATTCGGTCAAAAAGGGCACATCATGATTCCGATGACGATGTTCGTCTTTTCGATTGCCGGGGCGACGATCGGGATGGCAGAGGAAACGATCATCTTCGTGCCGATTGGGATCATGTTAGCGCGTGCCCTTGGATATGATGCGATGACAGGAGCCGCGATCGTCAGTCTAGGGGCGGCGGTTGGTTTTGCCGGTGGGATGTTGAATCCGTTTACGGTAGGTGTCGCTCAATCAATTGCGGAAGTAACGCTCTTTAGTGGTCTCGGGTACCGAACGGCTGTGTATATCGTATTTTTAGCAGTGACGATTCTTTATGTCATGAACTACGCACGGAAAGTCAAACATGATCCGGCGCGCAGTCTGGTTTATGATCTTGAACAACGTCGCTCGGAAGAAGCAGCGACGACGATTTCACGCTTTTCGAAACGTCATGCTTTCGTCTTACTGGTTTTAATCGGTGGAATTACGCTCAATGTGATCGGAATCTTTGAATGGGGATGGTATTTGACGGAATTAACCGCATCCTTCTTGATCATCGGGATGATTGCGGGAATCGTTACGCTTGGTGTAAACGGAACGTTCGAGAGTTTGATTGACGGTGCAAAAGCCGTGACGTTCGGCGCTTTGATTGTTGGGTTTGCTCGAGCAATCGTCGTCATTCTCGAAGAAGGACGTGTTATCGATACGGTCATTTACGGCTTATCGAATGCCGTAGGACATTTACCGACGTTCTTTGCTGTCATCGGGATGTACGCCGTGCAATTGATTACGAATTTCTTCATTCCATCCGGGAGTGGACAAGCGGCAACGACGATGCCCATCATGGCACCATTGTCCGATTTATTGGGGATCGAGCGTCAAGTGGCTGTCTTAGCATTCCAATATGGAGATGGACTGACGAACATGATTTTCCCGACGAGCGCGCATTTGATGGCATTTCTCGCAATTGCAGGCATTCCGTATGAGCAATGGTTACGCTTCGTCTGGAAACTCTTCGCGATCTGGATTGCCTTGGCATGTGCTGCCTTATTACTCGCTGTGACACTTGGTATTCAATGAAGTCGACCTTCCGGACATGTGTCCGGAAGGTTTTTCAGTTGCAGGAATCGGGAAGCGTTATCACGAACGGAATAGGTAATGACTAAAGGGGGAACTGAAGTGACATATTCAATCGTTGGGTATTGTGAAAAAGAACAAGCGTGGGGCGTTGCCGTTCAGTCGAAGTTTTTAGCGGTCGGGAGTGCTGTTCCGTTTGCGAAGGCAGGAGTGGGTGCGGTAGCGACACAGTCGTTTGCAAACACGACGTATGGTCCTGAAGGATTGCGGATGATCGAACAAGGCGCTTCAGCGGACGAAGTGCTACGTCGATTGACGGAAGCAGATGAAGGACGAGCGGATCGCCAGGTCGGGATTATCGATGCGAATGGCAAGAGTGCGACATTCACGGGTGAGGGATGTAACGACTGGGCAGGCGGTATTGCCGGTAAACACTTTGCAGCGCAAGGGAATATTCTTGTAGACGGCAATACGGTGAAAGAAATGGCACGCGTCTTTGAATCGACGCAAGGTCCGCTTGCAGAACGTTTGTTGCGTGCGTTAGCAGCTGGTCAAGCAGCAGGCGGGGACTCACGCGGAATGCAATCAGCGGCACTGCTCGTCGTCAAGGAGGGTGGCGGATACGGTGGATTCAACGACCGCTATATTGATTTACGCGTTGACGATCATCCGAGTCCGATTGAAGAACTCGAACGCATCTATCAACTGCATACACTGTATCTGCAACCGAGTAAGCCGGAAGAAATCAAGCCGATTGATGATGTCTTAGAGTCAGAGTTGATGGATAAATTATTAGCGCTCGGCTACCGGGGTGATTTCGAAGACGCGTTCCGGACATATCTGCATACGGAAAACTTCGAGATGCGCGAACAAGCGGATCGTGCGATTGATACACGTGTTCTCGCGTATATTCGATCCCAATGAAAAATGACAGGATGGACCGCGGTCCATCCTGTCATTTTGTTCATACTTGTGTCGACTGGGCGCGAATCGGTACTTTGAATCCGGTCGCGATGAATCGTTCCATTTCCGGTTCCGATTTAGCGTTTAAGCCAACTGTTCCGTCTCCTTTTAATGCCACGTTCGTCAGCTTGACATGCGTGATGTCTGGACCGATCGTAATTCCGTGTTTAGCGGAATCCTCGATCCGAATATCACGAAGGCGTATATCCTCAGCCCCGTTTTCTCCACCAAAGATTTGAATATCCGTTTTCGCTTGACGGAATCCGCTCATCTTCAACTGACTGAGCGTGACGTTTCGTGCCTTATATTGAATTCCGATCATCGGTTGTTCTTGATAGTCATAATACGGATCACCGAGCACCGTAAAATCATGTATGACGACGTTACGGTAAGCGGAAACGACGAGTGCGCGCGGTTTTGAATTCGCATATAACTCCGTATACTGAGGAGTTTGAGCGATCAAGCGCGTTGCGATGATATTGTAAGCCGTCTGAGACGTCGGATCACTTGCTTGATGGTGTCCGATATGTCGGAAGTTAAAGGCACGATGATCATCAATCGATAGGTGACCGACGATTTTGACGGTTGAGGCAGCAGAAGAGGTCGCATGTGCCTTGATTTCGAGTCCACCGAAACACCGACTTGTTGCGTTGTTGAACAACCAGACGTCGCGTGATCCGTCATCGATCTCGATTCCATTTGAATTGGAGAAGCCTTCTGCATGGGCACGTCCACTTGGGTCATGCATGAAGCAGTTCGAGATGAAGAGATGGTCACTATGGTGCGTCGTGATTCCGTCATCGCCGAATCCGGAACCGGTCAATCCGTCGAACCAGATGAATGAACTACTTAAGTTCGCGCGGGCGCCGTCCCCGTTGTAATTGTAATAGGGCGTCGAGATATCGAAACAGTGAAGTCCCGGGTTGACGGCCTCGACATCAAAGACCCAGCCATAGGTGACATGCGCGTATGTGAGACAACTGGAGTGGTTGCCCCATGTGCTACTTTTTTTCGCGTCACCGATGCGTTTGATGTTCCAATCGAGCGTCATTTTCTCGACAAGAAGATGATGATTGCCGAGAAGATAATTTTGATTCGTCACGAGACGACGGCCTTTTGGTGCCTTATCGTGCATCTTTAAGATTGTCTTCCCTTTGCCTGCCCCCGTTAAGATCGTGTAACTAGGTAAGCGAATCCCCTGAACGACGTACGTACCGGCCGGGACATGGACTTGTCGATGTCCATCACCAAGCGCGTCGATGAACGCTTGTGTATCATCCGTCTGTCCATCACCGACTGCGCCAAAAGCAGTAACATCGACGGTTTCGACATCGCTGATCAAACGTTCGAACTCATGATTGAGACGACCGAACCAACTCGGTCGAACCTCATCGCTTGGTGTTACGAAAGCGGGTGTCAGCGGTAGAATATGTTTATCACGGTTCGTCAAAAATAATGGTGAAATCATCGAACGAAGCGTTCGACTGAGGTTAGGATTGCGTCGTGGTGCAATGAATGCACTATCGTGTAGCAGTTGCTCCGCTTGTCGAACTGCTTGTTCGTTGGTTGACGTTTCAACGTATTCCTGAATCAACGCCGCATTTTGATACGGATCATGCGTGTGATCGAGTTTTAACATGAAATGGTTCCCCTCTCTGAATAGGTCTGTCTACCTTTTCCCCTCTCCTTACACAATCATTCCTCGTTTCAAGACATCCATAAAAATACACAAAAATTTTTAATATGGATTATAATGGTATTTAAAAGAGGGGGTCTTCTGATGTCACTTCGAAAACGACTCGTAATTGGTATCGGACTGATTTTGCTAATCTTAGGAATCGGTAAGCCACTGACAGAAGCGGCTTTTCAAGCAATGAAGCCAAAAGCGGTTCAGACGTCTGGAATCGAAATGAATAGATCATGTAAACCGAACTGCAATAAAAATGGAAAATTGTTAAACATTCCTTTTCTTTCGTGGTTGCCGAAAAAGAAGATAAAAAATGATGAAGATTTGCGTGTTTGGGACACGAAGGAAAAGCCGAAAAAGCAGAAAGATCTTAAACCAAAAAAGAGTAAGGTGGTCGTTGTAGGGGTTAAAAATGCTAAGAGAGGTATGAATGGAAAAGGGGGAGCGCCCTCATCGATGTTACTGGTGAGCTTGCTTGTTCTCCCTCTATTCATCATAAGCTATATCGTTTGGCGGAAACGTCGAAAGACCAAGAAGCACAATGAAGAACTGATAAAAACTGACCTCCAAGTACAGCCTCCCCATAATGACTTTATTTTGACAGAGGAACAAATCGATCTACCAGATGCCTGGATTCGCAAACAGCTCATCCAGTTCAATCAGATCCTACCGGTCCGTTTACAGCGGCATGATACAGAGACGTTTCAGGAATGGTTCCTGCGTATCGGATTTCAACCTTCTCATCTCTTAATAAAAGCCTATCTCTTAGAACGATACACAGAAAAAGCTACTAAGTTATCGGAGAGGGACAAGCAAACGATTCAGGGAGAATTCGGAGCATTTATGCATCAGTTTGATTGAAAACGCTCGAGACTTGCTGTTGTATATGATCCTCAATCCCTGTCGCTTCTTTGAAAAACGGCAGGGATTTTTAGTGTGTCGATGGAAACAACAGGGTATAGAGAAGCACAAGCGAAAGGAGAGAGATCATGGAACACACTTTTTCAGCATTCGTCGTCCGAGAAGTCGACGGATCGTATGAGGGGAACATCGAGACAAAGAACGTCGATGATTTACCAGAAGGAGACGTCCTGATTCGTGTCACGCACTCATGCGTCAACTATAAGGATGCTTTATCGATGTCGGGTAATCGTGGGGTGACGAAATCCTATCCGCATACACCGGGCGTTGATGCAGCAGGATACATCGAACAAACGACAGATGAACGATTTCAAACCGGTCAAGCCGTCGTCGTCAATGGCTTTGATTTCGGGATGAACACTTCGGGCGGATTTCAAGAATACATACGTGTACCAGCCGATTGGGTGACGCGACTTCCAGAATCCATTCATCCATTAGAAGCGATGCAATATGGAACGGCTGGATTGACGGCAGCGCAATCGGTTGATGAATTATCGCGAATCGTCTCGAAGGATGCAGGACCGATCCTCGTGACGGGAGCGACGGGTGGCGTTGGTACGATTGCGATTGCTTTACTGATTCGCTTAGGGTACACGGTACATGCCGTGACCGGAAAACGAGTAGAACAAGAACGGTTGCTTGAAAAGGGAGTGGCTGAGGTACTAGATCGTGCTACGTTCCTAGAAGAAACCGATCGTCCTCTAAAAAAAGGGCTTTATGCCGGTGTCATTGATACGGTAGGGGGACCATTGCTCGCGTCCGTCATTCGCTTCGTACAATATGGTGGTGTCGTCACGACGTGTGGGAACGTCGGTGGGGCAGAAATGACGTTGACAGTTTATCCTTTCATCCTACGTGGCGTCCGCTTGATCGGAATCGATGCGGTGCAAACACCAATTACCTATCGCGAAGAGCTATGGCAACGTTTAGCGAGTGACTGGCAGGTCGATCTTGCGTCAGAAGTCGACGTCAAAACACTAAACGACTTACCTGAAGTCGCAGAAGCCTTGCTGACTTCACGTCATCGTGGTCGAACTGTCATCGAAATTTAAATATTTCGAGTAAACATTGGTGGTATAGTGGGGAAAAACTGTGTCGACTTTTTCAGGAGGAACCATACATGAGTGAACACCAACAAGAACAAGAACGACAGTCGCGTCGAGAAAGACGGAAACAAAAACGAAATCGTCGAGGGATTGCCTTTGGTGGTATTCTCGCGACGGTATTCATCGTCGGTGGTTGGTTATATATGTTGACGAACAACGACGCCTCTCAAGCAACATCGACGCTCGAGAAGCCGAAAACGACCGATCAAGCAACGAAAAACGATGAGTCGAAGAAAGAAACAGCAGCGTCGAAAGATAAAAAAGAAGCGAAAAAAGAAAAGAAAAAATCAAAGAAAAAAGCAGCAGAGTATGCGCAAGCGGCTTGGGTGACACGTCCGTTCGCGAATGTCTATAGCGATGCGAGTCGTAGTAGTGTCATCTACAAAGCAGATTTAGGTGATGTCTATGAGGTGTTAGATGCGAAGGACGGCATGGTTCATCTCAAACTCAATGACAGTATCGAAGGGTACTTACCGGAAAGTGAAGTTCGTTTAGAAGCACCAAAAGGGACATCAGACAAAGCCGTTCTTGCGGCGCTCTCACAAGCAGTCGCCAACCAACCGATCGACAAGCCGGAGCAGTATCTCGGAAAACCGATCGCTGAATTCGAAAAGAAGTACGGTGCCGTCGGTAATACACAAAAGGATGCCGTCAATACGTACTACTTCTCGAATGCTGGATATCTGCTCGTTGTCTCGGACGGAATCATTGAAGCAATCGACTGGACGAATGCGTCGACTGGTGGATTATCGACACTGGGTGAACCCGTCGTCGATACGAGCTATGGTACATGGTACGAGGGAGAATCCTTACAACTAAAAGTGTTCCCGGACAACGGCAAGATGCGTCTACGTCTTGCGCGTGATCCTGGACAAGAATGAATGAACGGCGGATTCGCTTCAAGCGAATCCGTCTTTTTTGCGCAAAAAACCTCCCGAGTCCGACACTCGGGAGGAAATATGAAAATCCTTTGGGAGGAGATTTTCTTAGTAGACGCCTACTGCATCAAATGATTTCGCTGCAGCTGTTGCTTCCGCACTTGTTGAACCGTAAAGGTCTTTTGCCGATTGAATGACTGCTGCACGGAGTGAGCTGAAGTTCGAGTTCGGAGTCAAGTACGTGTTGAGGGCACGGTAGTAGATCGCACCGAGTTTCGGTACACCGATTCCTGTGACAGATACGTTGTAGAACGTTCCACCGTTACCGAGGAGGTAAGCAGCTTTGTTGATGATACCAGAGTTGATATGGACACCACCGTTATCTTGTGTACCTGTGTAACGTTTTGAGTAGTGATCAGGATCGCCGTAAGCAGCTGGGTTCGACATCGAACGGAGTGCGTCACCGCTAACTCCAGGTGTGTAGATGTCTTCTCCTACGAGCCAGTCGAAGTTCGATCCGACTGTATACTCAGCTACTGTACCCATGATATCTGAAACGGCTTCGTTGATCGCACCAGATTCGTTTTGGTACACGAGACCAGCTGTGTATTCTGTGACAGCGTGTGTCAATTCGTGAGCGACGACGTCAAGTGCGCCCGAGAGTGCGACGAATGTCGTGCCATCTCCGTCACCATAGACCATCTTCGTGCCATCCCAGAATGCGTTGTTGTAGTTCGTTGAATAGTGAACTGTTGAGTTCAAGCGTGCACCAGCGTTGTCGTAACTGTTACGACCATATGTGTTTTTATAGAAATCATATGTTTTTGCAGCGTTGACGTGTGCACTGACAGCAGCGCGGTCATATGTCGCGTTAAAGACGTTATCTGCATCTGCCCAGAGTGTTCCTGGGAGTGATGTCCGGTTTTTCGCGTCGTATGTGTAGACACCTTTACCACGCGTCGTATCTTGAAGATAGTACGTTGAACCGCTCAACGTCGTATTGAATGTTGCGCTTGTACCAAGTACTGTCGTACCTGTTGCGTGAGCGAGTTGGTCAAACTTGTTAAGTACTTTACCTGAGTTCGCATCGATGAAGTATGTCCAACGTGATGGCTCTTTGCCCGCGAGGACAGTCGATGTGACTTTGTATGCATACACAGCATCATCTTTTACTGGATAGATGACGAGTTCTGCTTTTGGAGCGACTTCGAATTTAGAAGCCTTGATTGCTTTTTGATAAAGCTTGATCGCTTTCTTTTCAGAGAGCGTTGCTTTTTTCGCGAGACCTGGTTTTCCTTTAACGTTGATCGCATCGTTTACGACTGCTTTCAAAGTACCGTCTTTCGCGACGTTCCCGACGACGACACTACCAAAGACAGGGACGCCATCCACTTCTTGTTGGAGACGTACGATCTGTGAAGATCCGTCTTTTTCGACGTTCTGAACAGCAAAGTCACCTTTTTTGTTCACGAAATCTTTAACGATCGTTGCAGCTGGTTCTGACGAAGCTTTCGTGAGTTTACCAGACTGAAGACCTTCTGCACCTACGACTGTAGGAACAACAAGTACACTTGCGACAAGCGATGTAGCGAGAAACTTTTTCAAAATAAATCGCCTCCTTGTTTGGGTTGAGTCTAACTATGCCAAAGAATGAAGAAAGCGAGAATAAGTCATTCGAATTAAATCGAATTTTCTGAATATAGTCCGTAGTACCTGGACTGAATTATTAACTGTAAAAGATATTTCAAGACGAAAAAAGAACCATTCAAGAGAATGGTTCAGCGAATGCGTTGGTAGAGATGGTGGACGTCATCTCGGGTCTCATCAATTTTAAAATCATGTGGATCAAGCTCGATTCCTTGCTTTGAAGCAAAGCGTTGGATTTTCTCGAATGATTTCCAAATTTCGATATCCGGTCCTTCGTGCTTCCAGAAGACATAACGCGCAGCTGGAATCCGGTGACCTTTCATTCCTTTTGGGATGCCATCGAGTGAGGAGACGGGATACCCGACACATTGGGAGTATTTGGTTCCATTTCGTTCGAGTGAGATATCAAGCGGATAGCTATCTGGCTTTGCAGGAATCTCATGTGAACGTCTTGAAAATTCACGCCAGAGTTCCGGCATCAACGTATGCAGTTCGTTTTCTTCGCAAGTCAGTCCAAGACCAACAAAATAAAATTCATGACGTTCCACGATTTTCGGATGCATGAGAATCTCCTTTCCGTATTTATGACACGTCTTTGATTAGCGAACGTTTCAAGTCTAGAAAAAGACGCGTAAAGGTAGCATCCCATTGTGTACCCATGCCTTCTTCTAAGATAGATAAAGCTTTCTCAACAGGCATTCCCTTACGATAGGGACGATCGGATGTCATCGCATCGTAGGCATCGGCAATGGCCATGATTCGACCGAACAGTGGAATGTCTTCTCCTACGAGACCTTCCGGATACCCCTTTCCGTCGTAGCGTTCGTGATGGTACTTTACCCCAGGAAGAATCGGTTGTAACGTCTTTGGGAGCTGAACTTGCGATAGAATGTGCACACCGATGACAGGATGTTGTTGGATGATCTGAAATTCTTCGTCAGTCAAGCGTCCTTCTTTCAACAACACATCATCTCGAATCCCAATCTTTCCGATATCATGTAATAGCGCTGATTTACGTAACAACTCGATTTGTTCGTGCGGCAGGTTTGCAGCAGTAGCGATTTCGACGGAATAGGCAGCAACGCGAAGCGAGTGTCCGGCCGTGTAAGGATCCCGGGCATCGAGTGTTGCCGCAAATAACGTAAACAGACTATCGAGCAATTGCTCATTTTGTTCATCGCGTTTTTTGATTCCTTCCATCATCAGGTTAAAGCCGGAGACGAGATGAGAAAATTCATCAGAATAGGGATTCGGTAACGAGATGAGTCGATTATTTTCGACATCTTGAATCCCTTGCTGGAGAATCGCAATCGGCTTTCGGATGTTTTCATAAAGAAGAAGACTACAAAACGTCGCGACGGACAAGATGACGACTAAGATGAGTGTCGCCCAACTCCAGTAGGAACGAAGGCTCTCATTTTCCGTTAGTTGTACAGCTGAGGCGAGAACGAACAGCATGACCGGAAAAACGCCGATGATCAAAGTGCTGATGAGCATCTTGTGTCTTAACGTGACAACCGTCGTTTTTTTCGGAACATCGAATCTGCGATCAAGAGCATGTTTCTCTAAAGTAAGTAGCATCTGCTCCGTGACACGATAAGTCAGAAAAAACTCGATCAAAGCGTGGAGAATTGCGACGAGGACAGCACCAAAACAGGCGAGACCGATCAAATAGTACGGCATTCGTAACCATCCTTGAGAGATCGCGAGTGCCGTTAAAAGTGACGAAGGAACCGAGAGACCTAAGAAGTGTGGTCCCATGATTCGCTGAACTGTCAGAACCGGAAACCGATGCGCTGTCCGATAAGCATTTTGAAAAGAAGACAGCGAAGGAAAGTCAGTTTGAAAGAAGTATCGTAAAGAGCGAACATGCCTTGAGTAGACGAGATATTCTAATAAAACCATTAAACTAACAGAAAAAAACATGATACCAATTAGAATGAGTTGTTCTGTCCCGGTAAAAGTCAGTGTCTCAAAAATAAATAGACATCCGACGCCGAACACAGCGACAAATGAACCAATTAAATAGTTTCTAAGCAAATGACGTTCAAAACGTTTTATAGCGCTCATTGTATCCTCCTTATGTAATCATCAGAGTGTTTTCAGCGTACCGTGAAACAAAAGAAGAAATCCGGTCATTTTTACAAAAAAGGAGAGTGATTTTTAAAATAACTGATTAATTTAAATTCCAAAAAATAGGTATGGTCGAAAAGAACTAATTATCTTAAAAGCGATTGATTAACGAAATAAAATAACCTATGATTTGAATATTCAGAAAAGTATAGTAATCACATGCTTTTCACTACTACATAGGGGGTCAATTCACGTGGGGAAAAAGAAACAGCTTAGCCTAGCCGTTCTATCTGGAATTACGGCAGCTGCTTTTGCTGTTGGTCCGGTGTTACCTGGTGGGCAGGTAACGTCCGTACAAGCAGCCGAAAAAGTAGCACCTGGTGCACCGATGGATTTAAACACGGTCGATCAGGATCGATTAGCAAAAGTGCTTGAAAAACGTGGGGTCATTTCAAAAGCAGCTTCAACAGAAGCAAAACAACAAGCCGTTCAAAAGTATCTGGACAAAAAGGCGAACGGAAAACCGGCTGCTGATCACGATCGTGATCATGAATCCAGTAAAGAAGCAGCATTTGATAAGAAGACAAAAGACTTCTTAACAAAGCAAAAGGAAAAACTTGCTAAACAATTGAAGAAAAAACACGGAAACTACAAAAAAGGCAACCCAAACGGCTTCGTTAAAGTAGATAAAGCGAAACAGGCAGCCTATAACGGTGCAACACGGACGGATAAAGTCCTTGTCCTCCTCGTCGAGTACAGCGACTTCAAGCACAACAACGTCGTTCAAGAACCTGGATATATGTACTCAGATGACTTCAATCAAAAACATTACCAAGATTTAATGTTTGGTGATAAAGAATTCGAACTTTTCAATGGTGACAAAGTAAAGACGTTCAAACAATACTATGAAGAACAATCAGGTGGTAGTTATTCAGTCGATGGTACGGTATCGAACTGGTTGACGGTTCCTGGTACAGCGAAGGATTACGGTTCAGATAATCCTGCTGGTGGAAACGATAACTTACCGGGATCAAAAGGACCACGTGGTCTCGTCAAGGATTCGTTAGCGGCAGCTGTCCAAGCCGGCATTAACTTAGCAGATTACGATAAGTTCGACCAGTACGATATGGATGGAGACGGTGACTTGAACGAACCAGATGGTCTCGTCGATCACTTGATGATCATTCATGCGGGTACGGGACAAGAAGCAGGTGGCGGTACTCTTGGTGACGATGCAATCTGGTCACACCGCTGGACGTTAGATGGTGTTCATCCGGTAGCAAATACGACAGCAAGTGTTGATTACTGGGGTGGAAAAATGGCTGCTTATGATTACACGGTGCAGCCTGAAGATGGTGCGGTTGGTGTCTTCGCGCACGAATTTGGTCATGATCTTGGATTACCTGATGAGTACGATACGAAGTACACGGGTCAAGGTGAACCAGTCGCTTCATGGTCCATCATGAGTGGTGGTAGCTGGAACGGAAATATCGCCGGAACAGAACCAACAAGTTTCTCACCACAAAACAAAGAGTTCTTCCAAAATGTGATGGGTGGAAACTGGGCGAATATCCAACAAGTTGATTTTGATTCCTTAGATAAGCTAGGAACAGCTTCGTACCTCGATCAGAGCGTCACGAAATCGAAAAATCCAGGAATCATCAAAGTCAACTTACCGAAAAAACCGGTAAAAGGCATCGCACCGGCATTTGGTAAAAAGTATTACTACAGCACAAAAGGGAACGACTTGCATACATCCATGACATCTCCGGAGTTTGATTTGACGAATGCGAAAGAAGCGAAGTTCGACTTCAAAGCATTGTATGATATTGAATATAACTACGACTTCTTGACTGTTACAGCGACGGCGGATGGACAATCAAAAGTCATCGATACAATCGGTGATGAAGATACAGATGGAGATCAGCGCGCTGATTCTACTAAAGGAGCATGGGTAGATAAATCGTACGATCTCAGCGAATTCGCGGGTAAAAAAGTGACATTGAAATTTGATTACGTCGGAGACGCTGGTCTTGCGCTAGATGGATTCGCACTTGATAACGCGAAGCTAACGGTTGACGGTAAAGTCGTCTTTGAAGATGATGCAGAAGGTACGCCGAAATTCACGCTTGACGGTTTCGTCGCATCAGACGGTTTCTCTTACGCAGATAACGCATACTACCTCGAATGGCGTAACTATGCAGGCTCGGATAAAGCACTCGAGCATGCACGCGGCGTGAAGTATAACACAGGGCTTGTCGTCTGGTACGGTGATTCGAGCTTTGACGATAACTGGGTAGGTGTTCACCCAGGTGAAGGATTCCTTGGAGTCGTTGACTCACATCCTGAAGCAATCGTCGGAACACTCAATGGTAAACCGGTCACGACAGGAAGCACACGTTACCAAATCGCAGATGCTGCGTTTAGCTTTGATAAAGCACCTGCATGGTTGATTGATTCGCCATCACGTGGAACATACGATTATAAAGGTCTCCCAGGTGTGACAAAGTTCGATGATTCGAAATCGTATATCAACCAGTTGATTCCGGATGCAGGGAAACTACTCCCGAACAATGGTTTGAAGATTGAAGTCATCGGTGAAGCAAAAGATAACTCTGCTGGAGCTGTCTGGATCCACCGTTAAAACAGAAGAACAGGTTCAGTTTCGGCTGAACCTGTTTTTTGTTTTAGTTATGTAGAAGAAGTGGAATCAATTGGAAAAAACATTGGTCTGACAACTTGACTTTTAAAGCGCATCCATTCTATACTTACGTTAGCTTAATATTGTTATTGTCATTACGGATTCACATCGTGTCACGAACAATCTTTTCGTTGCTCCATGTATTTCGGGACAATAATGAATTCTTTTCATATGCCCAGCATATGTATTAAGTAATTTATTTTTGGAGGTTGTTCCCATGAACACAGGTAAAGTAAAATGGTTTAACGCAGAAAAAGGTTTCGGTTTCATCGAAGTTGAAGGCGGAGAAGACGTATTCGTACATTTCTCAGCAATCACTGGTGAAGGCTTCAAAACTCTTGACGAAGGTCAAGAAGTTGAGTTCGAAATCACTGAAGGCGCACGTGGAGCACAAGCTGCTAACGTCGTAAAACTTTAATTTCAACTATTCAATCGTCCCTTTTCGGAGGGGCGGTTTTTTATTAGACTAATATCTTGAATTCAAGATAAATGTGAGATATACTCCAATTACCAAATCATTGACAAGGAGTGAGAAAGATGGAATTACTCGGAATTCATCATGTATCGATCTTAACAGGCATGGCGGAACGCAATTATCAATTCTACACACAAATACTTGGCATGCGTCTGATCAAAAAGACTGTCAATCAAGATGACACGACATCGTATCATTTGTTTTATGGAGATGCGGAAGGGAATCCAGGAACGGACTTGACGTTTTTTGATATTCCGCATCTTGGAACGGGCGTACCGGGGGCATCGAGTATCTCTTCGACATCGCTTCGTGTCAAAACAACGGCTGCACTTCATTTTTGGAAACAACGTTTTGAAGCGAAAGGTGTGGATCACGATGAAATCGTCGAGCGAGCAGGGCGTCGAACACTCGCCTTTCGTGATCAGGAAGGAACACGTTTGATTCTCGTCGCAGAAGATGGTGAGGTAGGTGTCACAGGTGGTGTACCATGGCCGCAAGAAGAAATTCCATCGGAGCATGCAATCGTTGGACTAGGAGCCGTCACATTGACGGTCAACGATCCGACGTTGACGATCCGTGTACTGACGGAAGTCATGGGATTCCGAAAAGTAGGTTCTTATCCATCTTTAGCAGGTGACTTTGCACCGATTGAAGTCTATGCAACGGGAGAAGGTGGTATCGGAGCAGAGGTTCATATCGAGGCACGTCCAGATCTCGACCGAGAACGTCTTGGTCGTGGTGGCGTCCATCACGTCGCGTTCCGAGTACCGAACAGTGATGAATATGAAAAGTGGGTCGAACGCCTGAATGCCTATCACTTACCGAACTCTGGTAAAGTCGATCGTCACTATTTCCAAGCTCTTTACTTCCGGGAACCGAACCATATCTTATTCGAACTCTCGACAGATACACCGGGATTCGCGACGGATGAGTCGGTTGAAACGTTAGGGGAGACGCTTGCGTTACCACCATTTCTTGAACCAAAGCGAGCTGCCATCGAAGCGCGGTTACGTCCACTTGAAATCTGACAATCCTGTGACACAGGTCACAGAAGGATCGTCCATCCCGTATACTAAGAACAGGAATCAAGAAAAAGGAGTGACGGGATGTTAAGAACTACGCTTGGGCAATTCCGAATGATTGCGATACTAGAAGGAATCTCGTTTTTAGTCTTACTGTTGATTGCGATGCCGTTGAAGTATATGGCGGATATTCCGCAAGCTGTTTCGGTCGTGGGTGCACTTCACGGTGTCTTGTTCGTCATGTATGCACTCTGGCTCGCGGTCGTGAAATTCAAATACGATTGGTCGATCGTCAAAGCGGGGATTGCGTTCATCGCATCATTCATCCCGTTTGGTACGTTCGTGCTCGACTGGAAGCTAAAACAGGAAGCAACAAACGCGTAAATTGTGTATACTGAATAGAGCACGGCTGTGGATAACTGTTTTTGTCTATGCGAAGCAGGTTATCCACAGCTTTTTTCTGTGGATAATTTTTAGGAGGATATATCATGTCAACATTTGAAACATTACACATCAGTGACCTGTGGATAAAAAAATTACAAAAACAAGGCATCAAGGAACCAACACCGATTCAAGAACAGGCGATTCCGTCATTACTCGATGGACGCGACTTGATTGGTCAAGCGCAAACGGGAACAGGGAAGACATTAGCGTTTCTCTTGCCAATCCTTGAGCAAATCGATGTCGAATCACAAACGGTACAAGCATTGATCGTCGCACCGACACGCGAACTTGCGCGTCAAATTGCCGATGAGACGCATAAACTGATTCGGAACACGGAACAGTACCGTGCGCTTGCTGTATACGGTGGACAAGACGTCTTTAAACAGATTCAACGCCTCGGTCGGATGCCACAAATCATCATCGGGACACCAGGACGAATTCTTGACCACGTCGGTCGCGGTACACTTGATTTAAGTGAATTACGGACGCTTGTCTTGGATGAGGCGGACCAAATGCTGCAAATCGGTTTCTTGCCAGAAATTGAAGACATCATCGAAGCAGCACCGGTTGATCGTCAATTCGTCATGTTATCTGCAACGATGCCACTGAAAGTAGAGGAACTGGCGAAAACGTATTTGCGTAATCCAGTCGAAGTACAGGTGGAGGCGGAAAGCATTACTGTTGAAGCGATCGAACAGTTCGTCGTCGAAACAACGGATCGCCGCAAGCAAGCGACACTGCGGACGATGCTTGACGAGATGCGTCCGTACGCAGCCATTATTTTCTGTCGTACACAACGTCGCGTTAGTAAATTGAACGAAGAAATGCAGATGCAAGGGTATCCGACGGATGAATTGCACGGTGGACTAACGCAAGGGAAACGTGAAAAAGCGATGGCGAAGTTCTATCAAGGAAAAACACAATTCCTGATCGCAACAGATGTCGCTTCGCGTGGACTTGATGTGACAGGTGTGACACACGTCTTTAACTATGATTTACCGGATGATGCGGAAAGCTACGTTCACCGGATTGGTCGGACAGGACGTGCTGGGAACGACGGAATTGCCGTTTCCATCGTAACACCAAAAGATGGTCGGACGTTCCGTGATATGGAACGGGAATTGAACATCTCGGTCACGCCGATCGTCGTCGAATTGTCTGAAGAAGCGATTCGCGCACAGCACGATCAAAGTAAAGGATCACGGAAGACGACAGAAGGACGTGGAAATACACGTCGTTCGAATAACCGTCGCCCGGGACGTGCACATCGTAAATAAACAGAAACAAGATAAAAGAGCCGGTCTACTTCTCTCATCAAAAGAGAAAATAGACCGGCTCTTGTTTTATTTGGCGTAGACCATCTGACCACCGAGATGACCAGTATAAGCAAGTAGTCCGCTACCGACGATGGCAACAACGAAACTGAGTAATAAAAACATTTTTTTGTTCGAGCGGTAACCTAACAAAAGAAATAACAGCGAGACACTAAAGGCAACGAGACTGAACAACGCGAAATGCTCATGATTTTCGATGGCAGCATGGGTAACGCTGCTTAAATTCGCTTCCGCATACTCTTCTGCTCCGTCTCCAGACAAATAGGCAGCGACTCCGGAAATCAGACCGACGACTAACGTAAAAAGGGCAAACAGTTTGAATTGTGTCCACTTCAGACTGATGAGTAATAGGATCGTCGCAAATAATAAAAGTGCAATCGGTGCATGGACAAGAAGTGGATGAAGCGGTACGTTCCCCAACATATCAAAAACCTCCTTGGATAAGTATGGTAAAGCATAATTTCACTTTACCCTGCTTATCTGACAGTTAACTGACACCGTTTTAAAGAGTTGGGAAATGAATGATGAACCGTGTACCTTCACCTAATGTGGAATCAATGGAAATCGTTCCGCCATGTTGCTCTGCAATGGATTGAGCGATTGATAACCCAAGACCGGTTCCTGTTCCGTGACGCGAATGGTCACCCCGGTAAAAACGTTCGAATATTTTAGCTTGTTGATCGGAAGCGATACCGATTCCGCGGTCCTGTATCGTCAACTGGCGTTCTGTAGTAGTTTTTTCGAGGGAGACATCAATGACGTCATCGCTGTAGACAAGAGCATTCTCAAGAAAGACCGTCAATAAGCGGTTCAATTGATGTTCATCCCCTTTCATGCGTAAGTTAGGCGCAATCGAAGCATGGATGACACGATCCGAGTAGGCATGCTGAAAACGTTCGACGGTCTTTTGGACAAGTGAGCTAAGATCAACTTCCTGTTTCGGTGAAGGTTGTCCTTCTCGCGCAAGTAATAATAAATCAGAGACTAAATACTGCATGCCTGCCGTTTCTGCTTTAATGTCCTCTAGAATCGTACGCCCTTCATTCGAAAGTGATTCCGCTTCTAGCAATTCAATTCCGCTATAGACGATTGTCAGAGGTGTCCGTAGTTCATGTGAAGCATCGGACGTAAAACGACGTTGGCGATCGAATGCTTGTTGCACCGGAATGACGGCTCGACCAGCAAGAATGTATCCGACTAGCGTCAGGACAATCGTTGCGAGCACCGCGATCCCCGCCAGAACGGCAATCAATCGCTGTAAGGTGTCTTCGGTCGGAGAGATGTCCTTCATCAGTAGTAGTCGTCCTTCTTCGGTACTCCGTTGATACAGCAAGAAGTGTCGATCATCCCATTCCACTTGTTGCGTCGTATCATTCGAGCTTAAAAAACGGCGCAGTGTTTTGGACTCGACGTCTGGCGGCAGACTTGCATAGCGTTCGTTTCCTGAACCATCGAGTAACTGGAAGTAGATCGGATTTCGAATGAAGTGATCCTCCCCATGCTCGATCCGTTCGAAGATATCTCGATCAGATACGCTCTTCAATTGATTCAATTCCATTCGATTCAGCAATTGAGCGTTCGTGACATACACACCAATCAGGATAAGGACTAGTACAAGAAAAAACGAGCCACTGAATAACAAGGTCAGTCGTTTTCGAATCGATTCAAGCATGCGGATCACCTAAACGATAACCGAATCCGCGAACTGTCCGAATCAAATTAGGAGCACCGACCGCATCTAATTTTTTTCGAACGAGTCGGACGAGCGCATCGAGCGCGTTATCCGTAATATCCGCTCCGATCCCCCACACGACTTCGATGATCAATTCACGACTCATCACCTGTCCAGGTCGTCTTAACAGTAAGGAAAGGAATTCAAATTCACGTCGTGTTAAATCAATTGGATGTCGCTCGTAAGAAATCGTTTGTGAGGACAGATCGAGGAGTAGTCCATTGAAAGAAACCGTCGACACGAATGCCTTTTGTTGACGACGACTGAGCGCGCGCAGTCGTGCCAGTAATTCATTCGATTGAAACGGTTTAACGAGATAGTCATCGGCTCCACTATCGAGACCATGAACGAGATCGATTTCCGTATCGCGAGCAGTCAGCATCAAGATGCCGCCTTCAAACTGTTCTTGCCGTAAGGTAGCGGCGACTTCGACTCCGCTCTTACGAGGCATCATCCAATCGAGAACGAGTAAGTCATAGCGATACGTCTGACATTGGAGGAGCGCTTCCACTCCATCCTGCGCAACATCTACCTGATATCCTGCCCGCTCCAAATGGAGGCGTAACATCTTCGCAAGACGCTGATCATCTTCTGCTACCAAAACGCGCATGCACATCGCTCCTCTTTTTTTCTCATTATCCCATAGTTGCCGTCAGTTAGTTGTCAGTTTTTTTCGATACAGTAAACGTAACAAGAAGGGAGAGGAAACAGATGAAACCAAAACCATTTGCGAAATGGCTCGTCGGGCTTAGTAGTTCCGTCTTCATCGGACTTGCGATTGGTCAGTTGAGTGTCAGTTCGAACGATTCCTCTACGACACCTGTTTCGACAGGCGATACGTATTCGAACGATACGACGCTACCATCTCAAGGGAATCAGTATAGCGATGATGAAGGCGAATACGAAGGGGATGATGGATATTACGAAGATGACGATGATGATCAATGGCAAGGTGATGAATCGTCTGGCTTCAGTCAACCCGGTGGATCAAGTGACGGTCAGTCTAGCCATTCGAGGTAAGGAGGAGGAAGATGGAGCGACAATTGTATGCGATGCATAATCAGGTGCGGTTCGTGACGGATCAGCCGATCGATGAAGCAGAATGGGAGGAACTTGTCCGATTCTTTCATTATGTGGATCGGCAGTGGTCACGCTTTGATAAGCAAAGTGAAGTCAGTCGATTGAATCGCTTACGGATCGGCGACACGTTATCTGTGTCCTTACCGTTAGCCCGCTTACTGGCCCGCGCCACGCGATACTTCGAGCAGACCGAACGTTATTTTTCCCCATTCCTGCTGGCGCAACAACAAGCCAATGGCTATCGCCAATCATTTCCCTTCACACAAGCTGTCGCTTATGAAGAGGTTGCTCCACCAGAGATCGCCCCGTTCATCATTGAAGGATGTGACGTGACGCGAGTCGGAGGCGGTTTTATCGACCTAGGTGGAATCGGAAAAGGAGCTGCCGCGATGATCGCAGCGCAGCGACTACGAAAAAGCTGGAGTCGTGGATTGATTGAAGCGGGAGGTGACGTCATCGTCTGGTCCGAGGAGGAACCATGGAATATCACGATCACGCATCCCGAGACCGAACAACGCGTCGCTGACATGCAATTACGACAAGGTGCGATTGCGACATCGAACCGTGTCTATCGATCGTGGAAGACGGACGGACAGACGCATCATCATTTGTTAGATGGACGAACAGGACGTCCGACGAGAAGTCCGATTCTTCAAGTGACGGCATCTGCGCCACAACTCTATGAAGCCGAAGTCATGACGAAGCTTGCCTTTCAGATGACAGAGACAGAACGTCAAGAAAAGCTGTTTCGTTGGTTTCCAAAAGGACGATTATTGATTTTGGATACTGCTGGGGAATGGCGAAGTGAACAGAAGGGAGTGAGTGAGACATGGACTGGATGAAATGGTTGTTCTCAACATGGACGATGATCCGGTTGAGTGGATTAAGTGGGCACTTCTTCATGACGATTTCTGTCTTAGCGGGATTGCTCGGTTCCTACCCGGCACTCAAAAAACAAAAAGCACGACTGCATCACGTGCACTTATATAGTGGCTGGGCAGGTTTGCTCGCAATCGTCCTTCATGCGACGCTCATCATCGTCGATTCATACGCACCACTGACGATCTTTGAAGTCCTGATTCCGGGCCAAGCTTCTTATGAACCACTCTGGAATGCGCTAGGAACGATCAGTCTCTACTTATTCGGATTCGTTCTCGTGACTTCGGATTTCTTAAAGGAGACGTTAGGCAAGACGCTTTGGAAATTGACACACTGGCTGGTCTTACCTGCTTGGCTATTAATGACGGCACATGGTCTTTTCATCGGTACGGATACCGGAACCCTGTTCACGACGATCTGGTACGCTATCTCAACACTGACGATGTTTACGCTCGTCCTTTATCGGATACGGATCCGTCCTGTGCAACGGACTCGAACTTCAGCAAAAGAGCGCTCAGTCGTACGCTGAGCGCTCTTTTCATTGTCGGGCGAGCCAAGCTGTCCATTCGTTAAAGGCAGCGTCCCGATTCTCGATATAGTTGTGATCACTATCGACAATCGCTTCCTCGAACGGACTGTCGGATAGCAATAAGTCATGATGGAGTGCTTTGATCGATGTTTCGTCCCTTTCTGACGTCATAAGCAACATCGAGCGATCGGCTAGACGTTCTTTTAGCGTCAGTAAATTCCAAGTCGTATGATGGTGCTTCAACTCATCGAGTAACGCGTCAGCAACGGCACCATTTAGGAAACCAGCTCCTCGTTCGAGTACACCGTGTAGCGCAGCTTCGTATTCCGGATGTTCGAGGACGAGCTGACCGACGAGACCAAAATTAAACGGAGAGATTCCGACATAATGTGCAGCCTCTGGTGTCTCAGCAAAAGCATGTAGACCGGCGAAACCGCCCATGCTATGACCAACGACGGTAATCTGATCCGCCTTGATGCCATGTTCGGCAGTGAAAGACTCTGAGCAGACGTGCTGTAGTGTCGCGGTCGCGTCTTCCAAAACATGTTGGAATCGGAAGGTTCCAGGGCTCCCGATCGTTCCACGATACGACGTGACGAGTACATGGTACCCTGCACTTTGAAGTTGAACTGCCCAGTCCATGTTCAACTGTTTCCCGGGAAATCCGTGGAAGAGGACAATCAGTGGAGCATTCGCTGTATGTTCAGGTGAATAGAGACGGGCAATCAACTGTTCTGAACCACCGCTTGGAACATGGAGATAGGATAGTGTTGCCTTTTTCGTGATCGTTTCCAAAAAAACACGCTCCTTCATAATCATTTTCTAAGTCTTAGTGTGCGTGAAGATGCACGATCATGCAATGATTAAGTGTATGAACTAAAAAGATGGGATACCCTTCTGGGCATCCCATCTTTTGTATGGTGTAGCTTAGAATACTTTTGTCGTCCATGATTCACAGTTCCATAAGTCTGTCGCAACAGCTTCATAGAATTCTGGTTCGTGTGAGATCAACAGGACGGTTCCTTTGTACTCTTGTAACGCACGTTTTAATTCTTCTTTGGCTTCGACGTCCAAGTGGTTCGTCGGCTCATCGAGTACGAGGATGTTCGATTCCGTATTCATCAATTTACAAAGACGGACTTTCGCTTTTTCCCCACCGCTGAGCACTTCGATTTTCGATTCGATGTGTTTCGTCATCAAACCACACTTCGCGAGCATAGCACGGACTTGTTGTTGTGTCAGAGACGGGAACGTATTCCAAATCTCTTCGATACACGTATTCGAGTTCTTCTCTTTAACTTCTTGTTCGAAGTACCCGATATGCAAGTTCTCGCCTCGCTCAACGACACCCGAGACAGCTGGAATTTCACCGAGCAAACTCTTGAGCAACGTCGATTTCCCGATTCCGTTCGCACCGTGCAACGCAATCTTCTGCCCACGTTCGATCGTCAGATCAAGAGGGCGCGAAAGTGGCTCATCGTATCCGATGACGAGACCTTTTGCTTCGAACATCAATTTACTTGGTGTCCGTGCTTGGAGGAAGTGGAACTCTGGTTTTGGACGCTCTTGCGCAAGTTCGATGACATCCATCTTATCGAGCTTCTTCTGACGCGACATCGCCATGTTCCGTGTCGAGACACGGGCTTTGTTCCGGGCAACGAAGTCCTTCAACTCAGAGATTTCCTGCTGTTGACGCTTGAACGCGGACTCGAGTTGCTTTTTCTTCGCTTCATGGATCGTAACGAAGTTGTCGTAATCACCGACATAACGATTCAATTCTTGATTTTCCATATGATAAATCAAATTGATGACGCTATTGAGGAATGGAATGTCATGCGAAATCAAGATGAACGCATTCTCATATTCATTCAAGTAGCGTTTCAACCATTCGATATGCTGGACATCGAGATAGTTGGTCGGCTCATCAAGTAAGAGAATGTCCGGTTTTTCAAGAAGGAGTTTGGCGAGCAGGATTTTCGTCCGCTGTCCACCACTGAGCTCTTGTACATCCCGGTCGAGTCCGATCTCATCGAGCCCAAGACCGCGCGCGATTTCTTCGACTTTTGCATCGATCGTATAGAAGTCGTTATTCGTCAGAATGTCCTGCAAGACGCCGACTTCTTCGAGCATCTTTTCCAGTTCCTCTGGCTCGACTTCGCCCATTTTACCGTACAAATCATTGATTTCCTGTTCGATGTCGAACATGTACTGGAATGCACCTTTAAGTGCATCGCGGATGGTTAATCCTTTTTCAAGGACAGCGTGCTGATCCAAATAACCAACGCGTACATGCTTCGCCCATTCGACTTTTCCTTCATCCGGCTCAAGTTGCGACGTAATGATGTTCATGAACGTCGATTTTCCTTCACCGTTCGCACCGACGAGACCGATGTGCTCGCCTTTTAACAGGCGGAAGGAGACATTTTCGAAAATGGCGCGGTCACCGAATCCGTGACTTAAGTTAGATACCGTTAAAATACTCATAATTACTCCTTATTTCATGAATTCCTGTGACTTAGACGCCTGTCCGTTTTTTCTGGTTGTTTGCTTTTTTCGTCTGTTGGCTCGTCAATTGTTTCGTTTGTGTTCCTTGTAAGCCAGTCGGACGTTTTGTTTGCGCTTGTTTTTTTGCTTTCAAGCGTTCGATCATTGCCTCTTGCAATGATAGTTTTTTTGGTTGTTCACTCATGTTCGTTCACCTCGATTGATTCGTTCTTACTTTCTAGTATGCCAAAAAAAACGTCTCTTGGAAATGAAGAGACCTGATTTTACATCTCAAAGTGTATCGGCAAGATAGACGACGTAACAATTTCGGTCGATATCGATTTCACAGCTGTCACGCTCAAACACACCGTGTCCTTCGACTTCAATTTTGTCCTTAATTAAAAAACGCATCGCTTGGACGTGATTCGGAACCGTTGATGTCTTTAAGAGCGGTTGCGCGCTGTCAGATAAATACTGTCTGAACTCGATATGAATTTGATGCGGTGGATAAACGCGTTCTTCTGTCGCACGCGGTGATGCCTTGATATGATCGACAATCAATTGATCGTAATCACCTGCCATCTCATTGGAACGAAGCTCGTATTGATGTCCTTCGATGATATGAAATTCGCAGAGTTGGTGGGCGATGATCTCTTCCGGTTCAATCGCATAACGATCATATTGATAGATCGGATGGAATTCACCATTTTCTTCAACGTAGTAGGCAAGTGACATGCGTAAATCCTCCTTTTCGTTCTATAGATACTATTACCACATTGAAGGAAAAAAAGTTCCGACAGAACAAAGAAACTTTTCTCTCCAAAAAAGCGTATACTATCAATAACGAGAGTAAAAGGAAAGGGGACTGAGACGGTGAATTGGATGAAACAAGCGACACTAGCTGCAACATTGTTGATCGGAACGACACTGAGTGGGTGTGGATCGGATGATGCACGAGCGGAACGACCAGATGATCCGGATTGTGATGACTATGAGTATGATAATGATGAAGGCGTTTGGTACTGTGATGATAGTTCATCAACCCATTCAGGATACTATTACTGGGGTGGTAGTTATTTCGCATCACGTGCCTTGATGCATAGTGCGATGCGAACGAAAGGGTATACGCCGAAATCAAAAGAAGTAAAGAGTTATAACACGAAGACAAAGGGATTCGGAACAGGCTCATCTTCCGGCTTTTTCGGCGGATGAATAGACGACAAACCTTTTACGGAGACATCGATCGTTTTTGGGATGTGCTAGACGGGGAACCGTACGCTGTGACGGAAATCATGCCCATCTCGGAAGAACGAATCGACCAACTGCATATCGCGGCGCAAGAAGTTTACAAGATATTTGAAAAAGTACTTCCGATTCTTCGATCGATGGATGATGAGGCACTGCTCGAGCTGGGCTTTCCAGTTGAAAGTCTCGCTTTTTTACGACTCGAGACGATGCGACCGTTGACCGTCATCGGACGCTTTGATTTCATTGCGACGGCAGATCGTATCTCACTCATGGAATGGAACGCGGATACGCCGACTTTCATTAAAGAAGTATTTGAAGTCAATGATGTCGTAGCGGAAAAACAAGGTTTTGAACGGGTCAACGATGGGGAAAACAAATGGCTGAAGGCAACTGTCCGTCGTGCGATCGAAGCCGCGATACATCGGACGAAACAGCATCCGCATGTCGTCTTCACCTCACATGGTGACCACATCGAGGATCGATTGACAGCTGAGTATTTGCAGTCGTTTTGGAGTGATGCGACCTATTGTCCACTTCATGCATTAGAGATTCGTCCGGAAGAAGGTCTGTACGATGAGGCTGGTAAAAGAATCGATATCTTATATCGTCAAACCTTTCCGATCGAGATGGCCTTACTTGACCGGGATGAGGACGGAAGAAATTTAGGACAATTACTCCTGCAACTCGTCGAGACGGGTCGACTCGAAATCATCAATCCACCGTCTGCCTTTTTAATGCAAGCTAAGTCGGTTCTTGCATTGATCTGGATGTTGCATGAAGCCAATCATCCGTACTTGAGCGAAACGGACCATATGACGATTACGCGTTACTTTTTACCGACGTACTTATCCGCTGATCCATTCATTTCAAGCCAGCGATCATTCGTTAAAAAACCGATCTTCGGGCGTGAAGGAGATACCGTGACGGTCCATGATGGACAAGGACATATCATGCTAAAGAATGAACAGCATACGTTTCGTGATCAACCGGCTGTTTATCAAGCGTATCAAGAATTACCGACGTACTCACTTCAGGAAGAGGGAGAAGTCGCGTATATGTATGGTGTCTTTATTTTAGGAGGAAGACCAAGTGCGATTGGTGTACGTGCCGGAGAACGGATTACCGGAAACCGTTCCTATTTCGTACCAATTGGTCGACAGCATGAAGGAGGGAGAAACGTATGAGAGCAGCAATTTTAGGAGCATCTGGTCTAGTCGGACAAGAACTCGTCGATCGTTTGTTGGCAGAAGATGCGTATAGCGAGGTACATGTTCTCGTTCGCCGCCCGATGCGCCGTTTTCATCCGAAATTGGAAGAATGGGTGATTGATTTTGATCGTGTGACAGAAATTGAACTACCTGTCGTCGACCATGTCTATTGTGCACTGGGCACGACGATCAAACAATCAGGATCGCAAGAGGCATTTCGTCAGGTTGACTACACATATCCGATTGAACTTGGTCGTGAATTGTTAGACCTCGGGGCGACACGATTTGCCTTGATTTCGGCGCTCGGTGCCCATCCGAATGCGAAAACCTTCTACAATCGCGTAAAAGGGGACACGGAAAACGGATTACGTGTACTCGGATATGACGCGTTATTGATTTTTAGACCGTCATTGTTGCTAGGGGATCGAGATGAATTCCGCTTAGGCGAACAAGCGGCTGCGAAAATTTCGACGGTTTTACGCCCCTTGTTGAAGCGGAGTGCCATTGCTCCGATCGAAGCTGGTCAAGTCGCTGCGGCGATGATCCGTGAAACGTTACATGCACCACCTGGAATTACAATCATCGAATCGAAACAGATGCAATCCTGAGCAGTCGAGTAGTCGACTGCTCTTTTTGTTATTCTTGTAACGTAAATAATATTTGACTCGTCAAATGATTTGCGGTTGAATGGTAAAGTGCTGTCTCATATATAAAAAAAGAAGTGAGACAATTCAGGCAAAACAGTGTATTCGTATCCTATCTGTTTCGTCACGCTTATCGTTTGGGGAAAGCGGGAAAAGATGATGGATTATGCACTTATTTAGGATTGATGAAAGGAGCCGATCATATGGCAGAGTTTGATCGCGATCAGGTCTACAAGACCGTTCCGCAAAAAGGATTCTTCGGGAATCCGAAAGGGTTGTTCACCCTCTTCTTCACTGAGTTTTGGGAGCGTTTCTCCTACTATGGCATGCGTGCCATCCTTATCTTCTACATGTACGATTCAGTTGCCAACGGTGGTCTAGGTATCGATAAGACGACAGCTGCGTCAATCATGGCAGTTTATGGTTCGCTCGTCTACATGTCAGGGATCATTGGGGGATGGGTAGCTGACCGTTTACTCGGTACGTCACGCACCGTCTTCTATGGTGGTATCTTGATCATGCTAGGGCATATCGTCCTTGCTTTACCAGCAGGCATTACAGCCCTCTTCATCTCGATGGGACTTATCGTCATCGGTACTGGTTTCTTGAAACCGAACGTATCGAATATCGTCGGTGATTTGTACAGCAAGACGGATAACCGCCGCGATGCTGGTTTTAGTATCTTCTACATGGGGATCAACGCTGGGGCATTCCTCTCACCACTCGTCGTCGGTGAAGTGGCTGACCGCGGTGGATATCATGCTGGTTTCGCACTCGCTGCCATCGGGATGTTCGCAGGACTTGTCGTCTTCGTCTTAACGAAAAAGAAAAACCTTGGTCAAGCGGGTACGTATGTCTTGAACCCATTAAAAGGGGACGAGAAAAAACGCTTCATTACGATCGCATCAATCGTTGTCGTCGTCGTTGCGGTACTCGGTGTCGTTGCATCGATGACAGGACTGTTGACGATTTCTCGTTTTACTTTAATGGTCACGATTCTCGGGATCTTGATTCCGATCGCTTACTTCACAGTCATGCTTCGTAGTCCAAAGATCACGGATGATGAGCGCTCACGTTTGATTGCGTATATTCCGTTGTTCATCGCAGCAGCGATTTTCTGGGCAATCCAAGAACAAGGTTCATACGTCCTCTCCATCTTCGCAAGTGAACGGACGAACCTTTCATTCTTAGGATTTGAGATTCAACCGGCATTCTTCCAATCGTTGAATCCGCTCTTCATCATCGTATTAGCACCTGTTTTTGCGAGCTTCTGGGTCAAACTCGGTGACCGTCAACCAACGACGATGCAAAAGTTCTCGTTTGGTCTTCTGTTCGCCGGACTTTCGTTCATCGTCATGACACTACCAGGTATCCTGTTCGGTGTGGAGACGTCAGTTAGTCCACTCTGGCTTGCACTGAGCTTCTTCCTCGTCGTCATCGGTGAGCTCTTCTTGTCACCAGTCGGTCTATCGGCAACAACAAAATTGGCGCCGGCAGCCTTCTCAGCGCAAACGATGAGTCTGTGGTTCTTGACGAACGCAACAGGTCAAGCGGTCAACGCACAAATCGTTAAATACTACACGAATGATACGGAGATTTTGTACTTCGGTATCACAGGTATCGTTGCCGTCATCTTCGGATTACTCTTGTTCGCTTTCGCACCAAAACTTCAAAAATACATGCGCGGTATTCGCTGATGCATGAAAAAAGACGCTTTCTCAATCGAGAAAGCGTCTTTTTATTAATCATTCGTCCGAATATGGCGTAACCCTTCTGCGAGCAAGGCGACCAATGTTCCGAGGACGAGACCGTTTGACATCAAGGTCGTCACGAGTGGCGGTAAATCGGCCGTTGCCCCTTTTGGTAGTAACAACGCACCGATGCCGACGAGGACCGGGAGACCGACCGTGATCATCGCCGTTTGACGATTCAAGTCGCGGGCTGCTTCCGTGACGCCGATGATCGCCATCCCGGCAACAATCGGTGCGACCATCGCATAACCGACAGCGACGGGGATTTTAGCGATCAACCCGACGAATGGTGTCACGATACTGAGGAAAAGGCACGTGATGTTCGCGTAGACGAACGCTTTGCGGTCCGTGTTATCTGTTGAGGCAATGAAACCAGCTGTTCCGGAAATGGCGACAGGACCGACCGTACCGAACAGACCAGCGAAGAGTTGCCCGATACCAGCCGTGATACCAGCTGTTCCGACTTGTCCTTTGACGGTTTCACCACGCTTGGCACTGATAATCCGTTCGATGACCTTGATGTTTGCTAAGACGTTTGTCATTAACAACAACGAGATGATGAGAGCTGTCGGTAATAAGCTCCAGTCGACATGAATACCGCCGAACGGCAACAAGCTCGGTAAAGTGAACAGTGGACCGTCGAAGCTTGGCATCTCGGCACGACCAATCAATGCAAACATGCTCCAACCGACGAGTAACGTGATTAATAAAGCGTACTGGCGTAAGCGATCGCTTCGTTCTAAATAAAGTGAGATCAAGACCGTCAGAATCGAGATGACGGCAGGTAATACTTGAATTCGTCCATCCTCGATATTGAGTAATCCTTTCATGACGGATCCGGACAGCTGTGCCGACAGCAACAGCATGTAGACTCCGATGACTTGCGGTGTAAAAAGGGGGACTAAGCGCCGTAAGACACCCGTCATCGTCAAGACGATACAGATGATACCGCTGAGTAGGAGTAAGAATCCAAGCGACTGTAATGTGTTTGAATAACTGCCGTACAATGTGACACCAATCGACGAATAAAGAGCAAATACACCCCACCAAATTCCAGCAGGACCTTCCATGATCGGTAGACGGTGTCCGAGCAGGACTTGAAAGAGACTTAAGATGGCAAATACGAATAGACAACGAGATAAGAAGGAAAGCGTCTCGGCACCCGAGAGTTCAAACGATGCTGCGATGGCAAGGGGCGGGGCAATGTTAGTACAGATGATGAATAAAAACCATTGAATCGTAGACACAAGGGTACGCGGCAAAACGTAAATCTCCTTTCGAAAAAACAATATTGGTTTCATCTTAAACCAATTCATGAAAAAGCGATAGGGATGCTTACAATGACTGAAAATTCTAATATTTGTTTTCATATGTGATTTAACACATAATATGGGGTATAACGGTAACGGGAGGGAATGAAATGAAAAAATGGAGTATAAGAATCATTGGAACGATTGCTGCGCTGTTGGCACTGCTCGTATTTGCATTCATGATCTGGGCGCAGTTCGATTATGATGCATCTCCCCAAGCGATATCTTACGTGGAGACAGCTACACCACGTGAAGTGACATTTGGAAAAAAGACGAGTGACGTTGGATTCATCTTTTATCAAGGGGCAAAAGTTGATGCAGCGGCCTACAGTTATTACGGCAAGCAACTAGCGAAAGACGGGCACTTCGTCGTCATCCCAAAGCTACCGTTTCGGATTGCGTTGCTTGACTCAAGCGAAGGACTCGATATCATCGAGGATTATCCCCAAGTCAAAAAATGGTATCTGATCGGGCATTCGCTCGGTGGAAGCGCAGCTTCGACGATCGTCGAACAACATCCGAAAATTAAGGGGATCGTTTTCCTCGCGTCCTATCCGATTGATTCGATTGATGTGCCCTCGTTGACGATTTATGGTGGACGAGATGGTGTCTTACCAGTCGCTGATATCGAAAAAAGTAAACAGGACGTTCGAAAAGATGCGGTATTCCATGAAATCAAGCAAGGGAACCATGCGAACTTTGGTATGTACGGTCGACAAAAAGGGGATAACAGCAGCCCATTAACGCCAAAAGAACAACAGGACGAGTCGTTAGATGAAATCAAACGATTTATCGATACACCTTAATCAATTCTCTTAGTGAATAAACGACTCATCAATCAAATGAAAAGGATGGAGAGATTCTGGCACTGGGTCCGGAATCTCACCATCCTTATTTCTACTGAGTTATCGATTCAACTCAAGCGATGAGCGACTTCGTCGAGCGTTGGCAAAGCAGCCATCGCTCCTTTGACGGAAGCAGCAAGTCCGCCTGAAATCGCTGCGAATCGACCGATGTCGCGAAGTTCATCTTCAGACCAATCAAACGAAAAATCGCGTAACGCACACTGGTAGAGTAAACCGGACATGAAGGCATCTCCAGCTCCTGTCGTATCGATTGCGTCGACCGTAATCGCATCGATGACAGCCATCGCACGATCCGTATAGAGAATCGATCCTTCACTTCCTCGCGTGATGGCAAGAAGACGAATCGGATATTCAGCTAACAATTCAGCAGCCCCGTCATCAAGATTCGTTTGTCCAGTTAGAAACGTCAATTCTTCCTCAGCAAGTTTGACGATTTGTGCATCCGGTAGGACAGACCGGATCGTCGTCCGCGCTTCGTCAAGATTCGGCCATAACGACTCTCGTAAGTTCGGATCGTAAGAGACTGGTACTTGGTGCGCTTTTGCACGTGCGATGGCTTTTCGTGTCGCGTTGACGGATTCTCCAGTAATCAAAGAGATCGAACCGATGTGTAATAAATCGACGGACGTGAAATCCTCCGGTACATGTGTTTCGTGGAATTGCATATCAGCGCGCTCCGCGTTGATGAACTCGAACGACCGCTCTCCATCCTGACCGTTTGTAACGAGCACAAGTCCTGTTTTTTGCGTCGAATCGTGGACGAGATGATCGGTACGAACACCATAATGATGTAACGTATCTTTCAAGAAGTGTCCCATCGAATCATCACCGACAGCTCCAAGAAAATAACTATCAGCGCCTAATCGAGCGAGTCCGACAGAGACATTGGCAGGAGCACCTCCAGGATTTTTTTGAAACGTCATGTTTTCAGCATCAAGAGGAATCAAATCAATCAATGCTTCCCCTAAACTAAAGATTTTCATACGTAGAACTCCTTTCAAGATCCGGACGAATCCGTTCGATGTGTAAAGCCATATAGCCGATTTCTGATTCAGGTACACGTGTATCGAGTTCGACAGTCAACCAATTGCCCATTTGACTCGCACAGGCATAAGCCTCAGCATAACGTGTTTTGACGGCAGATAAAATCACATCATCCATGTCGTGTAAGGTTTCTCCTTGTTCAATCCGGGCGAGGACCAATTTCATGTGCGTAAAGAAACGATAATACGTCATCGATGAGGTCTCGATCGTTTGTCCAAAAAAGACTTCGATCTGTTCACGTAGTTCATTGAGTAACGTAACCGTCTGCAAAGCAGTCGCCATATTCGGATGCGTTTGGCGTGCATTGTATAAGTGAAGCGCGATGTTCGCAGCTTCTTCTTTCGGTAGCGTGACCTGTAAGGCACGCTCGATCTCAAGAACTGCCCATTCTCCAATCGCATACTCCGGTCCATACAAAAGGCGAATCTCTTCTGCCAATCGATTATGCACGACGAGTTGTTCACGTGCTAATCGTACGGCATGAGCAAGGTGGTCCGTCAGACTGACGTGAATATAGTCATGAAACGGCGTTTGGAGCTCACCTTCTGCATGTGAGATGATGCGTTCCGATAAATCAATGATCTCAAGTGGTGTCGTTGTCAGAATCTCTTTGAACTGTTCTGCATTTTCAAATGAAGGGATGAACATTTTTTCGATCTTCGTCGCTTGAATCGGATCTTTTTTCTTTTTTCCAAAAGCAATGCCTGGTCCCATGACGATGCGTTCCTGTCCATTTTCTTTGACGACAACAGCGTTGTTATTGAGGATCTTATGAATAATCAGCCTGACGTCCTCCTTTCCGATCTTTTCTTTTATTATAAAGCGAACTTCAGCGCTTTGCGAACCGACAAATGCGACCACCGAGCCCGAGGACTCGGTTTGGTCGCATGAAGGATTAAGCAGCAACGTCCGTTTCTTTTTGTTTCCGTGCATCGAGACGCATTAAGACGACAGTCGAGATGAAAGCAGTGACGACTGCAATGGCGAACCCGACGAGATAGTTGATCAAGTTTGACGCACCGAGTGGCGCGACGATCGCAATCATCGGAATTCCAGTTAATCCATAAGCGTTCGCAGCGACTTGTGTCAAGACGACATAACCGCCACCGATCGCACCACCAATGGCACCACCGATGAATGGTTTTCCAAGACGTAAGTTGACACCGTAGATGACGGGTTCTGTGATTCCGAGAAATGCTGAGAACGCAGACGGTAGGGCGAGTGCTTTGAGTTTAACGTTCTTCGTCAAGAAGTAAACGGCAAGTCCGGCACCACCTTGAGCGACATTCGCCATCGACCAAATCGGTAAGAGGAAGTTCTTTCCGATACTCTTATCTGCAAGTAATCCTGCTTCAATAGCATGGAAACTATGGTGCATCCCTGTGATGACGATTGTCGAATAAAGTCCACCGAAGAGAAGACCGGCGACGACTGAGAACTGTTCATAGAAGAAGACGAGTACGAATGAAATGCCTTTTCCGAGTAACGTTCCGATCGGACCAATGACGATCAATGCCAGGAATCCAGTGACGAGAACCGTAACGAACGGTGTCACGAGTAAGTCAAGCGTTTCGGGTGTCCGTTTCCGGACTTGTTGTTCAATCTTTGCCATGACCCAAACGGTTAAGAGAACCGGGAAGACCGTTCCTTGATAACCGATCAACTCGATGTTCATTCCGAGGAACTTCATGACTTCCGGATCGCTATTACCAAGCGTCCAAGGGTTTAAGAGGGACGGGTGTGTCATGATCCCCCCGATGACGGCACCGAGGTACGGGTTCGCACCGAATTCACGGGCTGCCGAGAAACCGATCAGGATCGGTAAGATGATGAAGGCAGAAGACGAGAACATATCCAGTAGTTGGACGATCGGTGAATCACCGTCAACCCAACCGAAGGCCTTGATCATACCGAGTAATCCCATCAAGAGACCGGCTGCGACGATTGCCGGAATGAGTGGAACGAAGACGTTCGAGAGCGAGCGGGCAAGACGGGCGAACGGATTTAATTTTTGCGATGCAGCCTTTTTAACGTCGAGTGGTTCTTCTCCATCGACCTTTACACCGGCAAGTGGTGCAAACGCAGCAAATACTTTGTTGACGGTACCGGTTCCAAAGATGATTTGGTATTGACCAGAACTTGAGAAGGCGCCGCTGACACCATCTAAGTCTTCAAGTGCTGCTTGATCGACCTTTGATTCATCATGCAAGACAAGACGTAAACGCGTCGCGCAGTGAGCAGCAGTGATGATGTTCTCGCGTCCACCGACGAGTTCGAGCACACGTTTAGCAGTTTGTTGATAATCCATCGGAAAAGTCCTCCTTTTTCATGAAACGTGCTGAATGAGACAAAAAAAGGCAAGACCGAACAACACCTCTCCTAACGAGGTGTCATTTCGGTCTTGCCAGCCGTACTGTCACAATCCGCACTATTGATTTGATTTCATCTTAAAGGAGAAAAGAAAGCGTTGTCAATACTTAATGTTCATTTTTTTGAATCTGAATATCGACCTCAACACCGTAGTGATCGGAAACGACGGGACCGTGAATCCCATCGAATACGACCCCGACGCGTTCGACGTCAATTTTCCGATTCGATAAGACGAGATCGATCCGCAATCCTTGTTGATTGTCTTCCCATCCATCGATGTTGCCATTGATCGTCTCAATTCCGACCGTTTCCTTAGCTAGTAGGAAGACGTCGTGTAATCCTCGTTGCATCATATAGTCATAACCTGTATTTCGTTCTAAAGCATCGTTGTTGAAATCACCGAGGAAGAATGTCCATTCGAGTGGATCCATCCGGGCCATCAAATGATTGAATTGTTCCTGGAACGGTTCGACTTCATCTGCCCACCAGCCAAGATGGCATGTATTGAACGTAATCGGTGTACCGTCGACTTGGATCGTCGCACGGACGATTTTTCGCGATTTCCAATCGAATGTATCTTGACTGCGGCTGACATAATAACTGTCCGATTTTAAGATTGGGTGTTTCGTCAAAAGAGCGAGTCCTTCTTCATACTTATCATAGCCGATATGAGCAAAATCCCAGACGAGGGAGTAGGTTTGACCTTGTTCTTTTAACGCTTGCTGGATCAAATAGGCAAAGTTATCGTTGCGAACATCATCATAGACGATGGGTGTATCCATCAATTGACTCACTTCTTGCAGTGCGATGACATCATAATCTTGAGCGAGAATTTGTTGAACGATCTGGTTTAATTTTTCGAGTGGCTGTTCTTCCTGCCACGAATGACAATTTAGTGTGAGTAGACGCATGAGTGGTCCTCCTGATTTTTTAAATAAGAAAGGTGAAACTCTTATAAAAGAGCTTCACCTTTAGGTAGTTCCCTAATCTCGCAGGTTTATGCGCCGATCCGGTCTTGGATATCTGATTTTAAGATATCGGCTTTTGGACCGTAGATGGCTTGCACGCCATTGTTCTTAAGGATCAGACCAAGTGCACCGTTTGCTTTCCAGTCTGCTTCTTTTGCAACAAGCGCTGGATCTTTGACAGTGACACGAAGACGCGTCATGCAGGCATCGACGTCCTCGATGTTTTGCTGTCCACCAAGCAAATCGATGATTTGTGAAGCTTGCGAACCGTCGGCAGGAGCTGATGTCGCAGCAGCCTCACCTGAAGCTTCAGTTGTAGATACGTTGATATCGTCCAGATAGTTCCCGTTACGACCTGGTGTCGCATAGTTGAACTTCTTGATGACGAAACGGAACGTGAAGAAGTTCAAGAAGAAGAAGAACACACAGACACCGATGAAACGAATTAAATCACCAATTAATCCAGCTTTTGCAATCAATGGAATCCGCGTCAAGAGTTCGATCGCACCGAATGCGTGAATCCGAAGATGCATGACATCTGCTAGTGCGAAAGCAACACCTGTTAGTACAGCATAGATGACGTAAAGAACAGGAGCGATGAACATGAACATGAATTCGATTGGCTCCGTGACACCTGTCAAGAAGACCGCAAGTCCAGCAGATAAGAAGACAGGTTTGTATGCTTTCTTCTTATCTTCATCAACTGACATGTACATTGCGACAGCGATACCGATCAATGAAGCAAGTGATGTGACGACTTGTCCTTCTTTAAAACGAGCAGGAACGACACTGTTGATTAAGTCATTGTATCCTTGTGTGTTACCGGCTTGTTTTAAATTAACGAGGTCAGTGATCCAAGCTAACCAAAGCGGATCTTGACCAGCAACCGTCGATCCTTGAGCAGCACCTGTCAGGATTTTGTACGTTCCACCGAGTTCCGTGTAGTTCATCGGGACAGTCAACATGTGATGAAGACCGAACGGAAGTAATAGACGCTCGAGTGTACCGTATACGAACGGTGCAATGATCGGTGCAGAATCACGTGAAGAGGCAATCCAGCGACCGAAGTCATTCAATAAGCCTTGAACGAACGGCCAAACGAGTGATAAGGCGAATGCTGCAACGACTGATCCACCAATGACGACGAATGGTACAAAACGTTTTCCGTTGAAGAATGCAAGCGCATCTGGCAATTTACTGAAGTTATAAAATTTATTAAAGAGAACGGCACCAAGGAAACCAGAGATGATTCCGACGAATACTCCCATGTTGAGAGCAGGTGCCCCTAAAACTGAAGTGAAATAATCTTTTACGATGAGCTCAGAACCAAGCAATGAATCGACCGTTGCTTTTGGGTCCGCGATCATGTCAGCGTTGACACCGAAGATAGCTCCTGTGACACGGTTGATCAAAATGAAGGCGAGTAACGCTGCGAACGCACCACCAGCACGTTCTTTTGCCCATGACCCACCAATCGCGACGGCGAATAAGACATGAAGGTTCGTAATGATGGCCCAACCTAAATCTTCAACGATTCGAGCAATCGTTTGCATTAACGCGATATCGCCTCCATACATGCCGATCAGTTTCCCGACCGAAATCATGATTCCTGCAGCAGGCATAACCGCGATGACGACCATCAAGGCTTTACCGAGTTTTTGCCAAAAATCGAACGAAATAGCATTTTTCAAGATCATTCACTCCTTTTGTATCTCTTTTTCTCTAATATGTGTGTAAGAACAGTGCAATAATGTAAGCGATTAATGCAACCGTTTGCATATAAAATTGTAAGCGATAACTTTTTAAAAAGCTAGTGTTTTACAAGAAAAATATTTGAAATTTTATTTTGATTAGAAATTGATAGTTCGGAAAGGTATTCAGATTTTAAAAAAGTGGGAATAAGACTACAGTGAACGTTGTTTAGTTTTAAAAGAAGAAAGGATGTTTGAAGCGGATGAAAGAAGGGATTCAACCGATCGGACAGTACGGACAGCGGATTCGTACATTACGAGAACGTCATCAGTTAGATCAAAATACATTAGCAGAGTTAACTGAGACGACACCTGAGATGATCCAGCGTATTGAAAGTAGCATTGCCCATCCCTCATTTTCAATGATTGAGCGACTGGCCCGTGTCTTACATGTCCCTTCGGATCACTTAATTCGGCATATCTGGCCACCTGAGGTCATCCGTCAGCATGATAGCCCGTCCTTGATCGACCTTCCATCTAGTTGATGAGCATCAAAAAAGAGGAACAAGGGGATTTCCCCTTGTTCCTCTTTTAGTCGTCTTAACGATTATCGATCGTTTCAGGATAGAGATCGTGATTGAATAGACGGTGCTCTGCCATTTGTTCGTATTTTGTACCAGGCTTCCCGTAATTGTAGTATGGATCAATCGAGATTCCACCGCGTGGCGTGAATTTCCCCCATACTTCAAGGTAGCGAGGTTCCATCAATTTCACGAGATCTTTTCCGATGACGTTGATGCAGTTCTCATGAAAATCACCATGGT
The DNA here is from genome assembly GCF_024436095.1 of Exiguobacterium sp. LL15. Taxonomy (NCBI): domain Bacteria; kingdom Bacillati; phylum Bacillota; class Bacilli; order Caryophanales; genus Exiguobacterium; species Exiguobacterium sp. LL15. The sequence goes on along the minus strand of NZ_JANFNX010000003.1, from coordinate 104,208 downwards.
TACGGAAGCTGAATAAGTACAACTTCAGTGATTTTGATTCGACGAGTTTTTCGTCTGGGATGTACGAGATGTAAATCGTCGCGAAGTCCGGTTGATTCGTGATCGGACAAAGACTCGTGAACTCTGGTGCGTTGAATTTCACGAAGTAATCATTTTCTGGGTGACGATTCGGGAATGCTTCGAGAACTTCAGGTTGGTATTCAAAAATATATGGTACGGCTTTTTGGCCGAGTAACGATAAGTCGTTTAAATCTTCAGGTCGCATGAATCATTTCTCCTTAGACGCCACGATCGTTCGCGAAAACGAGGGCATGTAGTTGTGGTAGGACGCGCGCATGATTGAAGCGTTCATCACGGGCGACGCGTTCCCAAAGTGTTTTTAAATCGTGTAGCATGCGTGGAGCGATCGTTCCTTCTTCGTGCGGATCAGGATTACCGAGCGATAGATAAAGCGTCTTTAGCGCATATCGTTCTGAAATCATCGCCGCGAAGTCGAGGTCTTCCTCATTAAAGATGACGATTTTAACGGCACGCTGTTGTTCCGGTAGACGTTTAAAAAAGACATCCAAGCGATCGAAATCAATCTTCATCCCACTTGAAGGTGGTTTAGGGCTAAGTGTGACATCATCGATATCAAGCAACCAATTTTGCCAGTAGGAGCCTTGTGTCTCGACGGACATCGTGATGTTTCGTTCTTTTAGTGCCGCAACCAGTGTGCCGATTGATGCATGAAGTAACGGGTTCCCACCAGAAATCGTGACATGTCCGTAAGAGCCGAGTGCATCAAGACGTTCTATGATCGTCTCTGCCGTCAAGAGTTCAGGTTTTTCAGAACCATCCCATGTGAAGGCGGAGTCACACCACGAACAGGAGTAGTCGCAACCGCCGGTCCGGACGAACATCGTCTTTTGACCAATCGATCGTCCTTCTCCTTGAAATGTTGGTCCGAAAATCTCGAGAACCGGAATTTTTGGTGTTTTCGTTAAGGCACTCATGCTTCGTTCATCCACTCACGACGGACTTCAGCAAAAGCAGTCGGTGTCTCATAGAGCTTGACGAATTCGACACGAAGTCCACGCTCATCCGGAAGGTGTTGTCCGAGCGTCTCGAAAATCCAAGCCGCCATGTTTTCAGCTGTCGTATTCATGTATGGTAACGATTCATTCAGGTAGCGGTGATCCAACAGTGGTTCGAGATGTGTTTTGAAGATTTTTTTGAGATCACCAAAATCGAGTGTCATACCGCGGTGATCCAAAAAACCACTGATCCCCATATCGACATGGTACGTATGACCGTGAAGGGCACGGCATTTTCCATCATAATCATATAGGTGGTGTGCTGCGTCGAACGTCAGTTTTTTAACGATCATGACGCGGGATTTCGTATAGATAAGCGAGTCGCCAGTCGGGCGCTCGACCGTTTCAGGTGCTTCGTAATTGAATGTCATGTGTGTTGAACCTCCTTGATGTATGCATCTAATCCATTTTTCCGTAATTCACAGGCTGGGCATTCGCCACAACCATCTCCAATGACGCCGTTGTAACACGTCAACGTGCGATTTCGAACGAAATCAAACGCACCGAGCGAATCGGCAAGCGCCCACGTCTCTTTTTTGTCGAGCCACATGAGTGGCGTGTGAAGTACGAATGGATAGTCCATCGCAAGGTTCAATGTCACGTTGAGTGACTTGATGAAGGCATCACGGCAGTCAGGGTAACCGGAAAAGTCCGTTTCACATACGCCAGTGACGATATGACGGATTCCGCGTCCTTTCGCAAGGACGGCTGCGAACGAAAGAAACAGGTGATTTCGTCCATCTACAAAAGTAGAAGGAAGACCATCTTCATTCGTCGTGATGGTTTGGCTGTGGTCAGTCAAAGCGTTACTCGTCAGTTGACTGAGAAGAGAGAGATCAAGCTCATGGTGTTTGACACCAAGCTCAGAGGCGATGTCGCGTGCGACTTCGAGTTCTTGTGCATGACGTTGTCCGTAATTAAACGTCACGACTTCGACTTCTTCGTATTGTTTCAGTGCCTGAAACAAACAAGTCGTTGAGTCTTGGCCGCCACTAAAGACGACAAGAGCACGTTCGTTTTTCATAATGTACACTTCCATTCCTAGTTTTTGTAACGGAGGAGGTTACGAACTCCGGAGACGTAGTCTCAACTATTCACACTAGCAGAAGCCATTGAAAAAGTCGACGTTTTCTGATGAAGACAAAAAAAGAGATGCGTATCGTCGATCGGACGGTACGCATCTCTTGCAAGAAGATTAAAGTGGATAGTGATAGTAGCGTTCTTTGACGAGTAGATCTCGAATGTTCGAATCTTCCGAGATGACTTTCATCAGACCACCTGTTTGTGAAGCATGCGCTTCGAGTGCTTTGATCTTTTGATCCGTATAGGCACTGACATCATGAATGAACGTTCCTTCCCCGAGCTCTTCTTTCGTATTGTTCGCGAAAGCGACCGCAAGAAACTCTGGGCGATCAGCAGGATCCATCATCCGAAGGGCACGAACGACGGCGCGAGCTGTCGCTTCATGATCGGGATGGACCGCGTAACCCGGATAGAACGAAATCAAACGAGTTGGTCGTGTCTGTTGAATCAAGGCAAGAATACGGTCAGCAAGTGCTGCTTCATCCTCGAATTCAACGGTCTTATCACGAAGTCCCCACATTTGGAGATCCGAAATCTTCATTTTTGCAGCAGCATCAATCAACTCGCGTTTACGAATCGTTGCGAGCTGTTCACGGTTCGTAAAGACAGGACGTCCCATGTTACGTCCCATCTCACCAAGTGTCAGACAAGCGTACGTGACAGGACCACGGTTTTCAGCGTGTTCGATGATCGTACCGGCAGAACTGAAAGCTTCGTCATCCGGGTGAGGGAAGACGACGAGTAAATGATCTTCGTGTGTCATGCGTCTACCTCCTCTGCACCTTGAGCGAATGGTGTCGGGCTAAGTTCAAAAGCAATCGCAAGACGTCCTTCGATATCGTGACCGGCAATCAACAATTGTTCCCCAGCAAATTCGAAGTCAGTCAATCCTTCACCGTATAACCAGCCGTGGGCAAGTTTCAAACCGATCCGGTAAGGTCCGTTTCCTGTGATCAGACCACGTTCGTAAGTGATTTCCGCATTACGGAAAAACATCCCTGCGCTATGGAAAGTTGGATCTTGGTGCGTCGCGTAAGCACCGTTCGTCGTCTCGACGTGTACATATAACGGTGTATTCGCATGTTCGTCGATATAACGCTGTATTTCTTGTACATCAATGGCTTGCATAAACTTTTCTCCTCTCCTATACAGAAAGAAGTCCGCGGATATCGCGGACTTCTTAAGCGGATCAAGACTGGACTGTACGATGTGCAGCGTGATCAGTTGGTCCGACGTATTCATTCAAACGGAATGAATGACGAATCGCGGAAGTGATGAAAGATTTTGCTGTACGGACAGCAGCTTCTACTGATGCACCTTTTGCGAGTTCGGCCGTGATTGCTGCAGAGTACGTGCAGCCAGCACCGTGCGTGTACGGTGTCTCGATTCGTTCGTCCTCAATCAGGATAAACTCTTTTCCGTCATAAAGCACGTCAACTGCTTGTGGATGGTCAATCTTGCTGCCACCTTTGACAAGAACGTATTGCGCACCTTTTTCATGAATCCGCGCTGCTGCAAGTTTCATCTCGTCGATCGTTGCTGGTGTTTTACCAAGACCCGACAGTTGTCCGGCTTCGAAGACGTTCGGTGTGACGACCGTCGCAAGTGGTGTCAAGACATCACGAAGTGCGTTTGCTGTATCAGGGTTCAGCACTTCGTCTTCGCCTTTACAGACCATGACAGGATCGATCACGACGTTTTGAACGCCGGATGATTTGATTTTCTCAGCAACGGCTTCAATGATTTCGACAGTCGGGAGCATACCCGTCTTCATCGCATCAACACCAATACCTCCAAGGACCGTGTGGATTTGTGTCCGGACGAGTTCTGTGTCGATTGGGTAAACCGCATGGTGCCAAGAGTGATCAGGGTCTTGGGCGACGATGACCGTCAAAGCATTCATTCCATAGACACCAAGTTCTTGGAATGTTTTCAAATCAGCTTGAATACCAGCTCCACCGCTCGTGTCGGAACCAGCAATCGTTAAGGCTTTACGTTTTGTCATGGGGCATTCCTCCTAAAGAAATAGACAATCCTTCTTGTTCTTCATCATAGCGAATTATGGGAAAAACAACAACTATCGACGCTTCTGACGTACACAAAACCCCACCTGTTTTGAGTAGGCGGGGCAAGTACTTATTTAATGAATAAGAAGTCGAGAATATAGTAAATCAAGGCAGCGAAAGCCATCGAAATTGGCAATGTGATGACCCATGTAATGAGCATGCGCTGTGCTGTTCCCCACTTTACACCTTTCTTACGGTGTGATGTACCTACACCCAAGATGGCAGAAGAGATGACGTGTGTCGTCGAAACCGGAAGATGAATCGCTGTCGCTCCAAAGATGATCGCTGCTGATGTTAAGTCAGCTGCAACCCCGTTGACCGGACGGATTTTCATGATTTGACCACCGACGGTCTTGATGATCCGCCATCCACCTACAGATGTTCCGAGACCCATTGCGATCGCACATGAGAGTTTAACCCAAGTCGCAACTTCGTGATCTGTTTGATAACCAGATGAGATCAAAGCAAGCGTGATGATCCCCATCGCTTTTTGTGCGTCGTTCGTACCGTGTGTATACGACTGCAAAGCAGCGGTTGCAATTTGAACATGACGGAAGCGACGATTCGTCTTCGCCAAGTTTCCTTTTTTGAAGATGACTTTAAAGATTGCATAAACGATGAAACCGAGTGTGAATGCGAGCACTGGTGAAATGAGCAAGGCTTGAACGATTTTCAAGAAGCCTTTTGCTTCGATTCCTCCGAATCCGACAGAGGCAACAGCAGCACCAGCAATCGAACCGATCAGTGTATGCGAAGAACTTGACGGAATACCGAAGTACCAAGTCAAAAGGTTCCAGGCAATGGCTGAAATCAAGGCAGCGATAACGACGTAGCTACCATGTTCAAGTGTTGACGGGTCAACGATGTCACCAGAGATCGTTTTTGCGACTCCAGTGAACGTGATTGCACCTAGGAAGTTCATCGATGCAGCCAAGATGATGGCATGACGTGGTTTCAACGCACGAGTCGACACCGAAGTCGCGATCGAGTTCGCTGTATCGTGGAAACCGTTGATGAAGTCGAAGCTAAGTGCGAGAATCACGATTATGGCGGTGATGATAAACAGGCTATCCATCTCGTTAGCTCCTCACTTAAGCGTTTTTCATGATGATCGTTTCAATGACGTTAGCTGCATCTTGGCAGTAGTCCGCGATTGATTCGAGCGATTCATAGATTTCTTTATATTGGATGATTTTAATTGGATCTGTTTCTGTTGCGAACAATGCTTTGATCGATTTACGGCGTAGGTTATCACAAATCGTCTCTTGTTCTTTGATTTTGATGACGTGTTCACGCATCGGTTGCAATTTACGTGCAACAAGAAGATCCATTGACATCGCGAGTTCTGTGACAGCGATGTTGATTTCATCGACGAACTTTATCATGTGCTCGTCTGCTTGAACGATATTGTAGATTTCGAAGATCGCTGAACATTCTTCAAAACCGTCTAAGACGTCATCAAGTGCGTTAGCAAGTGCGAGTAAGTCTTCACGGTCGATCGGCGTGATGAACGCATTGTTCAAGTCGATGATCAACTGGTGCATCAAATCGTCCCCAGCTGTTTCGAAGTCTTTTACTTTATGTGCAAATTCTTTTACATCCGCGATGCCGTTGATTTTAAAGTCAACGAAGAATTGCGAAGTCGTTTTTAAGTGTCCTGCGATTTCGGATAATTTCACTGCGAATGGATCTTGTTTTTTACTAAACATTTCTTCTGCCTCCATATTAAGAACAAGAATAGAATAGTGAAGTAACTTCACGAGTTCGATTGTAGCAGACGGTATTGTAAAAGAATACATTTATGAAGCGTCTTTACGAAATCTTAATAAATCTTAATACGGAAGTGATTGTAGATTTAATAAATTGTCTGACAATGGTAAAAGTGAAGTGTACTTGATTGAAATGAGTTGGATTACGTTGTGATTGCAAGAGATTGTCTTGTGATTGTAAGAATAAAAGCGCATCAGAAGTGGGAAAAGAGGATATGGCGCATGAAAATCGAATGATATGATTAAGTCTGCGTAATTAGGTAAAAGAGGAGGATTTTATTATGCTCGTACAAAGTTTATGTATTCCGAAGCATCAATGTGTCACGATTTCCGAGACAGCGACGATTCGTGAAGCACTCGACACACTTGAAAAAACCGGATACCGCTGTGTCCCGGTCCTTGACCAATCAGGACAGGACTTTAAAGGGAACATCTATAAGATGCACATCTATCGGCATGGGATGAATGGTGGCAGCTTAGACGACAACGTCATGTCGCTGATTAAGAATACATCCAAATACATCTATACAGGAAGTAATTTCTTTGAAGTCTTCTTCTCAATCAAGGAATTACCGTATATCGCGGTCTTAAATGATGACGGTCATTTCTTCGGTATCCTGCCACACGGAAAAATGCTTGGAATGCTTGAAGAAGCATGGAACCGTGATTCTGGAAGTTACGTCCTGACAGTAGCCCTAAGTGAACAAAAAGGGGCACTTGAGAAGATCTCGAAGATCGTCAACAAATATTCAACGGTCGCGAGTCTGATGACACTCGATGCGAAGAGTAGCGTCATGCGTCGTGTATTGATTACATTACCGACGGATTGTGACGAGAAGACAAAGAAAAAAATCGTTAAGAAACTTGACGATAAGGGACTTCGAGTCGTTGCTGTCGAAGATTTAGCCGTTCGTGTATAATGGACCCGCACAAGACCAGTTCATGACTGGTCTTTTTTTGAGGGAAAGGAAGGATAGATGATGAAACTATTAATAGTAGGAGCCGGTGCGATGAGTGAGGCACTCGTTCAAGGATGGGTCGCTTCTGGATTTGCACGAGAAGATATCACGATGACGAATCGGAGTGGCGGGATACGCTTGACAGAAGTCGCAGCGCGACACGGCGTTCAAACGGTCGAGCAGGAGGACGTCTCCTTATACGATCTCGTCATGCTGGGCATGCAACCCGATGGTGTACTCGACTATGTAGCGAATCAACAATGGACGAATCAGACGATCGTTTCGATTGCTGCACATATTACACCATATGAAATCGAACAGTTGGCAAAACGTCCGACAGTTGCTGCCATGCCAAATACCCCAGTCGCACACCGTTTAGGAATGACTGGACTATGGTTCGGCTCACGCGTGAATGAAGAGATCCGAAGTGTAGTCGAGGCATTATTTGGACGTGTCGGAGAAATTGCGGAAGCAAATGAATCGACGATGCCTGCATTCATGGCGGCAGCTGGATGTAGTCCTGCTTTCTTCTATGAAGTCGTAGCTGGTATGGTGCCGGTTTTGACGGATGCTGGTTTTGAAGAAGGAAATGCACGTCGAATCGTTGCTCAAGCGATGAAAGGTTCAGCTGAAATTCTCATGCGCTCCGACGCAAGTACGGATCGTCTGATTGCCGATGTTGCGGCACCTGGTGGACCGACGGATCGTGGCGTCCAAGTGCTACGAGAGCGTCACTTATTCGATACGATGCAAGCGGCACTACGAGAGAGTTCACGCGAAGCAGACGAATAATGGATTCAAAAGAGGCTGACTCAAAAAGAATGACGCGTCTTTTCACGTCCTTATCTTTGTAGAGACTGACATTTGAGTCAGTCTTTTTTTTTCGTTCACGAAAGTTTCACGTGAAACATAAACAAAGCGATTGCATCTTCAAATAAGAATTCGTACACTGTAAAAAGAAACCGTCCAGACGGTACAGTAAATATGAGGGAAGGGGGAGACTATTGGCCAGTGCAAAAGCGCAAGAGACTCGTCGTCGGATTCTTGAAGCCACGACGACGATCATTTTGCAACAAGGATTCACCCAATTGACGCTTGAAGAAGTAGCGAAACAAGCAAATGTCTCAAAAGGTGGACTATTGTATCATTTCGCTTCGAAGGAAGCTTTATTAATGGGGGTCATCGAGGCACAAGAAGCACGACAATTTGAACTATATGAACAGCATCAGTTGACGATGGGACCGATGGAAGCGTTCGTGACGTTGCAAATCCAGCAACAAGAGGAGTTCCATCTCGACATGGATGCGCTTCTTTACTTGTTGTCCTTATTAAAGGATCATGCGACGTTCGTCGAGGAACGAAAGCGACAAGCGGAGCAGTTCTTTCGCCAACTGACAGAACAGATGGATCCGGTTGAAGTATTGTCGATTCGCTTTACATTAGACGGTTTGAAATTGTCGGAGCATTTTCAGTTCGGTGCACCGTCTCCAAATGTGCGACAACGATTAATTCAGCAATTAATAGAACGTGCACGACGACTAGATAAACAAATTGAAGAGTGAGGGAGAACCATACGATGAAAAAGATCATCCAATTTTCGGTGAACAATAAGTTTGCCCTCTGGCTCATGACGATCATCATCACGGTTGCTGGTATTTATGCGGGAACATCGATGAAGCTCGAGACATTGCCAGACATCACGACACCGACCGTGTCGGTGACGACGATTTATCCAGGTGCTACACCAGAACAAGTTCTAGATGAAGTCAGTCGAGAACTTGAAAGTAAGGTCGAAAATTTATCAGGAGTCGATACTGTACGCTCGACGTCCTTCCAAAATGCATCGAACCTACAAATCGACTATAACTTCAGTACGGATATGGAAGAAGCCGAGCAAAAAGTAAAAGAAGCTCTTTCAAACGTCGAATTACCGGAAGGTGTTCAGGAACCACAAGTATCACGGATTTCCTTTGATGCATTCCCGGTCATCGGTTTTGCCGTTTCGGATAAGGAGCGTTCCCTGTCTGAGTTGACGAAACTCGTTGAAAACGAACTTCAACCGAAGCTTGAAGGAATCGAAGGGGCGCAGACGGTTCAAGTCGCGGGTCAAGAGATTCGCCGGATCGAAATTCGCTTCGATGAGAAAAAACTCGAACGTTACGGTTTAACCGAAGAGAATGCGAAACAATTGATTCAAGCTAATGATTCCCGTTTAGCGCTTGGCTTATACGAGTTGGGGGATAAGGAACAAGCAGTCGTATTAGATGGAAAAGCAACGACGGTCAAGGAATTAAAAGATCTTCGTCTTCCCTATACACCGCCAGCATCGAATACTCCTGAAGCAGGACAAGCAGGACAAGCAGGACAAGCAGGACAAGCAGGACAAGCAGGACAAGCAGGACAAGCAGGACAAGCAGGACAAGCTCCATCGTCAGCCCCTGCGGCATCCCAAACGACACCAGCGACAGGCGCAACGTCCGGTCAGGCAACACAGACGGCGCCAACGCAAGTACCAACTGTTACGTTGTCGCAAGTTGCGACGATTGAGGATAAAGGGATCGAGGAATCGATCTCGCGTTCGAATGGTGAACGATCGATTGGGGTTCAAGTAACGAAGTCGCAAGATGCGAATACAGTCGATGTCGTCAATGCAGTCAAGCAGACGATCAAAGACTTTGAAAAAGAAAACGGTTCGGTCAAGGCATCTGTGACACTTGATCAAGGAAAACCAATTGAGGAATCTGTTTCGACGATGATCAGTAAAGCATTGATTGGTGCGTTATTTGCGATCGTCATCATCTTGCTGTTCTTACGAAACATTAAATCAACGATCATCGCTGTTATTTCGATTCCGTTATCCCTTCTGATGGCAATTCTTGTCTTGAAGCAGATGGATATTTCCTTGAACATCATGACACTCGGAGCGATGACAGTCGCGATTGGTCGAGTCGTTGATGATTCCATCGTCGTCATCGAAAATATTTATCGCCGTTTGACGGATCCGACGGAAAAGTTAAAAGGAAAAGAATTGATCATCAGTGCAACACGAGAGGTATTCATTCCAATCGCTTCGTCGACAGTCGTTACGATCGCGGTCTTCTTACCACTCGGGTTCGTTACGGGATTCGTTGGTGAGCTCTTCTTACCATTCGCTTTGACAGTCGTCTTTGCACTGTTCGCGTCCTTGATCGTTGCGGTTACGGTCGTTCCGATGTTCGCTGATTCGCTCTTTAAGCGTGGTAAAGCACCAAAACCGGAAAAAGAAGAGGGCGGAAAGTTGGCGAATGGATATCGTCGTATGCTGAATTGGTCTCTCAACCATAAACTCATCGTCTTTGGTCTTTCAGTCTTGCTATTGATCGGTAGTTTTGCTCTCGTACCAACGATTGGTGTCAACTTCTTGAATCAAGAAGGAGAAAAGACACTCTACGTCACGTACAATCCAAAACCTGGTCAAACGCTGGATGATTCGTTAAAAGCAGCTGATCAAGCAGAAGATTATTTCAACAAACAAAAAAATATCGATAATCTTCAATTTACCGTCGGTGGAGAAAATCCATTGAATCCAGGGAATACGAAACAAGGGGTCTTCATCGTCCAATACGATCCAGACACGGAAGATTTTGCAGATGTTAAACAGACAGCCATCAAACAGCTGAATGCTGACATTCCGACAGGAGAATGGAAAGAGCAAGACTTTAGTGGTGGCGCAGATTCGTCAGGCGTCTCGTACTCTATCTTTGCGAATAATATTGAAGATTTAGAAGCAGTAACACCGAAATTCGTCGATGCTATCGAAGGTGAGTCGAAGTATGTTCGAAAAGTAACGACAGATTTAAAAGAAGCGTATACGCAATATACGTTCGAAGTCGATCAGCAAAAAGCGGCTGAATTCGGCGTTTCAACAGCACAACTTGCGCAGGGCATTGCTAATGTCCAAGGAGAAGAAAAACCACTTTCTACTATTAAGGTAGATGGGAAGGAACTCGATGTCATCGTTCCAAACGAACAAACGACATACGATTCCGTTCAAGATTTGGAAGAGACGGATGTCGTGACACCGCTTGGCGTGCGCAAACTGTCCGATTTTGTTGAAGTGAAGAAAGGAACGACTCCTGATTCGCTCAACGAACGTGATGGAAAACTCGTCGCTACCGTTACAGCAGAACTAAAAACGGATAAAGCAACCGAGGCTTCTCAAGCGATTGAAAAGTCCGTCAAAAACATTGATCGTCCGACAGGCGTCTCGTATGAGCAAGGCGGAGTCACGGAGCAGATCCAAGAGTCGTTCACACAACTTGGTCTAGCAATGGCAGCAGCTGTAGCGATCGTCTATCTTGTCCTCGTCATTACGTTTGGAGGAGCATTGACACCACTCGTCATCTTGTTCTCACTTCCATTCGCCATCATCGGTGGACTGGTTGCCCTGTTGATTACAGGAGAGACGATTTCTGTGTCATCCTTGATTGGTGCGTTGATGTTGATCGGAATCGTCGTGACGAATGCGATCGTCTTAATCGACCGTGTCATTCATAAAGAAGCGGAAGGTTTATCGACGCGTGAAGCACTACTCGATGCAGCAGGTACACGTTTGCGTCCGATCTTGATGACGGCACTTGCGACGATTGGTGCACTTGCACCACTTGCGCTTGGACTCGAAGGTGGCGCATTGATTTCAAAAGGGTTAGGTGTGACGGTCATCGGTGGACTGACAAGTTCGACGTTGTTGACACTCCTCATCGTGCCAATTGTCTATGAATTCTTAGCACGTTTCCGTAAAAAGAAGTCAATTGATTCTTGAAAAAACGATTAAATGACTCAAACTGACAGGTATGTAGAAATGGCTATCCTAAGCCGTTCTACAGCCTGTTTTTTTATTTCGTTACAAAAGTATTACGAAAAAGAATTAGCGTTAAAGAACTGTAACATGATGAAAATCTGGAACATGATAGGATAAATACAGAAATTATCTGACAATTCAGACGTAAAAAACATTCATACATAAGAGGAGAATGAATCGATGAAAGCTGTCACTCGTGTTTTGTTAACCTTAACGTTACTCATCAGTAGTTGGACACTCGTCCCAGCATCAACGCAAGCTGCAACAAGTAAAAAAGTAGTGGTGTCAGTGGATGTGCTAAATATTCGTGCAAAAGCTGCTGTATCGAGTAAACGAGTCGGGCAATTGAAACTTGGACAAGCTGTAACCGTCGTAGGTCAGGTCAAAGAATGGTATCAAATCCGTCATCAAGGAAAATCAGCATATATCGCTTCTACATACACGAAAGCATATAACGCTAAAGCGACGAAAGGTCTTAGTAAAACAGGATCAACGATTGTTTCGGTAGCAGAAGGTCTCAAAGGACGTCCTTATGTTTTTGGTGCGACAGGTCCTGTTAGCTTTGATTGCTCTGGATTTACACGCTACGTTTATCAAGCACTAGGAAAATCACTCCCACGTACGGCAGCGGCTCAATACTCAGCAACAAAACGTACGGCACCAGGCGCTGGTGATCTCGTCTTCTTTACACATGGAAGTGGGATTCAACACGTTGGAATCGCTGTCGATGGTGGTACGATGATCAATGCGAACTCGTATTATGGAAGAGTCGTCAAAGAATCGTTCCGTGGTGGCTACTGGGGATCACGGTATGTAGCGGCAGGAACTCTTTAAACAAAACGAAGCGACGAATTCAAATCGATGAACTCGTCGCTTTTTTATATGGATTCAAGTGTGAGGAAGAACAGTCGTTCCAGCAATGAATGTCGAGGGTACTTCGATTTGTGGACGAGCAACGAGATCTTCGCGGACGGTTAATTGAAAAGCATGTCGCCCGATCGTGGCATAAGGGATCGCGATCGTCGTCATCGCTAAGACTTCAGCGAGTTCACTTCCATCAAAACCAATGACAGACAGGTCTCCAGGAACCTGATAGCCTTGTTTTCGGAGTTCTAAGATGAGACCAGCTGCCACGTGATCACTTGCGGTCAAGATAGCGGTCGGTCGTTGTTTTTGTTGCATCCAGCGTCTTGCGACGGTCGCACCGTCTTCAATCGTCAAGGTCTGTTCATAGACGAATTCGTCACGTACGACCTCTTGATACGCATGTTTACGCGCCAAGCTATTCGTACTGTCCGGTCGTCCGAGACAGATGCCGATGCTCGTATGTCCCTGTTGTCGTAGATGTGCAAGTCCTTGTTGAAAGGCCGTATAGTGATCGATATAGACGGCAGCGACATCTTCATGATGTTCACAAAAGACGATCGGACCATATTGTTCATACGATAAAATCGCTGATAAGGGAAGACTGTGCGACACGACGATGAGTGCGTCGATTTCCTGTTGCGCCAGCGCATCCAGTGCCAGTTGCTCATGCGTTTCCACATAATTCGTTTGCCACGTCAAGAACCGATAGCTCGCGTCAAAGGCGGCTTGCGCGATGCCTTGAAGAATGGCAGCGTGATATGGATGATCAACGAACGGAAGCATGACTCCGACCGTTTTTGTCATACCCGTCGATAGATGGACAGCAGTCTGATTACGGATATATCCGAGTTTTTCGATAGCTTCTCGAACAGCTTGTCGCTTCTCGTTCGCAACGTAAGGATGATCATTTAGTACACGTGAGACTGTCGTAACGGACACGTTGGCTTCACGTGCCAAGTCTCGGATGTTCGTCATCGCGCATCCCTCCTGGATTACATCTTACGAGATAATCGTCGTTCAAGTCGGCGCCAATCCTGTCGAGAGACGGGAGCCGAGAATGGAGCTGTCTGCTCAGCCAATTCATTGATTTTTGAGAGTAGTCTTATTTTTTCTTGAGGAGACAAATCAGGGTATTGATCGACCAACGTGTGCTGACACAAATAATAGCCTGCTGGTGTATGCAATTGTTCGATGGCCCACTCAAAAGCAACATTTCGTTTAAACAGTTGTGTTAACCGTGTATGAATCGACATGATGATTACCTCCTTTTTAGTGTATATCAAGACGATAGGCTATGAAACGCGTTTCACGGCAAGAACTATTTTTGAGCAGTGGATCGATTGGAAAAATTCAGCAAGAATTGACCAGTTAGACAAAGAAGTCTATGATTGTGACGATACAACACAAAGAGGGGCGAACGTAAAATGGAATCGACAGACTCGAAGCTGGCATTAAAAATGCTCGTTGTTCTATCTCGGACGATGCATGCGGTGACGGAGCAAGTGAAGGCAGACATCAAAACACATCAGTTGAATTTATCGGAATTCGGAGTTCTTGAATTGCTGTACCACAAAGGGGACACGCCTCTACAACAAATTGGCGATAAGATTCTATTAACGAGCGGAAGTGTGACGTATGTCGTGGATAAACTTGAAAAGCGTGGGTTGATTGCGCGAAAATCATGTGCGACGGATCGTCGTGTCACGTTTGGGACATTAACGGAAGCTGGACGCGAACTAATGGAAGAGACATTCCCGAAACATGAAGCCTTTTTAGCAGACTTATTTAACGATTTGTCGGTTTCTGAAAAGGAACAGTTGATTGATCAGTTGAAACGAATCGGTTTACGAGCCGAACATTATACGCCGCTCGAAAATGTGTAAGAATTAGCACTCATAAGATCAAGAAAGCTCAGGTCACGGACTTGAGCTTTTTTTTATTCGTTTGGAAGTCAAACTAATTGACAAACGAAAAGGTGGTTGGTATGTTTAGTTACAGAATTTACTTTAAATAAAAGGGAGAAATAATAATGACTAAATTACTTTATGTAACTGTTAACCCGAAAGCTACAGAACACTCTTTCAGCCTTCAAGTCGGTGAAGCATTCCTCGAAAGCTACAAAGCAGCGAATCCTTCAGCTGAAGTAGAAGTTCTTGATCTATATAACGAAACAGTCCAAGAAATCGATACAGATGTTCTAAGCGCATGGGGCAAATTCGCAACAGGCGAAGAGTTAACAGAAGTGGAGATTGCAAAAGTCGGTACGATGACAAAACATCTCGAGCAATACATGGAAGCAGATGAGTATGTCTTCGTCACACCAATGTGGAACTTCTCTTTCCCAGCGCGTCTCAAAATGTACATCGACAGCGTTCTTCTTGCAGGTAAAACATTCGCTTATACTGCAGAAGGTCCAAAAGGCTTGATGGAAGGCAAAAAAGCACTCCACATCCAAGCAACAGGTGGCGTCTACACAGGATCTGGTCTCAACTTCGGTGATGACTACCTCCGTCAAGCGCTTGCTTTCACTGGTGTAACAGACTACGATGCACTCTTCATTGAAGGTATGGCAATGAACCCAGAAAAAGCAGAAGAAATCAAAGAAGCAGCAATCGCTAAAGCGAAAGAACTCGGTCGTTCATTCTCAACTGTCAACGCATAAGATAAGCGTCAAAAAGGCTCCCGCCGTGTCGGGAGCCTTGAGACTGCAGACAAAGCGTAATTTTTCTCTTAACGAGAAAGATTGCGCTTTTTTGTTCATCTCGCATCGTTTTCCTGGGACAAGCATCGCGCCGCTTCACTTCGTTGCAGGGTCGCTCTTGCTTGTTTTCCCTAGGAAGCGATGTCGAGTGAACAAAACGATTCTCTGATTATCCTTTTTTCCAGAGATAAAAAGAATGACACGTCATACGCCACTCCTACAGGAAAAGCGCGATTTTGCGCTGTCAGAGACAAACAAGACCCTTTTTTCTGCTTGAATGAAGCGGAAAAACTGGCTTGTGTCTCGCCTGAGGAAAGGGCGTGAAAGGACGCGTCATTTTTTAAGTCAGCCCTTTTTGTGTGCACTCAAGAGAGCGTTGATTTTTTGCGAAGTACAAGCGTTACGAAGAACAACAAGTCTTTAAGTTTCTCAAAACCACGAGGATGCGTCGAGATGCGATACAGCCACTCTAGCTTCAGTCGACGAAATAATTTAGGCGCACGTTTACTGTGTCCTGACCAAACGTCGAACGCACCACCGACACCGATGAAGATGCCATGATCGACGTGATCATAGACGGAAGCGATCCATTCTTCTTGTTTCGGTGCACCGAGTGCGACGAGAACAAGATCAGCGTCTGCTTCTGTAATGGCTTGCGTTGCTTCTTCTGTTTTTCCAAAACCATGAAACGTTCCTACGAAGTGGATATTCGGAAACCGAATCGATAACTGACGAATCAACGATTTCATGACTTCCGGACGTCCACCGAGTAAAAAGACACGCTTCTCGAGTGCGTCTGCCGTCCGCAATAGTTCACGTGCGGTCTCGATTCCTGGCAATGTCGCAGTGAGTGGTGCGCCCATCCGTTTACTGGCAGCCGTCACACCGATTCCGTCTGGTGTAATGAACGTCGCCCGTCGTAAGATGGCATCGTAAGAAGGTTCGCGCAATGCACGCAACACGAGCTCTGGGTTCGCCGTGACAAGAAAGGCTTTTCCACGTTCGTGTAAGATTGTTTTAATATGGGTATACCATTGCGAAGGTGTCGCATCGACGAATGGTAGTCCGAATACTTGTTTTGTCTGAATCATAGTTTTCCACCTCATCATCCATCATAGCAGAATCAAGACGGACGAACAGCGACTTGAGACTGAAAAAGGAGCGGATTCACGTGCATCCATCTTGGCAAACCGTGTTAAAAGAAGAAAAGGAAAAACCCTATTTTCAAGAACTGTGGGCTTTTTTGAAGGAAGCCTATCAAACGACGACCGTCTATCCTCCGAAAGAGCGGATCTTTCATGCGTTCGATGCGGTCGCTCCAGAAGATGTCCGGTGCGTCATCTTAGGGCAAGATCCCTACCATGGTTCACGTCAGGCGAATGGACTCAGCTTTTCCGTGCATGACGGAGTGCCGATCCCTCCATCCCTTCGAAACATGTATAAGGAACTCGTCTCGGATATCGGTTGTCCGACTCCGACATCCGGTAATCTCGAAGCATGGTCACGACAAGGAGTCTTCTTACTCAATACGTCGCTTACGGTTGAAGAAGGGAAAGCGGGATCCCATGCTAAAAAAGGTTGGGCACCGTTTACGGATCGGGTCATCGAAGTATTAGGAACGCAGACACAACCAATCGTATTCATCCTCTGGGGAAATCATGCGAAGAGTAAAAAAACGCTGATCGATACGGATCGTCATCTTGTTCTTGAAGCTGTCCATCCGAGTCCCTTGTCCGCAAGTCGTGGATTTTTCGGTAGTAAACCGTATTCGCAAACGAATGCTTGGCTGAAAGAGCAGGGAAGAGAGCCGATCGACTGGTGTTTGTCGTAAATTAAAAGCGTGTGTCCCGTTGAATGCGGAACACACGCTTTTTGAGTTACTTAGCGGCTTGAGATCGCCGGTTCCTCATCCATCATGAATTTTTCGACGACGAGAGCAACACCATCTTCATCGTTCGAAGCGGTCATATACTGTGCTTTTTCTTTGACGGTATCGGCTGCATTCGCCATCGCGACACCAAGACCTGCCCATTCAATCATCGATAGATCGTTGTTACCGTCTCCACAAGCAATGACTTCTTCTTGAGCGATTCCTAGTTTTTCAGACAGTAAGGCAAGGCTTGTTCCTTTTGTCACACCGTCTTCCGTGAATTCAAGGAAAAATGGCTTCGAGCGAGCTACTGCAAGTTCACCCGCAAGTTCCTGTTGAAGCGTCTGTTCGACGCGCGCGAGGTGCGTCTCTTCTGCCGTCATCAAACACTTGACGACAGGTGTTTGAATCGCGGCTTTAAAATCAGCGACAGGGATGACTTCCATGCCTGTCAGTTGTCCTTCAAGCGTCGTATACTCGTTTGGTTGTTCTGTCAGGATTTCATCTCCGATATACGTGTGGATGTAGACACCTTCCCGTTTACTCAAATCGTCGAGGCGGTGGACCGTCTCCGGGGAAAGCGTGCTGAGGAAGAGAGATTCGTTCGTTTTACAATCAATGATTGAAGCGCCATTAAAGCTCAGGATGTAACTGCCATAGCGAGCGAGTTCCAGTTCTTTTGCGAGGTCGAGCATGGCAAAAGTCGGACGACCGCTAGCGAGCACGACCTTCTTCCCGCGTCGCTGCGCAGCGAGTAAAGCTTCTTTCGTACGTGGTGAAATCGTATGGTCACTTGTCAACAAGGTATCATCTAAATCGAGAACAATCATTTTATACGTCATACATTCAAACCCCTTTCAATTATCTGTATATCGTAACAACTTGTGTCCCATTCGACAATATACTCTCCTCGAAGAGAGTATGATAAAGTGGAAACAGAGCCCGTACGGAAAGGATTCCAACTTTATGAAATATCTCTTCATGATCATATCAAGTCTATTATTAGCAGGATGCAGTACGATGTTTCCGCATCCTGCCTCTCTACTCGAACATCCGTCCCTTCCGGCATGGGAGCAGTCGTTGAAAGAACGGATTGACCGCGATTTGCCGAAACAGGCAGAGATCGTGGCGCCACGAAATCAAGCGGTATCCCGCCTATACGAACTCGTCGACTTAGATCGAAACGGTAAAGATGAAGCGATCACCTTCTACCGTAGCGAGCAGGACGGGCGCTTCACGATTCATCTGCTCGTCCATGAACGACAAGGCGAAAAATGGCGACTCGTGGCGCGACAGACGGTAGCTGACGGTCGAGCCATCGATCGACTCGAAGTCATAACTGACGCACGACATAAACAAAACCACCTGGTCATCGGTATTACCAGTTATGGTGAAAATACGTTATACATCATTGAACAGTTACTATCGAAGCAACGAGACGTCACGAAAGTCGATCGGTATGATCGTCTGTCGGTAGATGACTTGAATCAAGATCGAGAGCGGGATATGGTGCTTCTGCAAAAGGGCAGTCCGTCTCGTTTGATCTATTATAAAGACATCCTGTCGAAAGAGCACCAAGAGACGACACTTTCAACGCAGGATGGCGATTTATTCGCAGAACATGATTTATTTGAAGTCGATACGATCAATGCCGCTCGGAATAAAGGCTTGATCGTATCGTATACACGAGATGCAAAAATGCACATCGCATTATTCCGTTTAGCGAACGATACATTGGAACAGGTTCGTTTCGGTCAGGTCGATGAGATCGTCGAACCGATGTATACCTTCCCGAAAGATGTCGATCAAGACGGAATCATCGAGTTTGGTCATCAATACACACCAGCAGGCAGTAAAGGGCGTGAGGGTGAACCGAAACCACGCATCACGGCATACTACACATGGAATGGGTCAGATAATTCGCCATTTCTCGAGAGTGGGTTCGAATTGCGAGAAGAGCAGTACATCGATCAAGAATACAATTTCGTCATGCGGTTCCCTGCCAACTGGGCGACGCGTGAAACGATCGAGAAACGCGAAAATCGTGTTCGGTTTATCAATCGAGAAACGAAGCAGATTGATTTCGAATTAGAGGTCATTCCGAAGAATCAATACATTGCCAATGATCAAAAACGAAAAATCAAAGAAGGTATCGATTATGTCTATGTGATTGATGCGACGAAGGATTATGAAGTGTTCGTCAATCGTGTCACACTCGTGGAATAAAGAATCAGGGGGAGAAAAGAATGACCAAAATACTAGTAGCCGAAGATGAACATGCGATTCGCAGTTTCATCGTCATTAATTTGAAACGAGCAGGCTATGATGTCATCGAGGCGGAAAATGGGAAAGAAGCGCTTGCGCAGTTTGATCAACAAACCTTCGATATTCTGTTACTCGATATCATGATGCCGGAAGTCGACGGTTTTGCCGTCTGTGAACAGGCGCGGGCAAAGGATGAAGTCGTCGGGATCATCATGTTGACAGCACGGACACGAGAAGAGGATAAAGTCATGGGACTGAGCGTAGGAGCAGACGATTACATCGCGAAGCCATTCAGTCCAGCAGAGCTACTCGCGCGCATCCAGTCGCTCCTGCGACGGGTAGAGACATTACGTCGCAGAAAACAGCCACGTGAACTCGTCTCTGGACCGTTTCGGATTGATTTAGGCGCGAAGCGCGTCCAAAAAGAAGGTGTCGACGTCGAAGTGACACCAACTGAATACGATTTACTTTGCCACTTCATTAAAAACGAAGATCAAGTCATGTCGCGAGATGAATTACTCGATGCGGTATGGGGTGAGAATTACTTTGGTGATCGGAAGACGGTTGATGTCAACATTCGCCGTCTTCGTCAAAAAATCGAAGAAAATCCAGCGGAACCGAAGTTCATCGAGACATTGTGGGGACATGGATACAAGTGGCGTAACGAAGAATGAAGCGCCAGATATTAATGCGGTTCATGACGATTATCACGGTGACAGTCTTACTCGTCATCGGGATCCTCTCGTTCGTGACCTATAACTATTACTACGTGACGGCGACGGATGTCTTGAAACGTCATGCGAATGCGAGTGCTGTCTTATTTGCGAATAGTGGCCTTGCTTATGATTACGCCGATTCAGAAGCGACGATCCATGACGTACTTGATTCTTACGCTTATCCAGACGCTGAGATCGAAGTGTTGGATGCGACAGGGATTCCGCGTTACTCTTCGACCGGATTCATCTCGGAACGTAAGTTGACGCGAGCGGCGATCAATCAAGTAAGAGCGGGGCAGACTGTCACGAAACGATATGACGATGAGGCGACGGGAGAACATTTACTGGAAGTAACAGAACCTGTCGTGTCGTTCGGTCAGACGACGGGAGCGCTTCGTTATACGACGTCGCTTGAGCGAATCGATCGACGTGTGATCGAAATTTGTTTAGCGATCGTCCTCCTGGGTACAGTAATTTGGGGACTTGCCTTCATCTATTCCTCACGTCTCGTCTCGTCGATCGTCCGACCGATTCAAGAAGTCATCGGTGCATCGGATCAAATCGCGAAACAGCATTACGACGTCAAGGTGAACGAGGAATACTCGTTCGAGCTTGGAGAACTAGCGCGGACGATCAATTATATGGGACAACAGATTAAACAGCAGGAAACGTTGAAAGATGAATTCATTTCTGGTATCTCCCATGAATTACGGACACCGCTGACATCAATCAAAGGCTGGAGTGAAACGTTACTCGTCGAACAGGATCAGTTGCCGGAAGAGGCGTCGCTTGGGATGGGCATCATTCATTCGGAGACGGAGCGTTTGATTTCGCTCGTTGAGCAGTTACTAGATTTCTCGAAACTCGAGACGAGTCGGCTCGTCTTATACCGTCAGGAAGTCAACTTGACGGAAATCATCGAGACCGTGACGGCGCAACTGCGTCAAAAGCTGGAAGAAAAAAATGTCCAGATCGTACAGAAGTTACCGGCACAAGTCGTCGGTCTATACGACGAAAACCGATTGAAACAAGTCTTCTTGAACCTGCTTGATAATGCGATCCGCTTTTCTCCAGTCGGTGGCACGATCACCATTCGACTCGTTCGTTCAGAGCGTGTATTGTTCCTCTCCTTCAGTGATGAAGGTCCCGGGATTCCGAAAGAGCACTTACGTCACGTCACAGAAAAATTCTATCAAGTGCAAAAAGGAAAGGGTGGAACAGGGCTCGGCCTATCGATTTGTCGAGAACTCGTCGAAGCACATGAAGGCAAGCTATTCATTGATAATCAGCCGGAAGGCGGCGTCATTGCGACGATTCTGCTACCTGTCACGAAAGCGTAAACACTGAGACGGGCAGAGTGAAACAGAAACTGGTAAAGTTAAGTGGATTATAGTACGAAATGGATCAGATGATAGGAAACGGAGGAATCAGTCATGGCACTTGGTGTTTCAAATGGTACGCTTCAACCGCTCTCTGGAAAACCGAACGCGGTATCTACTCAAACCGATCTACAGGATATGAAAATGCGTCCGCTCCCGTTCAAAGGAACGCTTGCAGATTCGAAGTTCCAACTCTTACGTATCCTACAAAGCCTCGACCGCGTCAAAGTTGTTAAGGAGGAAGGGGCATACATCCATGCCATCTTCACGAGTAAAGTCTTTCGCTTCAAAGATGACGTCGAATTTTACTTCGATGAAGCCGCACAAGTGATTCATTTCCGTTCGGCATCGCGTGTCGGATACTCCGACTGGGGCGTCAACCGTAAACGGATGGAAGACATCACACGTCGTTACGAGGAGGGCTTGCGATGAAGACCTATCAATTAGTTGTCATTGGTGGTGGGGCAGCCGGAATGACGATTGCTGCTGGTGCAGCAAGTCTCGGCGCGCACGTCGCCCTGATCGAACGGCATACGCACCTTGGCGGAGATTGTCTCCACTACGGTTGCGTTCCTTCAAAGGCGTTGATCGAAGCCGCGCACGATGTTCATGTCATGAAGCGAACGGCTGAAAAATACAACGTGACGCTGAACGGGGACGCGGTCTATTCGAAAACGAAAGCAAGCGTCGATCGAGCACGTAACATCATTCAATCACATGATGGAACGAAACGGTTCGAAGACCTTGGCGTCGATGTCTATATCGGAGAAGCGACATTCCTCAGTGCTCATGAAGTGGAAGTGGCGGGACAGCTTGTCGTAGGTGAGAAGTTTGCGATCTCGACGGGATCTCAACCCATCATTCCACCGATTGATGGACTCGATACGATTGATTATTTAACGAACGAGACGATCTTCGAATTAACGGAGCGTCCGGAGCGACTGCTCGTCATCGGTGGTGGAGCGATTGGTCTTGAGTTATCGCAAGCATATGCGCATCTTGGAACAGAAGTCACGGTCATCGAGGGTATGAAGACGTTACTCGGAAAAGAAGACCGCGACATGGTCGAAGTCATTCAACGTCAGCTCGAACAAGAATTGACGTTACATCTCGATACGAAGGTCACGCACGTCCGCAAGTCGGCGGGGGGCATCGAAGTGACGGTTGAAGCAAACGGCGAATCACGTGTCATCGAAACGGATGCCGTGCTTGTCGCAGTCGGTCGTAAGCCACGCATCGAAGCACTACGTCTCGACCGAGCTGGCGTACACGTCGAGAAAGGATTCGTCCAAGTCGATAGTTCACTTCGAACAAGTCAGCGACACATCTTTGCGGTCGGAGATACGATCAACTCGCTCCCATTTACGCATGTCGCAGGACTGGAAGGAAAAACGGTCGTCACGAATGCTTTATTCGGTCTACGGACGAAGCCGGATTATCGGGCGGTTCCGTGGGTCACATTCACGACACCTGAATTGTTCCATCTCGGATTGACAGAAGACGAGGCACGCAAGAAACATGGTGAGATCAAGGTCTATCAGACCGGTCTCGATGAAGTCGATCGTTTCGTCATCAATGGTCAGACGGAAGGACGCGTCAAGCTCATCGCTGATAAGCGTGGAAAACTGATTGGAGCACATGCAATCGGAGAACAAGCCGGTGAATGGATGCAAGAAGTCGTCTATGCGATGGCACGTAAAGATAAGGTCGGTCAATTGTCGCGTGTTGTCCACCCGTACCCAATTCGTGGTGCTGCTGTTCAGCGTGCTGCTGATGTCTACTGGCGTGAACGTTTATTCGCTGGTCCGATCCCAAAATGGTTGAAACGTTATTTCGACTGGAAACAAGGAGAATGATTCATGCAACAACCTGCTACTAAACGGAATTTCGTTCCGCTCGTCATCCTGTTAACGCTTGTCATCAACTTGCTCGTAGCGCTTTTATTCTTTGCGCCACCTGTACAAGTTGATTCAGGATTCGACTGGACGTTGCTTCCTTTTTTGAATGCCATCTTCAATAGTTTTACCTTCATGCTGTTGCTCGGCGCTTGGATTTCCATTCGTCGGGGCAATCGGGTGAATCATCGTCGCTTCATTGGTGGTGCGATGACGACGACGACTTTATTCTTAATTTCGTACGTCACGTATCATGCTGTCAGTGAATCGACGAAATTCGGAGGCGAAGGGTTCGTTCGTCCTGTCTATTTCTTTATCCTGATTACGCATATCATCCTAGCTGCAGTCATCGTTCCACTCGTCTTGATGTCACTCGCGCACGCTGTGAATCAAAACTTCGAGAAGCATAAAAAGTGGACACGTTTTACGATGCCGCTTTGGTTATACGTCAGCTTAACGGGCGTCATCGTCTATATCATGATTCGTCCGTATTATTAAAAAAGACTCCTTCGTGTCTACCACGAAGGAGTCTTTTTGATGATCAGGACTTAACTTTTGTTTCATCGAGTACATTCGCTTTTAAGTCGATCAATGGTCGAATTAAAACTTCGACACGACGATTTTTGCTACGACCGGTTTCTGTTTGATTGGACGCAATCGGTTGGAATTCTCCGTAACCGCTGACGGTGAACCGTTTTGGTTCGAGCTTCGGATTACGTTGCAAAGCACGCATGAAACTGATCGCCCGGTCCGCACTCAGTTCCCAGTTCGACGGATACCGTGCTGTGTTGATTGGAATATTGTCTGTATGTCCAGACACTTGAATCTGACGTTGCCCTGCTTTGACGAGCAGTGCACTCATCCCCTCTGCGATTTGAAGCGAGCGTCCTCTTACTTCTGCCTGAGCTGGTGAGAATAGTGCGCGGTCGCGAATCGTAAAGACGAGACCTTCATTCGTAATTTCGACCTTGATATCTTTTTCAAGTTTTTCATTCTTAATGTATTCATTGGCTTCTTCTTTGATTTTTTCGAGTTCCGCAATTTCATAGCTTTGTGCTTTTGTCCGCGCGTCTAGCTTTTTTGATTCCTCTTCTTCTTGAGTAGAGAGCGAGCTATTTGTAATCATCCCTGATCCACCGTTGAAGACGGAGCTAAACGACTGAGACATCGCTTTTAGTTTCACGGCATCGACACTACTCGAAGCAAACAGAACGATAAAGAGTGCCAGAAGTAAGGTCAATAAGTCGGCGTAGGGAATTAACCAGCCTTCGGAGATATGTTCGTCATGCGGCTTCTTTTTCCGCTTCATAGTTCGCACGCTCCTTCGGTGTCAGGTACACGAGTAGCTTATCTTCTAAGTTCTTCGGGGATTCACCGTTTTGAATCGAGAGAATCCCTTCAATCATCATTTCATACAACTGAATCTCGCTTGCTGATTTTTGCTTCAGCTTCGTTGCGAACGGGAACCACAGGACATATCCGGTGAAAATTCCGAATAACGTCGCGATGAAGGCACCTGAAATGGCGTGACCTAATTTTTCGATATCCGATAAATCGGATAGGGCGGCAACGAGACCGACAACGGCACCGAGAACCCCAAGCGTTGGTGCGTAGGTACCGGCTTGCGTGAAAATGTTCGCGTTCGCATGATGGCGTTCCGTCATATTTTCGAGATCACGTGTCATGACGTCCTCGACATATTCGGATGGTTGTCCATCGATGACCATCATGACGCCACGCTTCATGAAGGCATTATCGACTTCTTCAAGTGCTGACTCGAGAGATAACAGACCCTCTTTACGTGCTTGCGTCGAGAGTGTCAGAAATTGTCCGAGCAACACTTGTTTTGTCATCAGCTTTTGTTCGAATAAGATGACTTTAAATAAGGCAGGTAAGACTTTCAATCGTTCCTTCGGGAAGGAAATCATGATGGCAGCTGCTGTCCCGACGAAGATGATGACGAGGGCTGCGGGGTTAAGCAAAGCGACGGGAGGCGCACCTTTTAAGATCATACCTCCGACTAATGTGATGAGACCAAGAATGATCCCGATGATCGACACGATATCCATGATTGATGTGTGCCACCTTTCTGTATGTAATTCGTATAGGAACGAAAAATAAAAGAGCAGAAGACACTTCTTCTGCTCGGAAATCCAAAAACCGAGAATCAAGCGCCGTTTTCGTCGATTAGCATTTGAATGCTTTCGTTTCGTTCGTCACGCTCTATATCGGTCAGTACGTCGTATTTTTTTAACACTTGATACAATTCATTTAGAATCGGTTGCTCCAAATGTAATGATAAGAGTTCCTCGAATTGATAATACAATTGCGCAGGCATCCATTGTGATTGTCGTTCCAGCCTTCGCCAGACATCCTCAATCGAATGATCAGCCGTCTTAGGGTCCACTGTTTCCCTCAACCTCCTTTAATGATTACACGTCCACTTTTATCTAGTTTACCAAAAAAATACGAAAACGTTTAGTCGATTGCATATTTCGATAGAACTTCTTAATTCGAGGGAGTATGATAAAGACAATTCTGTCTGAAAACAATCTAGGGGGAGTAAGATGTTCTCGCATAAAAGACGTTCACGACTCGCACGCTTCGGGCGTTTAGGTGAATTGATGTATCATCAGCTATTCGATAAACCGGCACGTTTCATCGCAACGGGCTTTACATTGACGATTTTACTGGGTGGTTTTTTATTGTGGCTTCCGATTTCACAACAAGAGGGACAAGATGTATCATTCATCGATTGCCTATTCGTTGCGACATCGGCAGGAACCGTCACAGGACTGTCACCGATCAATATTGCCGAATCCTATAATTTACTTGGTCAAATCATCATGATGCTTTTAATTCAGGTCGGTGGGCTTGGGTTCATGACAATCGCGCTCGTCTTGCTGAGCGTCACGGGACGAAAAATCGGGATTCGTCAGCGGATCATCATTCAAGAAATGTTCAATCTCGATAGTCCGGGCGGAACGATTCGTCTCGTCCGTAACATCATCGTCACGACGGTCCTCGTCGAGATCGTCGGCATGTTTTTGATTGCGCTCGATTTATTCATTCAATATAAGTATACCTTTTGGAAAGCACTCTATTACGGTCTGTTTCATGCCGTATCCGCCTTTAACAATGCGGGCTTCGCACTTTGGGGCGATAATTTAATCGGTTTCCAACAGGATACGACGTTCATTCTGACAATTGCAGCGCTCTTGATGATTGGTGGTCTTGGTTTTACGGTCATCGCGGATATCGCTGGTAAACGAAACTTCAAGAAAATTTCGCTCCATTCTAAATTGATGGTGCTATCACTATTCGTCATCAATGGACTAGGTGTTTTAGCAATGATGCTCTATGAATGGGTATCGAACTTGGGTTCATTAAAAGACGAATCGTTCTTTAGTGCACTCCATATCGTGTTCTTCCAAGTCGTCACGACACGAACAGCTGGTTTCCAGACGATCGATTTAACGACGATGGTGCCGCTCTCGATCGGTTTGATGATGGTCTTGATGTACATTGGGGCAGGTTCCGCATCGACAGGTTCCGGGATCAAGGTCACGACGGCAGCGGTCATCTTGAAGAATGTCTGGACGTATATACGCGGACAGCGTGAAACGGTTTTGATGCGTCGGACCGTTCAGACGCAAGCGATTCAAAAGGCATATGCGATTGCTGTCTTCAGTTTACTGTTCATTGCTTTGATCACGACGTTCCTGGCGTTGACCCAGCCGAACATTTCCTTTATTGGTTTATTCTTTGAGACGGTCTCGGCATTTGGAACAGTTGGTCTTTCTTTGAACGTAACAGCTGAGCTCAATAGCTTTGGTAAGTTTTTGATCATGTTCATGATGTTACTCGGACGTGTCGGCTCCTTAACGATTCTGTTCACGTTCGCGACGCAGCGAGACCGGACGATTCGTTATCCAAAAGAGAATATGTTGATCGGATAACCGATAAAAAAGTCCAATCGACTTCCCTTGTGGAAGAACGATTGGACTTTTTTAGTGTGTTGCGTGTGTTTGGTAATACTGGACGAGTCGAGGCATCGTTTCTGCAAGGTCTGGACAAATAATACCAGTGTCCCGTAAGTCACGTAAGGCATGTGTCGTGTCATATTGAACGGGATGAATGAAGTAGTCAAGTGTCTGCCGTTGCATCTGAAGTCGTTTCGCGACAGCTGGAGTCAATGCCGTGCTAACGAGTCGAAACGGAACGATTCCGCGCGGATAACGTCCATAATAGGCGACGTGTAACATCTCAAAAATCGCACGTGCGCCATGTGGGAATGGATCCGTCAGATGATAGGTCTTATTTCTTCCGACCGGTGCATGACTGAGATAAGCGGTCGCTTCAATGACGTAATCATAGGGCACGAGATTGACGAGTGCGTTTGCTCGACCTGGGTACGGAAGAGGGGCGAAGGATTGCAGGAGACGCATCGCGTTCAGAACGAAATACACCCCATCCCATTTCGGTGTTTCGCCCGTTTCGGAATGACCGACGACGATCCCAGGACGGATGATCGTATAGGGGATCGTTCCGATTTCTTTACGGAAACGCACCTCTGCTAAATATTTCGTTTCTTCATAAGCATTTTTAAAGGCACTTGCTTGTAACTCATCTTCTAGAACGATTCCGGAACGAAGACCCGAGACATACGCTGTACTGAAGTAGATGTAACGCTCTAAGGTCCGACACGTATGAGCAAACTGCGTCACGTTCGCGGTACCGATCACATTGATTCGAAAGGCGGGTTCATATGCTGTTGCTAAATCATATAGCGCCGCGAGATGAAAGATGTGTGTGACGTCTTGTTGCAACATCATCCGCGCCTCTGATGATAAAGCAAGCTGTTCGACCGTGATATCGCCTTCGTGCAATACAAGTTGCTCCGATCGTAAGGATGTACGTTCTAGAAGATCCTGGCGTCGCTTAACAGCTGCGTTTCGTTCTGACGGTAAATGAAGCAAATGAAAACAAGCGATTTGGTCCGGAACACGTGCCAGTTGTTCGATCAGTTTGGTCGCTAAAAAACCGGGGAAACCCGTCATGAAGTAGGTCCGCATCAATTCCATTCCTTTCTTGGATCACGTTCGAGTACAACGGTGAAAGTCGAACCATCATTGATTTCTGATTCAACGGAAATTGCACCTCCGTGTGATTCGATGATTTCCTTACAGATGGCAAGTCCGAGGCCGGTTCCGCCGATTTTCCGGATGTCTGAGTTATCGACCCGGTAAAATTTCGTAAAGAGCTTTTCAAAAGCATTTTGTGGAATACCGAGTCCATGATCTGTCACAGAGAACGTTGCTTGTTCCGGATTGGCTGAAAGAAGGACTCGAATATGATCCGCCTGTGGAGAGTACTTAATGGCGTTCGAAAGCAAGTTCAAGATCACCTGCTTGATTTTGTGCTCGTCCGCAAAAATCAGAACAGGATCCTCTGGTAGTTCTAAATCAATTCGATGCGTCTCGACGGTCTCGCCATAGGCATCGACGGTTGATGCGAGAAGATTTCGTAACGAGAACGACGTGAAGGTATACTCTTGTTTTCCACCTTCTAGACGTTGAATGTCTAAAAACTCATTTAATAGCGTCGTCAATCGTTTCGTCTCTTCGTGGACGATCTCAACATAACGTTCGATTCGATCAGCCGATTGTTTTTTATATCGTAGTAATTCCATATAGCCAAGAATGGAGGACAGTGGCGTGCGCAACTCATGCGATACTGTACTGACGAGTTCGTCCTTTACTTGATCCATCTTCGCTTCCTCTGTCCGGTCACGGAAAACAAATAGGAAGCCATGACGAGAAATGCGACTCTTCTCCTTTTTGATCGCAGTCGCATAAAATTCGAAATAAAGTGGACTGGACTCATTTGGTCGCTGTAACGTGAAACGAAACGATAGTTCAGAATGTTTTCCAGCGAGTAATTCCTCTACTTGTCGGAGCATCTCGAATCGAGTATTCAAATCGAGATTCGGAATCAGACTGATTCGTTCTTGAATCTTACTTGGTGCAATGCCTGGGACATCGAGTAATTTGCGTGCTTTGACGTTCATGAAGATGAAACTCCCATCTTCTTCTGTCAGTAGGAAACCTTCATTGGATGCTTGAAGAATCGATTGTGTGATATCACGCTGGCGCATGATGGCATTTTTTTCGCGTTCAAGCATTTTCTCAATCTTTTTTCGTTCTGTAATATCACGAACGACGGCGACACGCATCCGGATGTTGTTGTAGATGATTTCACGCGGGAAGACTTCGATTTCGACAGAGGTTCCGTCGGCACGTTGACCGAGGACTTCGTATGGTTCTTCTCGATGCTCCTCGATGCGTTGCAAGACACGCGCGTGATGATCCGGATGAATCAATTCAAGCGTCGTCTTGCCTTTCATTTTCTCGAGTTTCGTCCGGAAAATGACTTCTGCTGCGCGATTGGCATCGATGATGATTCCGTGATCATGAAAGATGACGGCTTCAACGACGGATTCCGAGAAGAGTCGGAAGCGGCGTTCGCTTTTCGTTAGATGCCATTCGATTTGTTTTTGCGGTGTGATGTCCTGAATGAGTAGGAAGTACGTATCGTTTGGCAACCGCGTCATATAAAGACGCCCATGGAACGTTGAGCCATCCAAACGATGATAGGTCCATTCATTTTCGGCTTCCCGTCCATGCAGTAAAAAAAGTTGTGCGTCCGATAAGTCTTTTAAGTTCAATTGTTCGAGATGTTGACGGCGGGTAGCGATTTCCTTTGCATCATGTAGAACCGTCGCTTGGAGACCCATGATGTCTTCGGCATGCTCGAAACGAAATAAGGTGCTTGCCACCTCGTTACAAGTTTGAATCCGAAACTCGGAGTCGGTGATGAATAGAGCAGTATCTAGTGTTGAATTGAATAAGTCCTCGATTTTCAGGGGAGCGACATGGACAAGAAAATAGTCCGTCGCTTCAATCGCTGTGACTGTTAATTGATATGTCGTTGAAATGACGGCTTCCTTCTGTAATGGAAAGAAATCATCCGTGATGGGAAACAGCTCCTGAATGGTTTCGATATTCGGAGCGTTCATGAACTGGTGTTGAAACGCGTCATTATGAAATTGAATCTTTCCATTTGCATCGACTAGAAGAACGGGGTCTTTCATAGCACGTATCGTCGCGTGAATGATTCGTATCGATGAAGGGGATGAATGTTCTGCCATGAGCTACCTCCTGACTGGTCTTCGACCATGGATTTTAAGACAGTCTTTCCTCAGCTTACTTCTGCAAGATGAGGCGTGTTTCCTGTTGAAGGAAGTAACCGACGAAGAATTTTAGTATAGTGAAAAAAAGGTCACGACGAAGTAGAGGAGAAAAGCACGATGAAACGATTGAAACGAAAACGATTGTTACTAGCAGCTTTGTTTGCAATGATAGGAATTTTCGGAACTTATTTTTTTTCGAGTTCTTGGGAACCTTTAATCTTAATCATCAGTATAGTAGGGTGTATCCTTTTTCTTCTTTTGTCCATTTTAACGCCGTCGCTTGAAAAACGACTCGATCGAATGGAAGGACGAGAATTTGAAGAATGGCTTGCCGATTTATTTGAAACAGCAGGATATCGAGTCGAGTTGACACCTGCTTCACGCGACTTCGGAGCAGATTTGTTGATAGAGGATGAACGAGGGTATAAGATTGCCATCCAGGCAAAGCGATATAGTGCGGCTGTAGGGCTCGAAGCGGTTCAACAGGTCGCTGCCTCGGTTCCATTCTATGGGATGGACGAGGGGTGGGTCGTTACGAATTCGACCTTTACGGAAGCTGCATATCAGCTAGCGGAACCAAATCAGGTTCGCCTCATTGATCGGGAAGAATTGCTCGCATTTGCAAAGGAGATGAACCTGCATTGAACATGTCGAATGATTGTCGACAAAAGGGGGTTGTCAATTTGGAGAAACGGTGCAATAATCATTTTCGTTAACGAAATATCATACAGATAAAGAAAGTTAAACTATACAGGATGTCTAAATAAACTGGGGACGAAAAACCAGCACGTTTTAGCAGTGAGAGGAGAATTTCTGTTGCGCAAAGTTGTCTATGTGCAGGGTTGCGTTTTTTCGCAAGGTCATGCCGCGATTTATGATGAAGCGCACCAAATGATCGGTGCGGTTCAACACGACGAGAATGGTCGTGTTCAAGTAATGAATGGTGAAGGTAGAGGGGTAGCGTTTGGTAAGTTCATTCCGACGTGTAAGAAGTGGGTCGTGATGAACCATGATGGACAAGAGGTAGGTCAAATGCGTGAGAAGTTTTCGCTCTTCTCGAAGAAATGTGAGTACAACGTGTATGAGCGTGGTACATTCACGATTTCCTTCGACCTGACAAAAGGAAAATTCTCCGTACGGAGTGCAGCTGGAGAAGTCGTTGCTGAATTGTTGCAAGACGGTGATGAGTACCGTCTCGTCAAGGATGCGGACAAACTCTCGATGTACGAACTACTCTCTGTCTTGAAAAGTCTGACGAACAACGTCCACTATAAATCACTGACAGCCGTCTAAATAAAAAAAGATGCCTTCCATGACATGGATGGCATCTTTTTTTCATCATGTCGTTTGCAGAACATGATGGAGACGTTGTTTCGCTTCATGCGTCAAATGCGATACACGACGGGCATAGAGACACAGTTGTAGGACGTGGACAGTTTCAGGGCGGTAAGCGTTAATGCGCTCGAGCGAGCGTCTGAGACGCTTCTCCGTTAATTCAATCGGTCCACTTGTCTCTGCGTGTTGCGTGTAGACGAGATAAAAATTAAGAGGACTGATTAAATCATCCTCATCGATATTCGGATTCTTGAAGACGATCGTCAGCAATTCTCGTGTTTCTTCTAACGAGAAGAGATGTTTTAAATCATCCAGTAGATAGATGATCGAAGCCTGATTGATCGAGTACTTCTTTCCGCGATGCGGTACGCCGATGATGTCCCGGACTTCACGTTTCGTCCAGTTCTGGATCGTCGTCGCTGACATATGTTCGCCGATCAGGGCATTTGCTAAATGAACGATTTCATTGATGGATAGACCATTTTTTAATGGATCGAATTGCTTCAAGCGATTGATGACCTTCGGCAATTCTGTACCTTCCGTTGCGACGAGGGGTTCGATTCCTTTTCCTTCGTTCAAGCGTTGCAGACAACTTGATAATGTTTGGACTGCTTGAGCATCATACATTTCCAAAACTTCCTCTCTAGGACGTCATTTGACCTTATGTTATCAAATGAAGGTTCAATAGGGCAAATGGCAACTGAAACAACGTACAATAATAGGAAAGAAAGGGGGGAATGACGATGGAATGGATAGCTGCTCTTGGCACGATTGGAATCGTCGGGCTAGTTCTCGTCATCCTGGAAGTCATTGGACACCGTTTCGGCTTTTCTCCCGAGACGGTTCGGAAATGGATTCATATTGCTGTCGGTCACTGGGTATTTCTTGCGCTGCTCTGGCTGGATCACTGGTACGTTGCGATCGTACCGTTGTTATTCTTTGCTGTCGTGAATCTAGTGACACTACGAAGAGGAATCGGTCAGATGCACGATGTCGATCGTCCTTCTTACGGAACGGTCTATTATCCACTCGCTCTAGCGGGACTTGTCCTGTTCTTCTTCGAGCGACAGCCGATGGCGCTTGTTGCGGGAAGCATGGTGCTTGCTTGGGGCGACGGTCTCGCGGCTCTCGTCGGAAAACGCTACGGAAAGACGTTTTACGTCCGTGGTGAGACGAAACGATCCTTTGAAGGAAGTATCGCCCTATTTTTGGCGTCATTCCTCGTGTTGACCGTGACGTTCTTGTTTTATGGACAACCGATTTGGCTCGCTGTCAGTTATGGCTTCTTGCTTGCGAACATCGCAGCCTTGATCGAAGCCATCTCATATCGCGATCTCGACAACTTGATCTTGCCATGGACGATCGCGGCACTCGTCGCGTTTGCTTTTTGACTTTCAGTCGCGTAACAACAATTGTTTGAAATAGAGAAAGCGTAATCGAATATAGTCCGGGTACGCACGCCAACCTGCATGACGGATGGTCATATCCCGACACATATCCTGAAAGACATGGCGATAGATCTTTTCTTCGGAATCGTCGTAAACAGCTGCGAACAAGCCATGCTCGAGCATGTTGGAAAGGCATTCGTCGAGCTTAGCATAGAGGGTCTCCTCGCTGTCTTCGCGCAATGTAGCATGCAGCTTCTCATATTGAATGCTTTGATTGACAGAAGCTGTCGCATGAAAGACGGTGGTTTTGTCGAGATGAGATACGCCAAGGATTAATGCATAGAGTGCTTCCAACATGTCGATCGAATGACCGTCTAATTGTTGGATGGAATCAATGGCCATCAGCGTATCGATTCCAGATGCGCCAACCTTCTTTAAATATGTAAACGCATGGACGGCTGATTCCCCATAAAATTGACGATGATTGTAATGGACGGCAAGGAAACGATGTCCTGCTGGCTCTTCAGGGAACCGTGTGATGGCTGAAAGGAAAAGCTGTTCTGCTTCGTGCATATATCCTTCATCCTCACTGATGATACCGAGGAGTATGTATCCTTGCACATGTTCGCCGAGTTGCTGATGTGTCTCTTCGATCAGCCGGCGCGCTTGAGTGTGTTCGTTCTTGAAATAAAGGGAATGGGCTGTAGCAATGTTGAGCAATGGATGAGATGGGACAAGAACACGTAAGCGCTCGGTTGCGGCAATGCGTACGTTCTCTTCTGTATCGGATGTCAGTGCTTCGAGTAACGCCACTTCAGCGACGTGGCTCTGGAGTTCATGAGAATGGGCGGTTATGGTTTGTGTCATGTAATGAGATCCCCTCTACTAGTTCAAAATCATAAGTCTTCGTTTCTCATCATATGACAAGCCGGGTGGTGCCTCAAGAAGTAATGAAGATATTCGCCTGGGATTCCTTCTTTTCATAAAAAATAGTCGATGGTTCCTCGAAAAGGAATCATCGACTATTTCTACGTTCAAGATCATGCGTGTAAGTGAAGCACATCTTCAACGGATTTGTACGTGTATCCGAGATCGCGTGCGACCGCTTCGTACGTGACGAATCCTTGTGCGACATTCAATCCTTTTTCGAGAGCCTCGTTTTCAGCAAGCGCACGGTGTGTGCCTTTGTTCGCGAGTTCAAGGACATACGGGAGCGTTGCGTTCGTCAATGCAAGTGTAGACGTGCGTGGAACGGCACCCGGCATGTTCGCGACTGCGTAATGAACGACACCGAATTTTTCATATGTTGGGTCATCATGCGTCGAGATACGATCGACCGTTTCGAAGATACCACCTTGGTCGATGGCAACGTCAACGATGACAGCGCCCGGCTTCATGCGTTTGACCATGTCGGCAGTGACGAGTTTCGGTGCTTTTGCACCTGGAATCAAGACAGCACCGATGACGAGATCACTTTCAGCGACAGCTTCAGCAATCGTGTACGGGTTTGAGATCAATGTGTTGATCGAGTTACCGAAGATATCATCCAACTGGCGAAGGCGTTCTGGGCTGACATCGATGATCGTGACATCCGCACCGAGACCAACCGCGAGTTTCGCAGCATTCGTTCCGACGACACCGCCGCCGATGACTGTGACCTTTCCACGACGAACCCCAGGAACACCTGCAAGCAGGATGCCCATACCACCGTGTGGTTTTTCTAAGAACTGTGCACCGATTTGTGATGCCATGCGTCCTGCGACTTCACTCATTGGTGTTAACAATGGAAGGGTGCGGTTCTTTTCAACCGTTTCATAAGCGATTGCTGTGATGTTCGAATCAACAAGCGCACGTGTCAATTCTGGCTCAGCCGCTAGGTGAAGATACGTGAACAATGTTAAATCTGGACGGAAGTATTGGTACTCTGAAGCGATCGGCTCTTTGACTTTCAAAGCAAGTTCGGCTGTTGCCCAGACTTCAGCAGCAGTCGCGATGATTTCAGCACCGGCTTTGACGTACTCTTCGTTCGTGAAGCCACTCCCCATACCTGCCATCGATTCAATGATGACACGATGTCCTTGTGCATGTAACGCTGCTACCCCGGCAGGTGTTAATGCAACACGGTTTTCGTTGTTTTTGATTTCCTTTAATACTCCAATGATCATGTGAACGCGATCCCCTTTCGCAAATAAACAAATCAATTTCTCTTCTTCTTCAGTATACGAGAAATGAAAGCGTTCTACTTTATCGGCGTTTTCAAAAATAACCGATATCCTTTGTGTAAAATCACAAAGGATATCGGTCTGCTTTTAGGTACAAATAAAGTAAGGAGCGTTCAGGTAAAGATTCCATTCGAATGCCCGCTTCCTCCTCGATCCGTCGCATCCGATAAAGGATCGTATTCGGATGAACATGGAGATGGGAAGCGACTTGTTTGACGTTCCCATCATAATGAAGAAACCACTCTAGCGTCTCACATAAGGAGGAGGCATGTTTCAAATCGTAAGCACGCAGACGTTCGATTTCTTCCAAGCGAACCGTCCGCCGTCGCAGACGCTCCGAGAAAATCGGTAAGAGCTGGAATAAGCCGAGGCGTTCGTAACGAGTGACGTTCTTCAGCTCAAATGGAAAGGCGTCCTTTAAACGTAAGACGATGCCAGCTTCTTCATAGCGCTCCGGAATCGCTTGGACGCCCGTGAAGACTTCACTACTTGCTGCGACGAAGTCCGTATAATCGAACCGCTCCGCGAGCAATTGTCGAAATGATTGGATGAAAGCGTCGAACTGCAGACGCTCTTGTTCTGCGTCGCGGTCGTTTGTGCTGATCCACAAGATGAAATCTGTTTCATCATACGCGTAAAGTAACGGACGAACTGTCTGCTGAATCGTCAATAAATAGCGCAGGCGATCCGCAAGTCGTGGTGTGATTGCTTCCGAAAAACGAATGACCGTCAAACGGCTAATACCGGGTGGTGCGACATGGAGCTTAGAGAACATCTTCAGAATCTCCGACTCGGATAATTCTTCATGTAATAACTCGAAGAAAAACTGTTCCGTTTGCTCTTCCTTCCGTTTTTTCTGCATGTCGATCGCCAGTAACTGACGTTGGGCAAGCAATGCTCCTTTCTTTAAATCCGCTAGTTCCGATGGAGTAAAAGGAGTGCTTCGAGCAATCGACCAAATATAGCCGAGAATTTCTGAATCTTGCTTGATTGCAATGGCGACACGATCGTTCAATCCGACATCCGTGCGTGCGGAAATAATGAGTGGATCATCTTGTGTAGCAAGGCTCTGGATGACTTCGTCTTTCCAGAGTTGGTCGATGACCGATTCCGGTACCCGGCGACCAATGATCGTTGCGACACGGGCAGGGTCTGTATCAGCCGTATGCGTACTATACGCAAGAAGGCGGTGATTGCGATCTTCAATCGTAATCGGGGCATTCAAGGCAATACCGATCGCTTCCGCTAAGTCGTCTAAAGAATGATATGAAGCTTCTAACATGGGATTTCCCTTCTTTCTCTTTCGCTCGATAGTTTTAGTATATCTTCTATTGTGTAAAATCACAAAAAGTATTCTTTTGTATTGTAAGAAAACACAACTACATGCTACGGTAAGCCTCGGAAAAGACAGAGAGGATGAAATGGCATGGAAGTATTACGTCTGATATCGGCTTGGGTCTGGGGGATTCCGAGTATGATGTTGTTGGTAGGAACAGGAGTATACTTTACGATCCGCTTACGTGGTCTTCAGTTTCGACGTTTAAAACAAGCGTTTCAATTATCTGTTCAAAAATCAGGGCAAGGTGAAGGTGAAATCAGTAGCTTTCAGATGTTGATGACGTCCCTCGCAGCGACGATCGGAAACGGAAACATCGCAGGGATCGCAGTCGCCTTGACGATGGGCGGACCGGGCGCAGTTTTTTGGATGTGGGTCATCGGTTTAATTGGAATGGCGACGAAATATGCAGAAAGCCTCCTTGCCATTCTCTTTAGAAGTCGAAACGAACGCGGCGAAGCCGTCAGTGGACCGATGTATTATATCGAGAAGGGACTAGGACCTAAATTTAAACTACTCGCCATCCTGTTTGCGGTATTTGGTTTGATCGCATCGTTTGGTGTCGGGAACACGGTGCAAGCGAATGCGATGGCAACGGTGCTTGAGCAATCGTTCCGTGTGCCGCTGCTATTGTTCGGCATTCTGCTCGCGATTGCGGTCTATGTATCGATTCGTGGTGGACTTGAACGCGTCAGTGCGATCTCGACGATCTTTGTTCCGATCATGAGCTTACTTTATATCGGTGCCGCTTGTGTCCTTTTAATATTGAAGGCGGATCAGATTCTACCAGCCTTTGGTTTAATCTTTGAGTACGCCTTCCAGCCGCTTGCGCCTGCAGGAGCCTTCACCGGTGTATCGATCATGATGGCGATGCAAGTCGGTGTAGCACGTGGTATTTTCACGAACGAAGCAGGACTTGGGACAGCAGCCTTGATTGCCGGATCTGCGAAAAGTGAGCGTCCGGTCGAACAGGGATTGATTTCGATGACGAGTACCTTCATCGTGACCTTGATCGTTTGTACGATGACGGCACTCGTCCTTCTGACGACAGGCTTTTGGGATCCGTCAGGCGGGCTACATTCAGGTATGACGCATGATGCGAATCTTTCCGGGGCAGCACTGACAGCAACCGCCTTTGCGAGTGTCCTTGGATCATTTGGAGAATGGACTGTCGCCTTCTCCGTCTTCTTCTTCGGTTATTCAACGATCATCGGTTGGTATGTCTATGGAGAGAAGTGCTTGGAGTACTTGAGCGGCACGACACGTTTCAACGAAGGATATCGTGTTTTCTTTGCGCTCGCAGCCTGTTATGGTGCGGTCGCGCAATTAGAACCGTTGTGGCTTGTCGCAGATATCGCGAACGGGCTGATGATGATTCCGAACTTGGTTGGAATGTTGTTCTTGTCGCACTTAGTCATTGAACAAACGAGAGACTATGAACGAGCCGGTCACAAACGAGTGGCTTAACGGAAAAAAGCGGTGATGCCTGATAGGGGCATCACCGCTTTTCTGATGAGACGATTCATCCATTCGTTCGACGACGGCTGTAGATGAGGAGTGTCAGTAAGAAAATCAAACTAAGCGCAACGAGAACGGAGAGTGAAGCGACGTTCCAGCCGATGATCTCGAGTAACACACTGACCGCAACCGTCAAATAGAAGATACCGAGGTACTTTTTGACGAACGGACTTTCGAAATGCGTCAACTGCTTCGCGCCAATCGGTGCTCCGAGCAAGGCGCCGACAATTAGCATGATACCGACGAGGATATCGATATTCGTGCTCGCGACCGTATAGTTGACGAGACCCGATAGGACGATCAGTAACGCAGAAGCAATACTCGTTCCGACTGCACGTTTCAACTCATAGCCAACGATCCCGACGAGTAACGGTGTGATGATGAATCCACCGCTGACACCGAGAAGCGAAGAGATGAATCCAGCGAACAGACCAGTGAAGGCAAGAGCAAGATATCGATTTTTCCAACCCGTCTGTTCACCGGTCGTCGCTTTCGGACGTAAGAACTTATTCGCGAAGTAGAGTAAGAGTCCGATATAAACGATCGAGATGACGAGATGGGCACCGTTGACTTCCTCTAAACGAAGGACGAGTGGTGTCGCGATCGTCGAACCGATGATTCCAACGCCCCCGACGACAAGACTATCGCGCCAGACGACATTTTTAAGGCGTAAGTGAGAGATCGTACCTGAAACCGTTGATCCGAGAGTCAACATGAGACTGGTCGCGATCGCAACGCTTGGAGCATATCCTAAAATGAGTAGTAGAGGCGTCAAGATGATACCGCCACCGATTCCAAAAAAGCCGGAGATGATTCCAATGAAAAATCCGAGGATTAAGAAATAATAAAAAGCGAGATCCATGTACAGTCTTCCTTTCTTTTTCTTCTCTATTCTTCACTTAGTATGGCAATGAACGAGAAGAATGTAAAAGGGGACGGCTCCTTCAAGGGGGTTGAAGGAGCCGTTAAGGGGAACTTATTCTTTTGACGCGGCGACTTCTACAGCAGCATCGATACCGGTATTGGCCTTGACTATGATACGTTCGAAGTTACCGGCAACTTCGTTCGATTTCGTCAACAGTGTCCCGACGATGGCTCCGAGGAAGCCAAGTGGGATAGAGACGATTCCTGGATTCGTCAGCGGGAAGAGGGCTTCCCCGACGAACAAGGCTGAACCGTCGACTGCCCAAAGGTTTGGACTGAGTGCGACGAGAATCAGTGAAGAGAATAACCCGACGACCATACCTGTGACAGCTCCGCCAGTATTGAAACGGCGCCAGAAGATCGTCAAGAGAATGACTGGCAAGTTGGCACTTGCCGCGACAGCAAAGGCAAGCGAAACGAGGAACGCGACGTTCATCGTTTGTGCGAACAATGCCAGTACCATCGAAATCAAGGCGACGGCGATGGAAGCGAGTCGTGCTGCCGTCATCTGTTCTTTTTCCGTTGCTTGTCCTTTGCGAAGAATATGACTGTAGAAGTCATGGGCAAAGGCGGATGCTGCGGATAAGACGAGTCCCGCAACAACGGCGAGGATCGTCGCAAAGGCGACTGCAGCGACGAACGCAAAGAGTAAATCACCACCGAGCGCCTGGGCGAGAAGTGGTGCCGCCATGTTACCAGCAGCATTGGCAGCAATGATATCTTCAGAACCGACGAAAGCAGCGGCACCAAAGCCGAGGAAGATCGTCAAGATATAAAAGGCACCGATGATCCACGTCGCATATACGACGGATTTACGAGCAGTCGGAGCATCCTTAACAGTAAAGAAACGAATCAAGATATGTGGTAATCCAGCCGTTCCGAGAACGAGTGCGAGATTCAATGAAATCGTATCGAGCGGTAATTTGAACTTGTTTCCGGGATTCAAGAATGAATCACCGAGCGGTGTCGCTTGTTTGACTTCTGCAAACATCTTGAAGATCGAAAAATCGAACTTGGCGAATACCATGAAAGAAATGACAGCTGTTCCTGCCATCAAGAGGATCGCTTTGATGATTTGGACCCATGAGGTCGCTGTCATACCACCGAAGACAACGTAGACTGTCATCAAGATACCGACGATGATGACACTCGTCGTGTAAGGAATTCCTAATAACAGTTCAATCAAGGCACCCGCACCAACGAGTTGCGCAATCATATAGAAAATCGAGATCGCGATTGAGTTCATGGCAGCGACTCCTCGAACTTTTGAAGCATTGAAACGAGCGGCAATCATATCCGCCATCGTGTACTTCCCAAGGTTCCGAAGTGGTTCGGCAACGAGGTACAAGACAACCAGATAGGCAACGAGGAAGCCGATTGAGTAGAAGAATCCGTCGAATCCGGCTAAAGCGATCATCCCAGCAATTCCGAGGAACGAGGCAGCGGACATATAGTCGCCGGCAATCGCCATCCCGTTTTGTGCACCAGTGAGTCCGCCATCCGCTGTATAAAAGTCGTTAGCAGTTTTTGTTTTACGAGCAGCAAAGTATGTAATGACGAGCGTCAAACCGACGATCGCCGCAAATAAAGCAACGGCAGTATAATTCATTTCGACTCCTCCTTGATTTGTTCGACGAGTCGATCAAAGGCACGTGCTTTTTTGCTATACATCATGCAGAACGTCCACGTCATGATGAACTGAGCAAAAGCGAAGATCCAAGCACCCGTAATATCACCGAATACCGGCTGATTTAAAATCGTAAAGTAGCTTGTCAAAATCGGAAGCGTAAAATAAAAAATAAGACAGAAACTGATGGCTGGAAGAATGAAGCCATTCTTTTGACGCATCAATTGTTGAAAGGTAGCACTCTCGACGATTGCTGGAGCGGATTGAGTCGCTTCATTTTTTTGAACTTCGGACACTTGATGCATGAGGCCGCCTCCTTTAAGGAATGAATGTAAATTCATTATAAGGATGTCGTTTCTGGAAAAGCTATCCTAATTTTTATGAGGAAAAGCTCATTATTATATTAATATTGGTCATACCAATTTAATGTAAGCGTTTTCAATATTGAACATTGTTTGAACGTTATTTTTATATATTAATTACATTATAAAATGATTCAAAAGACCTAGTCTCCGAAAAATGAGAACAGCTTAAAAAGCCTGTCTATGGAATCATAGACAGGCTTGAGTCATTTTTCAGATGGACGTTCGATTTTATCTTCGATTTCCCGTAAATGATCCGCACGTTTTGAGAGCGCACGACGCTTCAACCATTCTTCCGTCCCGCGACTGACTCCCCAGATGGCGAGTAAAATCAAAAATAGAAGGACAAGACGCATCGGACGTTCAAGGAACGTGGACCATTCCTTTCCGATCAGCGAGAAGATGATGACGACGATCAGACGACCGGCACCAGCAGCAATCAAATACGTCCGCAGCGATAGTTGAATCATGGCGGAAATGGACGTGATGATGAACGCAGGCATGAACGGAAGCGAGAAAAAGAATCCGAGTGAGATGGGACTCATGTGACGAACACGTTCGATCCACTGCTGCGCGGCATGGTGTTTTTCAAGCCAACGCGTGACCGGACGACGAAATAGATATCGAATACAAGCGAAGACGACGAGTGATCCAAGCATGCTCCCGACCCATGATACGAGAACACCCATACCAAAACCATAAGTTGCCGCATTCGCGGAAATGATCAGGACGAGTGGCAGGAAAGGAAATAGAGACTCAAGAAACGGGGCAATCAAACCGGTGGCAGCTCCTCCAGGTAAGTCTTGGAGAAAGAAAATCATCTGCTCGATCCAGTCACGAAGTGTATGGAGCATTCGGAATCCTCCTTGCGAGATGTACTACTGTGTTTTATTTTACCTCTTTCTGATTGAGAAAGGGAATGAAATTCCTTGAAAGGGATTCAGGAATTGTAGATTGTACATTCGAAAGGGAGTTGGTATTATACTTAAATGGGTGCGTTTTGCAGGCGTTCCCAGCTAGTCAATAGCTAGACGCTTCGTTTGCCAACGTTCGTTTTACTGCAAAAAACTGACATGGGGGCTAATGAGGAATATGAAACCTTATCGCGTACTATTATTTTATAAGTATGTTCCGATTGAAAATGCGGAACAGCTAACGAAAGAGCATCTTGCTTACTGTAAAGAGCTCGGTATCAAAGGTCGGATTTTGATCGCACCAGAAGGAATCAACGGCACACTCTCTGGAACGGTCGAACAAACGGAACAATACATGAAGGACTTGACGGCGGATCCACGATTCGCTGACATCGAATTCAAAATCGATGAAGTC
The DNA here is from genome assembly GCF_024436095.1 of Exiguobacterium sp. LL15. Taxonomy (NCBI): domain Bacteria; kingdom Bacillati; phylum Bacillota; class Bacilli; order Caryophanales; genus Exiguobacterium; species Exiguobacterium sp. LL15. The sequence continues at coordinate 61,429 of NZ_JANFNX010000003.1, read as the reverse complement.
GAAGAGCACGCCTTCAAAAAGACGTTCGTCCGTTACAAAAAAGAACTCGTCACATGGCGTTTTGAGGATGAATTCAACGTACCAGAAGAACACGCTGCGTATCTTGAACCAGCAGAGTGGAAAGAAATGATGAAACAAGATGACGTCGTCATTCTCGATGTACGCAACAACTATGAATACGACCTCGGACACTTCAAGAATGCTGTAAAAGTGGATGTCGATGCTTCACGGGAATTCCCGGAGTGGCTTGACGAGAACGAGCATTTGTTTGAAGGGAAAAAGGTTCTCACATACTGTACAGGTGGCGTTCGTTGTGAAAAATTCACGGCGTACTTCCGTAAACGGCAACAGAGTGATGATATCTTCCATCTTAAAGGCGGAGTCGTCATGTACGGAAAAGATGAACAGACGCAAGGAGAAGACTGGGAAGGCGAACTATACGTCTTTGATGAACGTGTACAAGTTCCTGTCAATGCCGTCAATCCTTCTGTCGTCTCAGAATGTTACTACTGTGGAAAACCGGAGACGCGCTACGTTAATTGTGCAAACCCGGAATGTAATCGACAGCACTTCTGCTGTGAAGAATGCGAACCAAAAGTCATGCGTTCGTGTTCCGATGAATGCCGGGAGCATCCGCGCAACCGTTATGAAAAAGAGCAACAAGAAGAATTAGTATAAGGCACGCGTAAAAAGCCGGAGGATTTCTTTAGTAGAAATCGCCCGGCTTTTTGTGTATTCAAGAAGAAGGAAACAAGTAACGCAAAACATCGGGTAAACGTTTCGCCCAGGCCGTTTCATGATGAATCGCTTCCGGGATGATCGTATAGCGACTTTGAGCGAGTTTTTGTTCGACCGCCCGTGCTAATACATCATTTGTGTGTAAATAATCCGTTTCGGTCATCGGACCACTCACTTCTTTTGTGCCGACATCCATATAACAGCGATGAGTGGCAGACAGAGACGGACTACGCTCGATGAATTCAAGGAGTGAGGAGAAGTTTGCCCATCCGGCAGTCGACAGGGCAGCGACGCGCGTGATGACTTCCGGATACGCGAATAATCCATAGAGCGAGATGACGCCACCCATCGAGCTGCCGATCATCGTCGTATCATCAGGACGTGTCGCGTAGTTGGCATCAATGTATGGTTTTAACTCGCGGATGATCCAGTCCATGTAGACCTTACCCTTTCCACCGATCGACGACCGATGTGAAGGATAGGCAGTCCGCATCAATAAAGCTTCATCACTCCAAGGAGCGTAGTCATCGTAACGATCCATTCCGTCTTCTGGACTGTCGATCGCAACGACCATTGCCGGAATCTGTGTCTGTTGTAGCGCAAGATGAATCTCCCAGCCTTTTCCGAACGAGGCGGTTTCTCCACTGAAGACGTTTTGTCCATCGTGCATATAAATCACTGGTAACGCTTCAGAAGGATCCAAATGGGGCGGACGATGAATCCGAATCGTCCGGTGAGTTTGTGATGTCGGTAGCGTCATTTCAATTTCCGTAATCGACAATAGAGTCACGACCTTTCAAAGGTTTGCATAATGCGCGGTACAATTGCGTCCATTGTGTTTTCCGCCGACATAGAGTGCATGGTCGGCTTGACGTAACGATTCTTCGAACGTCCGTTGATATCTTTCCTCCACTGTATCAATTCCGAGGCTGACGGTTAAGGACAGTCGGTGACCATCGACGAGGAAGGGACGATCCATGACCGCATGGCGGACTGTCTCGGCAATCTGGATAGCAGCCTCTTGACTACCATTTCGCAACAGAAGTACGAATTCCTCCCCACCATAACGAGCAGCAAAGACATCATCATATTGCAATTGGATCGCCTGGATACGTCGACCGAGTTCACGAAGGACGAGATCGCCCACTTTATGACCGTACGTATCATTGACACGTTTGAAATGATCGATATCGAACAGGATCACGGAGAGCGGGTAGGAGTCAGCCGCAAATTCCTGCCGACCGTGTTCATAAAAAGCACGGCTATTCGGTAATTCGGTCAAGGCATCGGTCCGACTTTCCGTATAGAGTTGGACCGTTTCACGTGAGCGTTCTAAGACGCGACAAAAGATACGGAGCAAACGAGATAATTCGTCGGCATTTGTCGCATCATAGGCGTCTGCGACTTGATGGAATAGGATGATCGAAACATCGACCTCTCCGCTCGTAATCGAAGGAATCGCTAGCATCGAGTGACGATCGACAGGCAATCCGATCTGAATATCGTTTCCCCAGTCACAACGAAGACCATAGATGATTGGGGTATGCAAATCGTCGGCTGACAAGGAATGAAACAGTGGTAACACGTCGATCGGTTGTTTCGTCCGGATGTTATAGATGACTTGTTTCCGCTGTTGTTGAATCGAGATCCAACCTTCAGAAAACGGCAATAGATGCGGTAAATCGAGGAGCAACGAATCGATCGTCTCGCGCTCGAAGCGGGAAATCAACAAGTGTTCCTTCGCATCATCAAATCGCTTAGCATTATCGTTTGCTTCAAGGGAGTCACCACGCTCTTGCAACAGACGTTTGAACAAAAAGAGAATCAAGACGGAAACTGTAGCCGCGACGAGCGGACTTTCATCGTAGAACCAGATTCCAAGTAGAGCACTTAACATGCTAATCCCGTAGACGAGGGACTGAAGCTTTACGAGACGTTGCCAGTCGTATTTCAAGTAGAGGAAGCGATTGACGAATAGACATTGGAAGTAAGAGACAAGGAAGACGGTGATCAAAAAGCCGATGAAAGGGAGTAAGGCTTTCGTATACGTAAAGTTTGAGCCGATTGGTCCGCCGAGCGCATAATACGCAAAGGCCGGAAGCGAGATGTAGACTAAATCGAACAAGGCGTTGATCGGGTAGAGATAAACGAAACGTTTCCAACGAATCGCTTTTCGGTGAGACATGAATTGAAAGACGAGAATACCGACTTGGCTTAAAATCAAGGCGTACGTTAAACCATAATTGAGGAATAAAAATAAGATGATGCCTTCTTGGAATGTATAGTAAATGCCACCACGACGGACATTATCGAACTGAAACAGGAGAACGAGTCCGAATAAATAAAGAGTGTTGATGATGGAGACAGAAGGATGGAAGGTTGGTGGATGAACGATGCCGATCACTAATAATGTCAAGGCGACGAGACCGAAGACGATCCAGCTCGTCCGGGCTACATGTTGGTAGTAGCGCATGAAACATCCCTCCCCCTGAGAAGTATCTTTTATTCCTATACCCGAATTGTGGAAATTTTGATAAGCCATTTACCAAAAAAATAAGGTTGAGAGAAAAGAAAGAATTGCGTATAATGTGAAAGATATCGAATACAGTCGATGATGAAGAGAGTAACGGTTGATATTCGTCAACTAGCGAATCAGGGAATGGTGGAAGCCTGAGGACGAACCGGTCGTGAAACGCACTTCTGAGACGCTGCCCGATTCCTGATGGAAAAGGCGTAGCCGGGGGAACCCCGTTATCCCCGAACAAGGTGGGTGTCGAGTGACACCAAGAAGAGTGGTACCGCGGTCATTCCGTCTCTTTGCGCGTGGCGCAAGGGGCGTTTTTTATTGCCAAAAAATCAGTGAAGCAGGAGGAAATAAAGATGAGTTATAAAGCGCAGTATGCAGAAGTATTACATCACGTCATGGAAGGTGCCTTATCGGTTGAACAAATCGAACAACTGATCGAGCAACCGAAACATGAAGATCATGGAGATCTGGCATTCCCATGTTTCATGCTCGCTAAAGCATTCCGTAAAGCACCGAACATGATTGCTTCGGAGCTCGCAGAAAAAATTGACGCGCCGTTGTTCTCGAACGTTCAAGCTGTTGGTCCTTACATCAACGTCTTCTTGAACCGGGAAGTCGTCTCGCAAGAAATCGTCAACCAAGTCCTGACGGAGCAAGAGGCGTTCGGATCAAGTGAAGCGAATGGAAAAACGATCGTCACTGATTTTTCATCACCAAACATCGCGAAACCCTTCTCGATGGGGCACTTGCGTTCGACGGTCATCGGGAACGCGCTCAACCAAATCTCACGTAAAAAAGGGTACGACGTCGTCGGTGTCAACCACTTAGGGGACTGGGGAACACAGTTCGGGAAATTGATGGTGGCTTACACGATGTGGGGTGAGGAAGAAGCGGTCCGTGCAGAACCAATCAAGGAATTGTTGAAATTATACGTCCGGTTCCACGAAGAAGCGGAAACAAATCCGGCACTTGAGGATGAAGGACGTCTCTGGTTCAAAAAACTCGAACAAGGTGATGAGCAGGCAACGACGCTTTGGACGTGGTTCCGTGAAGTCTCACTCGTCGAGTTTAACCGTGTCTATGAGATGCTCGGTGTTAAATTCGATAGCTTGAACGGAGAAGCCTTCTACAACGATAAGATGCAACACGTCATCGATTTGCTTGAAGAAAAAGATCTCCTCGTCGAATCAGAAGGGGCAATGGTCGTCGACCTCGAAGCAGAAGGTATGCCACCTGCTTTGATTAAAAAGAAAGATGGCGCAACGCTTTATGCGACACGTGACTTAGCAGCTGCTGTCTATCGTCTCGAAACGTACCGCTTTGAGCAAGCGTTCTACGTCGTCGGTGGGGAACAAGCGCTTCACTTCAAGCAATTGTTCGCAGTCTTGAAGAAACTTGGATTTGAGAACGTCGACGGAATGCACCATGTGCCGTTCGGTCTGATCATGAAGGACGGAAAGAAAATGTCGACGCGTAAAGGTCGGATCGTCTTACTTGAAGAAGTACTACAAGAAGCGATCGACGTTGCGAAGCAAAACATCGCGGAAAAAAATCCGAACTTAGCGAATGCCGAAGCCACGGCTCGTCAAGTCGGTGTCGGCGCCGTCATCTTCCACGACTTGAAGAACGAACGGATGAACAACATCGAGTTCGATCTTGAGCAGATGTTGAAATTCGAAGGCGAAACAGGACCGTATGTCCAGTACACGAATGCCCGTGCGCACTCGTTGCTCCGTAAAGGTGGCTATGATGGCACACCATTCGCTGGTAGTGCCGATGATCATGCATGGGGTGTCGTCTCGATGCTAAACCAATTCTCGACGGTCATCGATCGCGCGTTCACACGTCGCGAGCCATCAATCATCAGCCGCTACGTCTTAGATCTTGCACAAAGCTTCAATAAATACTACGGACACGTCCGTGTTCTCGAAGATGACGCAGCAAAACAATCGCGTCTTGCACTCGTCAAGTCGGTCACGATCGTCTTGACAGAGGGTCTTCGTTTACTCGGTGTCGGCGCTCCAGAAGAAATGTAAGACCAATCCACGAATAAGAAGAGGTAGATTATGAAGACTGAGACGAAAGAACGATTACAGCAAGCTGCTTCACAGATGAAGCAGGAGCCTTTGGCAGAAACGGTCGCCTTTATGGCTGATTTTCACGGGAAAGTCGCTGCTTGGTTACCGGGAGAGTCTGTCGATTTCGTTCACGATTTCGTGACGGCGCCGGAAGCCGATTTGATTGCTCCGATTGAAGGAGACGCATTACGGACGAAAGATAATTTTGAATTCTTCATGCGTAAGAAACAGACACGAAAAAAACTGGGTGAACTGTTGACGCTTTGGAAGTCGGCACGTACGACAGAGACGTTGAGTCAAATCGATGCGATCGGATTGAAAAAATGGCTCGCTCGTAATGAATTCCGTTCGGAAGACAAACCATGGGATTATTTGAACCGTCTGCATGTTCTCCTGTTCCTTGATTTGATGACGACGATCATCGATGATCATCGATTGACGAGTCTGCATGAGCAACTTGTCGGTACGACACCAGTCCCGACGAGCTTCGTACGTCGTCAAGGGGATGTCCGTCAAGTCATCGAAACATTCGCGGAAGAGACGAACTTCACACAAGTGGATGTCGTCAAGGCATCGCTTGTCCGTTATCTCTGATCAATAAGATGCATGAACAAAAGCCGTCGAGCCCTGTGCCCGACGGCTTTTGTCGTATCCTCTTACTTCGCCTGATAGAATACGATCGTTTGTTGCTCTGAATCGTAAAGACACCATTCTCGTTCGAAGACGACGGGACCCAGATTGACGGCATATCGTTTTCCTTTGATGGATAAAGTTTGACCTAGTGGGCTCGATTTGGCGATACCATTTCGAAACAAACCTCTGATATGACTATGACCAAAAAAGAGTAACGGTTCGCGTTGTTGTGACAGGTCGGGTAGAAAATCCCGCGACCAACTGAGTTGATCTCCATGAATCAATAACGCCCCCTCGATCCGTTGTTTTCGAGGGCAATCGCGTAATGCATCGATGACAGGAGACAGATGTGGTGGAACGAGAGACAGGATGCGCTCTTCTTGATTACCCAGTAACGTCTTAAAATCAATCAGCTCTATAAAATCATCATCGAGCGTCACGACGAGGGAGAGCGATTCGAAAGAATAGCGCTTCGCTCGCTTTTTACCGACATGGCATTCATGAACATCACCGAGACAAAACAAATGCGCATCGGGAGCGATCCGCCGTATGTCAGCTAGGACAGCCGCTGTGTCGGCTACTGAACTGTGAAGATCCGCAAAAAGGGCATAACGCATGATCGACCACTCCTTTGTTAAGGAGATACCCGAAAATGCGTCATGCCCATCTTTTTTCAATTAAGTCGTGCCTATCTTATTCTGTTTCGACTGTGACGCCACGTTCTGCGAAGACGACTTTTGCGACTTCGAGTGCGTTCAAGACACGTGGGAATCCAGTGTAAGGAACAAGATGCATGATAGCTTCAACGATTTCGTTGCCTGTTAAACCAGCTGTCAATCCAGTATTGATGTGGAGAGCGAGCTGTGGTTCTGTACCTTGTGTGACGAGAGAAGCAATCGTCACGATTGCGCGGTCACGGTTGACGAGACCATCGCGGCTGTAAACTTCACCGTATGCGAAATCCGTAATCCACTCACCGACTGCTGGAGCGATATCTTTCAGGGATTCAGAGATTTTGTCATGCGTCGATTGTGCAGCGTTTGCGTCTGTGAATTCGCTGAGTTTTTTAACGCCTGTTTCGTGACGTGATTCAAAATGAGTTGCCATGGTAAAGGACTTCCTTTCTTTTTTAACGATGTTCTCATCGTAAAGGAAGAATTCCCATTCTACAAATACATGGTTTTTATGAAAGGTATGCTTATTTGGAATACATATCGCTGACGAATTGAATCCATTTCCGCGTCACGTACGATTGGTAGCGACCGGTCGGGACGGCGATTCCTAAGTGCCACGGGACTCGTGTTTCAAGTGGGATCGTTTTGACGCCACGAATCGAAAAGCGATCCGCGATCGAACGCGGCAGGACGGTCACGGTATTTCCTTCTGCGACAAGTAAACATAAGAAGTCCCACTGCGAGCTCACCCGAGACACGTTAGGCGTAAATCCGGCATCTTGGCAGGCGTTCAAGACAACATCGTGGAGCGAGAACGTTTCGTTGAACAAGACGAACGGCATGTCGGAAACTTCTTCTAACGCAATCATCGACCGATCAGCGAGTGGATGATCACTCGGTAAGAATAAATGGAGTTCTTCTTCAATGAAAGGGTGTGTCGTTAAATGCTCATCCGAAGGCAGCACCGTTGCGATCAAATCGACTTCACCGGCGACGACCGCTTTTTCTAACGCATGTCCACCGGCTTCGATTAATTCGATTTGAATCATCGGATACATCTCTTCGAAGCGACGCAGTAGACCTGGGAAAAACAGCGAACCAATTAGTGGGGGTACGCCGAGACGAATCGTTCCCTTCGTCAGATGCATGACATCATAGAGATGAGAAGGCAGATCAGATAACTGTCGCAGAATCTTTTCACCTTCAATCAATAAGGTCTCGCCGGCATCCGTCAGGACGATTTGTCGTTTGCTCCGGTCGAACAATTCCATCTCAAGTTCTTCTTCTAAGTGACGGACCATTTTACTAAGCGTCGGTTGCGTGACGTGGAGATGTTCAGCGGCACGAGTGAAGCTTTTGAAGCGTGCCACTTCCGTAAAGTATTCCAGTTGGCGGAAATCCATCAGTATTCTCCTATTCTTTTGAGTTATAGATGTCATAACAAGTATTCATTTTTATTATTCTTTCAATCAGCGTACAGTAAAGAGACCGAACACGTAAAGATAAAGAAAGAAGGAATCCATCATGATGAAACAACTCGAAGGAAAAGTCGCGTTAATTACAGGAGCAGCAAGCGGAATCGGTCTTGAGATCGCTGAAGAATTCGCTCAAGAAGGTGCGAAGGTCGTCATCGTCGATCTTCAGGAAGAAGCTGCAAAACGCTCTGCTGAAACGCTTCGTGAAAAAGGCTTCGATGCGTTTGCTGTCGCAGGTGATGTGACAAGTGAAGAGGCAATCAAATCAAGTATCGATCAGACGGTCGCACATTACGGAACGATTGATATCGTCATCAACAACGCGGGAATGCAACACGTCTCACCAATCGAAGAGTTCTCGACTGAGAAATTCGACTTGCTTCAAAGCATCATGCTTCGTGCACCATTCCTCTATACGAAATATGTCTTCCCGATCATGAAAAAACAAGGCTCTGGACGGATCTTGAACATGTCATCGATCAACGGATTGATTGGTTTTGCAGGGAAAGCTGCTTATAACAGTGCGAAACACGGCGTCATCGGTTTAACGAAAGTCGCAGCATTAGAAGGGGCAACTTCGGGTATCACGGTCAACGCGATTTGCCCAGGATATGTCGATACACCACTCGTCCAAAACCAATTGTCTTCGCTCGCTGAAACACGGAATGTACCGCTCGAACGTGTACTAGAAGAGGTCATCTATCCACTTGTTCCGCAACAACGGTTACTCCAAGTCAAAGAAATCGCGGATTACGCTATTTTCCTTGCAAGTGACAAAGCGGCAGGTGTCACGGGTCAAGCTGTCGTTCTCGATGGTGGTTATACAGCGCAGTAAGCAACGATATAAATGAAGGGAGGTACTTTTTGGATACAATCCAGAAAGCACCTCCCTTTTTTGTTTGATGGACTGAACAAAAACGTTCAGCTAATTTGACGTGAGTGGATTAACGGAAGTTAATGAACTGAACATCGACCGATAACGGAAGTTCACGAACGATTTGCATGACTTGTTGCAAGTCGTCACGTGATTTACCTGTGACACGGATTTGATCATCTTGGATTTGTGTCTTCACTTTTAATTTCGATTCCTTGACGGCATTGTTGATCTTTTTCGCATCGTCACGATCAATTCCGCTCTTAAGGATGACACGTTGGCGAACCGTATTCCCAGCAGCCTGTTCGACTTTTTCGTACTGCAGGTTTTTGGTCGGGACTTCGCGCTTGATCAATTTTGCTGTTAAGACATCTTTGACTTGATCGAGTTTGAAATCGTCATCTGAGATTAGAATCAAATCCTCTTTTTCGAGCTTCATGTCGCTCTTTGAACCTTTGAAGTCGAAGCGGTTCGTGATTTCCTTCAATGCGATCTGGACGGCGTTCTTGACTTCCTCGATGTTGATTTGTGACACGATATCAAATGAATTATCTTTTGCTGCCATGTTAATCTCCCCTTTCATTCCACTCTCTATTTTAGAGAGGAATACCGGAAGCGTCCACTGCTTTGAAATTTTGTTATAATAAAAACCATGAAATGAAAGGGGTGCTTAGCTTTGAAACAAACAGCAGACATGTTGACGCTCACACCGCAAGAACTGGATGAGCGATTTGCCTATAGTGGAAATGATTTAGGAGCGACCTTCTCAGAGACGGCGATTCGCGTGCGCTTATGGGCGCCGACGGCAGAACGTGTCGTGATTCGTCTCTACAAGACACTACGCGCACGAAAAGTCGAAGAGGTCGAGATGATGGCAGGCGAACGGGGAACGTACGTCGTTGAACTCGATCGAGCAGCATATGAAGGTTATTTCTATACGTTTCAAGCGAGCATCAACGGACAAAGAGTCGAGGCGGTCGATCCGTATGCGAAAGCCGTCGGAACGAACGGAAAACGCGGTGCGTTAATTGACCCGACAAGTGTGACACCCGAACGATGGATCGAAGAACGCCCACTGTTCCATTCTTCGCAAGACGCAGTTGTGTATGAATTACATGTACGCGATGCAACGAGTCATCCGGCTAGTGGTGTCGTCGCACGTGGTACGTTCGCTGGGCTGACGGAAGCAGGGACACGGACACCAAATGGCGGATTGACAGGACTTGATTATTTAGCGGATCTTGGTGTGACGCATGTCCAGTTACTGCCGATCTATGATTTTGGCTCAGTCAATGAGACAGCGCCGAACGACCCGGATAACTATAACTGGGGGTATGATCCGGTGAACTACTTTGCGCCGGAAGGTTCGTACTCATCGAATCCAGATGATCCACGAACGCGGATCCTTGAGTTAAAGCAATTAGTACAAGCGTTACATGATCGCGGGATCCGTGTCATCATGGACGTCGTCTTCAATCATACGTATGATGCAGCAACGGTTCCGCTCGGTCAATTCGTTCCTGGCTACTTCTATCGTCAAGAGGCGGATGGTAGCTTGTCAAACGGTAGTTTCTGTGGGAATGATACCGCATCTGAACGTCTGATGATGCGGAAGTTCATTCTCGATTGTGTGACGTACTGGGCGAAAGAGTACCATCTGGATGGTTTCCGATTCGATTTGATGGGACTGCATGATGTCGAGACGATGAATCAGGTACGTCATGCACTTGATCGGATCGATCCATCGATTCTGATCATCGGTGAAGGCTGGGATCTCGATACGCCACTTGATCCGCAAGAAAAAGCGAACTATTTCAACGCACCGAAGATGCCAGGAATCGCTCACTTCAATAACGGTTTACGGGACGGGGTCAAAGGCGACGTCCAAACGCCGGAAGACCGCGGTTTCATCAGTGGGGCATTCGACCGGACGAGTGAAGTCAAACGGGGAATCGCCGGTAACGTCTCTTCACAAGGATTTGCCGATGAGCCAAATCAGGTTGTCTCGTATGTCGAAGCGCACGATGATTTGACGATTTGGGATAAGTTAACGGTGTCTCGCCCTGAGGATACGGAAGAGACTCGTCGGAAACGGCAAATGCTCGCAAATGCCATCATCTTGACGGGGCAAGGCATTCCGTTCCTCCATGCCGGACAAGAGTTCTTCCGGACGAAGGACGGAATTCGTGACAGCTTCAATGCCGGAGAGGTCGTCAATCGTCTCGATTATGAACGGGCGGAAACAGAGCGTCCGGCCGTCGAGTACGTCAAAGGATTGATTGCCCTCCGTCGTCAGTATCCGATGTTTCGTCTCGCAAACGCAGCGATGATCAAGAAGCATCTTCGTTTCCTCGAAGAAGGGGAAGGTGTCATTGCCTTTGAACTGAAACGAACCTATGAAGGATACATCGAACGGCAGCGTGTCTACCATAATGCGACGGAAGAGGATATCACGATTGAATTGCCAAACGGTGAATTCGAGGTGTTGGTGGAGTCGGGTGCCGTTAAGTTGCACGCACCACGACTGCATGAAGAGAAACAGTTGGTCGTCCAAGCATTGACGACGACGGTCATCGCCGAACGAAAAGCGGATTACAAGAAATATGCGGTAGCAGGCGGTGCAGCACTGACGATCATCGGATTGTTGTACGCAGCGAACAAACGTCGTAAGAAAACCGATTAAATCAAAAAGGACGAAGCGCTATAAGGCTTCGTCCTTTTTTGCGTGGATGACAGTCCGATGTCAGCCTGTCATGAAATTGACTTGCCTGAATTCATCGAAACCTTGTTTGAAGCGTCACCTTTCGGGAAAAAACCTCTTAAGTAGTATATGGGATGTTGTTTTTATGAAAGGATGTACGGCGTATGTTTGGTTTCGAGGATTTATGGAAATTCTTTTTGTCGTTCTTTTTATTGTTGCCTATCGTGACATTGATTCATGAGATGGGGCATTACTTTTTTGCCCGATTGTTCGGTGGAAACATGGAGATCAATATCGGTTCTGGAAAATCGTTACTCCGTGTCGGACCGATTCGTTTAAATCGTATCTATTTTTGGGATGGATGGTGTCAATATGAGGCACTACGTCACGAAACGAAGTTTGCTAATATCATGGTCTACGCTGGTGGATCGATCGCGAACTTAGTGAGTATCTTAGTCGTAAATGGTCTTATTTATGCCGGCGTGTTCGAGGCATCGATTTTTACGTACCAATTTGCGTATTTCTCGTTTTATTTCGTCTTTTTCTCCCTCTTCCCGATCGATCATCCGAATGGTTATCCGAGTGACGGAAAAGCAATCATCAATGTCTTCCGTTACGGTAAATCCGACTATCATCCACAATCTTAAACGAAGATTAAAGCCTCCTTCCATCATTGGAAAAGAGGCTTTTTACTCAAGATTCCGATTCGCTAGACGAATCAGATTCCGTTTTCGCTTGTTCTTGCTCGAGTTCGACGAGCTTTTGAATCAAGATATGGCGCGGCATATGCATCAGTTGTTCAAGTGGTACGTTCAGACGTTTTGCGAGTTCGACAGCCGTCTCTGCTGATAATTGTAAAGGTTTCATCGTGTTCGTCCTCCTTTTTCCATGAGGCTAGTATAACAGGAGGTGCAAGTCGAGCGCATCAATAGTAGCGAGAAACTGAGAAGGTTGATACCGTATGAAGTAGGAAGTGATGCATATGTATAAACCTGCTGCAGAGCTGTTACTCCATGAATCCGTCTCACTGTTCGATCGAATCGGGGAGGATTTGCTTCTTTTTCGAGATCGCCACGGATTTATGAAATGTGATGCGGATTTAAGACCACTATGGGAAACAGCATGTGCGTATGTTCCATTCTCCTGGTACATTGAGCCAGGCGGTGGGCGATTGTTCATCGTATTTGAAGAGTCAGCTTATTTTGGTTTACTAGATTTAGAGCAAGGGCATTTAGATTATATCAAGCGACCCGCTGCTTTTTCCGAAGCGTGGTTCAGTAATTTATTCTTGTGGCAAGACGATGAGATCTTCCTATATTCGGCAGAAACGGATGTTGTCTGCGTGAACGTTCAAACAGGGGACTGGCGGTACTCAAACTATGAAGAGGCACCGTTGTTCGGACGCTTGATTGAGCGAGGATATGATACACGTTTGACGTTCGAACGGTTCATCGCACCTACGACGATCATCTCCTATGATGATCTACAAAAACGGTATGTGATTTGGGATGCCGCGACGAATCAGGAATCGATTATTCCTTTTTCGGATTACGCGGAGTACTCGCTCGTTGACCACCGGCACCAATTGTTTTCGATCACCGATTCATCTCGCTTTTACTTGTATGAGAAGAGTCAGCTGAAATATAAGTTCGAGGGATGCCATTCCTCCGTTTTACTCAAAAGTGTGTTACTCGATGAAGAGGCGCGACGTCTTGCGATCGTGTCGACATCGGCGACATTCGGCAACACATGGGTTCAAATTTTTCAAAAGACGTAATGAAACATCCTTTTCGCTTTTCAGCAAGAAGGATGTTTTTTGTACGTTTATACAGAAAGGGGACGCATCATGCAACGGCTTGGTCATCTGATGAGTATGTATTTTCGAGGAGTGTTGATTGTTTGGGCAATCCTGCTCGTCGTGCTTGGATATTTCGCTTATCAACTACCCGATCGGCTAGAAGGAAACGGATTTACGCGTGACGGTGATTTTCAACGCGTCGAGACAGTACTCGATCAAGACTTCGGTCAGGATCCGCATACGATCATCGTTCTATTTGAAAATCAAGAGAATCTACAACAAACGATGGTGGAACATGTCGAGCGCTTCCGTGATATCAAAGGTGTCGGGAACGTCACTGGTCCTGTTGAAAATCCGCGAGCGATTCGGGACGATAAGGGATACGTGACGGTCGGGGTACCGACACTTGATGCGAAATGGGCAACTGCGGTCACACGTCAACTGGATGATACCGGAACGATTCGACTAACGGGTGAACCAGTCGTCGTCGATGATTTGAATACAGCGTCGAAAAATGATCTCATCCGGGCTGAGTTGATTGGAATTCCAGCAGCGTTGATCGTCTTGCTACTCGTTTTCGGTACTCCGGTTGCCGCCATCCTACCGTTGATCATGGGACTCGTTACTTTTGTCTTTGGTGCCGGTGTTCTTTATTTCGTCGCCGGGCAACAAGAGTTATCAATCTTCGTCTTGAATGCGGTCGCGATGATTTCGCTGGCGCTCGGAATTGATTTTTCGCTGTTATACGTCAATCGATTTCGCGAAGAACGGCAGGACGGACAAGATATTCGGAAGGCGGCGATCCGTTCGGTCGAGACGGCAGGGCGTTCAATTTTATTTTCCGGAATCTGTGTATTCGTCGGACTTGCCGGGCTATTGCTGATTGATGTGGATGTCTTCCGCGCTGTTGCGATCGGGACGCTCGTTTCGGTCCTCGGGGCAGTCGTCAGTGCATTAACGTTACTACCGGCACTATTGATCGTTTTCGGGAAGGTGTTAGAGAAAGGACGACTCTTCCGGCAGCGAGCAGGTCGTAGTGAAGATCGTTGGCGCCGCCTCGCTCGTTTCGTCATGAAGCGCCCGGTCGCAGTGACGATTCTATCTTTATTGCTTCTTTTACCTTGTTTATTGCCGTTACGTGACTTGACGTTGAACATTCCGCAAGCGACCGCTTTACCGGAATCCTATCCGTCGCGTCTCGCTTTTGAGTCGTGGGAAAAAACATTCGGGAACGATGGAACGGATGCCGTCCTCATCTTATCTGCTGATGCTTCCTCAGAGGTGGGACGAGAAAAAATCGAAGATGTGACGATTCGACTCGAGTCGGATCCCGATGTACGTTCCGTCGTATCCGCCGCAACGATCGCCGAACAGCAACAGATTCCGCTCGAACAGTTACTCGCTGTTCCGGCCAGCCGCGAAGCTTTGACGGCATTTCTGTCAGAGAACGACCAAGCACGAATTGACGTCAATTTAAAAGGGGACCCGGGGGATGCAGCTTCGCAAGACTGGGTGCGAAAGATGCAAGCGGACGGTTATCTTGTCGGGGGACCGGCAGCCTTCAATCAGGAAATTTATGATGCCATTGAATCGAAACTCCCACTAGCAGTCGGTGTCGTCGTTTTGGCGACATTCATCATCCTGCTGATTGCGTTCCGGTCCATCTTGATCCCAATCAAGGCGATTCTGATGAATTTGCTTAGTCTAGGGGCGACATTCGGATTACTCGTCATCTTGTTTGAGTCCGGTGCAGTTCTTCCACAGGAGACGATCGGTATTCTGACACCGGTCTTCATCTTCTCACTCGTCTTTGGTTTATCGATGGATTATGAAGTGTTCCTCGTCTCGCGAATGGAAGAATATTATGACGAGACGGGCGATAACGATTACGCGACCGAGATGGGGCTTGCGAAGACGAGTAAGATCATTACGTCTGCTGCCTTGATCATGATCGTCGTCACTGGAGCGTTTGCCTTCACGGGCGTCAGTCCAATTAAACAACTTGGCGTCGGTATCGCGCTTGCGATTTTTATTGATGCCACGATCGTCCGGATGCTACTCGTCCCCGCACTGATGAAACTATTTGGTCACTGGAACTGGTGGTGGCCGGGTGGTCGTCGTAAAGCGATTCGCAAGTGACACATCGCGTAAGCACATCAGTAGCTATTCGGAGGAAGACGAGCGTATACTGTCGATATTCAATTCAAGAAATTAGAGGAGGCACTTCACTCATGGCAACTCAAGCAATGTTTGAACCATTTACATTACCAAACGGTGTGACGCTGAAAAACCGCGTCTTGATGGCACCGATGACGAACTATGCAGCACAAGAGAACGGCGAAGTATCGGATGCGGAACTCGCGTACTATGCAGAACGTTCAGGCGGCGTCAGTGCGGTCATTACAGCATGTGCGAATGTCACGGCAGACGGTCAAGGATTCCCGAATGAGTTCGGTGCGCATCGTGACGATCTCGTTCCAAGTCTGAAGCGACTCGCAAAAACGATTCAAGATAAAGGCGCAAAAGCGATCTTACAAATTTTCCACGCTGGTCGTATGGCACCACCAGAACTCGTCGGTGGGCAAACAGTCAGTGCAAGTGCTGTCGCACCTGTACGTGAAGGAGCAATGACACCTCGTGCGCTAGAGGCGGAAGAAGTTGAAGCAATCATTGAAGCATTCGTTCAGGCGACACGTCGTGCGATGGAAGCTGGATTTGACGGTGTTGAGATTCATGGTGCGAACACGTACTTGATCCAACAATTCTTCTCACCACACTCAAACCGTCGCGAAGACAAGTGGGGCGGCAGCTTAGAAAAACGTCTCGCCTTCCCATTAGCAGTCGTAGATGCAGTCGAGGCCGTCGCGAAACAGGATCCTTCGTTCATCGTTGGATACCGTTTCTCTCCAGAAGAGATCGAAAATCCAGGAATCACACTCGATGATACGATGCGACTAGTCGATGAGCTGGCGAAAAAAGACCTCGATTACTTGCACGTTTCCGTGATGGACTTCTTCGCAGGTTCAATTCGTGACGAAAATGCAACGACATCACCAATCACGCTCGTCCAAGAACGTGTTGGCGAACAAGTACCTGTCATCGGTGTTGGATCGCTGCACACAGCGGACGAAGTCGAACAAGGTTTGGCTGTCGTTCCAATGATCGCCCTCGGTCGTGAACTGATCATGGAACCGAAATGGGTTGAGAAAGTCGAAGCGGGTGACCTTGCGTCAATCCGGACAGAACTTGATCCAGAAGCACAAGCAGAACTCGTCGTTCCAGATGCATTATGGGCAGGCATCACAAGTCGTCCAGGCTGGTTCCCGATCAAACAAACAAGCAAATAATAGAACAGCATCAAAAAGCACTCTAGATCTCGTGTCTAGAGTGCTTTGAGACTGAAGGTAAAGTGCAATTTTTCTCTAACGAGAAGGATTGCGCTTTTTTGTTCGTCTCGCATCGTTTTCCTGGGACAAGCATCGCGCCGCTTCGCTTCGCTGCAGGGTCGCTCTTGCTTGTTTTTCCCTAGGAAGCGATGTCGAGTGAACAAAACGCTTCTCGGATCCTTCTTCTAGATAAAAAAGAATAACGCGTTACACGCCACTCCTACAGGAAAAAGCGCATTTATGCGCTGTCAGAGACAAACGAGACCCGTTTTCTGCTCGAATAGAGCGGGAAAACTGGCTTGTGTCTCGCCTGAGGAAAGGGCGTGAAAAGATGCGTCATTTTTTGGAGTCAGCCCTGTTGTCTACAATTTTTTTGTTTATTAATAGGCAACCTGTCCCATCCGAACGCCACAAAACGTATGCAAGGAGACCGGATCCTGTAGATTCGTTCGTTCCAACATATCGTTTAGGAGCAAGGCACAGACGTAGGCATCCTCTTTCGCGTCATGGTGCTGGAAAGAGACGTTGAGGAATTCAGCCATCGTATTCAATCGATGGTTCGGCAACCACGGATACAGTTTGCGGGATAATTTGACCGTGCAGCCGTAGGTGAAAGCGGGCATCTGGTACATATCGTATTTTTGAATCGCTTTCTGGAGCGCCCCCATATCAAATGATGCATTGTGGGCAACGACCAGTTGAGCACCTGCGATTAAATCGTATAAGCCCTGTGCTTCCATCGCTTCAGGTAACGTCGGTGCATCGAAGACATCACTCGGACGAATTCCATGGACCCGGATGTTTCCAGCATCGAAGTTCTCTTCTGGATTGATTAAGACCTGTTTACTCTCCGTGACGCGACCGTTGGAGAGAACGGACCAACCAAACGCACAAATGCTTCGGCTATTCCGATTTGCCGTTTCAAAGTCAATCGCTAATGTATACATGCAGCAGACTCCTTTCTGTCATTCACTAGTAACAGAATACATGTTCGTATTATAGAAGTCCATTAAAAAAGACCATCTGCAAGGCAGATGATCTGATATCCATTCCAGTCACTTCGCGGTGGCGACTTTTTGTTCCTCTGCGACGTACTCCTCCGGTTTAAATAATAGAACGCGATCTTTATAGGCGAAGACAAGGGCCGTCAAGACAGCCATCGCATCAGCGATCGGGAAAGCGAACCAGACACCATTGACACCGAAGAACAGGGGTAAGATCAAAACGAGTGGAATCGTGTATAACGTTTGGCGTGACAAGGACAAGAATAAAGCGACTTTCGCTTTGGCGAGCGATTGATACATCCCGTTGACAATCATTTGAATCCCATAGACGAACGATAAAGCGAATAAGATGCGCATCGCACTCGAGCCTTCCTGCAGCAGTGCTGCTTCTTCCGTGAACAAGCCGACCCAGAAGCGAGGGAACAATTGAATCAGTAACCACAAGCTGATCGATAACGATAAGCCGTAACGGATTGCCAACTTGATGGCAAGCGACATCCGGCTAAATTGCCGAGAACCGAAATTATACCCGACGATCGGTTGCATCCCTTGCACGATTCCCATGATTGGCATACCGACGAGCGCCATGAACTTATTGATGACCGCAAACGTCGCTAGTTCCGTCGTACCACCGTACCGGACGAGCATGTGGTTGACGGTGATGAACAAAATCGATTGGGAGACTTGCATGATGAACGACGATGATCCGATTTGCATCATCCGAAACGTTAAACGGAAATCGGGTTTGAAAGCATTCCGATCGAGTGTTAACCCCGTTTGCCGACGTTTCGTAAAGAAGAATCGGAAAACAAGTGCAGCACCGACGATTTGCGCAACGACTGTTCCGAGTGCAGCACCTTGGATGCCCCAATCAAGACCAAAGATGAACAGAGGTGTCAGGACGATGTTGATGGCAACCGTCGTCAGCATGACGCGCATCTGATAGTTCGCGCGTCCTTCTGCGCGTAACATTGCACTCGACGCCATCGTCAACATGAAGAAAGGAGATCCGATCAAGAGGACGCGTAAGAAATCGATGCTATACGGCATGATTTCATCTGTCGCTCCAAAGAGACGAAGTAACGGTTCGACGAAGATGAAAGCACTGATGATGGCGAGCATACTGATGAAGAAAACTGCTATCAAGACGTTCGCATAAGCACGACTGGCACCATCCGTCTGTTTTTGACCAAGCCGTTGTGACGCAATCGCAGCCCCCCCGATCCCAATCGAGTTGGCGATTGCCATCAACACGAGCTGGACGGGGAAAGCGATTCCGACAGCGGCAACGGCAGCCGTACCGATGCCTTGAGCGACGAAAATCGTATCGACGATATTATAGAGTGCCGTGACGAGCATCCCGACCATTGCCGGCAAGGAGAGACTAAGTAAGAGCTGGTTGATAGGTGCTTCACCCAAACGGGCAGTGTTTTTATTCATGGAAGGAGAGCCTCCTTTTTTAGACAAGTGGTAAGTAGGGTTTTACTCAGAGTAGTCGCTTCTATGAAGAGATGCAAGAAATCACTCTAGTCAATGTGTTCGTCTTATAAAAAAAGGATGCGCCATGAAGCGCATCCGATGGAACTCGTTTTAAGATGGTGTAGGCAAGTACCCTTTCGAGTACTCGAAAGCAATGAATAAAATGGCACCGAGCGCCAAGTAAGCGAGTAAGGTGATCGTTTGTTGTTTTTTCGGCATCTGGTGATACTGGACCGACTCTTCAGCGAGTCGGAGCGGTTCGATCCGCTGATCGATTCGTCGCAACAACGCATCGTAGTCGTTCGCAGCATCATATTGATACCGTAACAGATCGTCCGCTTCCTGACGTGCCTCTTCCGGACTCGCTTGTCGCAAATCTTGTAAATCGAGACGAAGCGACCAAGCGATCGGGTCGTACGTACTTTCGACCGTTTGTTCTTCCTCCACTTCCGGTGCAAGAGCGACTTCCGCGTTTGCACGTTCTTGTTCCGCCTTTGCGCGTAAGACGCGTTCGCGTGCAGCACGGTATAACATCAAGGTCGATCGGTTCGCCTCATATTGTTTTGCGAACTTATACCGTTTCCAGACAGCACTGCCGCCGAAGAAAGCAATCAAGAGCAGAATCAGGCTGAAGTTCGTGATGCCGTAAGCAATCAAGGCAGCAAGACCTGCAACCCAAACGATGATCGGAAGTCCCGCAAGAATCCGTCCGCCGTCAAGCGGACTGACGGGAAGTAGGTTGAAGAGATTCAATAGAGCTCCGAGATGGAAGATGACGAGCCAAAAGTCATTTCCCGTCACAGTGTATCCAATCGCAAGCGGAATCAGGGACACGAGACCCGCGAGTGGTCCACCGTACGCAAGAATCGCTTCTTGTTTTGGTGTCCGGAACGTATCTTTGATCCCGATGACGGCTCCCATGAACGGTACGAAAATCGCGGGACCCGTTTTAAAACCGAGTCGTTTCGCAGCGAGTAGATGTCCCATCTCATGAATGAATAGGAGATAGAGTAATCCGACCCCGAACCAGACACCGAATACTTGAGCGTAAAAGAGAAGCGAAACTCCGAACGAAATCAGAGTGCCTCCAAACTTCGAAAATTTTAATAAGGCAAGGATGACCTTTCCTTTCGTTAAGAGAAAGGCGCCGGCAACAGCAAGTCCACCCCAACGTTTTTTAGCCATCGTGAAATTCCTTCTTTCATCATGTGACGTTCTTCCTTAAGTGTACGACACAAATGTAGAAAAAGTTTCATTTAGACTGCTCGGGAATCAGATAGAAACAACTACCATCTGGTTGACGGGCTTCACTACCGACCTGAAAATGATGCGTCGTCGCTAGAGCTGCAGCAATCGACAATCCGAGTCCACTTCCTGAACGATCGCGTGCTGCATCAAGTCGGTAAAACCGGTCAAATAACCGGGTACGTTCTTCGTTCGTTAGAGATGTTCCTCGATCAAGAACAGCGAGTCGCTCCTTGCGCAGATGCAATTCAGGAGAAGTGGCATATTTCAGGGCATTATCGATATAAATCGTCAAGATGCGTAGCACCGCTTCGCGATTCGCCAGGATCGTTCCAGAGGCATCAACAGGGATGATCGTCCCTGTCGCGTGATACATCCGATCAGCGAGTTCGCTCCCAAGCTCGGCTAAGTCAATCTCTTCGACAGACGTTTCTTCATAACCGAGACGAGACAGTTCGAGCATGGGCTCGATCAAGGTCGTCCGCATCGCATGCGTCTCCTGTAAGATATTTTCAATCGATTCATCGAGGACGTCCGGCTTCGTTTTGCCCCATCGCTTCAATAATTGCGCATACCCTTCGATGACGGTCAGCGGTGTCTTCATCTCATGCGAGACATCGGCGACGAACTGCCGTTGTTGTTCCATCGTCTGATCGACACGCCCAATCATCTGATTGAAGACGCGACCGAGGCGACCGATCTCATCATCACGTTCGGTCTGCACGGTCTCAAGCGTTCCAGAAGACGAGATCCGTTGCATCGTATCATTCAGTTGCCTGAGCGGGCGGAGCGTCTGATACGCAATCCAGAAGCTACTGATGAACGCGATGACGATTCCAACGACCAACACGATGGTGAAGGTCAAGACGAGTGTCGAGACCGTATCATCGACGCTTTCATCTTCGAATAAATAGGCTTGATCCTGATAGACGATACCGAACCAATCACCAGATTTGAAAGGTTCGTTCGAACGCGGGATACCGGGTAGGTCACTTGCTTGTACGTCTCCGTTAACGGTAGACGAGTCGTCGTCATCTTCATCATTTGAAATGACCCATCGTCCATCTTCGTTCGATAAGACGACGGAATCCTCATGAAGCGTCAACAATGCCCGGACCGATGAATCATCCTCCATCAATTCCTCCGCCTGTTCCAGTTGGGTATAACGCGATTCAATCAAATGATTGCGGACGACGAAGGTCACGACGATGAACGAAAGCAACAATAAAAGTGTCGTAAAGGCGGTGACGGATAAAGCAAGTTTCGTTCGAAGCTTCATGGGTTCGCCTCCCTCAGCACATAACCAACCCCACGAACGGTCTGGATCAAAGCAGGAGGGTGAGCATCGACTTTTTTTCGAAGGTAACGGATGTAGACGTCGACGATATTCGTCTCGCCGAAGTAATCGTATCCCCAGACGCGATTTAAGATTTGTTCGCGTGTCAGGACATGTTCTTTGTTTTCCAGTAAATACGTCAGGAGTTCGAACTCCCGTGGTGTCAAATCGAGTCGCAATTCATCGCGAAATGCTTCATGTCGATCAAGATCGAGTACAAGATCTGCGAACTGTAACGTGCGCGATGCGTTACTAGTTGAAGTCGGAGTGCGTAGTAACGCACGGATCCGGGCAAGGAGTTCCTCCATCTCGAACGGTTTCGTCACATAATCATTCGCACCAAGATCGAGTCCTGCGACCTTATCGTAAACTTCCCCACGTGCTGTTAGCATAATGACGGGGATATGAATACCTTTTCCACGGAGCCTGCGCAACACCTCGAAGCCGCTCAGCTCCGGCATCATCACGTCGAGTAAGACGAGATCAACCGAATGCTCAGCGGCAGCGAGACCATCTTTTCCGTTGGGGGCGACACGTGTCGCGTACCCGGCATATTGGAGTTCGAGTTCAAGGAGGCGTGCGATTTTCGCATCGTCCTCAACGATTAAGATGGTAGTTGGCATAAACATCCTCCTTTAATGATCATTCATCGATTTCTTTCACTTCGTCTGACGCGTTTAACTCAAGTTTAACGGAACCACCGACTCGGATGTCATCATCTTGTTCCATGTTTGATGCACGAGAGTACGATTTTTGCGTACCATTCTGTTCGATGATGATTTCTTGATTCGTTATTTTAGCGAGCGTGCCGCGGACTTCTTGTTCCCGTGCATCGTCACCGTCTTCGTCGCGTGTAGCATTACGATTCTCGTCGTCATCTTCGCGGTCGATTTCACGGACTTGACCGTCTGCATTCAATTCGATTTTCACGATATCCCCAGATTTCGCAGCGTCGCGTTCCGCACGATCCGCAATCGCGTAGACCGTCTCTTGTCCATCTTGTTCGAGTGTCAATTCACTTTGTGATAGGGCACGAAGGATGCCGTACCGTTCATTCGCATCATCCGATGAATCATCTGATCGATTGCCATCGTCTTCTCCGTCATTACGATCATCTTGATCTTCTCGCTCAAGTTCCGTGATTTGCTGATTCGCATTCAGATCGATTTTGACCCAATCGCCTTCTTGTACGGCTTCTCGTTCGACTGATGAAGCGAAATCAAACGTACGAGATTCACCGTTGACATCGATCGTCATCGAACGATCCGATAGTTTCTGTAATGTGCCTTCGAGTTCCTGATCGTCACGCATCGAAGCTGGAAGCTTTTGTTCGACTTGGCGCGAAGCAGCTTCGACTTTTTGCTCTGCCTGCTGTGAAGTAGTGACCGTCGAGTTGACGAGAGAGTGTCCTGGACCTGTGAAGAGGAGGAACGCGCCGGCTCCTGTTAAGACTGTACCCGTTACGGCAAGTGTAGCGATTCCTTTTTTGAAACGTTTATTCCCTTTATTTGTTCGTTTTTCAGTCATGATGATGTCCTCCTTTAGTAGTGGCTGTTGTTCTTATACATAGAATAACCAGACCACGTGAAAGGAAGCTGAGGAACAGATTAGAATTTGATGAGAATTAGATCGTCTTGATGATTCGAGCCGGATTTCCACCGACGACGCTGTTTGCCGGTACATCCTTAACGACGACACTTCCTGAGGCGATGACAGCATTATCTCCGATCGTCACACCGGGATTGATGACCGCGCGTCCACCGATCCAGACATTATTTCCGATAGCGACCGGTTTTCCAAATTCATAACCGCTGTTGCGCTCGACAGGATCGAGTGGATGGGTCGCAGTATAGATATGTACTCCTGGAGCAAGCATGCAGTTGTCACCAATCGTAATCGGACAAATATCGAGCAAGACACAGTCATAATTGGCATAAAAGCGAGCCCCTAATGTGATGTTATAGCCATAATCACATTTAAAGGTCGGTTCAATGTAAAAGTCGGCTTGCTCCGTCTGGAATAATTGTTGAAGAAGTGCCTTCCGTTTAGTCCCATCATGGACACTCAATTGATTGAACTCATAACAGAGCGATTGTGCTCGGATGCGGTCAGCCACGAGTTCCGGATCTTGTGCTAAGTAGAGTTCCCCTTGAATCATCTTTTCTTTTTCAGTCATCTGATTCACTCCTTCATCGTTATTACTTTCATTAGACTAAATGGTACCCGGTGATGCAACTGATATCCCGTTAAGATATACGTAAATGGGGCTGACTCAAAAAAGAGTGACTCGTCTTTTCACGCCCTTTCCTCAGGAGAGACACAAGCCAGCTTTCCTGCTTTCTTCAGCAGGAAAGCGGGTCTTGTTTGTCTCTGACAGCGCAAAAATGCGCTTTTTCCTGTAGGAGTCGCGTGTAACGAGCACTTCTTTTTTTACGAGAAAAGGGTGGCAGATTATCATTCTGCCACCCTGGTCTTTGTAGAGACTGACTTTTGAGTCATCCCCCTTCAAATGCAATTCTTATGCTAATTCGATTCCGCCTGTGACACCATAGATTTGCGCCGTGACATAGCTCGCAGCGTCTGAAGCGAGGAAGACATAGACATCTGATAGTTCGACCGGTTGACCACTGCGTTTCAGTGGTGTTTCCTGCCCGAACTCTGGAATGTTCTCGCTCGGTTGACCACCTGAAATCTGAAGCGGTGTCCAAATCGGACCAGGTGCGACGGAGTTGACACGGATTCCTTTTGGCGCGACTTGTTTAGCGAGTCCACGTGTGAAACCGTTGATAGCAAACTTCGTCGAAGCATAATCCAAGAGGTTCGCGCTTGGGTTATATCCTTGAACGGATGTCGTCGTGATGATCGAAGCTCCTTCTTTCAAGAGTGGCAAGGCTGCTTTGACGACCCAGAAGAGGGAAAAGACGTTGATTTCGTATGTTTTGCGTAGTTGCTCCGTCGACAGGTCGAGAATATCTTCGACGGCTTGTTGTTTACCAGCGACAAGTGCCAAAATGTCGAGCCCGCCGAGCGATTCGTGTGCTTCTTTGACGAGTTGTCCACAGAACGATTCATCACTTAAATCACCAGGTAAGAGATATGCTTTTTGTCCCGCTGCTTCAACGAGTGCTTTGACCTCTTCAGCATCCTGTTGTTCTTCTGGTAAGTAGTTGAGCACGATGTCAGCCCCTTCACGAGCGTAGGCGATTGCTGCTGCTCGGCCGATGCCGGAGTCGCCACCCGTAATCAGTGCTTTTTTGCCGATCAATTTGCCAGAGCCTTTATAACTCTCTTCTCCACAATCGGGAACAGGTTCCATTTTTGCTTGAACCGCTGGTGCGTCCTGATATTGTTTTGGGAAATCGTCATTGAAGTATTGGGTTAACGGATTTTTCGATGCAGCCATGTAAACATTCCTCCTGAAAGTTGGTTTTGGTATAGGGTGTATGTTCCCTCAACAGGTCGGATTAAACGTTTCTGATGGTAGCAAATTTGGAAATTGATGGTTTACACTAGAAAAAGAGGAGTGTGAAGAAGATGATTGCTGGACTGTATGAAGCTCATTTACCGGTTAAAGAACTCGAACGATCGATTGCCTTTTATGAAAAATTGGGACTTGCATGTGCGTTCCGAAATGAACGCGTCGCTTTCTTTTGGATCGAGCACGGTAAGAGTTGGTTGGGGCTATGGAAAGCTGGTCAAGCTGAGTTACCGTATCATCCGTCGATTCGACATGTTGCGTTTCGGATGGAGCAAGAAAATATCGATAAAGCACAGGACTGGTTAAAGGAGATGGGCATTACCGTTCGATCTGCGTTTGGTGTAGCGGCAGCCGATCAACCGCTTGTTCTCGATAACCATCCACATGCGCACGCGGCGATCTATTTCGAGGATCCGGATGGCAATTCGCTCGAATTGATTGCACCGTTACGCTTTGACATGAAAACGGTGAATGGCACAATGCCGTATCAGGACTGGCAGCATCTATTTGAGACTGAATCGGAGAAAAAGACGACATAACTGGGGTTTTCATTCGAAATCGCTTCCTAGGAAAAAACAAGCAGGAGCGACCCTGCAGTGAAGCGAAGCGGCGCGATGCTTGTCCCAGGAAAACGATTCGAGACGAACAAAAAAGCGCAATCCTTCTCGTTAGAGAAAAATTGCGCTTTGTCTTCAGTCTAAAACAAGCAACGGTGATCCGTTGCTTGTTTGATTTATCGTGTAATGCGCTTAGACACGAGCGGATTGACGCTCATTCATTGCTTGCAGAGCTGCTTGGTTCAGCAAGTTCCATGGTTTGTTATAGTGCGGTTGGAAGAAGAAGTCGACGAAAGCGAGTTCTTCAAGTGTCATATCATTTTGAATGGCGACAGAAAGTGTGTTCATCGCTTGTGTCAAATCAACTTTTGAGATGATTTGTGCACCGACGACACGATGGGTTGCTGTCTCGAAGACGAGCTTCAATTGGACGTCTTCTGCTGTTGGCATGAACTCTGGGCGATACGCATCTGTGACTGTTGTGCTACTCACTTCAAGTCCGAACAAGGGTGCCGCTTCTTCTGTCAAACCAGTCGATGCGATATTCAAATCATATAAGCGAAGACCTGATGTGCCTTGTGTTCCTTGGTAGCGAATTTTTGGTGCGCGCAAGTTTTTACCGATCAATGTTCCCATCCGGACAGCATTCGTTGCGAGTGGAATATAGGCATGTGTCCGAGCTGGATTATAATAGACGGCACAGCTGTCACCAGCAGCAAAGATGTTCGGGTTGCTTGTGCGCATATAATCGTCAACGATGATGGCACCGTTCGGTAGCATGTCGACCTGTCCTTTTAAGAGTTCCGTACTTGGGCGGAAACCGACACAGAGAATGACGAGATCCGTTTCGAACGTTCCTTTGTCTGTGACGACGTGTGTCACAGCGCCGTTTTCCCCTTTGAAGCTTTGGACGGTTTGCCCGAGTTCGAGACGAATACCACGGTCTGTCAATTCACGTTCGATGACGTCAGTGAATGAGCGGTCGAGGTATTTGTTGAGAATGCGATCCGCACTATCAATGAACGTGACGTCTTTTCCGTATGCTTCAAACGCTTCGACGAGTTCAGCACCGATATACCCTGCACCAACGACTGTGATCCGTTGTGCTTCTGTCGCTTTTTCAATGATTGTTTGAGCATGGTGATAGTTTTTACAGAGCTCGATTTGATTCAACTCGATGCCAGGAAGCATCGGAATGATTGGCCATGATCCTGTCGTCATGATGAGTTTATCGTACGTATCGTAAACGACTTCACCAGTCATGAGGTTTTTCGCAACGATCGTTTGGCGTTCACTATCGATTTCAAGCACATCATGTTTCAGACGCATCTCAGCGCCGAGTTCAGCGAGTTCACTTGGTGATGAGTAGAAAAGTGATTCCGCATGTTTGACGACACCACCGACGTGAAGCGCGATTCCACAAGAGAGAAACGATACATTGTCATTCCGCTCATAAACGGTAATCTCGACGTCTTGTTGCGAAGCGAGTTCTTTGACTGCTGCTGTTCCTGCGTGTGTACATCCGATGACTGCTACTTTCATGGGTAAAGTCTCCTTTGTGTTTTGTTTGTGATAAATATCACATTCATTTGATATACTTAGTGTAATCCTTCACAAGGTCGTTTTCAAGTAGTTTGTTCAATGTTGAGCATAATCTTGTCTAAATTGTGAATGAGTGAGCAAAAGTGTTTGGATTATGTGAAGAATGCGTAAAACTGTTTTAGTTACTGAAATTCGGGTTATAATGAATGTAGATTTTTAATGAAGGGGTGGAAACCGATGGATACCGAGAGGACCAATCATCTATTCAGCTTACCTGATTTTTAGCAGTACCGGTCAAAACGAACAAGACGGTAATGGCTTATAAAAATCAGGGAGAGCGAAAATAGATGAATACCCAAACGGGACGTATAAAACCTCTCCCACGATGTAAACGGGAGAGGACAATAAAACATGAAACGAATCGCAACCATCTTAACCGGTACGCTGATCATGGCGTTCGGTTACTACACATTGAATGAACAGTTCGGATTAGCAGAAGGCGGCTTCATCGGATTATCGTTGCTCGGTCGATACTTTTTTGATATCAATCCTTCGATTTCAATGATCGTGCTCGATATTCCATTTTTCATTGGTGCCTTGTACTTCAAAGGGAAACGTTTCGTCAGTGAAGCGTTACTTTCAGCAGGTGCGTTATCAATCTTTTATGAGATGTGGCACCGACTCGATTTGTTCCACTTTCCAGAACAGGCTTGGCCAGCGACGCTCATCGCAGCAATCGCTAGTGGCATCGTGACCGGATATGGTCTCGGACTTGTTTTGAAAAGTGGAGCGGCAACAGGTGGAGACGATTTGTTATCGATGGGACTCAGCAAACTGACAGGTCTATCGATCGGGACGATCTTGTTCGGACTCGATGCCATCGTGTTAGTCATCTCACTCGTCTATCTGCCGCTCAGCTTAACGTTATATACGTTACTGGCTGTAGCGATCGCTGGACGTGTCGTTGCTGTCATGACACGGGAGCCTGTCATCGTACCGGCACCTGTCGTACAAAAAGTCACGCAGTGAAATGGATGAATGTCTAAAAAAATCATGTATCGGATTCGACATCGTCGAGTCCGATTTTTCAGGTTTATTGATTAGAAAAAACGAAAGGAGAAGGATGAGATGATTCGACAAGCACATGCTTCTGCAGCACAACAGATTGCCCCCTTGATTGAGCAAGCGATTCATGAGATCGCTGAGACATTGACGGGAACGACAAAGCGGGAGGACATTTTAGAGAGACTCGCGTACTTTGTCGCTGAAACAGGAAACCGACTGAGCCATGAGAACATCCTCGTGAAAATCATCGAGGGTGAAGTAGCGGGAATCGTCATTGCGTATGCCGGGACGGATGCCGAACAACTCGACGAACCGATCAAAGCACAACTGAAGCGCTGGACGGGTCAAGACGTCCAGATTGACGTCGAGACGGAAGGTCCGGTCTATTACTTGGATACTTTATCGGTTGACGCGCGTCATGGCGGAAAAGGAATTGGTACGGAACTGCTTCAGGCAGCAGCGGAAGAGGGCGAGAAACGAGGACTACAAGCGTTCACCTTAAACGCTGATCAAACGAACGCCGGGGCACAGCGCCTGTATCGTCGTCTCGGCTTCGAACCGATTCGGACGATTGAAATCAGCGGTGGTACCTTTGATTATATGGAACGTCGTTACGATACGCAGCAATGAAAAAAACCATGTCGATCTCCACGATGTCATTCGGGAATCGACATGGTTTTTCGTATGCATGCAATTGTGCCATCAAGGCGTTAGTTGATACAGCATCGCTTGCGCGTCTTCTGGTTCGTAGCGGGCATCACTCGTGAAGCGAACGATTTGTTTGACGTTTGGTCGCACGCCTTGAGCGTGGAGGCGCTCGAGCAATCGACCAGTCACGTAACTCTGATCGGATTTTGGTTCTGCGTTCCATTTACTGACCGAACCGATCGGAACGATTGCGGCATCCGGTCGTTCGGACTGGAATTGGCGAGCTTCCTCGTCGGTAAAGACTGTCGCGCCGATTGGAAGAGTCGTTACGTAACGCGCTAGTTCAATCGTCGCCGGAGGACGCGTTGCTTGTTCGTTCAACGCGAGGCTACCGATCACCAACTGAACGACTAAAAACGGCAGATACATCCGCAACGGAAGCTGACGAATTGACCAGATGAGTAGCAATAGGACAAGCGGTAAGACGTGACGGGGTTTATCGATATTTTGTCCGAGCCAGACCCAGACGAAATAGAGGCCAGCCGTCGCTCCCCAAGCGACATCGACCGTCCAACGTCTGCGTAAGAACAGAAGCAGTCCAGACACTAGTCCAAGCCACGTGCCATAACCGATCCCATGCCAGAAGAGTTGCTGAAGCGTCTGGGCAAATCGTTGAACGATGGAGGCATCATCGGTCTGAACAGAACCACCCCAATCGGAAAAATGACCGCTGACGAAGCGGAGTGATAATTGAAGAAACGAGTAGGGTCCACCGACAGAAAAAGCGACCGGTAGCAACCAAGCCAGTTGTGCGAGAACAAGAAGGGCGCACTCGGATAAGAGTTGCCAGTAATCCTTTCGTACCTGCCACAGCAGGACAAGCAACATGAAACCAAACGGCGCATAGGACAGTCGAGTCGCCATCAGTAAACCAAACAGAAGATACGGGAGCCAGCGACGAATCTGATGCCGTGCGCGTTCGATGCTCCAGCCGTACCAGACGAGTAGTCCGAGGGCGAGCCCATCCGACATCCCTGTCGCAGCGAACGTCACGAGTGAGGCAGTGGAGAGAACGGTAAAGGCAGCGATCAGCCGAGTCGTATCATACGCATGACGGCGAAAGAGCGAGTAAAGTGGCAAGAGCGCACTTGCCAGTCCTAGTGTGGAGACGAGTCCGAGCGCTTTGACAGGTATCATCAGTGGCAGAAACAGGTTGGCAAATAAGATGAAGAAGGGATAACCCGGAAAGTGCGGACGTAAATCAGCCAGATCATAATCGGTCACAGCTAACGTGAAGTTCGCAATATCGTAGCTCGCGATGAAGGGACTGACGTAAATGATCCGTAAACCAATCCAGCCACCGATGAATAGAAGCGTGATCCAAAAAAGCGATCGTCCACGCGGACGTGAACGATCGCTTCGGACGGTCAAGAAACCTCCTGTAAGGACTTTGATGACTTCGATGGTTTGTTTTGACGGAGCAACATCCAACCGGCAAAGGCGAAGTAGCCCCACCAAGCGACGACTTGTTCGAGCGATGGGTTATGGCTGTATCCGAACATCGCGGCCATGAACGTTCCGATCTGTCCACTGATCAATGTCGAGTTTCCTGTATCACGCAAGTATTGCACCTGATCGATGTAGTGCTCCGGCATGAAGCCAACGATGTTATATACAGCAGCTGGTGTGCCGTCAGCATTCATCAAGAGACTACCGAGCAAACCAAGATCTTGGAAGCGTCCAATCGTTTGGACGAGCATACCGGCTGCGATGAATAGAATGAGTACGCCCGTTACTTGGAAGAAGCGTTTGACGGGAATCTTCATTGAACCGGAAACGAATAAATATCCGAAGATCAAGGCAAGTAACAGACCGGAAACCGCACCGTAACTCGTCAGTACTTTTTCGATTTCCCCACCTGAGATGGCAGCGAAGAAGAAGACTGTCTCAATTCCTTCTCGAACGATGACGAGGAAGGAGTGGATGATCATCGTGATGGCACTACCCGTCGAGACGGCAGCGGCGACCTTCGCTTGGGA
The DNA here is from genome assembly GCF_024436095.1 of Exiguobacterium sp. LL15. Lineage (NCBI taxonomy): Bacteria > Bacillati > Bacillota > Bacilli > Caryophanales > Exiguobacterium > Exiguobacterium sp. LL15. Next base: position 30,152 of record NZ_JANFNX010000003.1, on the reverse strand, counting down.
GGCTTTTTGATTCTCTTTCGCTTCCTTCCCCATCCAGAGGACCATGTGTGTCAAGAGCAGGACGGAGACCATCATGATGCCGAGACGGAGATACGTATCGCTTCCGAAGCTCGCAAAACTCGTAAAGACGACTTGGAACAGGAACGCGACACCAAGGCTAGCGAGAAGTGCCAACCCCACACCTGCGTAGACCCACTTTTTATATTGTGGAGCGTTCAATCGATCGAGATAACCCAAGATCAACCCAACGATGAGAACAGCCTCGAGACACTCCCGAAGCGTAATCAAAAACGCTTGAAAATCCATCTGTCTTCCTCCTTATGAGCGGCGTTTCTTCTTCCATTGACCAATGACGACGATGACGATGAGTACGATGACAAGTCCGAGCGCAATCAATTTCCAAATCGCGTCCGTTCCGAACGTTTGACCGAGGAAGGAGTCTTCTTCCGTGAAGACGCCTGTTTTTTCTTCACCCGGCAGGACGAAGAGGGGAGTCAACGTATCTTCGATCATCGTAATGTTTTCTTTGAAGGATTCTTCATCACTTGCTTTTTTCCCGACCCCAAACAGACCAGGGTTTCCGAGTGCCTTTAATGATTCATCAAATGCAGTATACACGTCATCGGATGTTTGTGCATCCTTGCTTTCCTTGACGTAAGGTGCGAGCACATCGTATGTCCCGCGGGCTTTCGCGAGTAAGAGTTTCGCTTGACCGAAGTCCTCGAACTGCTCTTCAGCAAAGTGCAAGCGACGTTCGATGTTTTGACGGAGAGCGACGCGGTACGCTTGTTTTGCAGCCTCTGCATCTTCTTGTTCGAGAGCCGTGTCGATCTTCGCTTTCGCTTCAGGGAAATACAGTTTGAATTCTTTATCATAGGCGGCAAGCGTCTCTTTCGCAAGCGCGTAATCCTTGGCATCGAGTTGTTCTTCAAATTGTTTATACGCTTCCGCAAAAGCTTCCTTTCCTGGGTCTCCGTAACTATAAGCGGAAACCGTGGAAGTGCTCACGAACAGTGAGAGCAGGAGGAGCGGTAGCAAAAGAAGGCGTTTCATCCGAGGTGCTCCTTTCGTTCCATGCGTTCTTCAACGCTAAGCTGTGTGATCGGTCGTCGCCACTCCCTGTAAATCGCTGGGAGGACACGTTGGACATAATTCAGACGGATAAAAGACTTTCCTGCTTCCCGGACCCGATAACGGATCGGGACTTCGTGAAGGCGGAAGCCTTTTCGGACGAGATTGAGAGTTAAGACTTGGGCATAGTTATAATCGTGAATAATCTCAGCATGGTGACACGCTGCGCGTGAAAAAGCACGCATTCCACTTTGACCATCATGGATTTTACGTTTCAATAAAAGGCATTGCAACCACGTGAAGACATGATTCCCGATATAGCGATAGAGCCGCATCCCGTCGACGGTACCGAGGAAGCGGGAACCGAATACGTAGTCGGCCTGATCGTGTAAGATCGGTCGCACGATATCTGGAATTTGATCGGCCGGATATTCGTTATCCGCATCGATCATGACAGCAACATCCGCGTCAAGTTCGTAGGACTGGCGGAGTCCTTCCCGGACTGCAGCGCCGAGTCCTTGATTTTGTTCGAACCGATAGACATGTGCGCCGTGTTGACGCGCGATCGTACTCGTCGCATCAGTCGAACCATCATCGATGACGAGAATCTCGACCGGAATACCGTCAATCATGTTCGGAATCCGTTTTAAGACGAGTGGGAGCGACACTTCCTCATTGTAGGCCGGTAAAAAGACGATGATTTTCATTTAGACTTCGCCTCCTTGAACGCTTCTGTCAATAGCACACCACGGCTATCGTGCGGGATGTCTGCCCCTAGGACTTTTGTGATCGTTGGTCCGAGTGACAGGATATGGCGGTGCGTATCGACTTTCAGACCGGCATGAACGTTCTTACCATACATCCAGAACGGAACGAACCGTTCGCCTTCATCCAAGTGACCGTGTCCACCGATTCCGTCCGCTTGACCGTGATCCGCCATGACGATGAGTGTCGCATCCTCGAGTTTACCAAGGCGATCGAGCTCCTCACAAAACTCGGAAAGGAGCGCATCCGCTTCCTCGATTTTTTCGACATACTCGGAATAGAGAGTGCCTCGACTGTGTCCCGTTTGATCCGTTCCGATCAACTGAATCGCGAGCAGATCCGGATCCTCTTCATGGACGATTTGTTTGGCACGTTCTACGATATTTCGATCTGCAACATCGTTATGCATGACTGCTGTGACGGTCCGCACGTCGGTTGAACCGAACGCATCGACAAGGTGTGCGATACCAAGGATTTTTCCTGACTTGTCAACGGCACGGAGGCGATCGAAGACGGTATCCGTTTTAACGCCGGTCGTATTCCAGACCATGTTCGAATGAATGCCATGATCTTCCGGGCGAGCACCGGTGAACATCGAACTGAAGCAGACGACGGTCCGGGCAGGGTAAACCGTCTCCATGTTCGTATATTCCGTTCCTTCCTGACGCAATCGTTCGAGGAACGGCGTGTTTGCTGCCATGTAGCGATCTTTACGCATCCCGTCGACAATCAGGACATAGACTTTTTCTGAAGTCGGAAGATTGGCATCTACCGTCATTGCCTCGGGCAACTTCGGTTTCCAGTCGAACAGGTAGTGATGCAGAATCCATGCAAAGACGAATAGACCAATTGGGAACCAGATGAACGTCATGTCGAGTGTCGACGCGTCACTTGCCGTCCACCAGTACATGAGCAACAGAGCAACCTTAGGCAGTTGCTCCTGCGCGTTACCACTTGTCGAATCACTATTCTTCAGAACGAGTTTCCAAAAACGCGTGAAGTTCGTCCAGCGCGTTCCGATCCGGAGATGATAATAGATCGTTCCCCAGAAAAAAATCGTGAAGAAGAAATAAAGACCTGCGCCATAGGCGAACAAAGGTAAGTAATCTGCATTCGTACCCCGAAGGAACAGCCAAACGATGACCGGGATCCAAAGGTAATTTCGTAAAAATAACGGAAAATTATAACGCCAAAGCAAGATGAACAAAGGAAGCGTCACGATGAAACCAAGACCAGCTTCTGCGAGTGGCATCTGCGTCCATAAGGCGTACGTCAAGAAGACGCCGATCGTAAAAATGGGTGTGAAGGGTTTTCCTTCATTGAGTAAGTTCCAGGCGCGTGCTGCGACTTTTTCAAAGCGAGAAGCGCTTTTCATCGTCTTCCTCCTTTCCAATCAGTGTATTTGAGCTGACGAATCAACAACCGAAGCGTAGCCGGATGCCGAATGAGAACGTACAGCGGGATGAGAAAAGCAAAGGCATATTTAAAGAAGTGCGTCATTAAGGCAACATCGTACGCATGAGCAACACCGGCTTGCCGTAACACCGTACCCATCGCGAGTTCGTACGTACCGAGTCCACCCGGTGTGAATTGAATCACACCAGACAGGACACCGGCACTCATCGCAATCAATGTCGTCGGAAAGGACACATCGACACCAGCTCCATGCAAGAGGAGGAAGACGGCGAGTGCCTCGACGGTCCAAGCGAGCGTTCCGAACAGAACGAGCGATGGGAGATGCGGGACATGTCGGCGTAACACGAGCAATAACGCGGTCGCAAGGAGCGCGACGAGCAAGACGATTGGGTGAAACAACCAACCGATCAGAATGAAGGTGCACAGAACGATCAAGTCAATACTTCGTTGTAAGACGAAGATCGCGCTCGTCTGTTTCCATGGACTTCCGACGGCTCTCGCCGTCACGAGTCGGATCATCTCTCCCAGTTTGACCGGCGAGAGATGATTGATCGTCAGTCCGAGATACAGGCTCGACAGGTATACAGCAGTCGGTGCACGTTTGGCATCGGCGCGGCGCCAGGCGACCGCGCGTAAATAAAAGGCGATCGCATACGTCAAGGTCGCAAGGATCGTCCAGGGACTCTTGAATAAAGCTTCAATGTACCGATACGAGACCGGTAACTCCAGGAAAAAACGGAGCAGTAAAAAGATGACAAGCCCGGTAAGCGTCAGATACAGAAACGTTCGAATCAGCGGTTTTGATGCCACGCGATCACCTGCTCCAGTCCAACATCGATCTCGATTGACGGTTGGTAACCGAAGGCTTCTTTTGCAGCCGTCGTATCACTCCATGTCATCGTCACGTCCCCACGTCGTGCAGTTTGAGTTTGCACGGGCACATCAAACCGTTGACCGATCCGTTCAGCTAGAGTGCGGACGGAGACCGGCTGATTCGCGCCGAGGTTATACGTCCCGACTGCACGAGCCAGCAACGCCTGTTCCATTCCGCGAGTGATGTCATCGATATACGTGAAGTCACGGATCGGATCACCGAAGACGGTGAGTGCCTCTCCGCGTAATGCCTGTTCGATGAATCGAAACAGCGCCATATCAGGACGACCCGAAGGACCATAGACCGTAAAGAAGCGAAACAGCGTCACGTTTACATCATATAAATGAGCATAAGCATGACAAAAGCTTTCGGCACTATACTTGGCTGCCGCATAAGGGCTGGCGACGTGTCCCGTTGCCTGATCTTCTTTCAGCGGACCAGTCTGTTCCCCGTAAACGGAAGAAGAAGACGCGAAAAAGACATGCGGCATGCCATGTCTTTTTGCGGCTTCTAACAAGGTCACCGTCATATCGATGTCCTCACGAATATAGTGATGCGGTTCCTCGAGCGAACGCGGAACACCTGGAAGAGCTGCGAGATGAAAGACGGCGTCGAACGATGTCTCCATCCAGGCGTCGAGATCGTGATGAACGTCACCCGTCGTAACGGTAACACCGGCACGTCTTAGTTCATCTGCTCGTTCTTCTTTTAACTGGACATCATAGTAGTCCGTGAAAGCATCAAGGACATGGACGGTATGGTGCTGCTGGAGCCGGAGGGCGAGGGCGGCGCCAATGAAGCCGGCACCTCCTGTGATTCCGATATTCATCTTATCCCTCCGTTTCCATTTCCTTCTTAGTTAAGTGGTTCGAGTGCGTCTGTGATCCGTTCGCCTGTCGTTTCGGCCTTGACGTCGCCTTTTTCGACGAGTGCGAACCATTTGTTTGCGTCTTTTGCGACTTGCGCTGCTTTGTCCTTGCCGAGACGATTCTCAAGCGTCGGTTTCATCGCAACGACGAACATGTTCGCTTCCATTGCTTCTGCACGTGCTGTATCGACGTCTTTCTTCTCGATCGCTTCTTGTGCCTCTTCATGATACCCGTCGACTTTTTCTGTCAACGCTTTTGCGAACAATCCTTCGATTTCTTTGTAAGAGACGTCAGCTGGTTTTGTTTTCGAGAAATCATAGCGCTCTTTCAGCGTTTTGACAGCTTCTTCGTCTCCGCCTGCTAATGATTCTTCAATCGCAAGGAGGAAACCATATCCTTCAGCTTGCTCCATTTGTAATTCTTTTTCGTCCGTACCGGCTTTGACGCCATCCTCGATTTTTTGTGCGTAGCCAAGGGCAGCTAAATAGAAGGAACGATAAATCGATTTATCCGTCACTTGTTTCGCAACATTGAAGTCACCGATTTCTTTCGCGTCGATGGCTTCTTTCTGAGCTGTAAGACCTGATGTGATCGCTTGAGCGATGGCGTCTTCGTTTTTAAAGCCGTAGCTCGCGTCACGTTTTTCAGCTGTCGGAATGAAGACGGTCTTCGCCATCGCTTCCACGTCCTTGAGTGCTTCTGTTGCAGCTTCCGGTTTACCAGCTACGAGTGCTTCTTCAGCTTTTGCTTGTGTTGCTTTTTGTAATTTATAGAAATACGATTGTAGACCTTTATCCACGAGTTGACGCGCGATGTTCTCATCGAGATCCTTCGCTTCCACACCTGCTAAAGCAGACTGGATGACTTGTTCGATTTCTGGTGCTGTCGTCTCGACACCACCTTTTAGTTTCGATTCATAACTTGTCGTGACCATCTTCCAATCGATCGCTTGTCCTTCTTTTGCTTTGTCGAGTTCTGTTTTGATTGAGCTGAAGATCGTCAATTCATCTGTCAGTGTCGTTGCAGCGATCCCCGCATCTGCTGATTTAGTTTCGGTCGACTGTTCCGTTTTCTCTTTTTTCGGTGCAGTCGTATCCGTTTCATTCGAACCGCAGGCAGCTAAGATACCGGCTACCATGAAGATAGAAGCTACTTTTAAACGTTTTTTCATAATCGTGATTCCCCCAGAAGAATTAATAAGACGTTTTCCGTCATGTAGTCGTTTTCACAAATCTAACTATAGCGAGAATAATTCTCATTGTCAATTGAACTTTAAAGAAAAAAACGGCTTCGGAGCAGGGCTCCAAAGCCGTTTTAAAATGAGAAATTAGAACTGTTCGTACAGTTTTGTCAAATACGTGTAGACTTCGTCTGATGCTTGGAACATCATGACAGAATGTCCGAAGATGGCAGCTGGGTTAAAGCCGTGATCAAGATCAATCGTTGATGCGATCGTGACATCACGGTCGCTGTCGAGAACGACGCGGAAGTATTTGAACTCTTGGTTGAAGTCATTGATGGCGTTCAGAATCGGGAGATCCTCGACACCGTCTGGTACGTGTGTCACCGTACGAGCGAACAATTCGACATCTGTCGTCGTCTTACTGAAGACGATCATCATCATCGGTTCTGCTCCAGCAGGTGTTTTTTCTTGTGTCATGAAGAAAACGTGTGTCTCATTCTCACGTGCTTCCATTGGAATCCCTTTTTCAACGAGGAAAGCTTGAAAAGCTTCCAAGTGTTGTTGCTGTTGCGGCGCGATTCCTTGCTCGTTTGTTTCGGGTTGACGATCTTGGTGAATCGGTGTCACTTTATTGTTCTCGTTTGATTCGTTCGAGTTACGTTCCTGGTCCATTTCAAAATCCCCCTTTATATACTATAAATTCAGTTTCAAGCATTTCAGAAGGAATTGCAACTAATGTCCGTTAAGATAGGAAGAAAATACAAAAGAGTAGAGATATGTCATGTTTGTGAATCTGAGAGCAACTGACTTGAAAATACATACCTGACAGGGTATATTAAGTGGCAGATAGAAAATCAAGGAGGAATCATCAGATGAAAACGATCATCGTAGGCGGCGTCGCTGGTGGCGCTACGGCTGCAGCGCGACTGCGCCGGATTGACGAAACGGCAGAAATCATTTTGCTTGAACGAGGAAAAGAGATTTCGTTCGCGAACTGTGGACTGCCTTACTATATCGGAGATGTCATCAAAGATCGCAATAAATTACTCGTCCAAACGCCAGAAGGCATGCATGCACGGTTTAATTTAGATGTCCGCAATTTGTCGGAAGCGATTCGGATCAACCGTGAAGCGAAGACGGTCACGATCCGCAACGTCGAAACGGGTGAAGAATACGATGAATCGTACGATCATCTGATTCTTTCTCCAGGTGCAAAACCGATCCGTCCGAACATTCCAGGACTCGATGACGCAACGAACGTCTTTACGTTACGGAACATCCCAGATACGGACCGGATGCGGGAATACGTTGATACAAATCGTCCTGATAAAGCACTTGTCATCGGCGGTGGATTCATCGGTCTTGAAATGGCAGAAAATCTCGCAGAACGTGGGGCGCACGTCACCCTCGTTGAGATGGCGGATCAAGTCATGGCTCCGGTCGACCCGGAAATGGCAGCCATCGTTCATGAACATCTTCGTGCAAAAGGCATCGAGTTGATTCTAGAAGATGGCGTCGCTCGTTTTGAAGAGGCAGGTCGCCGCGTCGTCCTGACAAGCGGACGCGTGATCGAAACAGAGATGAATATCTTATCAATTGGTGTCGCACCGGAGAGCACGCTCGCAGCAGATGCTGGTTTAACACTTGGCATCAAACAGACGATTCAAGTCGACGATCAACTGCGGACATCTGATCCATCGATCTTTGCGATTGGTGACGCGATTGAAGTCAAAGACTATATCACGAAGGAAGCGACACATGTTCCACTCGCGTGGCCGGCAAACCGTCAAGGACGCCTCGTTGCTGACATCATCGCCGGACGCGACGTCCGGTATAGCGGCACACTCGGAACAGCGGTAGCAAAAGTCTTTGATTTGACGGTCGCTTCGACCGGTAACAATGAAAAACGGTTGCGTCAACTTGGTCTTCGTTATGAAGCCGTGCATCTCCACCCGGGATCGCATGCGGGATACTACCCAGGGGCGAGTCCGATTTCGATGAAGTTACTATTTGATCCAATCGAAGGAACGATCTACGGAGCGCAGGCAATCGGCATGACAGGTGTCGAGAAAAGGATCGATGTTCTCGCGACAGCGATCAAAGGTGGATTGACAGTGCTTGATCTACCAGATCTTGAACTATCATATGCACCGCCGTATAGTTCAGCGAAAGATCCGGTCAACATGGCAGGGTATATCGCGTCGAACATCGTGCTTGGTGACAGTGCGAACGTTCATTGGCACGAAATTGACGCGATCGTCGCCAATGGCGGCTTATTACTCGATGTCCGTGAACCATCGGAAAACGAGTTAGGCGCGATTCCGGGATCGGTCAATATCTCGTTACCGACGTTACGTGAGAAGTTGACTGATCTGCCGAAGGATCAAACGATCTATGTGACATGCCAAGTCGGATTACGTGGATATGTTGCGAGTCAACTGTTGCAACAATACGGTTATGATGTGAAAAACTTAAGCGGCGGCTACAAAACATGGTCGGTCGTGCATCGTGATCAAGAAGCACGAAGCCAAGCGAAGGAGGAGACAGCTGTGACGGTAACGAAACGTGAGCCAACAACGAAGACTGCACCAGAACAAGTGGCGCTGCTCGATACGTGCGGCTTACAGTGCCCAGGTCCAATCTTAGAGCTGAAAACAAAAATCGATCAGATGACGGACGGCGAGCAAATTTTCGTCAAGGCGTCAGACCCAGGATTCTTGCCAGACGTTCAAGCATGGGCGAAAAAACTAGGTCACACAGTCCATTCAGCGGAGATGAATCAAGGTGTCGTCGAGGTCATGCTTGAAAAAGGGCAAGGAGAGACAACAGTTCCAGCACCGGTTCAAGTCAATCCGGCAGATGATGCGACGATGGTCGTCTTCAGTGGTGACCTCGATAAAGCACTTGCGTCCTTCGTCATTGCGCAAGGTGCACAGGCAATGGGGAAACAAGTGACGATGTTCTTTACGTTCTGGGGCTTGAACATCATTCGAAAACCAGACGCACCGGCAGTCGAGAAAGCCGGCATTGAACGGATGATGGGCATGATGATGCCGAAGCATGCCGGGGAGTTACCGCTCTCAAACATGAACATGGCAGGCGCCGGTCAAAAAATGATGAAAAAAGTCATGAAGGATAAACAAGTCGATGCACTCGAGACGATGATGGCAAAAGCACAAGCTGCTGGTGTCCGAATGATCGCCTGCACGATGTCGATGGATATCATGGGCATCAAGAAGGAAGAACTCCTTGATGGCATTGATTACGGTGGTGTCGCGAGTTACCTTGGTGCAACGGACGGTGCCAATCTGAATCTGTTCATCTAATCTAAAAACTGTTTATGTGAAAGTGTCAAACCTGACATCTGATGTGAGGTTTGACACTTTTTTTGCGTCCTAAGGTATAGATGAGTTTGATTTTTCAAAAAAAATTGCGTATGATAAATCACATGTGAAAAAAACTTACATACAAATAGAGAGAAAAGATGGATGGAAGTGAGGAGATTTGATGGAAAAGGAATTAATGACGTTAGTGAATAGAGTCAGTGATTTGTTATGGACAAATGTATTGATCACGTTACTCGTCGTGTTAGGCATTTATTTTACATTTCGGATGCGATTCGTTCAATTCCGGATGATTCCGGAGATGATTCGCTTATTGTTCCAAGGGACAGATGATGGAAAAGACGGTGTCTCCCCGTTTCAAGCATTCGCGATCAGTACGGCAGCACGTGTCGGTACCGGAAACATCGCGGGTGTGGCGGCTGCAATCGCACTCGGCGGTCCGGGAGCAGTCTTCTGGATGTGGTTAATTGCCTTGATTGGATCGGCGTCAGCATTCGTCGAAAGTACGCTTGCTCAGATTTACAAGGTACGTGACGGAAAAGAATGGCGTGGTGGTCCAGCCTATTACATGGAAAAAGCGCTTGGACAACGGTGGTTAGGAATTGTCTTTAGTGTTCTGATCACGATCTCATTTGGTTTTGTCTTTAACTCTGTCCAATCGAATACGATCTCGCTTTCTCTACAAAGTCAATATGGCGTGGATAAGATATGGATTACGGTCGGATTAGTCGTCTTGACGGCACTGATCATTTTTGGTGGTGTCCGCAGTATTGCGACAGTCGCTTCATTCATGGTTCCGATCATGGCAGGTGGTTATATCTTAATCGCCCTCTATATCATGGTGACGAATCTTGAAGTATTACCAAGTGTCTTTAAATTGATTTTCCAAGAAGGATTATTCGAGTTTAAGACATTAGCAGGGGGAGCAATCGGGGCGGCCGTTCTGAATGGTATTCGTCGCGGTTTGTTCTCGAACGAAGCCGGTATGGGTTCAGCACCGAACGCAGCGGCAACAGCGGAAGTCTCTCACCCGGTCAAACAAGGCTTGATTCAATCATTTGCGGTCTTCGTCGATACATTGATGGTCTGCTCGGCGACAGCGATGATCGTTCTCGTCAGTGGAGTTCCGACAAAAGATGCGAATGGAGATGCCTTAGCTGGTATTGATTTAGCACAGGGCGCACTTGCATCACAAGTTGGATCATTTGCGACAGGATTCATGGCACTCGCCATCTTCCTATTTGCGTTTAGTTCCGTCGTCGGAAACTACTACTACGGTGAATCGAACATCAACTTCATCCGTGAAAATAAACAAGTCATGATGGCATACCGCGTACTCGTCCTCGTCATGATCGTCTTCGGTTCACTTGTCGAGTCGGCTAGTCTCGTGTGGGCGTTAGCGGACATCTTCATGGGACTCATGGCGATCGTCAATCTGTATGCGATTTTCCGTCTCGCAAAGATTGCGAAGCTTGCCCTAGATGATTACATGACACAACGAAAAGCAGGGAAAGAGCCACGGTTTTATGCGGACTCGATTCCGAACTTGCCAGGGAAAGATACGCTTGAAGCATGGCAGGAATCAAAAGAAGACGAAAAAGCAATCTAAGGAAAAGGGAGTCAGAGAAATCTGGCTCTTTTTTTGTATAGAACGAATTTAAAAAGGGAATACAGAGTACAGAAGGGAGGGGGAGAATGGAAAACGTACATTTCGTCCGCGTCACGGATGCGGTCTGGGAGTCGTTCGGAAACGATCCCCACATCATCATGGACTGGATTTTATTCATTCATGAGACACAACCCGATCATGAACAATTATTCGCTCTCGAACAGACGAACGCCATCTATCATTTGATGAATCAAATCGATATCTACATTGATCAAGACACACATTACAACCTGGGACGAGCGATCGTTGGCGAAGAGTTGATTGTTAATGAGGAGAAAGCGGCGATTGTCGGTATTCTTCCCTTGCCACTCCTCATCATATCGGCTGAGGTGATGCGGAATTTCGATCAACGGGCACTCGCTTCGATTCATGATGAAGCTGGAACACCGGGCGAATTCGAGGATATCTGGGAACAGTTTGCTGATTTACGCGCCTATTTTCAAAAAGCAGAAGAAGCGGAAGATACGATTTTAATTTATTATGTCTGAACAGCTTCAAGCATAAAAAAAGAGACTCGCTTCCAAGTCGTAGACTGGAAACGGGTCTCTCATCGTTCAGATGAATCAAGACGTCTTCATATGGAAGATGTTCTCTTTTACGTGAATTGCCAGATTAAAAATCGATTTCGTCTGGATCCGGTCCGAGGCGGACATCTGTTGCCAGACGATCAATTTTCTCAAGATCATCGGCATCGAGTTGGAAATCAAAGACGTCGAAGTTTTCCGCAATTCGTGCTGGTGTAACGGATTTTGGAAGAGCGACGATGCCGTTGTCGAGATGCCAACGTAAGACGACTTGTGAAGGTGTCTTGCCATGTTTCTCTGCGATTTCCTTGAAATCATTGATTTCGAGGAATTTCCCTTGCATGAGTGGGCTCCATGCTTCGACTTGGATGTTGTGATCTTGCAAGTATTCGTGCAGTTCGTGTTGCGGTAATTGTGGATGCAACTCGACTTGGTTGATCATTGGTGCCATCAAGCCCTCTTCTGCCAATGTATCGAGGTGATGTTCTTTGAAGTTCGAGACACCGATCGCTTTGATCTTGCCTTCTTCATACAGTTCAACCATTGCTTTCCACGCTTCGATATAGCCTTCGACTGGCCAGTGGATGAGATAGAGGTCAAGATAATCTGTTTCGAGACGTTCGAGCGATTCTGCGAATGCTTCCTTCGTCCGACCGGCACGAATATCATCGTTCCAGACTTTTGACGTTAAGAAGAGCTCCTCACGTTTCACGCCGCTTTCCTTGATTCCTTTCGCGACACCGCGTTCATTTTTATAGACAGCAGCCGTATCGATATGACGATAGCCGACACGTAATGCTTCAGCGACAGCAGCAGGTGCTTCTGTCTCTTCATCTACTTGCCAGACACCGAATCCGATTTGGGGAATCGTAATACCGTTTGAAAGTTTTGCGTATTGCATGTGTTACTCCTCCTCATAAAACGTAGTTTAGATTTGCTCGTTTAGTTTAGCATGAACGAACGAAGACGTCCGTTTCTATGCTCATGGAGAAATAGGATATGATATAAAATAGAAGCGTAATAAAATCTGAATGCCTGTCCGAAAAAGGAGGATAACAGATGGCTCAAAAGAATAAAAAGCTATCAAAGGGAGCTTGGCTTAGTATTGGTGCCTTGTTAGTCACGCAGGCAGTGGGTCTGTTTCTTAGTGCGCGAAAGTCAGGACGTAATCCATGGGTTTGGGGAGGTGCTGGACTCGTTCAATTCCCGCTTCCGGCAATCGCTTACTTAATCTTAGAACGACAAGCGAAGCAGAAAAAATAATAAAACAGGTCCAATCGTCGACGCGATTGGACCTGTTTTATGGTTACGAAGAAATTCTTTCTTGCTTCGTCGCTGTCTTCTTCATGCGTGGCAATCCAAAGAAGATGGCAATCGATCCACAGACGAAGAGAAGGAACGGATAGAACAGATACGGAATCAGTTCCGGTGAAGCCGTTTTCGTCAATTCTGCTGCAATCAAGAGTTGCGCGCCATACGGAATGATGCCTTGGATACCACAAGAGAAGATATCGAGAATACTCGCTGATTTCTTACGATCAATCTCGTACGTATCAGCGATTTCAGCCGCCAGTGGTCCAGCGACGAGAATCGAGATCGTATTGTTCGCCGTTGCGAGATTCGTCGCACTGACGAGTGCTGCCATACTGAATTCGGCACCGCGACGCTGAGAAATCTTGCGCGTCAACGTCTCTTTCAAGTAGACGATTCCACCGTTGAACGTGATCAAGCTGACGAGACCACCCATGAGGAGTGTCAAGATGGAAATCTCCGCCATGCCAATCATTCCTTTTGACATCGAGAGGACGAAACCGCTTAAGCCGAAGCTACCGTCAATCATACCGATGATACCAGTGAGCAATGTACCACCGACGAGGACAAGGATGACGTTGACACCAAATAGCGCAAGGACGATGACGGCGAGATATGGAATCAGCTTGTAGAACTCGAATGCTTTGGCCGTTACCGCATCGCCAGAGCCAGAAACGAACGCAAGTAAGATGATCGTCAAGATAGCAGCTGGGAGAACGATCATGAAGTTCGTCCGGAACTTATCGCGCATGTTCGTTTTTTGGGTACGGACGGCAGCGATCGTTGTATCCGAGATGAACGACAGGTTATCGCCGAACATCGAACCACCAACGACTGACGCTGCTGCGATCGCAACGTTGATGCCTGTCGCTTCATGAATACCGAAGGCGATCGGCGCGAGTGCAGCAATCGTTCCAGTCGATGTTCCCATTGCCATCGAGATGAAGGCAGCGATGATGAACAGACCACTCATCAGTAATGACGGAGGTAGGAACGTCAAAGCAGCATTGACGGTTGCATCGATGGCACCGATTGCTTCTGCCGTTCCAGAAAACGTACCGGCTAATAAGAAGATGAAGACCATGATCATGATATCGGGATTTCCGGCACCCGTTGCGATTCGTTCGACCGTTTGATTGATGGATCCTTTCGTTGTGATTGCAGCAAAGATCAAAGCGATCAATGCGGCGATAAGGATCGGAAATTTGTAAAAGTCGTCATAGAAGATCCCGGCTCCGATGAAGAGGACCAGGAATACGACGAGGGGAAGCAGTGCCCATTTGTTAGGCGTGATCGTTTCATTCATTGTTGACACCTCGTTTCTCAAAGATACAAAAAAGACCCCTTCGCAAGAAAGAAGGAGGTCTTTATGAAATAAAGACGCTCTTCTTATCTCTCAAGCTTTCGCTTGCTGGATTTGGCACAGTACGAATCAAATCGTCCGCTGCCGAAACATCATTGGGCCAGTCCCTCCGTTTCTCGCGATAAAAAGAAGTCATTCAATTGTTGTAAAACACGTTTCTTACCGTACCGCATTGAGTAACGCGTGTCAACTGTACTTTACTGAAGTGCTTGTTTTAACGTCTGGACGTTTTCTTCCATCAATTTAAAATAAGAGCTGTTTTGCTGTGCTTTCGTGACGGACTCTAGATTATGAATCGTCACGGATTCAGCTCCGATTTCTTTTTGGATGACACGTGCGACCTTCGGTGAGACCGTCTCTTCGAACGCGACGTATTTCAAATCATGCATCCGTGCTTCTTTCACTAAAGCAGCCAGTTGCTTTTGTGACGGTTCATCGGAAGGAGAAATTCCCGCGATCGGCAGTTGTGTGAAACCATATCGTTCTGCGAGGTAACCGTAAGCGGCATGCGTAACGAGAAGTTCTTTTTTCGATCCATCAGCGACGGCTTGTTTGAATTCTTTATCTAGTGCGTCAGCTTGCTGATCGAACGCTTTTAAGTTTTTCTCGAATGTCGCTTTGTCTTTTGGTACTTCTTTTGATAAAGCAGTTGTAATCGAGCGTGCCATTGCTTTTGCATTGGTAGGATCGAGCCAGACGTGTGGATCGTATTTTCCGTGGTCATGGCCTTCTTCTTCATGCGCAGGTTCATCCGTTGCGTGATCATCGTGCCCTTCTTCTTCGTGGGCATGTTCGTCTTCACTATGCCCCTCTTCTTCATGTGCATGAAGCGTAGCATCAGATTCCAGTAAGTTGACGTCCTTACTCGTCTCGACGAAGCGGACGTCCGTGCCGTTTAGACTCTCCTGAATTTTTTTCGAATATGGCTCGAGCGTCGTGCCCGTTAAGAGGAACAAGTCACCCTTAGCAATTTCAGTGAGTTGTTTTGACGTCGGCTCGTAAGAGTGAGGATCTGCTCCAGGTGGGACGATCATCTTGACGTCGACTTGATCACCACCGATTTCGCGGGCAATAGCAGCTGTTGCGAACGTCGATGCATAGACTTCTGTCTGGGTTTTATCTGAAGTCGATGAATCGGTATTCGAACCGCAAGCGGCGAGGACACTTGCACTCGCGAAGGCGATTGTTAAAGCAGGAATAATTTTTTTCATTATATGATACCTCCATTATTAAAACGTAACTATTCCGATTTGGACTTTCTCACTATAGCGGAACGCTGGTGAAGCGTCAAGTAGGAATACCGAGACGTTCGACATCTTTTAAAACGGGGTAGAAGGATAATAAAGTGAAGAAACTGGCACGTCTTTTTGGAGGTGATCAAGTGAAACGTGAAACTGCATGGCTAATGGGGGGAGCTGCATTATTGACGACGGCAGCAGCGGGAGCGAGTATTTGGAACAATTATGGTGCACTACTTCGATGGACCGAACCCGCCTTGCCACTCACAGAAAAACAACTTGCACCGCGGACACTCATCTATAAACAGGTGGGGGACCGCACCTTACAGCTCGATCTCTATTATCCGCCGGGGGAAGGACCGTTTCCAGTTGCCATCTATGCACACGGTGGTGCATTCGTTCGTGGGGAGCGTGATGACATATTCTGCTTTAGTCCAATCGTTGACCGCCTACTTGAACTCGGAGTTGCCGTCTGTAGTATTGAGTATCGTTTGTTCGAAGAGGGCAGTTATTTTCCGGATAACCTCGAGGATGTACGGGATGCGTTATGTTTTTTGAACAAGGAAGCAGAGGACCTTCGCATTCTAAGAGGACGGATGATGGTATGGGGAGACTCAGCCGGAGCTGCACTCATGCTGACGACGGCACTTGCCCCATCTGCTTTCGTCGGTGAGCGTGATGAGCGGCACATGCCATTGATCAGTGGTGTGATCGCTTTATATCCACCGACGAACTTTTTGTTGTTTAATTTCATTCAAACTTGGATTGCCCACATTAAGTTCTACAAGGGGGGGCGAGAAGAATGGCGCAAGCTGATGACGCACGTCTCACCCGTCACACATTTATCGTCAGATGCCCCACCAATCATGCTTTTGCACGGTAAAAAAGATCCGATTGTTCCGTTTTCTCAAGCCTTGCATTTCGTTGAGAAAGGAGCAGATGTCGGAGCGGATGTTCGGTTATTTTCCTTTCCGAATGGTACGCACTCACTAGCTAGTTTCGCTCAGACAGAAAATCCGTTAAAGATCGAGCGATTACTTGAACGAATTGAACATTTCACCTGTCAGGTACTACTGTTGCCACCGCGACAACTTCCGAATGGAAAACATGATACAATCAGTCATATTTCTTAAATGAGGGAGACAGAGACATGACTGAAATTTGTTTAGTGCGGCATGGTCAGACGGATTGGAACTTAAACGAACGGATCCAAGGAAGAGAAGATATCCCGTTGAATGCAACAGGAAGAAGACAAGCGGAACTCAGCGCCGCTTATCTATCGAATGAAAAGTGGGATGTCTTGTTAGCAAGTCCCTTGTCGCGTGCCGTTGAGACAGCGGAAATCATCGGTCGTGCTGTTGGTTTAACGATCACAGCGACAGATGAGCGACTTGTCGAACGCGAATTTGGAGCCGCTTCCGGTGAACCGGTCGCAGCGATTTACGAAGCTGTTCAAGCGAACGATACGACGCTTGTGCCGGGTCTCGAAACGGAACAAGCCATCCAGGATCGCGTGTTCGATGCGCTACAGGAAGCGACACGCATGTATGAAGGGAAACGAATTCTAATCGTTTGTCACTCGCATACGATCAAGGCAGCATTATCGTCGATTGATGCGACATTCAGTTACCGGACACCTTTGAAAAACGCGTGTGCGAATTATATCCATCATACAGATCACTATACGATTGATCGCATCAACGTAGCAGACCACATCACGGACGAGGTCGAAAAACCTTAAGAGACGGGTGTGTTCGGATGCTCTGTCAAATATTGTTTGAACGTTTCTTTAGCGATACTTGTGATATGGGCACCACGTTTTGAACGACGATCCTTATACTCTTGAACGAGTTCTTCGCCAGCGAATCCATCTTCGACGACTTCGCGTAAGATCGATTCAGATAAATCATTTTTCATCATGACCATCTTACCCGTGAAGACATATGAGACGTTTTCGCTTAAGACAGTCCGTTCAAGAGGCGTGACGATCATCGCGGCAGGGTCATTATCAGGTCGTGAGATCGTGATTTCAATCAAAGCACGTAAATGTTTTGTGAACAATTCATCGACGATCGGCTGATCCGTTGGAGGAACGACGATTTCTGCAACCCACTGTGCCGTCTGTTCGGTACTGACCGTCAATCCGTCCTGAATGGCGACGGGAATCGTCGTATCACGTCCTGACTCATCCATTAAAATGCGTAATGTGCATAACTTAAAGGTTTTCATGAAAAAATGCCCTCCCTTGATCGCTTACGATTTTCCTACAGTATACCGTGAGGAATGTAAGACGGGAAACTTTTCCTGACGAAATTCGTATGAACTATGTTTAAATAAGACTAGATACTACTAAACAGGAGGATCGTTCATTATGCCGCAAGTACTCATTGGAATATTAGGAATCCTGGGTATCATTCTACTTGCCCACCATATCATCATGTATTGGCATGCTGAACCGACAGACCGCCCGACGCTTGCATATCGCATTGCGCTCCTGATTGCCTGTTTGCTACTCATTAGTGGAAGTGATCATTTAATCAGTATTTTCTACGCGGATTCCTTAGCTGAATTCGGTCAACGCATCACGTATATCGTCTTCATCGGAGGTGCACTTGGCTTCGCATGGTACTTTCGTAAGAAGATGGAACAAGCGCCAACAGAAATGACACCTGTCGGAAACGAAGCAGGATTAACATGAGAAAAAGCGCCGTTCATCCTGAGGGAGGAAGAACGGCGCTTTTTGGCGTCTTATTTTAACCCACTTGCCAGTCGGGTATCCCGAATCATGTCGAGTTTGAGCTTCCAGAGACGATCGCTGAATGTGACAGCATAGATCTCTGGCAAGCGCAGTCGTTTGTACTCTTCCCACAGACGACCAATCTGTGTTTCGTGGAAGTGGCGACTCTCTTCGATCGTCGGCACTGTATAGATCAACTCTCCATCCTTGAAGATCGGTTCAAGTAAGCGCTCGACCTTGAACTGTTCGATGCGGTTCCGGAACGATGGGTCCCGGACGTCGATGAGATCGACAGCTTCAAGTGTTGACGGATCTTCGTCCATCAACGTCACGTAATCGCCTTTGAACTTATCCGTCACCGGATCGATGATGCGATAGACTTCCTTGATATGGGGCGTCGTCGTCTTGGCTTTTGACGAGGATACTTTAATGACGGGTACGAGCTCGCCATCTACTTCACGTGCGACCAATTTGTAGACCATCCCAAGAGCCGGTTGCTCGTAAGCCGTGATGCCGCGTGTTCCGACGAGGAACGTATTGGCTTGGGCACCTTGGATGCGCAAGTCCTGGATGACGTATTCGTCGAGGTCCCCTGATAAGACGATGTCGACTTCCGGGAAGCCAGCTTCGTCAAGCATGTTACGGGCACGTTTTGACAGGTAGGATAAGTCGCCAGAATCGATCCGGATGCCGCGCAGTTTATGCCCTTTGGCTTGGAGTTCCTTCGCAACCGTGATCGCATTCGGAAGACCACTCTTGAGCGTATCGTACGTATCGACGAGTAATGTCGCCTGATCCGGATAATGAGAAGCGAATGTCCGGAATGCCGTCAATTCGTCATCGTGGAATTGAATGTCGGCATGTTCCATCGTTCCACCACACGGAATGCCGAAGTCGCGTCCTGCTGAAGCAAGACTTGTGACGTCAAAACCAGCCAGGTATGAAGCACGCGTACCGAAGTAAGCGGCATCGATGCCTTGCGCGCGACGGGCACCAGCTTCGAGGAACTTCGCACGGGGAGCCGATTGACGAATACGTGCGTATTTCGTCGCGATGAGCGATTCGTGGTTCGCGATGTTCAGAATCGCGGTCTGTAAGAGTTTTGCTTCAAAGATGCGTGCCTCGATCCGAATCAGTGGTTCGTTCGGGAAGACGATCTCGCCTTCTTTGACACTTGAAATCGAGCCATTGAACTTGAACTGACGCAGTTCATCCTTGAACTCATCCGGGAAGCCAATCATCTCTTGCAAGTACGTGATATCTTCTTCCGTGAAACGGAGTGTTTGAATATACTCGATGATATTTTCGAGACCCGCAAAGACGACATAGCCTCCTGCGAACGGATTCGAACGGTAGTAAACATCAAAGACGGCACGTTCATTATGACGTCCTTCTTTCCAATAGATGTACATCCACCGTGGTAAGTACAGATCGGTATGGAGTGCAAGATTACGTTGTAACATGACGGACAGATCCCTTCTTATTCGCCGACGACTTCTGCGCCGATCGATTGTTTAAAGTGTGTAAGCGCCCACTCGTGACCAGTCGCGTTAAAGCTTGCGACCGCATCGGCATGAACGACGATACGATATCCGAGATTGTAGGCATCGACAGCTGTATGAAGGACACAAATGTCCGTACAGACACCGACGAGGTGGACTTCGTGGATACCGCGTTCACGCAAGCGTAAATCGAGGTCCGTCCCGGCGAACGCACTATAACGCGTCTTGTCGATGACGTGATCAGCGACCCGTGCCATGGCTGCGACTTTCCCGAACAGATCACGTCCATGTGTTCCGCGGATATTATGTGGCGGGAAGAGGACGGTTTCCGGGTGGAATGTATCGCCTTCTTCGTGAATATCGTTAGCGATGACGACGTAGTCTTCCGTTGAAAACTCCTCCATCAACGTAGCAATTCGATCTTCAATCGCTTGTCCTGGTTTTCCACAAGTCAGCTTTCCTTCGTCAGCAACGAAATCGATCGTGTAATCAATGACAATCAGAGCGCGCATATGCGTAAGCCCCTTTCCGATTTTGAATTAGTGTTCTCTTTCACATTGTACTCTATCTCACACAGAAGGCAAAAGGAAGAAATCGGATACAAACAGGTATAGAGAAGTAAAAGAATGGGGTATAAGGTATAGGACGAAAATGATAGTAGAGGAGGAGAAAGGGATGGCTAGGTTGAATGAGTATGAAGTGGAAGAGCGTCTTGAGCGGTTGCAAGATTGGAGTGTCGTGGATGATGAAATCGTCCGGACCTATACACTTGCATCGTTTCCTGCGGCACTGGATTTCGTACAGGAAGTCGGAAGTATCGCTGAAAACTTGAATCATCATCCACGAATCATGATCGACTATAAAAACGTCACACTTGCAGCGACGACTCATGATGAAAACGGATTGACGGAAAAAGACTTTCAACTTGCGGAGGCCTGTGATGCCATCTAAACTTTCGATTACATTCGGTAGCGGTTCGTTCGTTGAACAAATTCGTTCCCGTGATGCTCATATTCGTGTCGCTAGCGGAAGCGGCGATGCCATCCTCTGGATGGAGACGGACTCGAAATCACCTTTTCAAAGTGGCAATACCTACACGTTGCTCGAATCACGTGGCAATTTTTCGGATGAAGGCAGTCTCTTCTACTGGTCGATTCCGGCAGATCAAAATAGCGGAGATCTATTCGTACATCAAGTGATGTCGAATCCGAAAGTCATCGGAGCAGAATACGGTGGCTTCCAGGCATTTCGGATTGGACGTGTCGAGAAGGGAACGGATCTTGCCTTATTGATTCAGTTCCAAGAGACAGGGGACGGAGCTCGTTATGCAAAATCAGTTGAACGTCTTACGGTAGACCAGTATGCTGAAGAGGCAGGGAAGTCGTTCGCGCCTTCTCCCGTCATGAAACGGTATCAAATCGTACCACCAACAAATGAGTGAGATGCAGGGGGACTAACAGATGAAAAAGAACTATTTTGTCGTAGCAACACTCGGTGGCGCACTCGTCGGCGCTACTTTATCACTACTGCATAAAGATACGCGCCAAGCGCAGTTTGCAGCAGTGAAACGGACATTCAGCGGCGCAGGAACACAATTGTCTGCTGTCAAACAAGATCCAAAAGGGCGCTTTGAAGAACTAAAAGCACTCTATACGGACAATCAGGAGACGATCCATAATCTGATTGACGACGTGAAGGACTTAGCAGAAGTACTTCGCAAATAAGCAAAAAAAGGACTCGCGCGTGTAGCGGAGTCCTTTTTTTATGCCATTTTACAAGTAGCGGAAGAATAATCCGAGTACGGCAAACGCGATGATGATATAGAAGAAGATCCGACCGAGTTGACCAGAACCGCTTACGAAGACAGGTCCACCGCTCGATCGACGACCGGTTTGGAACGGACGTGTGAATGGAACGGCACGATTACCAAAGACGAATCCGAAGAGGAATCCGAGGACGAAACCGTACAAGTGACCGAATACAGCGACATTTGAGCCAAGTAACGTAAAGACTGCCGTGACCGCAGTAAAGATATACACAAGACGTGTATCGTCTGCTAGGATGACTGTCCGCTTGAATCGGCTCAAGTAGACATAAAACCCAAGCAGACCAAGAATGGCACCCGATGCTCCAGCTTGACCGTAAAACGGTTCGTTGATTTTCGTGAAGTACGTCAAGATGTTTGCGAGCGTACCAACGAGCAAGTAAAAAGCGGCAAATCGAGCATGTCCGATCATCCGCTCGAGCGGTGGAGCGAAGATGACGAGAGCAAACGTATTGAACGCAATGTGCCAAAAATCATAATGCAAGAACGTGGCCGTGACGACACGCCACCATTCACCTTGTCCGATTAAGAGATTGATTGCTGCGCCTGCACTTAAAGGAGAGAACGTCAGATTGAGGAGTGCACCTAACTGTTCAATGACAAACAGGGCGACTTGGATTAAAATGAACAACGAAACGACCGGATAAGAACGTGTGAACGTTTGTAGGTTTTCCGTTCGACTAAACATGACAACACCTCGCTTCATCTTCATTCTATATGAAGATGGCGAAGAATAGAACTGTGGAGGCGTCTCGGATGATTTATGGAATTGGCATCGATTTGGTGGAACTGGATCGAATCGAGCAAACGCTTGAGCGGCAGCCACGTTTTGCCGGAAGAATCTTAACGCAGATAGAGCAGGAACGCTATCAATCGCTCTCAGGACACCGTCGCATCGAGTACCTCGCTGGACGTTTCGCTGCAAAGGAAGCGTTCGTCAAAGCATTCGGAACCGGCGTCGGAAAAGAAGTTTCCTGGCAAGATGTTGAAATTTTAAACGATGAGACAGGGCGACCGATCATGAGTGGACCATTCGATGGCGTCATCCACGTCTCGATCACACATTCAGAGCATTATGCATCTGCGCAAGTCTTATTAGAGAAGAGGGAATGGGATGTACCGACCAACTTGGATTGAAATCGATCGGGAAGCGATCGCACATAATATACGCGAAATCAAAACACGGATGGGCGAACAACAGGTGATGGCGGTCGTCAAGGCGGACGGCTATGGTCACGGGGCAGTGACGGTCGCTGAGATCGCTCTTGAGAACGGAGCCGACTTACTCGCCGTCGCGCTCCTCGAAGAAGCGATCGAGTTGCGAGAAGCGGGTATCCAAGCACCGATCTTGATGCTTGAGGCTTTACTACCGGAACATGCGACGGTCGCTTCGAATTATGATGTCGCCGTTCCTGTCTTTTCAGCCGATTGGCTTCAGGAAGCGAAACGTCATTTGACAGAAATCGATCATCTTCGTCTGCATATCAAGGTCGATACCGGAATGGGACGACTCGGACTGCAACATGTCGATGAGTTGAAGCGAATTCTTGCTGAATGTGATGATGATCTCGTCGAACTCGAAGGCATCTATACGCATTTCGCGACTGCTGACGAGTTGAACAGCCGATTGTTCGAACGCCAACTTGAAACGTTTTTATCGTATGTCGCACTAGTACCGGATATCCGTTACATCCACTGTGCCAATTCGGCGGCAGCGATTCGTCTAGCAGGTCAAGCGCCGTTTAACGTCGTTCGAGTCGGTATCGCTCTATATGGGGCGATGCCGTCGGATGAGATGGCAGGACATTACGAGTTCTTAAAACCGGCGTTTTCACTGAAAAGTCGTCTGATGCAGGTCAAACAAGTCGAGCCCGGTCAAACGATCAGTTACGGGGCGACCTATACGGCACCGACGGATGAATGGATCGGTACTGTTCCGATCGGTTACGCGGATGGCTGGTCACGCAAGTTCCAAGGCTACTCATTGATTGTGGACGGTCTACCGTGTGAAATCGTTGGTCGAGTCTGCATGGACCGGCTCATGATTCGATTACCAAGGGAATATCCAATCGGAACGGAAGTCATTCTGATTGGAGAAGGGGCACCGATCGAGGAAGCAGCCCATTGGCTTGGGACAATCAACTATGAAGTTCTCTGCCAATTCTCGAAGCGCGTGCCGCGTCAATGATTCGTACAAGACATCAATAAGATGGCAAAAATATGTTATTTGTTTGAATTTTGATTGTATTTTCTGAATTCGACTGATATATTGAAGTAGAAAGTGAGTCGTTCGTTAAGGTTTCAGTGAATCTGGAGGTGCCATTATCTTGGTCCAACAACGGGAAATGCAGTTTGTTGAGCGAAATGTAGCGAAGGAGACGATTGGGATGAAGTCGAACCATACGACCGAAGAACGCAAGCGTCAGCTACGTGAGGAATTGAAACGTGGTTACGAAGAAATGGCAGCAATCAATTTATCGATCGTTGGCGAAATGTTCCAGATTGAAACGGAGGCGGAGTTCTCACTCCTACGTCAAGTAAGCGGGGTGTAAGCTTTGATAGTCAAACGTGGCGACGTGTTTTATGCAAATTTGTCACCTGTGGTCGGATCGGAACAAGGGGGAGTTCGTCCCGTGCTTGTTCTACAAAATGATATTGGTAACCGATTCAGCCCGACAGTCATCGTGGCTGCGATCACGGCACAGATCGACAAAGCCAAACTACCGACCCATGTGGAAGTATATCGAGAGCGACACGGATTAGAACGTGATTCGGTCATCTTACTTGAGCAAATCCGTACAATTGATAAACGCCGTCTAACGGATAAAGTCACACATCTAGATCCAGACACGATGATGAAAGTAAATAGTGCCGTCGCAATCAGCTTAGGCTTGGTTGATTTTTAGGCACTTACATAGAAGCGCAACACAAGAAGAGTCGATACTAGCGTATGCGACTTTTTTTGACCTCTTTTTTTATGAAATGGGTTTTAAAGTTTTCTTTACGGGGAAACATACCCAAGTGACCTTTTTATAAAGGGATGAGGTAGGATGAATAGCAAGACCACATAGACAGATTTTCCTTGAGGAGGAACTTGAAGATGGATTTAACAATTAAAACAGAGCAGCTTGACGGTCAGACGCATCTTTATATCGCAGGTGAGATTGATACGTATACAGCACCAAAGCTTCGCCAAGAACTAGTCCCGGCAGTTGAAACAAACGATGTCGTCGTCCATTTGGATGAAGTACACTACATGGATTCGACAGGTCTCGGCGTGTTCGTCGGAGCACTCAAAGCAGCGAAAAAGAACGGTACATCGTTCACGCTCGTCGGCGTTTCTGAACGCATCCGTCGTCTATTCGAAATTACAGGTCTTTCAAGCATCATTACAATTGATAGTGGTGTAAGAGGTGGAACGCAATGAAGAACGAACAACTAAACATGACATTACCGGCAAAACCGGAATATGTAGCCATTGCCCGTCTGACGGTTTCAGGTGTCGCCAACCGGATGGGATACACGTATGATGACATCGAAGATATCAAGATCGCTGTCTCAGAAGCATGTGCGAACGCTGTTCAACATGCGTACGAAGGAAAAGAAGATGGTAGCATCGCCTTGACATGTAACGTCTATCCGGATGATCGTCTCGAGATTGTCGTCAAGGATAACGGCATTACGTTCGATAAAGATGAGGTCAAACGCCAAAGTGAACCGATTACGGATGCACACGATCTCGATTCCTTGCATGAAGGAGGACTCGGTATCTTGATGATCGAAGCATTGATGGATCAAGTAACGATCGAGAAAGCGAACGGCGTCACTGTCCATATGACAAAATATATGAATAGAGATGAGGTGGGTCAAAGTGCCAGCAAAGTCTCAACAACGCCATCACAGTGATGATGAAGTACTTCGACTGATTGATTTGTATCAGCAGGACGACCAAGATGAGGAAGTGCATGCGGCATTACTCGAGCGTTATTCAGACTTGGTAGAAGCTTTGGCCCGAAAGTTCTCGCGTGGTCGACCGATTCATGACGATCTTGTTCAGGTCGGCATGATTGGGTTGCTTGCAGCGCTTCGTCGCTTCGATAAGGAATTCGGTCGCAGTTTTGAGTCGTTTGCTGTTCCGACGATCATCGGTGAAATCAAACGTTTCATCCGCGATAAGACATGGAGCGTTCACGTTCCACGTCGCATCAAGGAACTCGGACCGAAAATCAAGAAGGCAGTCGAGGAGTTGACGACGGAGTTGCAACGCTCTCCGCGCATCGATGAGATTGCTGCGCGTCTTGAAGTATCGGAAGAGGAGGTCCTCGAAACACTTGAGATGGGTAAAAGCTATCAAGCATTATCCGTCGATAGTTCGATTGAGGCAGATCAGGAAGGTAGTACTGTTACGTTACTCGACCTCGTCGGGAATCAAGAAAACGGCTACGACTCCGTCGATCAGCGTCTGATTCTTGAAAAGGCATTTGCTGTCTTAACGGACCGCGAACGTTCGATTCTCGAATGTGCCTACTACCGCAATATGAGTCAAAAAGAAACGGGCGAACTACTCGGCATTTCACAAATGCATGTTTCCCGTCTCCAACGACGTGCTTTGCAGAAGTTACGTGAAGCGATCAAAGTCGAACCAAATGAAGTATTCTCAAAAGACTGACCTCGTGTCAGTCTTTTTTCTTTTCCATGCGTTCTTCGGTATAATGAATGAGAGGTGAAGCAGATGGAAAAGAGAATCGCAAGTGAATTGAATGTACGTCCTGCGCAAGTGAAGGCAGTCTTACAATTGACGGAAGAAGGCGGTACGATTCCGTTCATCGCCCGCTACCGGAAAGAACAGACAGGTGAACTCGATGAGGTCGCGATCAAAGCGATTCTCGATCGACATAAACAATTAACGCAACTTGAAAGTAGACGGAGTGACGTCCTTGAAAAAATCGAGGAGCAAGGTGCATTGACGCCGGAACTCCGTCGAACGCTCGAGGAAGCGACGACGTTACAACAAGTCGAAGATATCTATTTACCGTTTCGACCAAAACGTCGGACAAAGGCGGAAATTGCACGGGAAGCAGGGCTTGCACCACTTGCCGACTGGTTCCGCGACAAGTCTGCTTATGATGAAGCGACATTCCATCGCTTGAGCAATGGGCTGGATCCGGAAGAAGCGCTTACTGGGGCACAATCGATCATTTCCGAGGAGTGGGGCGAACAAGCGACGGTGCGTGAGTTCATTCGTAAGCAAATGCGCCGTTCAGCAGAAATCGTCACGAAACAGAAAAAGGATGCAGTCGATGAAAAAGGTGTCTTTGCACAGTATTATGCCTACAGTGAACGGATTCAACAGATCGTTCCGCACCGGATTCTTGCGATTAACCGTGCGGAAGCATTGAAAATCGTCTCTGTGAAAGTCGTGTTAGAGGAACAACAGGTTTTACCGACATTGCTTCGTTCCTACGCACAACTGGCGCCAAAGAAACGTGATATCGTCGAAGCGGCGATCACGACGGGCTATAAAAAATCGGTCTTTCCTGCCGTCGAACGAGAAATTCGAAATGAACTGACGGAAAAGGCAGAGTTCCAAGCGATTGACGTCTTTGGTAAGAATCTCCGTCAACTCTACATGCAACCACCGATGAAAGGGAAAGTCATGTTGGGACTGGATCCGGCCTACCGGACAGGATGTAAGTGGGCAGTCATCGATCCGACAGGTGAAATGAAGGAAGTCGGCGTCATTTACGTGACGATGTCAGAGCAAAAAGCAAAAGAAGCACGTCAAACCCTTTCGCAGCTCGTTGATACATATGGAATCGAGTTGATTGCGATCGGGAACGGAACTGCTTCACGGGAAACAGAAGCATTTGTTGCGGACTGGATGAAGGGGCAAACAGATATCGCCTTTACAATCGTCGACGAGGCAGGGGCGAGTATTTATTCCGCTTCAGAGATTGCCCGGACGGAGTTTCCAGAGCTTCAGGTCGAACAACGATCCGCGATTTCGATTGCGCGTCGTTTGCAGGATCCACTCGCTGAACTTGTCAAAGTCGACCCGCAGTCTGTTGGAGTTGGTCAATATCAACATGATGTCTCGCAAACGAAACTGAAGGAGACGCTTGATTTTGTCGTCGAGACGGTCGTCAACCAAGTCGGAGTTGATGTTAATACAGCGTCAGAACCGCTTTTGAGTTACGTCGCAGGGATCACGAAGGCGACAGCGAAAAAAATCGTTGAACGCCGCTCGGAACTTGGGACGTTTAAGACACGCCAGGAATTATTGAAAGTTCCTCGTCTTGGTGCAAAAGCCTACGAACAGGCAGCAGGATTCCTGCGAATTCTAGAAGGTACGCATCCGCTCGACCGGACGCCGATTCATCCGGAACAGTACAAAACAGTCGAGAAGTTATTTAAGACACTAGGCTTAACGCTAGATCAAGTTGGAACGGATGCGGTGCGGGAACAATTGTCTACATTGTCATTACCGGAGATGGCACAGACGCTCGAGATCGGAGAGCCGACATTACGTGACATCATCGAAGCGTTACAACGTCCGGGTCGTGACCCTCGGGAAGCGCTCGATAAACCGTTGCTCCGCCAAGATGTTCTATCGATGGATATGATCCAAGTCGGGATGGAGTTCCAAGGGACAGTCCGGAATGTTCTTGATTTTGGTGCGTTCGTTGATATCGGAGTGAAAGAGAATGGATTGATTCATATCTCGAAGCTCAGTCGTAAACGTGTCAAGCATCCACTTGATGTCGTCGCTGTCGGGGATATCGTGACAGTATGGGTGACGAATGTTGAACCAGAGCGGGGACGGATTGGTTTGACACTGGTTCCGCCGAAATGACGAATGAACAATTACAACGATACGTCGAGCAACTGTCGCTCGACGTATTTTCCTTACCGTTTCGACATAAAGCTTATTTTAATCCACGGCTGAAGACGACAGGTGGTCGCTATTTCTTAGGCGATCATCATTTAGACTTCAATAAACGATATATCGATGACATGAAAGTCTTCCGCGGAATCGTGATTCATGAACTGTGTCACTACCATTTACATCTAGCAGGAATGGGACACCGTCATCAAGATCAAGACTTCAAGGAATGGTTAGAGCGCTACGATGGGCTTCGATACAGTCCGAGAAGACAAGAAGACGAAAAAAAATCCTATCTTTATGAATGTGAGAAATGCAGCACATTATATAGAAGGAAAAGACGCATGAATACGGAGAGATATCGATGTGGTCGATGTCGTGGAAAGATTTTTTACAAAAGTAGTTGACGTTCATTTCGGAGCATGATAAATTATAGAAGTCGTCAAAACGACAGCAACTAAACAACTTATCGTCGCTAAAAACTTTTTTAAAAAAGCATTGACGGAAAGAAAAAAAGTTGCTACTATATAAAAGTGTTCCGAACAGAACGTAACGTTCCGCAATAGCTCAGCGGTAGAGCAACCGGCTGTTAACCGGTAGGTCGTAGGTTCAAATCCTACTTGCGGAGCCATTCTTTTGGAGATGTACCCAAGTGGCTATAAGGGGCGCCCCTGCTAAGGGTGTAGGCCGGGAAACTGGTGCGAGGGTTCGAATCCCTCCATCTCCGCCAGACCTCTTATGTGAAAATGTTTCTTGAGAATAATTATTAATTACGATATGGCCCGTTGGTCAAGCGGTTAAGACACCGCCCTTTCACGGCGGTAACACGGGTTCGAATCCCGTACGGGTCACCATATGGAGGATTAGCTCAGCTGGGAGAGCACCTGCCTTACAAGCAGGGGGTCGGCGGTTCGATCCCGTCATCCTCCACCATTTCTTTTTAAAGAGTTGTTTACAACTTCAAATTGCGGTCCTGTGGTGTAGCGGTTAACATGCCTGCCTGTCACGCAGGAGATCGCGGGTTCGAATCCCGTCAGGACCGCCATTTTTGGGCTGTAGCCAAGTGGTAAGGCACTGGATTTTGATTCCAGCACGCGAAGGTTCGATCCCTTCCAGCCCAGTTTTTATGTGTCATTAGCTCAGTTGGTAGAGCATCTGACTTTTAATCAGAGGGTCGCAGGTTCGAATCCTGCATGACACACCATTTTTAATTTCATATTTGCGGTCGTGGCGGAATCGGTAGACGCGCTAGGTTGAGGGCCTAGTGGTGGCAACATCGTGGAGGTTCAAGTCCTCTCGACCGCACCATATCGCACCCTTAGCTCAGCTGGATAGAGTACTTGACTACGAATCAAGGGGTCGGGAGTTCGAATCTCTCAGGGTGCACCATATTTTGTTTGCTTTGACGGGCCTATAGCTCAGCTGGTTAGAGCGCACGCCTGATAAGCGTGAGGTCGGTGGTTCGAGTCCACTTAGGCCCACCATTTTCAAAACAAACAATGACGAACTTTGAAAACTGAACGATGAGGCAAAAATCGTATTCTACGGAATACAAAAACGAATGAAGCGCAAGCTTCG
>NZ_JANFNX010000002.1:0-325363 GCF_024436095.1 Exiguobacterium sp. LL15 | reverse complement strand
AGCTCCGATTTCTCGGAGTTATCCCAATCCTTGAGGCAGGTTCCTTACGTGTTACTCACCCGTCCGCCGCTCATTCCACTGCCTTCCCTCCGAAGAGTTCCGTCAGTTTCCTGCGCTCGACTTGCATGTATTAGGCACGCCGCCAGCGTTCGTCCTGAGCCAGGATCAAACTCTCCATGAAGTGTTTGACTTGCTCGTTGTGTGACCGAAGTCACGATTGACGAAGCTTGCGCTTCATTCGTTTTTGTATTCCGTAGAATACGATTTTTGCCTCATCGTTCAGTTTTCAAAGTTCGTCTGCCGCCTTAGCGACTTTAATAGATTAACAGGTTGTTTTGATTATGTCAACCATGCTTTTTAAAAAACTTTTCAGCCCCAACGAACCGTTTATAAAAGGCGTCTCGCTGGAACATTTATTAATATAACAACAAAATTCGACAAACACAAGCATTATTTTAAAAAAACTTTGCAAAGAGTTTAAATCCTCTTCGCAAAGTCTTTACCTTCTTAACATGGCTCCTACTGTAAACGCGATATTCGCTGGGCGTTCTGCTAACCGTCTCATCAAATACGTATACCAGTCCACACCATGCGGAACGTAAATAACGACACGATAACCTTGTCGAACTAACTCTTGTTGTCGTTTCGGTCGCATGCCTTGAAGCATTTGAAATTCAAACCGTGATGGATCAATCTGTTTCATTTGAGTAAAGTCAATGATTTGCTGAATGATCTGTTCATCATGTGTCGCGATTTGCGTGTAGTTCCCATTTAACAAATTGACTTTTACTAATTGAAGGTATGTCTCATCGACTGTCTTCTTCGGTTGAATATAGAGTTCATCGTCTCCATCGTATGCCCCTTTGACGATACGTACTGTTGCCTGAAGACGTTCTAGATCAAAACGACTACGGAATACATTTGCCTGTAACGCAATTCCGACGTTTGGATAATGTTCATGTACGCGTTCGAAGACTCGGACGATCGACTCGACCATCATCGCTTCTTCCATATTGACCGTTACGCGCATGTTTTGTTGATCTGCAACTTCTGCAATACGTCTCAACTGTTGATAGGCGATATCCGGATCAATTCTTAATCCAACCGATGTCAGCTTTAGCGATACTTGTGCATCTAGATCATGTTCTTTGATTTGCCCGATGACTTTAATACATTCATTTGCGATGTCTATCGCGTCCTGCTCCGTCTCGATGAACTCTCCTAGACAATCCACCGTAGCGGCTCGTCCATCTTGATTAAATTGTTTCACGGTATCGAGTGTCTCTTCTGCGCCCTGTCCTCCGACGAATAATGTTCCACCAAGCGGCAATCCGACTTTTCTCGCTAATTGAATCAGTAACCTATTCTCAGCCAAGTACTCAAATACAGGTCCAGTAATCTGCTGTAACATCTGAATCACCCTCTCTCTTCTCCCTTACCCTCTCCCAATAAAAAAAACGTCTTTCTTCTATAATAGAAGAAAGACGCAGTTTGGATTAATGCAACCAGATGAAGTAACCGAGGAAACCGAGTGATAATACATACATGATCGGATGCACTTCTTTTGCTCGTCCTTTCGCGATCATCGTGACCGGATAGAAGAGGAAACCGAATGCAATCCCTGTTGCGATTGAATACGTTAACGGCATCATGATGACGGTCAAGAACGCGGGAACCGCATACTCGAATTTTTTCCAATCAATCTGGAGCAATGAAGCTGCCATCAATACACCGACGATGATTAATGCAGGTGCCGTGACCGGCGCTGTGATGATTGCAAGTAATGGTGAGAAGAATAAAGCGAGACCGAAGAACAATGCTGTGACGATTGCCGTCATACCTGAACGACCACCTGCTGCGACCCCTGCACTGGATTCAACGTAAGAAACCGTTGTTGATGTTCCAAGAATCGAACCTGCTACCGTCGCTGTTGAGTCAGCGATCAATGCGCGACCAGCACGCGGTACTTTATTTTCTTTAATCAGACCAGCTTGGTTTGCTACTGCAACCAATGTACCTGCTGTATCGAAAAAATCAACGAAGAAGAAAGTCAGGATGACGATCATCATTTGAACCGTGAAGATTTCATCAAAGTGGAGGAATGCCTGTCCAAATGTTGGCGCGATACTCGGTGGTGCTGAAACAATCTCACCAAGACTTGTTGGGACTGGAATCAAACCGAAGATCATTCCAGCAATCGCCGTCACGATCATTCCGAAGAAGATTGCGCCTTTGACACCACGTGTCATCAAGATCGCCGATACGACAAGACCAAATACCGCGAGAAGTGTTGTTCCTTTACTTAAATCACCGAGTGAAACGAGTGTCGCTTCATTCGCAACGACGAGACCACCTGTTTTTAAACCGATGAATGCAATGAACAATCCGATACCTGCTGCAACAGCCATTTTCAACGGTTCTGGAATTGCGTTGATGATGACCTCACGAATACCTGAAGCCGTCAATACCATGAAGACAAGACCTGAGACGAGAACGCCTGAGAGTGCAGTTTGCCACGGAATACCCATCCCGATGACGACACTATAGGCGAAGAAAGCATTTAGTCCCATACCTGGTGCAAGAGCTATTGGATAGTTCGCGAGTAACCCCATCGTGATGGAACCAATCATTGCAACGAGTGCTGTGGCACCGAAGACTGCTCCTGCGTCCATTCCCGCGTCTGCTAATGTGTTTGGATTGACGAACAGGATGTACGCCATCGCAAAGAATGTCGTCATGCCGGCGATGAACTCTGTACGCATGTTCGTACCAAGCCCATTGAAATCAAAGAAACGCGCAATCGCATTTTCTTTTGCTTTCGGTTGGTGTGGCTGTTTCAATTGTGTGCTCATGATTGCCTTCCTTCCAAATAAGCCGTCTCCTTGAAAACAAAAAACGGCCCTTACCTAAGCGGTAAAAGCCGTTTCAATAAGCGCACGATGCTGCGTGTGCGCCGTAGTAGGAACCTTTACGGTGTTCCTGTAGAGACTTCCGGGCCCTATCCCCAGAATTATACGGCATTATTTATGTTTTTTAGTGGTATGAAAAATAAGAACAGACACATCGTAGCACGGTCAAATTCACGGGTCAACCATAAAAGCGAAATTTAACCACTTATTTTATCCGAACGTTCGGATAAAATAAGGATGAAAAACAATTTTTATAAATATAATGATAGAAATAAAAATTAGTTAATATTATTTGCAGACTAGGGACAAAGTATAAGTTTTTTCTTAACAAAAAATATTACGTTTTTTTCACCTCGAATCGTTTTCTTGGGACAAGCATCGCTTCGCTTCGTTGCAGGTTCGCTTTTTCTTTTTTCCCTAAGAAGCGATTTCGAGTGAACAAAAAGCTTCTCTGATCCTTCTTCCGGGTATAAAAAGTAGAGAAAAGTAAGGAAGACTCCCTATGATGGATAAGAAAAATCACTATCATCGCTCAGAGAATATCACCATCACATTGGAACAATTGGTCCCGCAGGACCATCTCGTCCGAAAAATAGATGCAGTCATCGATGTCGATTTCATCTATAGCGCTGTAGAGAACTTGTATAGCGAAAACACAGGCAGACCAAGTACTAATCCCGTTCTGTTAATCAAGATGGTGCTTATTCAATATACATTCAGTATTTTTTCTATACGGCGTACCATCAAAGACCTAAAAAAACAACGTGGTATATCGTTTGTTTTTAGGTCTTGATCTGGATGAGAAGGTGCCGCACTTCTCTATGTTCAACAAAAACTACGTTCGGCGTTTTCAGGATACAGATGTCTTTGAGAGTATTTTTTATCGGATTCTCACACAAGGAGTCGAAGTCGGATTCGTGGACCTCGGTTCTTTTCATTGACTCCACCCACATCAAAGCAAACGAGAACGAACGGAAGTATAAGAGGAAGTTCGTTCGACGCGCCGCACAACAGTACAAAGAAGAACTTGACCAAGAAGTCAACGAGGATCGGATTTTGCATGAAAAAAAGCCTTTCACCCTAAGATGAAGAAAGCTGAAGAACACGAGACGAAGGAGAGTACGACAAATCCGGAGAGTGGCTATTACGTGAAGGGGGAGCATGAAAAGCAATTCGCCTATTCGTGCCATACCGCCTGTGATCGGCATGGCTTTGTCCTCGGGATGATTGTAACGCCCGAAAATGTCCATGATAGTATCGTCTTTCCAGCACTTCTTCAAACTGTCACGCACCATTTCGGACAACCCTTCGCAGTCGTCGCCGACTCTGCCTATAAGACTGTTCCGATTGCCCATCATCTTCTCAAACAAGGCACTTTATCCGCCTTCCCTTATACACGCCTCAGAGGGGTGAAAGGAATGTTGAAAACAAATGACTTTTACTATGACGAACATTGTGACTGTTATATATGTGAAAACAATCAAGTTCTCCGTTATCGAACGACGACGCGAGACGGGTAACGTGAACATGCCTCGAATCCTTTTGTGTGTGAGACATTTCCTCTTCTCTCCCAATGTACGTAGAGTCACGACCACAGAAAAGTCATCCATCACCATCTCTGGCAAAGAGGCGATGGATGAAGTGGAGCATCTCAGACATACAGTTGTGAATCGTACGTTGTATCGAAAGCGTCAGCAAACAATTGAGTGTGTCTTCGCGGACACGAAAGAGAAGCATGGCATGCGTTAGAGCTTCTATCGAGGGCTGAAAAAAAAAAAAAAAACGACGCTTCAAGCGATGCTTACTTTCATTGCCTCGAACCTCAAAACCTTGCGCATTGGTCCTGGTATTCCCCGGAAGTCCACCTCTTATTCATTATGTTAGTTACCATTACATATAACAAACTGAACATCAGTCGTTTAATTTTTTTCGATTACTCTTATTATTATAAAAATTAGTCAATCAAAATAAGTCTATTTTTAAAATTAGATTTATTATTGTGTTTATGAAGAAAAAGAATTACTATTTAATTTAATCTTACGTAACAAAGATTCTTTAATCAAGTTAGGAGAAATACCTATGATTTTGCCTCAAAAATTAGATAAAATCAAAGTCCCCCCCTTAAAAATTCAAGGTATAAAAACAAAACTAGTTCCTTTCATAGCTGAATCTATACAATGGGATGGAAATGGAACATACTTCGAACCATTTATGGGATCTGGAGTTGTTGGATTTAATATAGCTCCTGAAAAAGCAATTTTTAGTGATACCAATCCTCATATTATAAATTTTTACAAGGATATACAATCCGGAAAGATTACTTCGCTCATGGTTAGAGAATTTTTAGAGCAAGAATCAATTAAACTCTCTGCTACACCAGAAGATAAAAATTCGTATTATTATACAGTTCGAGAGAGGTTTAACAAACATCATTCTTCCTTAGATTTTTTATTTTTACAGCGTTCTAATTTCAACGGAATGATTAGATTTAATGGGAAAGGTGAATACAACGTTCCATTCGGAAGAAAGCCAGAAAGATTTAAAAAAGCATTAATAACAAAAATAGTTAATCAAGTAGCTTGGATTGAGAATTTGATGATAGACAAAAATTGGGAATTTATACAGATGTCTTTTATAGATGCTTTTCTATTGATGAAACAAGGCGATTTTGTTTATTTAGATCCACCTTATATCGATAGATATGACGGATATTACGATAATTGGAATCCAGAGTTTGCAATTTTATTATCAGAACTAGCTCAAAATGGACCCTCTGGATATGCATTTAGTATGTGGTATGAAAATCAATATAGAAAAAACAGTCATATTGAAAAATGGCACAAAGGAAAGATAATAACAACAAAACATTATTATCATTTAGGTGGCAAAGAAAAAAATAGGAATGCTATGATTGAAGCGCTGATTATTAGTCCAGAAAATTTAAATATAGAAAAATTTGATCAAGTTGAACAACTTTCATTTTTTAATGATTTTATAGAGAACTGACTGACCTATAAGTCTCTCTCAGATTAATTAAATGGCCGATGATTCCTTCTATCCATGGAATCATCGGCTATTTCTATTCAAACTTTACTTATTTATTATAATTTCTTACTAACCTAATGTACGAATAAAAAACTTGTAAAATGAAACTGCGAAACAATCTTCAAAAGAACAAAAAACACATGAGAGCAAACCGAATTAGCCATCTATCATCACTTTAATACACACCTTCATCAGAGCACAAATTGTGCTAGAAGAATATGTGTCTGAAAATTATATCGCACGATTGATTGATACCATAATCGAGGATATGGATGCTCATATCGATACTTCGTCTGTTTACTTAGTTCGATGATGGCTCTTTCGAGCACCGAAGGTGCTTCCACAGATTCTTTCGTCCACCGTTAATAGCTTGCTCTCGGCACCTTCAAGACGCTCAGAATAGCGGTGATCGCATATTTTCTTCGCAGAGATTCTACAATTTTTATGACTGCTTCTTTCTCAACTCTCTTTCGATTGTCAACAGCGGTTTAAAATTCCTTCTTAATAACGGATTAAAAATCCCTTTTTTACACGTTACTCTTGGAAACTATCGACACGGGTCGGCCCGTTTCTTTTCCCTCATCCGATACGAATCTCCCCGAATGTTAAAAGTGGTCGCATGATGAAGAAGGCGATCTAAAATTGCGGTTGCCAAAACCTCGTCACCAAATATTTTTCCCCATTCAATATATGACTTGTTTGAAGTCAGGATGATCGAGCCTCTCTCATATCTCTTCGAGATGATTTGAAACAGCGCATTCGCACTGATGGGGTCGAACGGAAAATAACCGATTTCATCTAGAATGAGTAGCTCGGATCGACAGTACCTTTTGATGATACGAGGAAGAAGTCCAGATTTCTCGGCTTTTTGACACTCCTCTACAAAATCGTTCGCGGTAATGAACGAAGTCCTATAACCTTTCGTGACAGCTTCCGCAGCGATTGAAATCGCCAAGTGTGTCTTTCCCACCCCTGGCGGGCCCAATAATAATACATTGAAGCCGTTATCGATGAACCGACAGGTCATCATCTCCCTGACGCGCTTTTCATTGACGCTCGGCTGAAACGCAAATTCAAAGTCTTCTATTGTCTTAAAATAGGGAAGTCTGGAACGTTTTATTCGTGATCGCTCCTTTCAAACTGTTCGTACACTTGAAGGGAACGACGTTCCACTTCAGGAATATCGGGCTGGAGACGACGGGTCGACAAACCTTTTTGAGTCGTTTCTAGCCCTTTGTAATGCTCTAAATTTAATTGATACTTTAAATTCCCGGAGGCAATCGGATGTTGGACGATTTGTTCGCCAAACGACGTATCTGAAAGACATTGGAACATCAGCGTAGACCTCGAGATGATGGTCGAGGGTGATTCTAATTCGTACATGTTGTCCGACGAACCGGAACGGAACTGAATACTGTCGTCCTTGGTAGGACACAAAACAGTCTTTGCTTACTTGACGTGTTTCCCGGCGATGGACATGATAATGCGGCTTCAAATGTCCTGGTGATAGAAAACCTTGTTCAACCTCGAAGCGTTTCTCAGGCAACTCTTTCGTCGTATCGTTTTTCTTTTTATTGGCCGTGTTTTGTAGCCATTCGAGGACGTCACGATTCAATTGTTCCAATGTCTTTCAGATACGTCGTTTGAAAAGTTCTGTTTCATATAGCCGAATGAGCGCTCAATCTTCCCTTTCGTCTGTGCCCGTCTGGGTTTGCACGCTTTCGGCGTAATCCCATAATAGGCCAAGAAATCTTCGAACTTCTGATTGAACTTGATACCGTTTGGATTGTAGCTGATGACCGCCGTTTTCATGTTGTTATAAAGAATCTGTTGCGGTACGCCATTGAAGAAGGCGAACGCATTCATATGGCACTTCATCAGAGTCTCCAGCGTCATGTCGGTCGTGAATTCGATGTATCGCATCCTTGAATACCCGAGGATGATGGAGAAGGCATACACCATACGCATTTCAACGTCTACTTCATACGTCCCGACATCACTTCAATCCATCTGTCTCTGTCGTCCAGGCGGCGTTTCAACCCTGACGGTAGCCTGCTTTTTTAGGCTAAAGTCTGTAAGGTCTCACGTACTCTCTCAGAATCGTCATTTCCCCCTCATAGCCTAGCTTTTGAATCTCATCGAACAGAACCTCGCAATTGGTTGTACCTTCTTTGATACGTTCGTTTATGTAGTCTTTGTAGAGTTCGAGTTTTCCTTTCCTCTTTTTCCGCTTCACTTCCGTAGGTGCATTTTCCATCTTCAAATACTTTCGGATTGTCTTAGGATCATATCCCGTCTCGTCAGAGATGGCTCTGATTGTCCATCCTTTGCTTATTAACTCACGAATCATAAAAAATCCCTCACTTCGAATCATGTCTCACACTCCATTTTCAGGTTGTCAGAATCATTATCCGTTAATTTGAGGGATTTTTAATACGTTGATATAAGGGATTTTAACAGCGTTGATTACATTCGATCTCCATGTACTTTTTTTAGATTTCGTTTTCCATCTTTAGATGAGACATTTGTCGTTCTCCCTTGTCATCCTCACTCGCAGAATCTGGTCCATGTCCATAGGTATATTGTTTTCCGATCGGCTGATTGAATCGATAGAGTTCATTAGACCGATACCATCTCATCTATATTTCGACTTGCGATTTTTTTTGATTCCGTACTTCTCCATGATCTGTTTCGTCGTTACTCACCACTCAGTTTTTCTTTGACTACTGCCCATTTTACTTCACTTGAATATACGTTTTTGCCCATGCAAAAACACCTCCGATGTTAGTACTTTTTAAAAGTG
Organism: Exiguobacterium sp. LL15; assembly: GCF_024436095.1. Lineage (NCBI taxonomy): Bacteria > Bacillati > Bacillota > Bacilli > Caryophanales > Exiguobacterium > Exiguobacterium sp. LL15. Next base: position 316,606 of record NZ_JANFNX010000002.1, on the reverse strand, counting down.
TACCACTCCGAAGGGGTTTTATATTGTCTCAAAAATTTAGGTTAGCCCAGATCCTTTTTTTACATCGTTTAAATTTTTTATATTTACTTTTCAGTTATATTAATTTCAAACCCAATTATCTTTGTTCTTTTCACTAATCCATAACTGGTATTCTTTGTATCTTTCGGCTATATTTTCTCCCATTTTTGGATCACTCTTTTTTTTCCATTCTATGTAGGAAGGTATATCTTTAAACAATGATTCTTTTGTATCTTCACTATCTTTATACTTAGGATGATTTGACCAATAGTCGTGAAATATTTCCTCACCTAACCAAGCAAATGGACCTGCTCCATAAATAAATGGTTTAGTTGAGTTTGCTTTGATAGTACCAATGTTGTCTGTATTACCGCTTCCTTTTTTTTCACCACAAATACGAAATTTCTCTTGAACAAATGTTTCTATATTTTTATAAGCAGGAATTATACTTGGTAAGTTACTCATTGTTTGTTTTCCTATCGTAGGCTCTGTTTCCCTATCATAAACGATTCCCAAAATATAATGAGCATCGTATTCCGAATAATTTCCCGCAATATTTTTTGTAGGATTGCGCATATAACTTGTAAAGCTTCCACCAGTAAAATTGTATTTCGATCTTTTACTTTTTCTATACGTAGTTTTAATGTCAATCGCAATTTTTCTATTATTCTGTTTTATAAAATAAAAATCCGGGTAAACAGTTTGTTTTTCAGATTCTTTTAGTTCAAATCCTAGTTCTTGTGCAGTTTTATTAAGTGCATCAAATGCAATTACTTCGAATAATCTACCTATAATTTTCGAGTCATTTCCAAATGCAAAAATTTCTCTTTTTTTATTCAAAAATCCAACCAGTTCCCACTCATCTTCGGTTTTAGGTAAGTATTTCGTAATTGTTTCAATTATTAAATCGGTATTTTTTAACATTTACATCCCCACTTATTTGTTTTAGTAAAATGCATAACACACTTTCAAAAAAAAAAAAAAACAGAACTCCCTTTAATTTTACATTGAAAACTAGTTGAAATCCATTTCCACATATTAAAAACGTTAATATTTAATAAAATCGCCTTTTTAATTTTGACAAATTTTAATATTAAGTGCAACACCTACCAGAAAATAAAAAACATAATGGTCTAATGTAGAATAAAATTATCACATTTAACGGAGGATTATAGTGATGCGATTGGATCATGTATTCTTAAAAAACTGCGTACCATGCGGTTTCCTAAATAGATTGCAGAATAATTCTTTCGTGAACAGAGACTCTCGTATAGACCGATTTATCATTGAATCTACAAGGGACTCATCCAGAACGGATTAGACATCTTGCTACAAATAGGAAAACGCCATCCGAACACTCCACTCTCCCGTCGGGAAGTTCCAAACCATATCACGATAGCAAAAAAAGCGCTAATGATCTTCTGCGACAATTCTTCTCCAATGGAACGGCATTTCGTGACATGATTGACTCAGCAGAACTGGATCATGTCTCATATCAACAATCGCCCACAAATGTTCCTAAATTGAAAAACAGTATACGAGGTCTTTTTTGAAGAAGTGTTGCGTCTAATTTGACGAACCGTCACACCAAAAATATGATTGTTTAAACATATATATTTTTCATTTGTTGCTAAAATTCAGCATTTTAAATGGTTTAATTTAAAATACCCCTATAAAATCAGACAATTTCGTGTCCAACTTTATAGGGGATTGAATAGCATTTGTACAAAAAATTAAACATTCAAAGCTTAATACAAATAAGAAAAGAAAATTCTTATTTACAATCTGTATTATTCCCACTCGATCGTTGAAGGTGGTTTCGATGTCACATCGTACAGGACGCGGTTAACGTTCTGAACTTCATTGACGATTCGAACCGAGATCTTCTCGAGCACGTCCCATGGGATACGTGCCCAGTCTGATGTCATTCCGTCAATAGACGTGACAGCGCGGATTCCGACGGCATAGTCGTATGTCCGCTCATCGCCCATGACACCAACCGAACGGATTGGAGGAAGGACTGTGAAGTATTGCCAGATTTCGCGCTCAAGTCCTGCTTTTTTGATTTCGTCGCGAAGAATGAAATCAGATTCACGGACGATTTCGAGTTTCTCATCTGTGATTTCACCGAGGACACGAATTCCGAGACCTGGTCCTGGGAACGGCTGACGCCACACGATTTCATCAGAAAGACCGAGTTCTTTCCCAAGTTCACGGACTTCGTCCTTGAACAACGTGTTGATCGGTTCGATCAATTCAAACTGCATGTCTTCCGGCAATCCACCGACGTTGTGGTGTGATTTAATTGTTTGTGCCGTATCCGTACCGCTCTCGATGATATCCGTATAGAGCGTACCTTGGGCAAGGAAGTCCATATCCGTCAGCTTCGAAGCTTCTTCGTCGAAGACGTAGACGAACTCATTGCCGATGATTTTACGTTTCTGCTCTGGATCTGAGATACCACGGAGTTTGTCGAGGAAACGGTCCTGGGCATCAATCTTGATGACGTTCATGTGGAAGTGATCCGCAAATGTCTTCATGACGCTCTCCGCTTCACCCTTACGCAATAAACCGTGATCGACGAACATACATGTCAATTGATCACCGATTGCTTTGTGAATCAAGGCTGCGACGACAGAAGAGTCGACACCACCAGAAAGTGCACAGAGGACTTTTTTGTCGCCGACTTGTTCTTGAATCTTCGCTACTTCGATTTCGATGAAGTTCTCCATCGACCAATCGCCTGCACATTGACAGACTTCAAAGAGGAAGTTCTTGAGCAATTCTTTTCCGAAGACCGTATGGTTCACTTCCGGGTGATACTGCACACCGTACATTTTCAATTCTTCGTTCTTGATCGAAGCGATCGGACATGACACGTTCGTTCCATCGACGACGAATCCGTTTGGCACAGATGTGACGAGGTCGCTGTGGCTCATCCAGACCGTTTGTTCAAGCGGTAGGTTCGCATACATCGGTGACGGGTCTTGTAACGTCAATGTGGCTTTTCCATATTCACGATGTCCCGCACGTTCTACTGTTCCGCCGAAATGTTGTGACATGAGCTGCATGCCGTAACAGATTCCGAAGATCGGAATACCGAGGTCGAAGATTTCTGGGTCACACCGGTACGCATCCTCTGCGTAGACGCTACGTGGACCACCTGAGAAGATGATACCTGCAGGTGCGATTTCTTTTACTTCTGCTGCAGTGATTTTATGCGAATGCAATTCACTGTAGACGCCAAGGTCCCGAATACGACGTGTGATCAATTGATTGTACTGTCCTCCAAAATCGAGGACGAGAATCATTTCCTGGTCCAAATGTGCTTCCAAATCTGTTCCCGCCTTTCTGATTTCATGCGTACCCTATGAAAAAAGCCCACTCTTCGCCCATGAATAAAATGGAAAAAGAGCAGGCCGCTTCACAAAAAAATGTATACGAAGGGTCTGCTCCTTCATAGTCAGGTCGTTTAAGGTGACCCGGTAGAGACTCTCGCGCCATATTCGCGAGTATATACAAAGGAGATTGCATGTGTGTGATTTACGTTGTTCCCATTGTACCTGTATCGTTTCGTAAATATCAACCCTCTACATGACGAATGATATTTTCGAAATATTCACGTTTTTTCTCGGCAGATAATGATTCTCCGCCATAGACCATCCGTTCGTAAGCATCCGTCAACGGTCGCATCGCGTACGTCTCGTAGTACCCATCGACTTCGTGAGCGAGTTCCGCAAGCGTCCGACCATCTTGATAATGGAATCCTTTTTTATCAAGACGTCGCAAGAGGTACCGGTACATCCGTCGGAATCCTTCTGGTCGCTCGATTTGTCTCCGGAAGAAGAGAATCGCGAGTGTTCGAATGATTGGTTTTCGGAACAGGTAAAGGAACAAGAGAGCGAGTGCCGTCATAAGGATTGGCCAAAACGGAATTGACTTCTGCTCCGTCTGTCCGGCGCTCGTCGTCTGTTCTTCGTCGAGAAGATTTTCCTGCGGACGATTTGGTGTCGTCGTCTCTGTATTATTTTCTGTTTCGCGTTGTGGATTTGTTTGCTCCGTCTCGTTGTTCGTTTCTCGGTCAATCGTATATTGACCTGCTCCGTCGAAGCTAACAGTCGGCTCAAGCGGTACCCAGCCTGCTCCTTCAATGTAGACTTCGACCCACGAGTGGGCATTTTTATTTCGTACCGTATAACTGGTCACGGCGGAGCCGATGACATCGGACTCGCCTCCCGTGAACCCTTTTACCCAGCGTGCGGGTAATCCAGCTGCCCGAAGCAACACAGCGGCGGACGTCGAGAAGTTATCACAGTATCCGAGCTTCGTTTCGAACAGGAATTGATCGACGTAATCTTGATTTTCTCCTGGTACGGCGACTTCCTCCGTATTATATTCGAAGTTTTCTTCTTCGAAATAGTTTTCAATCGCTCGCGCCTTGTCCCACGGTGTTTCTTCACCCTCAACGATTTGATTCGCTAAATCACGGACACGTTGTGGTAATCCATCTGGTAGCTGCAGGTACCGACGTGTGTCAGCCGCTGATAAATCGAGCGGCTCATCTGTCTGTAACTGCTCTTCTGTGAAGAGTGGATAGGCATATTCGATTTGATAGTTGCGCTGCTGATTCGTATCGTCGAGATACGAGATTTTTTGATTCTCAGGATCAACCAGTACATTTTGTCGTTGTTGGTCGACCGTCAACCGAACATTATCACCATTGTACGGAACGAACGGCAGTTCACGTGCCATTTCAAACGTTGCCGTCTCATTTCTTGTCTTGACCTCTTTTCCGAAATGCGAGAAGAAACCACGCGCATCGATTTCCGGATTCGACTCTGACAGCACCCAGCCTTTTCCGGTGTAGATGTCTTTCGTCTCGACTCGCCAGTAGCGGTTCCCTTCACTCTCGACTTGGAAGACTTCTCGATCGTCCATCTGGAACGGACCACCGAGTTGCTCATCATTGTTACCGTAGCCAACCTTTTGAATCGCATTCGACGGCTCTCCTTCACCTTCAAGCCCGGACGTCAAATCGTACCAACTGTCTTGCCATGTCGCATTGATGACAGGACTTTGGACGGCAGCGACGATGACAGCTCCCATGATGAATACAGCGCTCAGCGGACGAACGTAAGAGGCACGCGGTCGTTCGTTGACTTCCGTTGCATAGAGCAATAGCAAGGATAAGATGATCGGATAAAGAATGAACGTCTCTCCCGAATAATCCGTCCACGTATCACAATAGGCGATGAACCCGATGACTCCAAAGGCGAGTCCAAAGACAAACCCACGATTCGGGAATGTCCGGCGCGCGAGATACGCGATCAAGAAACTAATCAGTCCGATTGAGAGCGCGAAAGCGGGTCGTCCTGGCAATTCACCATTGATGACACTCTGAATATCCGAACTGATTTCCGTAAAGATGCCCCATGGTGCTGCTCCCGGCGTCAAAATCAGATAGAACGACAGCAGTAATCCACCGAGACTTCCGAGTAAAAAGTAACGTCGTGATAGATGCGACAACAGTAAAGGCAAAAACAGCATCGGTAAAAACGACCAAAGATGCTCGAACGTCGTCAGTTCAAGAAGTGGTGGCATGAAACAAGTCAGGACGGCTGCCGCGATAGCGTTCCAAAGTAAGCGTCGCATCATCGCACTCCCCTCCGTTCTGGTGTATAGACATGAACGGTGGCTTCTTGATTAATCTTCGAGATCCATAGTTCATTGTTCGATTCAAGATCCGGCGTGATGAAGAGGACGTTGCCACTCAATCGAAGCGCTTTTGACGAGTACTCCCATGACTCGATGAACGTCCGCGTCCGACTCGGTTGCGCCGTCATCAAGTAATGCGTCAGTTTCGCACCCTCGAGTGGTAATGATAACGATTGAACAGCATGTCCGACGAGGTGAATGCGGTAGCTCAGCCGTCTTTTATTTAGCTGATCCGTCGCTTCTGCCAGCATCGAGATGACTCGTTCGAAAGCTTCACCCGCTTCCGTCCCCTCATCAAAGACGATCGTCGTCTCCCGTTCCTGTTCTCGTTCAAACGTTTTCGTCATTAAACCTTGGCGTTTTGCCGTCGCTTTCCAGTCAATCTGATTCATCCGGTCACCACTGACGTATTCTCGGACACCAACGACAGTAAAGGACGACTGACGAAGATCAAGCGACACAGGGGAGATGCCCCCATCGCCGCGATCCTCCTCATGCGGAAGTTGAACGGCAAGGCGTGCCGGTTCGATCGCAAGATACGTCTCGACCGGAAACATCCGCTTCCGCTTGAACAGACCGAACGGATCTGTAATTTCAACGATACAGCCAGGAATCTGGTACACTCCTCGACGAATCGATGGAATCGTGTAGTCGATGTGCTCTGTCTTTCGGTAGTGGGCACGGAGCGGACGACTAATATCGAGTTTTTCTTCGCTGAGTTCGTTTGGAATCGCTTCCGTCACCTCGACGGCTCCGACAAGGAACGGGAAACGTCGGCGAACCCGCAAGGAAACCGGGATATCCGTTCCGGCAACGAGCATCTTATTTGAGACTTCGCGCGTCGCCAGTGCCTGCGTGACAGGCCAAACGAGGAAGAGCGTCCAGTAGACCGTCAAACCAGCCATGACATAAAACAGCAAGGAAGCAACATTTCCGCCATCGACGCGCGCATATGTCCATAAGGCAACCGTCGTCAAAAGGAGTACAGCGTAACGCCAACCAATTTGCCACTTCGTCATAGGGACTCCACGTCTTGTTGGATGGGTACAGCAACCTCTTTTTTGATCTGTTCTAAAATCCGTTCCGACGATTGACCGTGATAACGCGCGTCCGCTGTCAAAATCAAGCGGTGTGATAGGACTGGAATCAAGAGATGTTTAACATCATCCGGCAAAACGAAACTGCGTCCTTCCATGTACGCCCACGCTTGCGCGACTTTCATCAAGGCGATTGAAGAACGAGGACTCGCGCCGAGATAAAGTGAACCGTTCGTCCGGGTCGCTTGGACGAGATGGACGATATATTTTTTGACGGGCTGTGAGACATGGACGTTCTTGACTTCTTCTTTCATCTGGAGCAATTGCTCGCGACCAATCACCGCTTCGAGCGTTTCAATTGGTTCATCCCGTTCGAAACGTGTCAGCAGCTTCATTTCTTGGTGGAAATCAGGATAACCCATTTTGACTTTGACGAGGAAACGGTCGAGTTGTGCTTCTGGTAACGGATACGTTCCTTCGTGTTCAATCGGGTTTTGTGTTGCCATGACGAAAAAGGGATTCGGAAGCGTATGAATCTCACCATCGACGGTGACGTTCGCTTCCGCCATTCCCTCGAGTAAGGCAGATTGAGTTTTTGGTGACGTCCGGTTGATCTCATCGGCTAAGACGATGTTCCCCATTAAAGGACCCGGTCTATATTCGAATTGGCTTGTTTTCTGGTTATACATCGATACACCCGTCAAATCCGACGGAAGTAGGTCTGGCGTGAACTGAACACGTTTGAAGGTCAACCCGATCGATCGGCTGAACGCACGGACGAGCATCGTCTTCCCGACTCCCGGTACGTCTTCTAATAGGACGTGACCGCCCGCTAATAATGCTGCCAATGATTGTGTGATGACATCTTCCTTACCAATGATGACTTTCTCTACGTTGTCGATAATCGCTTGAATCTCCTTAGTGTATGTTCGCATTGTCAGGCCCCTTGCTCTCGTAGTAGTTGAATTTTCTGACTTTTTATATCATCTCATATTCCGCTACGCTTTTAAAGAAATACGAGCAGTTTCTAGCACATGAAAAAGGGGGAACGCCGTAGCGTTTCCCCCTTATTTGTTTCAGGAACGAACACATGCCGTGATCCGTTCTTGAACCGTGCAGTTGCACGTAAAACACGAATACATCCGTGTCAATGGACAACGTTCGTCAAGTCCGGTGATCCTCTTCTTTCAGAAGCGACATGCGATCGTTCCCTCTACATTGGTAATCATTCATGTGCATCACCATCCTTTCATATATTGAATATTACCGAATATGTTATAAATGAAACGTCGAATTTTATTATTTTTTTCGATACCGCGCATAGGTCGTCGCGAGTGCGACCGCAAGGACCAGCCCTTTGATGATATTCAACGAATAGTATGGAACAGACAGCATGACGAGACCATTTTCAAGAATCCCGACGAGACAAGCGCCAACGAGTGTGCCAAGCGCATTCGGCTTCCCTTGTCCTGCGAACGACGAGCCGATGAATGCGGCTGCGACCGCTGGCATCAGATAACCGGAACCGGCATTGATTTGTGACGATCCGACTTGTGACGCAAGCAAAATCCCACCGACCGCCGCAAGTAACCCAGCAATCAGATACGCGAGTGCCCGGTAGCGGTTGACACGAATTCCTGTCAGTCGTGCGGCTTCCGGATTCCCGCCGATGATATAGAGAAAACGACCGTGTCGCGTATGGCTTAAGAAGACGTGTGTCACAGCGACGACGACGAGCATGATGACGATGATCCAAGGCGCCTGGCTGATTTTCGCGAACGCCTCCGGAATCGTGCCGACTGTTGGTGTACCGTCTAGGCGCGGCATTCCAGCACTGATTGAACCACCACCGGTATACGTCATCGCGACACCTTCGACGATGAACATCGTTGCAAGCGTCGCAAACAAATCCGGAATCTTAAACCAGACGATGAGTAAGATGTTCACCAGAGCAACGCTAAGAGATAAGAGAAGTGCTAAACCAATCGAGACACCGAGCGGTAGACTGTACCAGACGAAGAACGAGACGACGAAAGAACTCGCAAGCGTCGCGGTCGACCCGACCGATAAATCAAATCCATTGACCGTCAAAGAAACGGTCAAGCCGATCGCGATAATCGTCACGATGGAGATACTTCGTAAAATATTAATCAAATTCGTCCCTTGTAGGAATGTTGGAGCCGTCGTCGCAAAAAACAGGACGAGGGCAAGGATCGCGAGGACGATCCCCCAGTCGTTCAAGAATCCGAGGACAGGACGTAAACCCTTCCCTCGGTTCGTTTGTTTTGATACTACCTCATTCATCGTTGCCCTCCTCCTGTCGCATACCACAACAAGGTTTCTTCTGATGTGTCCGCCGTCTTCGTTTCATGGACGATCCGTCCATCGAACATGACGTAGATTCGGTCCGTGACGGTCAAAAGTTCATCCCATTCACTCGTCGCGTAAAGGATCCCTTTTTGTTGTTGCGCGAGTCCGTCAATCAGACGATAGATATCTTGTTTTGCTCCGACGTCGACACCTTTTGTCGGTTCGTCCAAGACGAGTACAGAAACATCGGTCAGTAACCATTTTCCGATGGCGACTTTTTGTTGATTCCCACCGGATAGTTGACCTACTTCCTGTTTCACGTCTGTCACTTTAATGCCCAGCTCCTTGACCCATTGCGATGCCTGATCTGCTTCTTTGCGACGATCCATCAGCCCCCAGCGGTTGACGAAATCATGAGCTACCGCTGCTGTTAGGTTTTCTGCGACAGAATCGGCAACAAGAATTCCTTCTTTTCGTCGTTCTTCTGGAACGAGACCGATTCCCGCTTGAATCGCAGCTTGTGGATTGCGAAGGCGATGGGCTTTTCCACCTATCCGAACTTCCCCTTCCTGAAACGGGCGATCACCGAACAATGCTTTGCATAATTCCGTTTTACCGGCACCGACAAGACCCGCGATACCAACTACTTCACCTGCTTGAACCGTCAAGGAGATATTGTGGACGTCCGCATTCGTAGCACTCTCGACCGTCAGTACGTTCGTCGCGTTTACCCGTGACGTTTTCGCGACAGACGTAAGCCGACGCCCGAGCATTTGCTCAACGACAGCTTCCTTCGTGATGTCTGTCAAAAGATGTCGTGAGATGAGTTGACCGTCGCGCATGACCGAGATGGAGTCGCAAATCTCATATAGTTCCTGTAAACGATGCGAGATGAAGATGATCCCAAGCCCTCGTTCGGCTAAACGACGCACGACTGAAAAGAGATGGCTTGTTTCCGCCTGACTGAGCGGTGCCGTTGGTTCATCAAAAATCAAAAAACGGCGTTCTTGGACGAGGGCGCGGGCAATCAATACGAGTTGCTTTTCAGCAAGCCGCAACTCCTCGACACGTGTCTTAATGGAAATATCCGCCTGTAATGTCGCTAACGCTTCCTTGGCACGCTGTATGTAACGGCGTTGGGATACGAAGCCAGTCATCGTTCCGTCCGTCAACAGATCGAGACAGATATTCTCAGCGACCGTCAAATACGGTACAAGCGCCACATCGACCTCTTGTTGGACGAGGTCGATTCCAATCTGTTTCGCATCACGTGGTGATGTGATGGACAACTCCTTCCCGTCGAGACGAATCGTTCCTTCGTCCGCCGTTTCCGCTCCGGATAAGACTTTCATCAACGTCGACTTACCGGCACCATTCGCACCGACAAGCGCGTGGATTTCACCGGATTTCACTTCAAACGAGACTTGTTTTAAGGCTTGCACTCCCGGAAACGCCAGTGAAATCCCGGTCATCTTCAAGTGATGATTGGTAGACGTCATTGTTTCTTATGGACGTCACGCAACCGGTCCATCCACGGTTCATTGAATTTGTCCGATGTACTCCATCCTTTGATGATCGTATCGAGATTGTACATCGTCGTATCCTGCTTCAACGCCTTCTGCTCCACGAGTTTCGCGTCGAGATCAAAGCTATCCGGTGTCTTCTCGCCAGCGATTTTCTTAGCCAGTAATCGCATGTCCGTTTGTCCAATCAAGAATGGATCCACCGCACTCGTCGAGACCCAGTTACTGCCTTTTTCACGCATCAGGTTGATATCCTGATTCGAGACATCGATCGAGATCAGCGGGATTTCTTGACGTTTATTATCCTTGAGCGATTTGTAAGCCCCTTTTGCAACTTCGTCCCATGCACCCCAAACCGCATCAATGCTTCCTTTCGGATATTTCGCGAGAATCGCATTCATCTTCGTTGCGATATCCCCTTGGACATCTTGGAAGTTTGTCGGTCCAACCGTCTCAAGCGTTTTGATCTTACCGTCTGCTTCGTACGTCTTGTAGATTTCCTGACGACGATCGAGTGGAGCAAAACCTGGTCCGAACCAGAGTTTGATGACACGGACCGGCTTTTTGTCCGTCACCTTCGTCACTTCATCGAGCGATAGCTTCGCGAGTTGATGATCGTTTTGGAACGTTTCCGTCACACCTTTTAACGTCGTTCCTTTTTTCTTCGTGACCGTATCGAACGTCACGACCTTCAGCCCTTTGTCGACCGCTGGTTTAATCATGTCATAGGCGTAGTCTTCCTTACCATGCGAGATGATGAGCCCATCATAATCTTGCTGAATCGCTTGCGCGACAAGCTCCTTGAACTTGACGTCGTTACCTTCCGAAATGAACGTGCTGACTTTAAAACCAAGCGCTTCGCCTTCACTTCGTGCGCCATCAAGGAATTGTTTCGTATGGTCGTCCGATGCTAGGTTGCGGATCACGGCGATCTTGACGTCTGATTGAACCCCTTTTGGTACATCCTTAACGACCTTCGTCGTCGTGGCTTCTCCATTCGCACAAGCCGCTAGTAACAGTGCCGGTGCTAGGACGGCGTAAGCTAGTTTTTTCATGACATATCTCCTTATCCGAGGGGTTGAAGCCCTGTTAATTGTTCAATCGTTTCTTCATTCGGTTGCGTGATGACACCAAGTTCGGTGATGATGCCCGTGATGAATGTGTGTGGTGTGACATCAAACGCCGGATTGAAGACAGCGACGCCTTCCGGTGCTGTCGCGACACCTTGGACAGTCGTCACTTCTTGCGGATCACGTTCTTCGATTTCGATCGCGTCTCCGGAAACGAGCGAGAAGTCGAACGTCGAGAGGGGTGCTGCGACGTAAAACGGAATACCAAAAGCTTGCGCGAGCAATGCTAATTGGAACGTCCCGATCTTATTCGCGGTATCTCCGTTTCGTGTAATGCGGTCGGCACCGACGATGATCGCATCGATCTGTTTTTCTTTCAGCGTATGGGCGACCATGTTGTCCGTAATTAACGTGACATCGATGCCGGCACGTTGCAGTTCCCATGTCGTCAATCGTGCTCCCTGCAGTAACGGTCGCGTCTCACTCGCAAAAACGGATAATTCGATGCCGCGTTCTTTTGCGATGTAGAACGGCGCAAGTGCCGTTCCATAAGCAGCGGTCGCAATCGATCCAGCATTACAAATCGTTAGGATCCGGTCGCCTGACTGGAACAATTCCAGTGCATGAATCCCGATTTGACGTGACGTCTGCGCATCCTGGTCGTATAAGGCGACCGTCCGTTTTTCCAACCGTTCGCGAATCTCTTCTACCGACGTCCCGTCTTGAATGATTGGATTCAATTGATCGAGGACATTTCGCAAGTTGACGGCCGTCGGTCGTGTCGCGAGTAACATCGCCGATGTCTCAAGCAAGGCTTGCTTGTAGACCGGAAGCGCCGCTTCAAACCGGTATGCTTCTTGAACGAGCACGAATCCCCCAAATAAACTGATCGCAGGCGCGCCCCGGACACGTAGTTGTTTAATCGCCTCAACCGCTTGCGCGAGATCCGTAATGACTTCATAGTGCTCTTCTTGCGGTAGACGTGTCTGATCGAGAATCGTCAAGACACGATCTTCGTAACGGATACTTTGAACGAATGTAGTCATCGGCTGAGTTCCTCCGTTACGTCAAAGTTTCGTAAATCATCGAATGTCCGGCATTCTGTACGGCGTTTGATTAACGCCGCTCCTAGACGAAGAGCGTGACGTTTCCGCTCTAAGCGTTCCGTCGTTGAATCGATTGATTCTAAATCAGCGACCGGTGCAAGACCAATCGTCCGCCGAATCAATTCGCAACCGGCAAAGCCAAGGGCATCCTGCAAGATCGTGCTCAGTACATCATCGACGAGTCCTGATGCCTGGAACGGTTCGACGGCTTCCCGTTCCCATAATGCACGGAACGTCGAAGCGAACGTCAGCCAGAACGTATCGATATCCTTGATTCGGGCGTCACGTCGTGTAGGGTAATCCGGATATGCCGCGAAGAATAAGTGGGCGATGAACTGTCCGACATCGAATCCAAATGGACCATAAAAGGCGAATTCTGGATCGATGACTTTCGTTTCCGTCGCTGAGGCGAAGATGCTTCCTGTATGTAGATCGCCGTGCAGCAATGCATCTCCTTTCGTGATGAAGAGCGCTTCGAGTTTTGCGACTTCGCGTTTCAACTCATCGTCTGCCCATAGACGTGCCACTTCTTCTTCGAGTCCGGCTTCAATCTCGTTCGTCTCCGCATCATGGAACGGATCCGTGAAGATTAATTTTTCCGTGATGTCGCACAAGTCTGGATTGTAGTACGTTCGGGCGACACGTTTCTTTTCAACCGGACCAAGCGCAAAGTCCGATGTATGGAATAACGTCCGAGCGAGATAAGAACCAATATGTTCCGCAAGCAACGGATACTGTTCACCTGCGAGTAAACCGCTTCGAACGATCGTCAGATGTGAAAGATCTTCCATGACCGTATACGCCTCTTCGTGACTGGCATGAAAGACACGCGGTACGAACGGCACGGCATGCCGTGCAAATTCACGGAGTGCGGATTGCTCGATCCACGCCCGTTCGAGTGATAACGGCCAGCTCTCACCGACGATTTTTGCGTACGGGAGTGCTTGTTTTAGAATCAATCGATGTTCACCTTCTCGAATTCGGAAAACGAGGTTAAGATTCCCATCGCCAATCTCTTCTGCTTCGACGGCTCCGTCGCCAATCAGTCCTAATGTTCGAACACGATCAATCGCGTCCTGTTCTGTGAATGCTTTGTATGTCATATCAGTTTCCCCCTATGTGATACACGAAAAAGCGCCTCTTTTCGTCATCGAAAAGAGGCGCAGGAAAGTCACTGCGTCCTCTTATCTCTCAGACGAAACGTCTGTTGGATGTAGCACCGTGCCCAGTGGTCGGTTGCTGCGGCGTCATCGGGCCAATTCCCTCTGCCAACTCGCGATAAGAGTCGTATGTAGTTGTCGTGTGTGATATTGATTTGAATCTTACGCAATCGACTTCCTCGCTGTCAAATCGAAATCAAGCAGAAACGGACATCATTTTTAAGTCATCTATAGAAAGAGTATTTCCAAAAAAATAAATTTTCTAAAAATAGTTTGACAAGTCACGATTCTCATGTAAAAATTGCAATTAGATTTCACAATTTCATCCAATTCTTATCAAGAGCAGACGGAGGGACAAGCCCTACGATGTCGCAGCAACCGACCTTTTGGCACGGTGCTAATTCTTGCAGCTACTAAGCTGACAGATAAGAGTCCACGTTCGAATCATTCATGGTCTCTTGTCGCTGACGAGAGACCATTTTTTTGTTGAAGGAGGAAAGACATGGCTTATATCACTGCTACTTATCAATTGACTGCCCGTGATCGACTCGAGCAACGCGCTGAACAACTCGCGCTTGGTCTGACAGTCGGTTCTTGGACAGAACTGAATCATCTCGAACAACAACAACTCGCCTCGTTCAAAGGGGAAGTCGTACATACCGAAGAGCGCGATGGCAAAGGATATATCACGATTCGTTATCCGGAACATAACGTGTCGCGCGACTTTTCTGCGATTCTGACGACCGTCTTCGGGAAACTCTCACTCGACGGTGAAATCAAATTAACGGAATTGCTACTACCCGATACATTTACGTCGGACTTTCCAGGTGCGAAATTCGGGATCGAAGGGGTCCGTTCCTTGATCGGTGTCGAAGATCGCCCATTGTTAATGAGCATCTTCAAAGGAGTCATCGGACGCGATTTATCGTTCCTTCGTGATCAACTCGAAGGACAACTCGCTGGTGGGATTGATCTCGTCAAAGACGATGAGATCCTATACGACAATCCGTTGACACCGACGATTGACCGGGCACGAATTGGACGTGAGGTCATCGATGCTCACTTCCACCGGACTGGTAAACGTGCGTTATATGCGATCACACTCAGCGGTCCCGTCTTTACGCTCAAGGATCAAGCCAAGCGATTGATTGACGCTGGAGCGACTGCTTTCTTGCTGAATACCTTCACATACGGACTCGACGTCTTACGCGAACTGGCAAGTGATCCGGAAATCAACGTTCCGATCTTCAATCATCCGGCATATAGCGGTGCGTTGATCGCTAGCCCGAATCACGGAGTCGCAGCCCCTGTCTTACTCGGCACATTACCGCGTGCTGCTGGAGCAGACTTGACGCTATTCCCGTCTCCTTACGGCAATGTCGCTTTACCAAAGGATGTCGCTCGTGGCATCGCGGTCGAAGCGACCCGTCTCGGTCAGACGAAATCGATCTTCCCGGTTCCTTCAGCCGGTATTCATCCTGGACTCGTCGCTCAACTCGTACGGGACTTCGGGATCGATTCCGTCATCAACGCCGGTGGCGGCGTACATGGTCATCCGCAAGGTGCTGCGGCTGGTGTCATTGCTTTCCGTCAGGCACTCGATGCGGCACTCGCAAATGAATCCCTATCGGCGGCAGCATCGCGTCATGAAGAATTACGGATCGCCCTCGACGCTTGGGGGATCAAGTCATGACCGTACGGATTCTCTGTGACTTCGACGGGACAGTGACGACGCAAGATAATATCATCGCACTCATGCAGGCATTTGCGCCAGCGAGTGACTTCGAACCGTTAAAACACGGCGTACTCGACCGGACGCTATCGATTCAGAGTGGTGTCGGGCAAATGTTCGCACTTCTGCCGTCTGACGGGAAAGCAGCCTATCTTGACTTTTTGTTGGAGCGCGCGGTTATTCGCGACGGATTTTCGGAGTTACTGCAGTACAGTCGTCGTCAAGGCATCGATTTTTCGATCGTCAGCGGCGGAATGGACTTTTTCGTCGAACCAATCTTAGCGCCCTTCCTTGAACAAGAACAGATTTACTGTAACGTCGCTGATTTCAGTGGTCCATTCGTCCATATCGATTGGCCAAACGCCTGTGATGCCCATTGTACGAACGGGTGCGGCTGTTGTAAAACGTCCGTTGCCCGGACACTACGTAAAGACGGTGACGTCATCATCGTCATCGGCGACTCGGTGACGGACTTCGAACTCTCAAAACAAGCGGATCGTGTCTATGCCCGTGATTATCTGATCACGTTGTGTGAAGAGAACGATATCGCCTATACACCGTTTGAGACGTTCCATGATATCGTTCATGATTTAACACGAGCGGAGGTGACAACATGACATTCATGCGACGCTATGAAGAGCTACGCGCCATCAAACAAGAGCTTGCGGCTCGCGATTGGTTCCCTGGTACGAGTGGCAATCTCGCCATTCGGACATCCGGTGTCCCGGTTGAATTCCTTGTGACGGCAAGCGGAAAAGATAAACGGCAGACGACTCCTGACGACTTCGTTCATGTCGATGCGACCGGTCAATTGATCGGTGAGCAATCCGGGCGTCCTTCTGCTGAGACATTGCTCCATGTCGAAGTGTTCAATCGAACGGACGCCGGTTGTTCCCTGCATGTCCATACGATTGCGAACAATGTGATTTCGGAACTCTATGGCGATCAAGGCAGCATCACCTTTTCCGGTCAAGAAATCATCAAGGCACTTGGACACTGGGAAGAGGATGCGACGGTCACGGTACCGATCATTCCGAATCATGCGGACATTCCGACGCTTGCCGCTGCTTTTGCACCTCATGTCACAGCAGACAGTGGTGCCGTCCTGATCCGCAATCACGGAATCACGGTCTGGGCACCGACCGCCTTTGAAGCAAAGAAACACCTCGAAGCCTTCGAGTTTTTATTCAATTACACGTTGACGTTGCAATCATGCCGTCAATCCATTCATTAAAAGGAGGAATCATCTCATGGCAACAGTCTTATTCCAAGAAACAAACACACGGTATACGGATCAAACGGAAGTCGCTGACTTCCTTGCGTCACGCGGCGTTCTTTACGAACAATGGGACGTTTCGAAACTTCCAGCGCCTCTCGTTGAGAACTTCACACTGACGGATGCAGACAAACAAACGATTCTCGATACGTTCGCTCCCGAAATCAAAGACGTATCAGAACGTCGTGGGTATCAGACAGCTGATATCATCTCACTTTCGGATACGACACCGAACCTTGATGAGTTGCTCGTCAACTTCCAGAAAGAACATCACCATACGGATGATGAAGTTCGTTTCATCGTCAGTGGTCATGGCGTCTTCGCGATCAAAGACGAAGAGGTAGGCTACTATAACATCGAACTCAATCCTGGTGATTTGATTTCCGTTCCTGTTAACACACGCCACTACTTTACGCTTCAAGACGATCGTAAAGTCGTCGCCGTCCGAATCTTCGTCACGACAGACGGCTGGGTTCCGATTTATGAAAACGAGACGTCAACGGTCTCTTAAGAACGATAAAAGCGGCGACTTTCTTCTATTAGGAAGGGAATCGCCGCTTTTTCTTATCGCACAAACATATCACTACATTGATACGTAACCGATATAATGAAGGAAAAGCGATGAGGAAGTGAGCGTCATGCATATTCGTCCCGTAACGGAACACGACTTACCAGCGATTCTCGCCATCTATAACGAAGGCATCGAAGATCGGATCGCAACGCTTGAGACCGACCAAAAGGACTTATCCTTCATGACCCAGTGGTATGCGGAACGCACCGATCGATATGCCGGTTATGTCGCTGAAGATGACACAGGTGTCCTCGGCTTCATTTCTCTCGATCCGTATAATCCGCGTCCTGTCTACGCATCCGTCGGTGAGATTTCGGTTTATATCACCCGGACTCATCGTGGACAAGGGATTGGCACACGTTTGCTTGAAACGGCTGAGCAACACGCCCGTAACCATCAGATGCATAAACTCATCCTCTTCACCTTCCCATTCAATAAAATCGGACAAAAACTCTATATCCGCTCCGGGTTCCGGATCGTCGGAACGTTTAAGGAGCAAGGACAGTTGAACGGTGAATATGTCGACGTCATGGCGATGGAGAAACGCTTGCGATAGGATTCATTGAATGCCAGACAGGGAATAGTCAATCCGAGTCATTGAGAGAGGATGAACCTAATGGATATTCAACAAATTCGTAATGCAACACTCGTTGTCACGTATGCCAATCAAGTCTTACTAATTGATCCGTTCCTCGGCGAAAAAGGCAGCTTGCCTCCCTTCGGTCAAACACCAAATGCCGTCGCCAATCCACTCGTCGACTTACCGGTCGATGTCAAGACACTGCTCGATCCTGACGCGATCTTCGTCACGCATCTGCATGCCGATCATTTCGACGATGCTGCAAAACAACTTCTACCCAAGCATTTGCCACTCTATGCGCAGCAAGAAGACGCGCAGCAAATCCGAGAAGCCGGCTTCACGAACGTCTCTTCCTTCGATTCCGGTGTAACGATCGGTGATATCCAGGTCCATCGAACAGGTGGACAGCATGGTGTCGGTGAAATCGGCGAACGGATGGGACGTGTGTCTGGGCTCGTCCTCACCCATCCGGACGAACCGACACTTTATATCGCAGGTGATACGATCTGGTGTGACGAGGTCGCGCATGCGATCGAACAACATACGCCCGATATCATCGTCGTCAACAGTGGCGCCGCCCAGTTCTTGACCGGAGAGCCGATCACGATGTCACAGCGTGATCTCCTTGCCGTACACGAAGCGGCGGCGGAAGCGACGATCATCGTCTCGCACCTCGAGTCCGTCAACCACTGTCTCTTGCGACGTGATATGATTGCTGACTTTTTAGCCGCCTTCCACCTTTCTGCCCATTTCCTGATTCCAGAGGATGGCGAAACGATGTCATTTTAAGAACAGTAACCTTCATTAAAAAGAAGTCCTGCTTTTCGAGTAACAATCGAAAGCAGGACTTCTTTTTGTTATGGGATGACAAGACCTAACAAGCGAGCAAAGGCGACTGCTTGCTCTTCCGTAATGACAGCGCCTGGTAAAAATCGCGGATCGATCGTAATACCAGAGAGTTCCGTCTGCCGGAGGTCGAGACCTTTTAACGGTGTTTCAATCCATTGGCTATCTGTAAGCCGGACCGCTTCGAGTTTCCAATGGGTCGGCTTCACTTCGAAGAACTGTGCTTCTTTCATCGTCGTTTCGCTCCAGTGTTGATGACGGACCGTACTGCGAATGAACTGTGCGTAATCCGCAAGCCCTTCCTGAATCGTTAAATGGTCAAGCGTACAATCTTCAAACTGGATGCCCGTCATCCGGCATCCGACGAAGGACACACGGTGAAAACGAGTTTCTTGGAAGTGACATCCCGTTAAGTCGCATTGCTCAAAACGAATATCTTCGAACGAACCACGGTCAAAGGTCAGATTCGCGAACGAGACATTTTGAAAACACACTTGATAGGCATCGATGCGTTCTGTCAGTTCACTCGGCATCGACTCTTTCTCATAACGCGCTCCTTTTAGATACGGGTCATCGATTTCGACTTGATCGAACGTCTCTGGCTGAAGCGTCTTCGGTAATTCTGGTAATCGGATAACGGTCTCTTTCAATGAAGGTTCCCCCTTTTTTCTCTCCCTTAGTGTACCAAACTCCTTTTATATGAGGAGAAATCGTTCGAATTCCCCTTTTTTCAACAGTTTTTATTTTGAGACACTTTGAGACCATGCTATAGTCAAGGAAAATCAAAATAAGAACATACGTTCTTTTATGTAAAGGAGTGATTCAGATGTTTCCTTCCGTCGTTTTACCACAAGATAAACGTATTTTTTGCGTCGACAGTGTGTCCTTCTACGCCAGCTGTGAATGCCAGTATCGCAATCTTCCTCCCTTGACGACACGCCTGGCGGTCGTCTCCGATTTAAAACGAAGCGGATCCGTCATTCTCGCTGCCACCCCTGCCTTAAAAGCACTAGGAATCAAGACAGCCGGTCGACTGTACGAAATCGAGCAATTGCCATACGCTGTTCGTCGTACGATTCAACTCGTCGAACCACGTATGCTCGCTTATATGAAGACGTCGATTCGTGTCCTGGATGTCCTGCACCAATTCGCCCCACCTGAAGCCATCCGCGTCTATTCGATTGATGAAAGTTTCATTGACATGACCGGAACCGATCGCCTATTTGGTTCCGACCTGCAAGCTGCCCTCAAAATTAAAGAAGCAATCCTGAAACAGACCGGCATCCACGTCCGGATCGGGATTGGTCCAAATAACGTCATCGCGAAACTGACGCTTGATTTAATCGGGAAAAAAGAAGGCATCGCGCGATGTGGATATGCTGATGTCGCACGACGTCTTCATGACTTTCCGATTCGGAAGATGTGGGGAGTCGGACACCGCATGGAACAACATCTGCAGATGATGGGGATTGAAACAATCGGTGATCTTGCCATGCGCCCTGTCGAAGAGTTGCACGAACGATTCGGTGTCATCGGTGCCGAACTATGGCACCACGCTTGGGGTCTTGACGCGTCACCGACACTTCTTGCGCCTCGTCATCTGTTCGAGAAAGCTCCTCAACGGACGATTGGACACGGTGTGACCTTAATGCAGGACTATTATCAGTTCGAACGCATCCGGAATGTGCTCAATGAACTGGTGCAGGATGTCGCCGCACGTTGCCGCTTTTCGAATCAAGTCGGCTGGACCGTTCACATCGGTGTCCGTTATTCTCGAAACGTCGTCCGAAGTGGCTTCTCCCGTCAAGTGCGGTTGCCTTACCCGACATCCGATGAACGCATCATTCTGCGTCACGTCTTACAATTGTTCGAACCGAATTGGCTCGATGGGGAACCTGTTCGATTTTTATCCGTTGCAGTGGGGCATTTGACTGCCGATCAAGGCACCTTACAGTTGTCTTTGTTCGAGGATAATGCGCGGCTCTGGAAACGGCGACGGTTATTAAAAGCAATGGATGTCGTTAACCTCCGCTACGGAAAAGGAACGATTCGCCTCGCTGTCTCGTTTCTTGATACGAGTGTCGCCAAACGTCGCCTTCGTTTTGTCGGCGGTCATCCGGGAGGTGATCTTCATGACAGCGTATCGTGATCGGGGAAATTTAAAATGGATTCCTTTTCTCATGCCGGAACATTTGCAATTGCTGCGGGAATACTATGTCCAGATGCATCAGCTCGACTTGCCTGAAATTGATGAACAGTTGCAAGAATCATGGCACTTTCTGCTTCAAGAAGCTTTAATAGAAGGAAACGAACTTGAAATCACGTATTATAAGGAAAGTAGCTACGTGACGGTCGTCGGTTTCGTCGAACGATTAGAACCCGAACGTTCCGTTCTCTTTCTGCGCGGACGTGAAGTCATTGAAATTCCCTTCACACGAATCGTCCGGATCGAAAACGGGTAAGCTCTCATACAGATGGATGCTTTAAATCGTGCCCGGAAAGAAGGAATAGTCATGTTGGATTGGTTTACTTCTCTCCCCGTCGTCGTGCAAGCACTGCTTGCCGGAATGATGACGTGGGGGTTAACCGCACTTGGTGCGGCACTCGTCTTTGTCTTTACGACGATTGAAAAACGCGTCATGAACATGATGCTCGGTTTTGCTGCCGGCGTCATGATTGCCGCGTCGTTTTGGTCGCTGCTTGCTCCTGCGATCGAGTTCACGGAGCAGGATGGAGGAATCGCCTGGATTCCTGCCGCCATCGGTTTTCTCGCTGGTGGATTTTTCGTCCGTCTCCTCGACTTCGTTACGCCGCATTTGCACTTATCTGCACCACTCGAGACAGCGGAAGGTCCTTCGACAGGACTCAAGAAAACGACGTTACTATTTCTTGCGATCACGTTGCACAATATTCCCGAAGGTCTTGCGATTGGTGTCGCTTTTGGCGCCGCTGCCTTGAACATGGACGGAGCGACCGTCGCCGGTGCTTTGACGCTCGCACTCGGGATTGGGATTCAAAACATGCCGGAAGGAGCTGCCCTATCGATTCCATTACGCGGTGAAGGGATGTCGCGCCGGCGCGCCTTCCATTACGGTCAATTGTCAGCGATCGTCGAACCGATTGCCGCGATGGTCGGAGCAGCCGCGGTCTTCTTCGTTCAACCGCTCCTCCCGTATGCGTTATCGTTTGCTGCCGGAGCGATGATTTTCGTCGTCGTCGAAGAATTGATTCCGGAATCACAAGCAGAAAACGGATCCGATTTAGCAACGCTTGGTTTGATGATCGGTTTTACGGTCATGATGATTCTTGACGTCGCTTTAGGATGAAGCCGTTGCAAAACGAGCAGTGGATGATACCGTCTTCTGCTCGTTTTTCTGTTTGTAGATTCAGGCGCATTCTAGCAAAACCAATCGATTTGAAGTTTTTCTGACCTTGTGTCCTAACAGAAAAATTTCCCTATCTCTCATAACTATCTCAATGTGAATGGACACGACGGAGTGTCTTAGTCATATCCTATGGAATCTAGATAACTGCTCACTCTTATTCAAACGAATCTAGGCATCGGGTTTCGTCTGAAGCGCATCATACTTTCTCAGACCTGCGCCCGATATTCCGATTAGTTCTATCTCACAAGAATAAAACATGATATGTTTTTAACTAGCACATCGTATAGAAGGAGATTACCATGACAATCATTGAACTTTTAAAAGCGCTCTTACTCGGTTTCGTCGAAGGGATGACGGAATTTGCACCGGTCTCTTCCACGGGTCACATGATCATCGTCGATGACATGTGGTTGCAAACTACCGATTTTCTCGGTAAATATTCGGCGAACACCTTTAAAATCGTCATTCAGCTCGGATCGATTCTTGCGGTCGTCGTCGTCTTTTGGAAACGCCTCTTCAGCTTGATCGGTTTGTATAAGATTGAAGGCGAACATGACGCAGCAGGGACACACAAGTTAAAACTACGGCACGTCTTGATCGGTCTTCTACCAGCAGCTGTTCTCGGATTGTTATTCGAAGATTTCATCGATGAGAACCTCTTCTCGATTGAGACGGTCATCATCGGTCTTGCAGTCGGTGCCCTCTTGATGATTGCAGCCGATAAATTCGGACCAAAGGAACCAAAAACGACATCGCTTGATCAGATTACATATCGCCAAGCAGCACTCGTCGGTCTGTTCCAATGTATTTCCCTTTGGCCTGGCTTCTCTCGTTCTGGTTCAACGATTTCCGGAGGGGTCTTCCTCGGGATGAATCACCGGACGGCAGCTGACTTTACGTTCATCATGGCTGTACCGATTATGTTCGGTGCTAGTTTCCTTTCGCTCGTTAAGAACTGGGAGAACATTCAACCGAACCACTTCGCATTCTATGCTGTCGGTTTCGTTGCGTCGTTCGTGTTTGCCCTCTTATCGATTCGCTTCTTCTTGAAGCTGATCAACAAGATCAAACTCGTTCCGTTCGCCATCTACCGTCTTGTCTTAGCGGCTGTCTTAGCTGTCATCGTCTACATGTAAGTTCAAACCGTTAGCTATTTTAGCTGACGGTTTTTCATTTTTTTGAAACTAATTCAGTCGCTTAAGGGTATATAGGGATGAGACATAATTAAAGGAGTGAATGCCACATGGCACGCAGAAGTCGGAGTACATCAAAACTCCCAATCATCATCGGAGTCGTTATTGTTGCCGTGATTGCCTTTTTAGCAATCGGACAATACAATAGCCTCGTCAATGTAGAAGAAGATGTATCGAATAAATGGTCGCAAGTCGACAACCAAATCAAGCGTCGTGCGGATTTGATTCCGAATCTCGTTGAAACTGTCAAAGGTGTCGCGGGTCAAGAAGAAAAAGTATATGGAAAAGTCGCAGAAGCCCAAGCTGGTCTTGCGCGTGCTGCGTCAACCGAACAACGGATCGAAGCCGACCAACAAGTCACGTCTTCGCTTCGCGGATTGATTGCCTTGCAGACGACTTATCCTGAACTAAAATCAAGCGAACGGTTCCAATCTTTGATGGATACGCTGGAAGGAACAGAAAATCGTCTCGGGATCGCCCGCAAAGATTACAACGATGCTGTAACCCTCTATAACAAAAAACGTCGGAGCTTCCCAACGACACTCTACGCATCCGCCTTCGGATTCGAGAAAAAACCATATTACGAGATTTCAGACAGCGACCGGGAAAATCCGACCGTCGACTTTAACAGTGATTCGAAATGATTCGGCGGTGGACGCGACTTCTATTGAGCGCGTTCCTCGTCTTCTTCCTCTTCGTTCCAACAGCTAGTGCCGTTTCAGAACGGACGGGAGCAGCCTTCTTCATTCAGGATGATGCTCAGCTGCTCACCCCTTCGGAAGAAGCCGAACTCGCGCAACTCGGTCAGGAACTCGAACAATATACGACGGCACAAGTCGTCCTCAAGACGGTTCCCGATCTAAAGGGACAGGATTTAAGCTCTTACGCCAATGAAACGTTCCGGCGCCAAGGCATTGGTCAAGAAGGAAAAGACAATGGTGTTCTTGTCGTCGTCGCTCCAAACGAAAAGGATCGCCAATTTCGGATCGAGGTTGGGTATAAACTCGAAGGGATTTTGACAGACATCACAGCCGGACGTATTCTCGATCAATATGCTGTTCCCTATAAAGAGAACGGTGAGTATGGGAAAGCAGCGTCTGAAACATATAAAGCGGTCGTCAGTGTCATTTCAAAGGATCAGTCGCTTGAGTCACAGGATCCTCCGAAAACACAAAATGACGACGGACTTCCGCTTTGGACGAAGATTCTGATCGGTGCTGGATTACTGATCTTATTGTTCCTCGATATGAAGTTCACCGGTGGTATGTTCTTCTTCGCGATTTTGAACATCTTCTCCGCGATCATGCGTGGTGGCGGTGGAAATGGTGGCAGTCGTGGTGGTGGCGGAAGTTCTGGCGGTGGTGGTGCCGAACGGTAGAAAAGGAGTCGTTTTTTCATGAGGATCATCTTAGGGTATTACCTCCTCCTGACACTCATCGGATTTGTCTCGATGTGGCAGGATAAACGTCGAGCGCAACAACATGCTTACCGGACACCCGAAGCAACACTATTGACGATTGCTTTCCTCGGTGGTGCGCTCGGTTCTTGGATTGGTATGTACACAGTCCGGCACAAGACACGGAAAGCGAAGTTCCAATGGCTCGTTCCAATAGCCGCTATCTTGCATCTCGCTTTCTGGTTTGTTTACACTTCACAATGAAAGAATGTGACCGATAGAGAAGAGAACGTACGGAAATGTGTCCGTCGTTCCTTCTTTTTTTGTATGAGGTCAATGATTATGAATAACAGGTTTAATTTCTTTTTTGTTCAGGGTAAAGAATTTAACCAATTTAATAAATACATCTTTTTTTGATGTACTGAGAGGTGGACATCCCTTTATGTGGCATCCTTGCGCCGAATGTACGACATCGATCCGTTTCGTTGAAGCGGGAGCACTCCATATTCAATCACCAACGCCAGAAATCTATTCCTATCAATCGTTCGAACAGCTCGAACAGTTATTGACATCGCTCTTACGTGTAGCGGATTATCCAGTGTCGTGTCGCGCCACACAATCGCGTTACGTGACAGCACCTATCCTAGCTTCAGCGCTTCTAGAACAACTGAAGCATCGATCTGCGATTGATTTCATCCAGCATGGGGTCATGACGAGCCACCTACAACCGATTTATGATATCCAGCGTAACGTGCTCGTCGCGAACGAAGCCTTGCTACGAGCAGCTGATGACAATACGCCGATTTCACCAGGTGTCCTGTTTTCAACGGCCTCGAAGATGGGACTTCATTCCCGTCTCGATCAACGAGCGCGTGAAGAAGCCATCCGTGCGACGCACCATATTGGTGGCACAGCAAAAACGTTCATCAACTTCCTTCCTTCGACGATCTATAATCCGGAGTATTGCCTGCGCCATACGTTTGAGATCGTCGAACGTTATCAAGTCGATCCGAGTCGGCTCGTCTTCGAAGTCGTCGAAACGGAAAAAATTGAAGACGTCAACCATTTGAAACACGTCTTCGAACAGTATAAAAAGCAAGGTATTCAAGTAGCACTGGACGATGTTGGCGCTGGTTTCTCGACACTCGATATGTTGTCCTTGCTTCAACCGGATTATATTAAAATCGATCGTTCCTTCATCGATCACTGCGATACAAACTCAGAAAACGAAGCCTTTTTACGAAAAGCCCGCCATCTGACACGAGAAATGGGGATTCAAATCTTAGCGGAAGGTATCGAACGGCAAGAAGAACTCGATCTTTGCCGCGAACTCGGCTTTGATCTTGGTCAAGGATACCTACTCGGTCGCCCTGCTCCTTACGCTCGTTTTGCGAAAGCACAATAAAAATACGCACATGGACCGTCTGATGATTCGGTCCATGTGCGTATCTTTATGTTAAGTCGTCGAAACGGAAACCGTCTCGTTCCGTGTGATAGCATCGACTAATTGTTCTGTTGATACAATCGGACGCAACAGACGACACAGTTCCTCTTTTGATGTCCGTAAAGCAAGTGCTTCGACGACATCGAGCGATAATGCGAAGTCTGCGAGTGTCGTCGGCTGTTCTTGTACAAGAAGATAGTCACGCAACTCTGCATAATCGTCATCATGTCCGAGTAACTTCTCCTGAACGAGTAGTCCGTAACCGACCTTACTCCCGTGTAAAAACGCATGCGTTTCTGGATGAGGTGATAACGCGTTATGCACTGCGTGTCCGATTGCACCACGCGTCGCCGCGTCACCAAAACCACCAATGCTTCCGGCTAACGGAATGACGGTTTCGACGAGATGTTGGATTTCAACGGGATACTCACGAAAACGCGTTTCCGTTATATTCGTCGACAAGATAAGATCCTTACAACGTTCAGCTGTCCGAAGCGCCATCTCAATGATGGGATTTTCAGCCGATGATCCGCTTAAGGCACGTGCTTCATACCACTTCGCTAGCGTATCGACGAGTCCCGCTACAAAATAAGCATACGGACTTGCTGCGATGATCCGATGATCGAGTAAAAGGGCTTCAATCACGACGGGGAACGTATCAAATCGGATGTACTGTCCCTCTTCGTTATACATGACACTGAGCGGAGTCCACGGAGCACAGTTCGAGACGATCGTCGGAATGACGATGACCGGGCGTTGTAATTGAAACGCGACCTGTTTTGCCGTATCGATGACACTCCCACCTCCGAGCGCGAGAATCACATCGTATGGAGCACATACCTGTTTGAAAGCTTCCACCTGTTGATCCGTACAATGCCCTTCAAATAAAAGACGTGGTAATGCTGGTAAAGCAAAAGCGGCTGCTTCATAGGCTTGACGTCCATGAATCAGGACTGCTGAACGATTACCTATCACTTCTTTGAGTTGATCGAGCGCGTTTTCCTCATGTATGTATTGCAAAACAGCTTGTCGAATCACAGAATCGCCTCCTAATATTTGTTATCGCTCAGTATACGCAAAAGAACCCGCTTCGGCAATCATTCGATTTTTATAAGAGGAGCGCGTACACTAGAAAAGAGAAGAATTTACTAAAAAGGAGTCGATGAATCGATGCAACAGATTACGTTAAACAACGGTATCAGCATGCCCCAACTCGGATATGGTGTCTTTAAAGTACCGGAAGAAGAAGTATATGAAGCGGTCAGCGAAGCACTCCGCGCCGGGTATCGTTCGATCGATACGGCGATGATTTACGAGAATGAAGAAGGTGTCGGTCGCGCACTGCGTGACTCCGGCATTCCCCGAGAAGAGATCTTTCTGACGACGAAAGTCTGGAATTCCGATCACGGCTACGAAGAGACACTTGCCGCTTTCGAGACGAGTCTACAAAAGCTTGGTGTCGATTATGTTGACTTGTATCTGATTCATTGGCCGATGCCAAAAGAAGATCGTTATGTCGAGACATGGCGGGCGCTCGAACATCTCTATGCCGAAGGGAAGACGCGTGCTATCGGTGTTTCGAACTTCCATATTCCGCACTTGGAACGAATTTTAGCCGAAGGATCGATCGTTCCTGCCGTCAATCAGATTGAACTCCATCCGTTCCTTAGCCAAGAAGCGATCCGAGACTTTTGCCGCAAGCACGGTATCGTCGTTGAAGCTTGGAGTCCGTTGATGAAAGGACGCGACGCGTTGACGCATCCGGTCATCGTCGATATCGCGAATCGTCATCAGAAAACGCCGGCTCAAGTCGTCCTCCGTTGGCACTTGCAACACGATATCGTCGCGATTCCGAAATCCGTCACGCCAAGCCGCATTCGCGAAAATCTTGATGTCTTCGACTTCAGCTTGTCAGACGCTGATATGCAAGCCATCGATCAATTGAACGCCAACGTGCGTACAGGATCAAATCCGGATCATAAATAAGACGAGACGATTCTCGTTTAATCTCCATACAAAAAGAAGGTACCTTTCGGAATTGATCCGGAAAGTACCTTCTTTGATGATGACCCTGATGCGTGATTCCAATCGATTATTTTAGCGGTCTAAATTATTTCCATGATCTTGCTTGGCGATGTCATCCGATTGATGTTTCGATTGACGACTTTCTTCGCCGTCTTGCGTTGCATCATGTTCTTTTTCCTCGCGTTCTGTTTCCGGACGTCGGAAATCGTCATCCCGACGCATTGCAATATCCGGTTCTCGGTTCCCGTCGAGTTTTTTCGCGTGATCGATTGCCTGCTCGTCTTGCGGCATCTTGTCCGTACCGGCACGGTGCAAATCAATTTCCGCATGCTCTTCCTTCGAATCTTTATCAACATCAAGCGGATTACCGGAGCCGAGCTGTGCATTGGAATTCGCATCTGATGACGTATGCGTCTCTTCGCCACTACCATAGCGAACTTTAACATCAGGATGCGTATTATCTGTATTTAAATGTGGATCGAACTGGATGTCTTGGACTTCAAGTAACAGAACGAAGCCCCCACCTTCGACTTCCGTTTTGCGTTGTTCGATTTCATTGTCTGATAGATCAAGTGACCCAAACAAATCATCGACTTCTTGATCGCGTCCTTTGTTCCCGCGAATTCGATCAATCCAAGACGGTTTCGTCGTCGCGATTTCGGCATCCATTTGGCTACGAACGAGTGCGATGTTCGACTTCTCTTTGACGATGACGTAGAAGTCTTCCTCCCGATGCCCTTGAATGTGCAATTCGTCCATTTTTGAGATCAATTCTTCTTCTGAATAGAATGTTCCGATATATTGTTTCGTTTTCATGGATGTTCTCCCCTTATCGACACGATTTGTCATGCGTGACTTCTATAAGGAGTATTTCCTCTTTTGCGTTAAAATATGCCAAAAAACATGCGTTCCATTAAAACGTCATCTGTTTGACATGTAAACGATCATTCGCCGACAAGTTTCAGACCAATCGTCGCACTTAAGACAAGACCTATACAAACCAGTCGCTTCCAGTCTTTTGATTCGTTATAGAGCACCATGCTGAGGATCGCACCGCCCGCTGCTCCGATTCCCGTCCATACCGCATACGCCGTTCCCATCGGTAAACCATTCATCGCAAGTGTCAAAAATAAGAAACTGAGTCCGAATCCTGTTCCCATCAACAGTAAATTCTTCGCATTCTTATTTTGATTGAACGTATTGATCAAGACGACACCAAACATCTCAAAGATTCCGGCAATGATTAAATAAATCCAACTCATGCTGATTTCTCCTCTCCACTGACTAACTTCAGACCGATGACGCCGACGAGTAAGACAGCGATCAATGCTAATTTCATCACGGAAGCGGCTTGATCGAATAACACGATGTCCGTCACGACCGTTCCTGCTGTTCCGAGACCGACGAAGACAGCATAGACCGTTCCGACTGGTAAATGGTTACTCGCTTTAATTAGCACGGTAAAGCTAACGATGATACAGACGATCGTTGCAGCCCACTCAAGTGGTGTTGCCGCATGTTTTAATCCAATGACCCAGCCCACTTCAAAACACGCTGCGACGATGATGCCAATCCAATACTTTGCCATAATAATTGCCTCCTAATAGGTAAATTCAAATGAAAAAGCCCGGGAGCAAGCGAGACGATTCGCTTTACTCCCGGGCTTTTATCCCTCCGTTGCATGGACAAACGTCCATGTTCCTCCCTCGGTCCAGCCGTACGGAACCCTAGAGGATACTCCCTATTCCATTCGATACAACCACCCTAGCATGCCCTTTTTCCTATGTCAAACAGGAATCTGTTCCCCATCTGTCAAATAGAATCAAAGTGACTTCATCTGAATGAGGAGGATGCTGCATGCGTTATAAAATCAATGATCAACTTCGGATTCGTCGTTTTGCACCAGAAGATGTAGAAGCGGTTCACGCCTATGCCTCACAACCCATCGTCAGTCAATTCCAGTCATGGGGACCGAATACCGAAACGGATACGAAACAATTCCTACACGATGCGCTTGAAAGTGAACTCGAGACACCAAGACGTCGTTATGTCTTTGCCGTGACGTTTCCAAGTGACGTCGTCATCGGTGCCGGTGAACTCGTCATCACAGACGTTGAGAATAAAATCGCCGAAATCGGATACGTCCTCTCGCCTGATGAATGGGGGAACGGATACGCGACGTCAATCGCCTCTTTCCTTCTCCAATTCGGTTTCGAAAAACTAGAACTACACCGAATCACGGCAACGTGTGACCCACGAAACGTCGCTTCCGAACGTGTCTTGCAAAAGGTCGGCATGACGAAGGAAGGACAGCTTCGCGAGACGGTCTATCTCGAAGACCACTGGCGTGATTCCTTGATTTACGGCATGCTCGACTGGGAATGGCAAGTGGATCACGAACAAGATAACTAACATATGACTTCAAACGGTGTGCCGAGGCATACCGTTTTTTCATGAACAACCTCCTATTTTTTTGATTTTTATCAATTTTTAAACAAGCGCATGCTACACTATTCATAATGACAAATTTTAAGAATTGGAGTGAACCTCTTGATGAAAAAATGGACTGCTCATGTTGCTGGACTTGCCGCAACGTTAATGTTGAGCTCGGTTTTACCCGCACCCGCTTTTGCTGAATCGCCACCTGTTCAACCGACAGCAGAAACACAAACAGTCACCGAGACAACCGGGACGGCTTATTTGAAAGAGGATGCTGCGTTGCTACAAACGGCTGATTCCACAACGGTCATCCAACAACTACCAGCGGGAACGACATTCAAGACACTCGGTACGGACGGTGACTTCACTCGTGTCAGTTGGCAAGAAGGTACTGCTTATGTCGCAACAAACGCGTTAACGCAAACAGCACCTGTTTTTCAAAAACAAGCAACGCTGATGTCGAAAAGTCCACTCTCATTAGTTGCTTCACCATTTGATCCCACCGTCGTGACGACACTTCCCGCTTATCAGCGAATCGATACATACGGCACCTTCGACACGTTCACGCGTCTGAAATGGAACGAGCAATACGTCTATGTATCAACGACACAACTCGAGCAACTTCCGAAATTGGTTGGGACGCGTTATGCCAAACGAGCGACTTCTCTTTTCGTTGAGCCGAAGACGACGAGCGCGAAGACTGCCGTCACTCAAAATCAAGCATTCGAAACGTTCGGGACGACGGGTACTTTTACACGTGTGGCGACTAAGACCGGTTACGCCTTCGTATTGACGACTGATTTAGCTGATACGCAGGTCGTGAGCCATCCAGAAACAGGAGTGCGTTACGTCCAACAGCAGACGACGGTCTATGCCACTGCGACTACGAAAGGAGAAGTCGTACAATCGCTTCCTGTGAATACTTCTCTTCAGACGTACGGCGTCGAGGGTTCATTTACACGAATCAAACGAAACGACGAGTATGCCTATGTATTGACGGCACATCTCGGTACGTTGAAATACTATCCAAAGACCGCACGCCTCTATGTTCAGCGCGCTACACCGATCTATAATGCACCGAATGCTTCCGGCTCCATAATCGATCAACAAAAAACAAATACTTTATTAACGATCTACGGTAAAAGTGGCGTCTACAGTCGAATTATTTTCCGCGGAGTCCATGCCTACGTTAAAACAGCTGATCTTGGTAGTGAAAAAGTATACACCGCAACCGGAACACGGTACGCCAAACGCAACTTGTCCGTCTATACGTCTGCTTCAACGAAAAGTAAAATGATGTATTCTGTCAAACGAGCTGACAAACTAACGATTTACGGCACGAGCGGTAGTTACACACGATTAAAAAAAGGGACGGTCTATGGTTACGTCAAGACGAGTGATCTCGTCACGAAAAAGCCGGATCTGTATGACGTTACCGGTCAACGTTACGTGACAGAGGACGACGTCGTCATTCGGTCACAGGCAAAACTGTCGGGTAAAAAAATCGGCACGTTGAAAAAAGGAAAATCGATCACCATCTATGGAAAAAGCGGTTATTTTACACGTGTCAAATATAACAATATCTTTGGTTTCGTCGATTCGAGTCGGATCGGACTAAATAAACCAACAGCAAAAGCGAAAAAAGGGACAACGTTTTATGTCCATCTGGACCAAACGCCACTCTTCTCTGCTGACGTCGCTTACAGTCGGCCAGCTGCCTATTTGAAAAAAGGGACAAAATTGATTGGTCTGAAATCAATTGATGATGATTTTTGGCAAGTTCGCTTAGCCAGCGGTCAAACGGGTTACGTCCTCAACCCTTATATCAGCACGAGCAAACCCGATATGAAACTGACACAAAAAGCAATCAATCGAACGAAAATCTATACCGTCAAACAGACGACATCCTTCTTTTCGAGTCCAACCAGTCCAAAAGGCAGCGGACTCGTTGAGCAAGGCAAACGTGTTTATCCGCGTCACCGGGTCGGAAACTTCTATGTCATCCAGTCAGGCTGGACACCCGTCTATCTTCCGGTCTCAGCTGTGACGATTACGTCCGATAAACGGGTCATTAAAAAGAATAACACGCGCGGTGAAAAGCTGATTCAAGCAGCCGTCCAACATATCGGTACACCTTACACATGGGGGTCGCAAAATGCCGTGAACGGTGGCTTCGATTGTTCCGGTTTGATTCACTACGCGACAAATAAGGCTGGAAAATACGGTGGTCGGACGAACGTTCGCGGCTACTGGTACGGTGCTTTCTTTACGAATCGCCGGACGAGTATCTCGAGTGGTAAACGCTCAGATATCGTATTCTTCCAGAACACCTACACGGATGGTCCATCGCATATCGGAATCATGCTCGATAGCGAACACTTCATCCATGCGGGTGGTTCACAGCTTCAAATTAATTCGATTTATGAACCGCGTTGGCAAGAGCATTTCCTCGGCTTCAAATCGATGTAATAAAAAAGACGAATCCGTCGAAATCGACGGATTCGTCTCTTCTTATCGCAACACGTCAGAATGTCATCTCGACGTATTTCGTCACTTGTCGATCCATCAAGTACAACTCAATCTGTTCACGGTAGGCTTTATAGTGATCGGATGCGATATGCGCTTCAAGTGCTTCTTCGTCCCGATACACTTCATACAGCATGAATTGATGCTCATCCTCAATCGATTGGTGCAAGGAATAACGTAAGCATCCTTCTTCTTTTTGTGCGGCATGATAGACCGTTTGTAGAATCGGGAAGACTTGATCCGCAAGTCCTGCTTTGATTGTAAGTACAGCGTTGACGACGATTTCTCCCATGTTTCATTATCCCCTTTCGTGATTACCTGTATCTGTACCCCTTTTCACGAAAAGACACACGTCAAAGGAGCTTGAAGATGCAAACTCAACTTTTTGAAGCACTTGAACAATTCGAACCGACGATGATCGCGTTACGTCGTGATTTTCATCGACATCCGGAACTCTCTTTCCAGGAAGTCCGCACACCAGAACGAATTGCTACCTTTTACGCGAAACAGGGCATTCCTTATCAAACAGCCGTCGGAGGTCGTGGTGTCGTCGCAACGATCGAAGGCAAACAACCTGGTTCGACGATTGCGGTCCGTGCAGATTTTGATGCTTTACCACTTCAAGAAGAGACGACGCTTTCCTTCCGGTCGATCCATCCCGGTGTCATGCATGCCTGTGGACACGATGGACATACGGCGATGGTGATGGCCCTTGCTGCTACGCTCTATCCGCTACGTGATCAATTGCAAGGAACGATTCGAATCATTCATCAGCATGGAGAAGAGGTCTTTCCTGGCGGAGCCATCCAAATGATCGAAGCCGGCGTCCTCGAGGGCGTCGATGCGATTTTCGCGACACATCTCGAAAATGATTTACCGGTTGGTACGATTGGGTTTCGGGAAGGACATACATTATGCGCGATCGACGAATTCGAAATCATCGTTCATGGTCAAGGTGGACATGCGCAAGCACCGCACAAAACAAAAGATGCGCTCGTCGCTGGGGCACAACTCGTCTGCAACTTACAACACCTTGTCAGTCGACGGGTCGATCCGTTCGAACCCGCTGTTCTTGCAATCGGATGCTTCCACGCAGGAACGGCGCCGAACATCGTCACGGGTGAAGCACGCATCGTCGGGGAGATCCGGACGTTCAATGAAACCCTGCGGCATCAGCTCCGACAAGAAGTCGACCTTGTCGCCAAAACGACGTGTGCCGGCATCGGTGCTACTTATTCGATCGACTTCACAACGGGTTACCCGGCACTCTGGAATCATCCGGACGAGACAAAACTCGTTCAGGAAGCTGCTTCTTTCTTACCGGAAGCATCTGTCCGGTCACTCACACCGATGATGGCGGCGGATGACTTCGCACATTATCTAACACACGTCCCGGGAAGTTACTTCTTTACCGGCTCCGGATATACGGACGGTCGCATCAATCATCCACAGCATCATCCGCAGTACGAGATCAACGAACAAGCGTTGTTGATTGGTGCGAAGACACTCGGAGCGACCGTTTTACGTGCCTTAAAACCTAAGGATTGACTTTATTTCTGTGTGAATGGTATCATCACAGCAATGATAACGAATGACATCAACTTCATATACCCTTATCAAGAGTGGACCGAGAGATCTGGATCGATGACGTCCCAGCAACCTGCGCATAGCAAGGTGCTACGACCAGCAAAGCGAAAGCTTTGGTTGATAAAAAGCGGCGACTCCTTTTGCAACCAAGCGAAGGAGTCGTTTTCGTTTTTCTCGCTGTCAGACATACAATGGGAATTTCCCACGGAGAGGAAGAGACGGATGGAAAAAGCAACATTTGCAGGTGGATGTTTTTGGTGCATGGTGACACCATTTGAAGAATTACCAGGAATCGAGGGAATCGTATCAGGTTACATGGGCGGACACGTCGATAACCCGACGTATGAACAAGTCAAAACAGGAACGACGGGACATCTCGAAGTCGTCCAAATCACGTTTGATCCGAGCCTGTTCCCGTACGAGCGTCTGCTCGAACTCTACTGGCCGCAAACGGATCCAACGGATGCAGAAGGTCAATTCCAAGATCGTGGCACGCAGTACGCACCAGCGATCTTCTACCATACGGATGCACAGCATGAAGCAGCGATCGCTTCCCGTGACGCCCTTGCTGCAAGCAATCGTTTCAAACAACCAATCGTAACGCGGATCGATGCCGCTTCTGAATTTTATCCGGCGGAAGAGTACCATCAAGACTTCCATAAGAAAAATCCAGAACACTATAAAAAAGATCGTGCTGCTTCTGGTCGCGATGCTTTCATCGAGCAGGAATGGAAAGATACGACGACGGTCTAATCACCTCGAACCACATACAGTAGCTGAGACTGATTTCAAACATCTCGTTCTTCCCCTACTTTCCAGTAGAAAGTGGAGGATGATCGAGATGTCACTGGAGTCAGTTTTTTTGTATGTAAACAAATGGTGTCTTCTTTACCAACACCCTCACATAAATTTGTAACCGTTTACAAATGAAGTCTTTTGTTTTACGGTTAATAAAAATTAACCGGTTAAAAAGGAGATTATTGCATGGAACAAAAAGCGATTCACATATTAGAGAGCTATGAACAGTTAAAAGTGATCAGTGATCCGTTACGAACAAAAATCCTCATGTTTCTCGTCGAAAAACCACATACGGTACATCAGTTAGCCCACTTGCTGACGTTATCCCGCGCAAAGATCCTCTATCATGTACGAGAACTTGAAAAGCATGACTTGATTCGCCTCGTCCGGACGGAAGAACAGGGCGGCAATCTATTGAAATACTATCAAGCGATTGCTCGAGGCTACATTCCTGCCGATCATCTACTGAACTTCGTCGAGACGAATGAAGCGACCCGGCAGTCGTATCTTGAGGTATTGGACCGAGCAAAGACACGCGTCCTCACCGCTCCAACTACTGCTTTTTCTCCCGTGTCTTCAAACGTTGAAGACTGGATGAGCTTATCGCTTCAAAAGGAACTGACGATGTCTGAAGCCAATTTTCGGCAATTTTCTACCAAATATCGTGCTCTATTGGACGAGTTCACACGGTCCCCTTCACTAGACGAAGAAGATAAAAAACACTTCTATATCATGACGACTGCCTTTGCAATTGATGAACCACTATTTGAGAATGACGACGTCTAAACCGGAGGTGCCATATGCTGCCTGTTGAAATGGATACGCAACAATCGCTGTTTAAAAATCCATCTTTTTTATTTTTATGGGGGTCCGGTATGTGCTCTGCCCTCTCCCTATCAACCTATCTGTTTGTTGAACAATGGTATGTCATCCATACACTAAACCAGGCGTCATATCTTGGATTCGTCCTCATGGTCACCTTGTTACCCCGTATTTTTCTCATGTTATTCGGTGGCGTCCTATCCGATCGCTATAAACGTTCGACGATCATGCGCATCTCGAGCGCTTTACGGATCAGTTTCATTCTCTGTCTTCTCGCATTACTTCATACCGATCAGCTTACATTGCTGACGATTTTAGTATTCGCCTTGCTATTCGGTAGTGTGGATGCATTCTTTTCGCCGGCGAATGCTTCCTTACTGCCTACACTCGTTCCGAAAGAACAACTCACTAAAGCCAATTCACTGATTCAAACATCTAATCAAATCGCCCTCTTTTCAGGTCCGATTCTTGGTGGAGTCATCCTCAGCCATTCTTCTTACTCGCACGTCTTTCTCGTGATTTTCGGCACACTCTGTCTGACGCTCCTTTTCACGTATGGTATTCGTGAATCTAAGATCAAGCGAGCACGTCAGCATTCAGCTCTCTTTGAACTAAAAGAAGGGCTACATTACGTCTTTCACCTTCAGCAACTCAAGCAGACACTTTTTCTTGTCATCTGTGTCAATTTCTTTTTCTTTGGACCACTCTTACTCGGAATCCCCTTACTCGTTCATGATGTGCTCCAAGGAGATGCGATGGATTTAAGTTATATGCAAGGGGCTTATCAAATGGGAATGCTCGGAGGGGCGCTCTGGAGTGGTTTAACGCAGAAGAAAGAAAACGGGCTTACTTCATCAGTCCGATTGATTGGCGCATTAGGTCTGCTTCTCTTCCTGCTTAGTCAAGTCCAGCAGATTTCGTTGTACCTGATCATCCTGTTATCACTTGGTGTCCTTTCTTCGATCATCAATATTCGCTTCATTACGTTCATCCAGTCTCAGTGTGCGGAACAGACGATGGGACGTGTCATGAGTGTCGTGAATGCCGCGTCAAACGGTCTCGTTCCATTATCTTATGCGCTTCTCTCTTTTCTACTGTCGTTTCATGTTTCAATCACGACGATCATGTTGTACTGTGGTCTTCTCATCCTTGTCCTCTCGCTTTACTTTAGAAAACGCATGATCCAGGTCAAAAACTAGTCAAAAAAAGACAGTGGATTGGAATGCCACCGTCCTCGTTCTGTATTCGGTTATTACGAAACACGTTCTATCTGATCCTTTGCCTGTTGTTCCGGCGCCACGACTTGATACCGCTTCAAAACGAAGATGCCGCACACCATGACGGCGAGACCGACGAGCTGACCGAATGATAAATCAATTTGTGGTAAACCGAACCAACCGAACGTATCGACAGCGAGAGCAAAGCTTAACTGCGAAATCAGAACGACAGAGATCGCGACGGACGGACCAAGCAATTGAATTCCACGCATGACACAAAAAACGACGCCAACACCGACAAGTCCACCAAACCAATAGAGTGGCGATACGTTTTGAATCTGTTCGATTGTTCCACCACGAAACAGAACATACGTGACACTTGCTCCGACGAAACCGACGAAGAAGACTAGCGTCGTCGTCGCCCAAGCGCCAAACGCGTCACTCATCCTAGCATTCAATACCGTCTGTAAACTGATCAACATCCCTGCCAATACGGCACACACGATGCCTATTACCATGTTCGTTCCTCCTTACTCATAGCTGTTGCCGTTCGCCTTCTCGCGAATCCGCTCCAGATCGACAATGATGATTTTCCCGCGTCGTCGAACGAGAATCTCTTCTTCACATAATTTCGTGATGATCCGATTGAGATGGCGATAACTCGTTCCAAGCCAGTCAGCGACGTCATGCAGGTTCGACGTCCGCATCTCCTGATAAAATAAACTGTCACTGGCTTCAGAAGCAATCGACAACAAATACCCTGCAAATCGCTCTTCAACGGTATACAACACATGGTGCGACGCTGATTTCGAGTCGGCATACCACTTGGCTGTGATCGTGCGTAATAAAAATTGCAGAAAGACGTTCGTCGTATTGTGCTCGCGTAAAATCGCATACGGTACGCTCAACACCTCGACGTCGGTCACCGCTTCGACCGTATTCAATACTTCCCGTTCGTTGATGAACTCAGCGTCACCAATCACTGTCAGTGGTGTCTTGAATCGTAGAATCCGTTGCTTTCCTTCTGACGAGGCAGCAGATATCTTGACCTTGCCTGCAACGATGAAGTACATCCGATCGATCGCTGCCCCTGTCGTACAGAGGAGTTCCCCTTTTTGGAAGGTTTCTTGACGCAACCAAGCGCGCGTCTCTTCCGTCAAAATCGTATCCAGTCCATACTGTTGAATGACGGTTTCCATGTTCATTCCCCCCTTTAGGCAAGTGAGAAAATCGCAACTCCTGCAAGCATGAGACCCACACCAACCCACTGACCACGATTTCCTTGTTTTTTTAAGACACCGAACCATCCCTTTAAATCAATCACAAACGCACATAAAATCTGTGCGACGAGTAATAAACACATCGCCCATGTCATCCCGAGTTTTTGGATTGCTGTCAGTTCCGTTACGACGACTAACACGCCAATCAAACCGCCACTCGCATAAATCCATGGTAACTGACGGAAGCCACCGATTTTCCGATCTCGTACGAAACTGTAAATGACTAAACAACCCATCAGACCCACAAAGTGTACGATCAATACGGACAACCACGGTCCGACGCCTGTCGCAAGGCGCGCATTGAATATGCCTTGCAGGGCGATGAACAGACCGCTCATCAAAGCAAACACGACTCCTTGCACGTCATCTCCTCCTTTAATCTCTACACTAGAGTAGACCTTACTCGTGCCCTACTTGAAAAGGACAAATGTCCCATTTTCAAAAAAACATGAAAAAACCCGCTGTCCACAAGTGGCATCACGGGTCCATCCCTGTATGCTCATGTCGTAAAACGAGTCGTCGTTTGTTTCAGCTGTTCCTCTGCTTCCGCCATCATGCGCGTAAACAACTCCGCAACAGTCGGCACATCATGAATCAATCCCGCAACCAGTCCAGCGTTGACATACCCTTTCTCCTCATCGCCCTCAAGAGCGCCCGTAATATGATACGACTCATTCGTCTGATCGAGAAAAGCAGCAGGTGTCTCTGCTGTGAGTCGTTCGACGTAAGGACCATCAAGGACACGTCGGACGAATCCGACGGAACGTCCGATGATGCGTGTATCGGTATCGGTCGCATCCATTAAGTGCGCCTTGTATGCCGAATGAACCTTCGCCTCTTCCGTCGCAATCAACCGTGTTCCAAGCTGGGCACCAGCCGCACCAAGCAACAGGACAGCTGCTAGTCCACGACCGTCACCAATTCCACCTGCTGCCAGGACCGGAATATTGACCCGATCAACGAGTTGCGGAATCAAGGTCAGCGTCGTCAACTCGAGCGGTGAATTGATGCCTGCCGCTTCAACTCCCTCCGCTACGAGTACATCAGCACCTGCCTGTTCTGCCTTTAACGCCTGTTTGACCGAGGCGACAACCGCGATCGTTTTGATGCCAGCAGCTTGAAGTCGCGCTATGTACGGTGCCGGGTTTCCGGCCGACAAGGAGACGACCGGAATCTTTTCTGCAATCGCGAGATCAATCAGTGCTTCCGTATAGGGAGACACACGAATCGCGATGTTCAAGGCAAATGGTTGATCCGTCAGCATTCGTGTCTCGTGAATCCGCGACGACACTTCATCGACCGACAATGTCCCGCACCCGAGCGTTCCGAGTCCCCCGGCATTCGACACCGCTGCC
The DNA here is from genome assembly GCF_024436095.1 of Exiguobacterium sp. LL15. Taxonomy (NCBI): domain Bacteria; kingdom Bacillati; phylum Bacillota; class Bacilli; order Caryophanales; genus Exiguobacterium; species Exiguobacterium sp. LL15. Next base: position 276,194 of record NZ_JANFNX010000002.1, on the reverse strand, counting down.
GTGAGCGACGCATGACTAATGTTACCCATTCCTCCTTGGATCAAAGGATATCGAATTTTAAAGAGCTCACAAATCGGAAACATATCTTTCCTCCGTTCTCGCCTTCACTCACATGCTATACTGACATGGAATGAATAGTAGTTCATCTTATTATAGAAACGAGGTCATTCTGTTATGAAGATTCCGTATCAATCGATTCATCCGAACGTCGCCTCCGATGTATTCATCGCTCCTGGCGCTTATCTGATCGGAGACGTCACGATCGGTTCCGAGTCTACCGTCTGGTTCAACGCTGTCTTACGCGGTGACGAAGGACCGATTACAATTGGGAAACGCTGCAGTATCCAGGACAACGCAACGATTCATCTCTATGAAGGGGCACCCGTCGTCATTGAAGATGAAGTAACGGTCGGACATAACGCAATTTTACACGGTTGCAAAATCGGACGTCGTTCGATCGTCGGAATGGGTGCGACCGTTCTTGATCATGCAGAGATCGGTGAAGAATGCATCATCGGGGCGAATACGTTAATTCCATCGGGAAAAGTTTTCCCACCCCGTTCGCTGATCATCGGCTCTCCCGGTAAAGTCGTGCGTGAACTAACAGAAGCGGATCTCGCGATGATTCAGGAGTCGATTGATTCTTACGTCGATAAAGGATATGCTTTCCGAAACATTCTCGCAGAATCAGATGAACAGAACACATCTGAATGACACGAATGCGGGGCGGATCAACTGATCCGTCCCGCTCTTTTCATTCGAATAAATGCTCACCGCTCTGCAAACAGCGGATGTTCCGCCGCGTCGTACGAGGCACTGCGTTGCGACACATCGTGCGTCTCTTCAAAGATTGATTCGAAGAACCGACTCGCTGGTTGTGCGAGCAATCGGTAATATTGTTCGAACAAGAGCGCCGCGTGATGTCCGCTCCAAGCATCTGGTAACAGTTCTTGCGGTAATCCAGGATCCGTGAATAGAAACTTCCGGTATTCATGTACGAGCATCGTCCGTTCGACGAAACACTGTTCATCCGTCATTTCTCCGAGTTGGAGCTGACTCTGATGGACGATGTATTGCCGGCTGTAATCCGTAATGAACGTCTCGTAACGCTCCTGCAATTCTTCCAGCGGAAACGCACGCTCGACAAGGGATTGATCCTGCTTCGGACCGTGGTATTCACCGACGAAGAAATCGACATACTCTTCGATCTCGTACGACGCGATCAATCGTTCCGCCTCTTTTTCAAGTGGGTTCGGTGAGATCCAAACGCCGTTCGATAAGTTGCCAAACCCACTCCACGTTAGTTCTTTGCGGAGCTCATCGCGAATCTGGCGTTTATCCTCCGGAATCGTGTACATCAGCGTCCGCCACTTCCCGTCCCAGTCGTGCGGTGTTGATCTGTAGATCCGGCGTGCGGCCTCCTCCATCCGTTCCACCCCACGTGGTGTCAATGAATAGAAGCTTTTATTTCCTTGTTTCTCGGAGACGAGCCAGCCTTGTTTAACCATTCGGGATACCGCGACCCGAACGGCCTGCTCGTTATGTCCGAACTCTTTGACGAGTCGAATTAAACTCCCGACCCAGATTTGATTGCCGTAATGGCGAATGTAATCGCCGTAAATCGTAAAGATCATCGATTGGGTGTTCGCACTCATGGTATTCACTCTCTCTTCAGTCGTTCATAGTGTGTATCGTTAGTATACGGGTTATTTCAAACGTCGACCATCCTCATCTTCCTTCAAAGCGTGGTGGTCGTTTTTCAGCGAAGGCTTGTAGCGCTTCCTGACGATCAGCCGTCGGAATGACGACTTCATAAGCTTCTGTTTCGAGCTGTAGTCCTTCTTCGAGTGAGACATCCCGCCCTTGATCAATCGCTCGCTTCGCTTGGCGCAAGGCAATCGGACCATTCTGTAACATTTGATGGGCAAACTCAAGACACGTCGTCATCAACGCTTCCCGGGCAACAACGGCTGTCGCGAGTCCGTACCGTTCTGCTGTCATCGCATCGATTTTTTTAGCCGTGAAGATCAATTCCTTTGCCCGCGTCTCCCCAATCAGTCGTGGCAATCGTTGTGTTCCACCGGCTCCTGGAATGATCCCGAAGCTGGTCTCCGTCAAGCCGACGAGTGCATCCTCGACGAGAAAACGGAAATCACAGGCAAGGATCCACTCGAACCCACCGCCGAGCGCGTGACCGTTGACGGCTGCGATCGTTGGTTGCGGCAATTGTGCGATCGACGTGAAGACGTTGCGGATCGCAAGGACATTGCGCCGGACTTCTTCTTCGTTTAAATGCACGCGTTCTTTTAAATCGGCACCCGCACTGAATGCTTTCCCCGTTCCCGTAAACAGGACGACCCGCGCTTCCGGGTCGACCGATAACGCATCGACCTGTTCTTGCAAAGCGACAAGCGTCGGATAATCGAGACAGTTCAAACGTTCCGGACGATCAATCCGGACGATTGCGATATAGCCTTCTCGTTCTAAGTGAATCATACGAGTCCCTCCCGATCGACGACAAGTGCGATCCCTTGTCCGACTCCAACACACATCGTCGCGAGACCATACGTCCGGTTCGTTCGGCGCATCTCATGCAATAATGTCGTCAAAATCCGCGCTCCACTCGCACCGAGTGGATGACCGAAAGCGATCGCACCACCGTTGACGTTGACCTTTTCGCTTGGTAAACCAAGTGCTTCGATACAGGCAAGACTTTGAGCCGCAAAGGCTTCGTTCAACTCGATTTGATCGAGCTGTTCGACCGTCAACCCTGCCCGCCGGAGAACTTTTTCCGTCGCGTCAATTGGTCCGATTCCCATGATGGCAGGTTCGACCCCTGCTGTCGCACTCGCCCGGTAATACCCGAGTGGCGTCAAACCGAGTTCGTTCGCTTTTTCTTCACTCATCAATAACAGTGCCGACGCACCGTCGTTGACACCAGATGCATTCCCCGCCGTCACGGTACCACTTGGGAATAACGGACGAAGTGTCGCCAGTTTCTCACGTGTCGTCTCGGGACGAGGATGTTCATCACGATCGAAGACGCTGACGTTGCCTTTCCGGTCCATTTGTGTGACCGCAACCAGTTCGTCCGTGAAGCGCTCTGTCTCGATTGCTCGTTTCGCGCGTTGTTGGCTTTCAAACGCAAAGTCGTCCTGCGCTTCGCGTGAGATCCCGTACTGACGGGCGACGTTCTCGGCTGTCTCCGGCATCGAATCCGTTCCGTATTGATCTGCTAAACGATCATTGACGAAGCGCCAACCGATCGTCGTATCGTACATCGTCTGATTGCCACGTGGGTTGGCCTGATCCGGCTTCGCGAGAACAAACGGCGCACGCGTCATACTTTCCGTCCCACCAGCGATATAGATATCGCCTTCACCTAAGGCAATCCCACGCGCCGCCGCGATGACAGCGTCGAGCCCTGACCCACATAAGCGATTAATCGTCGTACCAGCGACTTCGACCGGTAGACCAGCTAGTAGTCCCGACATCCGGGCGACGTTACGATTGTCTTCTCCCGCCTGATTCGCATTACCGAAAATGACTTCCTCGATCGTCTTCGGATCGACTTGTGGATTACGCTCAAGCAACGCTTCGATGACGCGTGCTCCTAAATCATCCGGACGAACCTGACGTAAGGCGCCGTTATAGCGACCGATCGGTGTCCGAACAGCATCGATGATGGCGACCCGTTTCATGATGTCACCTCGCGATTCGTATAGTCATAGACGCCACGACCGGTTTTACGACCGAGTCTGCCCGCTTTAACATACTGTTCGAGTAGTGGTGCCGGACGGTATTTTTCGCCGAGCTTCTCATGCAGATACTTTAAGTTGTGGAGCCGAGTATCAAGTCCGACTAAGTCCCCGAGTTCGAATGGCCCCATCGGATAGTTTAAGCCGAGTTTGATTGCTTTATCGATCTCTTCTGGTGTCCCGAGTCCTTCTTGTAACATGTAGAACGCTTCGTTTCCGACGAGCGCACTGATCCGCGAAGTCACGAACCCAGGAAACTCGCGGATGACGACCGTTTCCTTCTGCATCTGACGCGCCACCTGCTCAAGAGCTGCAACCGTCTCATCCGATGTCTCAAGACCACGAACGAGCTCGATCAGTGGCATCAGATGGACCGGATTGAAGAAATGCATCGCCATGACCCGGTCCGCCCGGTTCGTAAAGGACGCAATTTCCGTTGGACTCATCGTTGACGTGTTCGTTGCGAAATAACAGTCCGGACGTGCATTCGCTTCTAGCGTTTCAAAGACTTGCTGTTTGATGCTAAGTTGTTCCGGTACTGCTTCAATGACCAGATCCGCTTGTTGTGCCGCCTCAGCTAGGTCGGTCGACAGATGCAGCCGATCGAACAATCCCTCGACCTCATTCGCGGACATCTTCCCTCGCGTGATTCCTTTCTCTGCGATGCGTTCGAGTTCTCGATAGGCACTTTCGACATACGCTTCTTTGATATCAACGAGTGTCACCTGAAATCCGCGGTGTGCGGCAACATAAGCGATGCCACGTCCCATGACGCCGGATCCGACGACGACGATTTGTTCTACCATCTGAATTCCCCCTTATCCCCTGTGCTGTTAAAAAAGACTGGACTTCCCGACGGAACTCCAGCCTTCCCTCTTGCTTATAGTCCGAACGGATTGAGTGGACGACTGCCGTAATACGACAAGATACTTTTTGTTTCTGTGTACAGGTCAAGCGTCTCGATACAGAGTTCTCGACCGAAGCCCGATTGTTTATAGCCACCAAACGGTGTGCCCGGGAAGGCAGAGAACGGACAGTTGACCATGACGATGCCGGCTTTGATTTGATTCGCGACACGTGTCGCTTTCGCGCCATCTTTCGTCCAAACAGCTGAGCCGAGTCCAAACGATGTATCGTTTGCTAGACGAACCGCTTCTTTTTCATCTTTGAACGGCATGACGACGACGACCGGTCCGAAGATTTCTTCATTGACCGCTTTCATCTCGTGCGTGACGTCGGTAATGATCGTCGGTGCGTACCAGAATCCTTTTTCGTATCCTTCTGGTGCTGAAGCATGACCTCCTGTGACGATCGTTGCGCCGTCCGCTTTCGCCGACTGGACATATCCATCGATGACGTCGACTTGCTGTTGGTCGATGATCGCTCCAACGTGTGTCCCTTTATCGAATGGGTTACCGAGGACGAGTTGTTTTGTCTTCGCGACGAATTGTTCCATGAACGCTTCGTAGATCTCTTCGTGGACATACAGGCGCGAGCGCGCTTCACACGATTGACCGCTGTTATAGAAAATCCCGAACAACGAACCATCAACGGCTGCTGTCACGTCCGCGTCTTCAAAGACGATGTTCGGTGATTTCCCACCGAGTTCGAGTGTGACTCGTTTTAGCGTCTCGGACGCACGTCCCATGATGTCTTTTCCGACTGGCGTCGATCCCGTGAAGGCGACTTTATCGACGTGAGGATGCTCGACGAGATGGTTGCCGATCTCGCGTCCGGATCCCGGGATGACGTTGACGACACCTGCTGGTACGCCAGCCTCTAGACAAATCTCACCGAGAATGATTGCTGTCAACGGTGTCAATGTCGCTGGTTTGACGACGACCGAGCAACCGACTGCGATTGCTGGTGCGACTTTCCAAGCTGCCATCATCAACGGATAGTTCCACGGAATGATTTGTGCACAGACACCGACCGCTTCTTTTTCCGTGTAGTTATGGAATTGTCCCGGTACGTTATTGACGACACCACGGTGGCCGACGATCGCACCCGCATAGAACTCAAAGTCTTCAATCGCTTGCGTGACTTGCCCTTGCGCCGCTGCCAGTGATTTCCCCGTATCAAGAATCTCCAGTTCGACGATTTCGTTGAAGCGAGAACGCATGATGCTCGCAATCTTATTCAAGATTTGTGCCCGACGCCCGACCGGCCACATCTTCCACTTCCCGTGATTAAACGCATCGCGTGCCGCTTGAACGGCACGATCGGCGTCTTCCTTCGACGCTTTTGCGACTTCTGCGATCACTTCGCCCGTTGCCGGATTGTATGTTTTGAACGTCTCGCCTGTTGCACCCTCGACTTGTTCGCCGTTGATGAGCAAATGATAGACGGACCGTTTCATTTCAAGTGTTTTTTCATGTACTGTCGACATTGTATTCACTCCTGTTCCTGTTGATTGAAAATTGGTGATCGTTTTTCGAGAAATGCTTGCATGCCTTCTGTTTGATCGGCTGTCGCGAACAAGAGATAGAAGTTACGGCGTTCGTGCTCCATCCCATCTTGTAACGATAAATCGACGGCTTTGTTTGCCGCGTCCTTGATCAACCGCAACGCCATGCTCGGTTGGTTCGATAACCGCTCTGCCATTGCCAGCACCGTCGCTTCGACATCAGCCGTCACCCGGTTAATGATACCGAGTCGTTCCGCTTCCTCTGCCTTCATCCGGTCGCCGGTGAAGAGCCACTCGAGCGCCCGTGTCCGACCGATACATTTCGTTAAACGTTGCGTCCCCCCTGCTCCCGGCATGACGCCGAGTCCGACTTCCGGGAATCCAAACTGTGTCTCAGGATCGGCGTAGATTAAATCACAAGCGAGTGCCAGTTCAAAGCCGCCGCCAAGGACGAAACCGTGGACACCCGCGATGATCGGCTTTTTGATTCGACTGATCCGGTCCCAGTCCGCGAACGGATCGAGGAGTTCCATCGAGATCGGTGTCGCCTCGAGCATCTCCTCGATATCGGCGCCCGCTGAGAACGATTTTCCGTTTCCGGTCAAGACGATGACCGTCACCCGTTCGTCTCGGTCGAATGTCTCCATCGCCTCGACGATTTCCCGGACCATCGTTCGGTTCAGCGCATTGTATCGTGCCGTTCGGTCGAGTCGAATCCGACCGATCCGATCGACCATTTCCGTCTTAACGTACTGTTGTGTCGGCATGGACATCTTCACCAATCATCAATGTGACGAGATCCCCCGCAAAGCTCATCAAGTCTTTCCCAGACGCTTTTCCTTCGAGCGAACGCATGCCTGCTTGCATCGCTTCCTGACTTTCATAGACCATCTCGCACATCAAGTAGTACTTTCCGTCTCCGCCCATTGGTGAGCCGACGATTTTCGTGACATTCATTTCTTGCAGTCCTGGAATTTTTGCTGTCAATGGACCATGGACCTCAAAGTAGTGCTGATCGAATGCTTCCTTGTTTTCTGGGTGTTTGTACAGTGCGATTAATTTTGCCATCTTGATTACCTTCCTTCACATGAGAGTAGAGACGGGTTTCATCGCCTCGAATGGATTTTTACACGATTTACAGTAGAGAATACTTCGACATGCTGTCGGTCCGAATAAGTTTTCCATCGTCACGTACGTCGACCCACAGTACGGACAGTCAATCTCCCACTTCCCTTGCTCAAACCGAGGAGGAGCGATACCGAATGCCTTCAATCCTTGCATGCCTTGTTCCGTGATCCGGTCCGATGTCCACGGTGGATCAAACCGGAACTGGACGTTGACCTGTTCGACATTTGGAATCACCTGCAAGGCAGATTCGGTGTTTTTTTTAATGATTTCAAGCGCCGGGCAACCGAGGAACGTCGGGAGAAGCGTGACGCGCACCAGGTAACCATGCTCCGTCGCTTCCGCGTCCATCGTCTCGACCATGCCAAGATCTAAAATACTGACGCTATCAATTTCCGGATCCTTCACCCCGTTCAGGGCTTCCCGGATTGCATCCTGGAGTGTCGTCGTCATGCTTCCCTCTCCTTTCACCACGTCGCGGTCTGATCAATCAAGTAAACTTCTCCGAGTGTCGCAAGCGCGTCATTCAAATCTTCCGTATGATCGCCGTCCCGCCCGTTACGCGTCATCTGCATTTCCGGAAGCGTCACGTTCAATTCGACGAGTAACGGTGTGATCGTCTGATACCAACGATCCAGTAAAATGCCTTGCCCTTCGATCAACCGCATCTCTTCGATCAATTGACCGTGTTCGCCATAATCGAACATGTCACCGAAGTCATAGAGGACTTTTTCTAAGGCTGCATCCATCTTCTGTCGCGCCGTCTCCGTCGATTGATAAAGCTGGGTAAACCACGTTTGCCAGTGCAGCAAATGATAGTACAATTCCATGTTGATCTTGACGGCAGCCGTAGCGAGTGGCTCATAACTGCTCGACTTCAAAGCATCAATCCGGATCTTTTTCGCGACCGTGTAGCAATAGTTCCGTACGACGGCGAATGCCCAGTCATATTCAGGCTTCTCCATGTAGTAGCCAGGTCCGTTGACACGTTCGACGAGAATCGAATTCTTCCGTTCATGCGCTAGTCGGACATGAGCTAATGCATCAGCATTTCCTTCGCCGAGTTCTTCGAGGAGTTGGTAATACATCGCCGCGTGTCCCATTGAATCTTGCGCAATCGAAGACGAAGCGACGTCCTCTTCGATATGCGGTGCGAGTCCGAGCCATTCCGAACCACGATACGCGTAAAGGAAATCATCATCCGCGAGTTGATAGAGTAAGGAGGCGAGTGCCGTCCGTTCGTGTTCCGTCATTTGGAATCGCCTCCTTGCCAAGACATGATCTCTTTTTCATCGAGCATCTGTTGCTCGTAATGACGCCATTTTTTCTTCAAGTAGCCGTACCCTTTCGTCGTCCGGTAGTCCTTATTATCAAGGCGTTGTAACATCTGCTTCTCATCGGGTGATAAACCACGGATATCTTCGCGTTTGACGACCCAGATGTCGACGACCGGTTCCCGGCGCATGAAGTTTTCTTGCGCCATCAACAGTGCCATCTCCTTATTCGGAGCGAGCAAGCTGAATTGATGGGTGAACGCCGCGTTCGGCGTCCGTTTGCTAAAGACTTCGAATTCGTGATAAAACGTCTCATTCATCGTGCTTTCCCCTCTCATGCCTTCGTTTCAGCGAGTGCATCCCGTACCCAGGCGTTATTTTCATAAGATGTCCGGCGCAAGTCCAGTCGCTCTTTCGAACGTGGTCCTCCCCCTTGGATGATCGTCTTGAATTTTGTCCAGTCTGGCTGTGCATATTCCCACTGCCCTGTCTCTTCATCAAAACGTAACGTCGGATCCGGAATGACGAGTCCGAGTGAACGAATCCGTGGTACGTACTTCGTAAAGAAGTTTTGCCGTAACTCTTCATTCGTTTTCGTCCGAATCTTATAGGCGATCGTCACGTCCTGTTTCGATGTCCCGGTCGTCTCTTTCGAGGCTGGTCCAAAGAACATCAACAAGGATTCCCACCACTCATCCAGTGATTCCTGAATCATCGCCCGCTGTTCCGGTGTCCCTTCCGCGAGTGCCATGATGATCGACTCTCCGTGTTGCGCATGGAAGACCTCTTCCGCACAGATCCGTTGTAAAGCCCGTGCGTAAGGTCCATATGAAGCACCGAGCATGTTCGTCTGCGTGATGATCGCCGCGCCATCGACGAGCCAACCGATCACCCCGGCATCAGCCCATGACCGCGTCGGCATGTGGAAGACGTTGTGGAACTTCAATCGTCCTGTGAACAAATCATCCATCAAATCCCCGCGTGTCTTGCCATACGGTTTCATCAAATCCTCGACGACACGAAGCAACAGTTGTCCATGCCCCATCTCATCCTGGACCTTCGCCATGATGCCGAGCTTCCGGCGAAGTGATGGTGCTTTTGGAACCCATTCTTTTTCCGGAAGTGCACCCATGATTTCACTGATACCGTGCATCGAAATCAATTTAATCAGCGTGTCCCGGTAAAAAGCAGGCATCCAGTCATCGGCTTCGATTTTTTCACCTCGCTCGATCCGCTCCTTAAAGCGAGCCAATTTTTCCTCTTCCGTCAGTTGGACGGGTTCGAACAGTTGTGTTGCATCATACATGCTAGTTCCTCCTTTGAATCAGACGAGTGATGTCGAGCGTCGATCAACGATTCGAACGGCTTTCCCTTCCGATCGTGGTAACCCTTGATGCGGGTGACAGACGAGATCAATAGAAATGAGACATTCCGACTTGATGGCGTCACATATCGAACGCCTTTGTTGCTCCGAGATATTTTCGAATTCGATATGTAGCTCAACGGCATCGAGTCCCGCTTTACGCACGAGATGGATTTGATAATGTGGCGTCACGTCCGGTTGTTGGAGCAAGACTCGCTCGATTTCTGACGGAAAGACGTTGACCCCTCGGATGATCAGCATGTCGTCTGTCCGACCTTTGACACGTGACATCCGTGTCGTCGTCCGACCACAAGCACACGCCTCATGCGTGATCGATGCTAAGTCACCCGTCCGGTAGCGAATAATTGGAAGCGCTTTCTTTTTCAAGCTTGTAAAAACGAGTTCCCCGACCATGCCATCTGGTACCGGTTCCCCCGTAACGGGATCGATGACTTCCGTAATGAATAAGTCATCCATGATATGCAGACCTGCCTGCTCCTGACATTCCATCGCGACACCTGGTCCCATGATTTCACTGAGTCCATAAATATCGAATGCCTGTAGATCAAAGGTCTGTTCGAGTGTCTGACGCATCTCTTCCGACCAGGGTTCAGCTCCGAAGATGCCGTAACGCATGCTTGTCTTTCGTGGATCGATGCCCCGTTCGATCATGCGTTCTGCTAATCGCAAGATATAAGAAGGTGTCCCACAGATCCCATCCGGTCGGAAATCCTCGATCAATGTGATTTGGCGATCCGTATTGCCGCCGGAAATCGGCAAGATTGTCATACCTAGTTTTTCAGCACCTGCATGAAGACCGAGTCCACCTGTGAACAGTCCGTAGCCGTATGCATTGTGCAACAAGTCGGCTGATGATCCACCGGCTAAGACTAAGCTACGTGCCACGGCACCTGCCCAGTCGTCTAAATCTTCTTGCGTATACCCGACGACGGTCGGTTTACCACTCGTACCAGACGAGGCGTGAATTCGGGTGACCTGTTCTCGTTCGACGGCAAATAGCCCGAACGGATAATGATCGCGTAAATCTTGCTTGCATGTGAACGGAAATTTTCGTAGATCTTCGATCGTTTGAAAATCATGTGCCGTCATCTGCAATGTCTGCAGACGTTCTTGATAGAACGGGACGCGCGTGACGTGTTCCATCGTTTGACGTAATTGCTCCATCTGCAGCTGCTCCCGCGTTTGCGCATTCATCGTTTCGTGATGTTGATCGTACATACCTGCACCTCCTCATCATGTATACAATAATTAAACGGTCGTTTATTTTTAGTTATATGTTTAACGTACGATACGTTCACAATGTTGTCAATCTCGTTTTGTTAAATGCTCCCAAACGATTCTCACTTTATCACTTCAACGCACTTTATCAGTAAATCAATTAGCTTATAAAGCTATTTTTCATGATCGAGAGTCTTTTTTTGGAAAATATTTCTGAAATGATTTGCTCATTTTGTAACGGGTTGATAAAATATCGTGTGACAAGTGTTATACTATTTTTGGTAAGACCACTTGATTGAATGAGGATTCGTTGTAGTGAAGGGGGATCACGATGAAACCAGGTTTAGCTGTCGGGGATACAGCAGAGATTCAAGCGGTCGTCTCGCAAGATATGTTTGCACGGTTCGAAGGTCAATTGGTTCATCCAGCATACTCCACCGTTTCGATGGTCTACCATATGGAATGGGCAGCACGTCAACTCATCCTGCCTTACCTAGAGGCAGGCGAAGAAGGTGTCGGGGGCGCGGTTTCGTTGAAGCATCTTGGCATGGCAGCAGAAGGCGCACGATTGATCGTGACCGCTACAGTAACACGCGTCACAGCACGTCGCGTTGACGCTGACATCGAAGTCCGAGATGGACAATCGATCATCGGTACAGGAGAAGTGACACAATTCATTTTAGAAAAAAGCCGGATTCAAGAAAAATTGCAAGTGAATGCTCCAACAAAATGAAAGCGCTTACTTATATTTGATAGAGGAGGACTCTACTATGAACATGTTAAACCCATCTACGAATCCAACGCTCTCGATCATGGAAAAAATCGCGGGTCACGAACAAGTCGTCTTTTGCAACGATCCTGTCTCAGGGTTACAAGCGATCATCGCCATCCACGATACGACGCTCGGCCCCGCTCTCGGTGGTTGCCGCATGGCGCCTTACGCTTCTGTCGATGAGGCACTTGACGATGTCCTCCGCCTGTCGCGTGGCATGACGTATAAATGCGCTGCCGCTGATGTTGATTTTGGTGGCGGTAAAGCCGTCATCATCGGCAATCCGGCAACGGATAAATCACCAGAGCTTTTCCGCGCCTTCGGTCGTTTCGTTGATTCGCTCGGTGGACGTTTTTACACCGGAACGGACATGGGCACGACGATGGATGATTTCGTTCATGCTAGTCGGGAGACGTCACGGATCGTCGGCATTCCGGAAGCCTTTGGCGGAAGTGGCGATTCATCGATCCCGACGGCTGAAGGTGTCGTCTATGGACTGCGGGCGACGATCGAGATGTTATTCGGTTCGGACGACTTAAGTCGCGCGACTTATGCGATTCAAGGACTTGGAAAGGTCGGCTTCAAGGTTGCAGAACAACTGTTACTCGCCGGTGCGACGATTTATGTTTCAGACGTCAACGAAGCAGCGCTCGCAGCAATCGTGACCCAAGCTGAAATGGCTCCTGGCACGGTTCGCGTCGTCTCGCCTCACGAAATCCATTTAACAGACGCTGATATTTTCGTTCCATGTGCATACGGCGGTGTCATTCACGCTCAAAACATCGCGCTATTACCGTGCAAAGCCATCTGTGGTTCGGCGAACAATCAACTTGCAGATGAACAGCTCGCTCACGTCTTGATGGATCGCGGCATCTTGTATGCACCAGACTATATCGTCAACGGTGGTGGGTTGATCCAAGTTGCTGACGAACTGTACGGAGCAAATCATGAACGGGTTCTCCTGAAGACGCGTCACATCTATGACGCAGTGCTCGAAGTCTTCAAGGAGTCGCAAGCAGAGAACATCACGACGGTCGAAGCAGCGAACCGGATGTGTGAAAAACGGATGCAGATCCGGGCGAAACACAACAACATCTTTACGAATACGACAAAGCCAAAATGGGATATCCGTAACCACTGAAGGAGGGACTGACATGGAGCAACATTTTCCGATTCAACGCATCATCGATGAAGAAGGTCGTATCATCGACGCCTCAAAAGAACACGATCTGACGAAAGAGCTCGCCCTCACCCTATATGAACAGATGCATCGGATCCGGACGTTCGACCGGAAGGCGATCAACTTACAACGCCAAGGGCGCCTCGGCACTTATGCACCGTTCGAAGGACAAGAGGCAGCGCAAGTCGGTAGTGCACTGGCGTTGTCCGATCAGGACTGGTTATTCCCGACATACCGAGATCACGGTGCGACGTTGACGTTCGGTGCCGATATGGTGCGGATCCTCCTCTACTGGAACGGTCGCGTCGAAGGTTGCGTGCCGTCTGAGAAACACATCTTCCCTCCTGCCGTACCGATTGCGACGCAAATTCCGCATGCCGTCGGTGCCGCATGGGCAGAAAAACGAAAAGGTACGACGAACGTTGCGGTCGCCTACTTTGGTGACGGGGCGACGTCTGAAGGCGACTTCCACGAAGGAATGAACTTCGCGAGTGTCTTCCAAGCACCAGTCATTCTGTTCAACCAAAACAATCAATTCGCAATCTCTGTTCCAATCGAAAAACAGATGCATTCCGAAACGATCGCACAAAAAGCGATTGCCTACGGGATGCCAAGCGTCCGGATCGATGGGAACGATGCCTTTGCCGTCTATTTCACGATGCAAGCAGCCGTTGCGCGTGCCCGTTCTGGCGGTGGACCAACATTGATTGAAGCCGTCACATGGCGATTTGGTGCGCATACGACAGCAGACGATCCAACGAAATACCGTGATCAAGCCCGATCGCGTGACCGGGTCGATCCGCTTGATCGACTCGAACAGTTCTTAAAACATCAAGGCTACTTTGACGAAACCTGGATGCAACAGCTGCAGGAACGGCATCAGGCAGAAGTCGAAGCGGCAGTAGCTGCGATGGAGCAATTCAAGGCACCAGACGTCAATGACTTGTTCGACCATACGTACGCGACCTTACCGGTTGATGTCCAGCAACAAAAAGAAGCGTATCTGCTAGCAAGGGGGAAATGAGATGGCAACACCAATCAATCGTCAAACAGAAATGACACTCGTTCAAGCTGTCACGGATGCCCTGCGGACAAAATTGTCGGAGGATGAGACAACGCTCGTTCTTGGAGAAGACGTCGGAAAAAACGGTGGTGTCTTCCGAGCGACAGACGGCTTACAGGAAGAATTCGGGGAAGACCGGATCGTCGATACACCGCTTAGCGAAGCTGGCATCGTCGGTACGTCGATCGGTCTTGCCATCAATGGCTTTAAACCGATCGTCGAGATTCAATTTCTCGGCTTCATCTACCCTGCCTATGAACAAATCATGACGCACGTCTCCCGTATCCGGATGCGGACGATGGGACGGTACAGTGTGCCGATGGTCATCCGTGCGCCTTATGGTGCCGGCATCCGGGCACCGGAAATCCATTCCGACAGCACAGAAGCGCTCTTTACATCGATGCCTGGTCTCAAGGTTGTCTGCCCGGCAACACCATACGATGCAAAAGGGTTATTGATTGCTGCGATTGAAGATCCAGATCCCGTGTTGTTCCTTGAGTCGATGCGCAGTTATCGCTCATTCAAAGAAGTCGTACCGAGCGAATCGTATACCGTTGAGATTGGAAAAGCACGCTGCGTCAGCGAAGGAACAGACGTGACGTTAATTGCCTGGGGGGCAATGGTTCAAGTAGCTCAAAAGGCAGCAACGGCTGCACAGGAACGCGGCATTTCTTGCGAAGTACTCGACTTACGGACGCTCTATCCGCTCGACCGGGAAACGATCGCTGCTTCCGTTCAAAAGACAGGTCGTGCCGTCATCGTGCATGAAGCCGCAGCGATGGGTGGTCTCGGTAATGATCTCGTGACGTTGATCAACGATACGGCGTTTCTTTATTTACGGGCACCGATTGCCCGCGTGACCGGTTTTGATGTTCCCGTTCCGCTGTTCGCCCTCGAAGACCATTACATTCCGACGCCAGAACGTGTCCTTGCGACGATTCAGCGTACGGTCGAGTTTTAAGGAGCTGAATGCCATGATCGAAGTTAAATTACATGATGTCGGTGAAGGGATGACAGAAGGTGAAATCGCCCATTACCTCGTTCAAGTCGGAGACCATGTCACGACGGATCAACCGGTCGTCGAGGTCGCGACCGATAAGATGGTCGCCGAACTACCGGCTCCCGTTTCCGGAATCGTCAAGGAAATCATCATCCCGGTCGGTCAGACGGTACAAGTCGGTACGACGTTATTGCACATCGAAGCAAGTAACGCTTCCGACATGCCGGTCGCGGTAACACCTGAAGCGTCGCCTGCTCCTGAACCAGCATCGGTTGCTGTCACCGCCCCACCTGTTCAAATTTCTCCAGCAAAACGTGTCCTTGCGACACCGTATACGCGAAAAATCGCCCGTGATCACGGGATTGATATCGAAGCTGTCACGGCTTCCGATCCATCAGGTCGAGTCTCGGAGGACGATGTGCTCCGCTTCGTCCAGGCTGCTACTGCTCCGCAAGAGACAGCTGCGCTGATTATTGAAGAGGTCACGTACCAAGAAACAACAGCGGAAACGATTCCGTTCCGCGGCATTCGCAAGCAAATCGCGAAAAAGATGACCCAGTCGCTGTACACGATTCCCCATGTCACTCACTTCGAGGAAGTCGACATGACGCGTTTACTCGCACTACGTGCCGAATGGAAAGCAGCTGGACGAAACATCAACGTCAACGCCTTCTTCATTAAAGCCTTGATTGTTGCCTTAAAAGAGTATCCTGTCTTTCATGCCAAACTCGATGAAGCAAATGCATGTATTCGATTAGAGCAGGATTTCCACTTTGGCATGGCAACCGAAACACCGGACGGGTTGATGGTTCCGGTCATCCGTCATGCCGATCAGCTCTCACTGACGGAACTGCATGAACAATTGGTCGCGTTGCAACAACGTGCTCAAAACGGTGCCTTGCGCGCAGCGGATTTAAAAACAAGCACTTTTACGATGAGTAATGTGGGTCCGCTCGGCAGTACGGGAGCAACACCGATCATCAACTATCCGGAGACAGCACTGATTGCCTTCCATAAGACGAAAAAACGAGCCTGTGTCGACGAGAACGATCAAATCGTCGTTCGCTCGATGATGAATTTGTCGATGTCGTTCGATCATCGTGTCGCAGACGGGGCAACGGCTGTTGCCTTTACGAACCGATTCGTGTCACTGATTGAACATCCGACTACCCTACTTCTGGAGTTGATCTAACATGGTTGTTGGCGAACTTACACAAGAACGGGATCTTCTGATCATCGGTGGAGGTCCCGCAGGTTATACGGCAGCGATCCGTGCTGCACAAGGCGGTCGAAACGTTACATTGATTGAACAAGCTGAACTCGGTGGACTTTGTCTGAACCGAGGCTGTATCCCGTCCAAGGTCTATGCGCATGCGGCAGAAGAGATGTTACGCTTGCCGCATCTTGAAGACCTTGGATTCACCGCCCCTGCTGTCCATGATTTCAGTAAACTGAATGCTTACCGGAATCGTGTCGTGCAACAATTACGTCAAGGAGTGGTCGCCCTCTGTCAGGCGAACCAGATTGAGCATATCTCTGGTGCAGCCTCCTTCCTGTCAGAGGACCGGATCGGCGTCGAGTCGGGACATCAGTTCGATACGTACCGGTTCCAGGACGTCATCATTGCGACCGGCAGTCACAGCATCCAGCACGAGGAATCGTGCCGCTTGAATGCCGAACAGCTTTATCAACTCGAGCAACTACCAGAGAGCTTATTGATCATTGGATCTGACACGCTAGCACTCGAAGCGGCCGCCTGTTTTCATGCACTTGGGACAGAGGTGACGTTGTTCGCGGATCAATTGTCACTCGAGCCAAGCCTTGAAAAGGAACTGAAGCGGACATTCAAAAAACAAAAAATCCGTCTCGTGTCGGATGTCGTGACACGTATCGAGGCTTCATCGGACGCGACCGTAACCGTCATGAAAAACGGAGAAGAAGTCGCCTATCAGGGTGCCTATCTGTTCCAGTCTCTTTCCCGGATCCCGAACAGTTTGACACTCGGTCTCGAACGAATTGGTGTGACGCTTGCAGAAGACGGAACGATTTCAGTTGACGCAACTGGACGAACGAATCAACCCCACATTTACGCAATTGGTGATGTCACACCAGGTCCACAGCTCGCCATCCGTGCGATTCATGAAGCGAAGCGGACGGCAGCGCATCTGTCCGGTCAAGACGTCGATTCAACGACACCGTATTATCCGACAGTTCTACGGACCTTCCCACCGATCGCTTCGGTCGGGATGACAGAACAAGAAGCAGTCGAAGCCGGACATGCTGTTCAGAGCGGACAATTCCCACTGAATGCAAACGGAGCGACGACGATTGAAGGTGGCAGTGGGTTCGTCAAGGTCATCGCTGATGAGCAAACATCACTGATCCTTGGTATTCACATGATCGGGGACGATGCTCATC
Source organism: Exiguobacterium sp. LL15 (assembly GCF_024436095.1). Lineage (NCBI taxonomy): Bacteria > Bacillati > Bacillota > Bacilli > Caryophanales > Exiguobacterium > Exiguobacterium sp. LL15. The sequence continues at coordinate 258,595 of NZ_JANFNX010000002.1, read as the reverse complement.
GTCTCGTCGGACAATTCACCCAAGCGCTGGAACTGACAGCAAAACGGGAGGATCTTCTCTTCCCTGTCATGGCCCATCCGAGTCGAAGCGAAGCCTTGACGGAATCGATGGAAGCCTTATTTGGTCAATCGATCCATCTTCCACCGCGGCAACAAGTCGGTTCGCGCGCGTAATCCAAAAGAGGTGCCTCTGCGTCAGAAGCACCTCTTTTGGATTCATCACTTCATTTCGCGTAGAAAGGAAAACAAGTCATGGAACTGTACTTCACTCGTTTGCACTGGAATACGCATACGTTTCCGGTCGCTGCTACAGCAGATGGTCTCTGTTATGTTGGCGCTTGGGATGAACCGGAGGATTTATTCGACGACTGGTCGCGGAAACACTTCCCCCGAGCCGATCTGATTGCTTCTGATACCGCGCTTGTTCTGTATACGGAGCAGCTACTAGCTTATCTAAATCAACAGTCGACGACACTGTCCTTTCCAATCGCTCCAGTCGGTACCCCGTTTCAACTTGAAGTCTGGCATGCTTTACGCGCGGTACCGTACGGTCAAACCGCCACCTACTCCGATATCGCGGAACGTCTCTTCCGGCCGAACGCGACTCGCGCAATTGGCACAGCAATCGGGAAAAATCGATTACTGCTTGCGATCCCATGTCACCGGATCATTGGCAAAAAAGGCGATCTGCTCGGCTATCATGGCGGTCTGAATATGAAGCGGACACTACTCGCGCTCGAGCAACGCCTCTGATTCTCGTCCCTCTTCGCTGAAAGATAGAGCGAACAGAATCCCGAACGGGTCGCGGACTTGCGCATACCAACCTCCAAAGTCTGCTACCGCAAGGGGTGTGACGATTTGACCGTCTGTCGTTAATTGCAGATACACTTGCTCGAGCTCTTCAAGCGACGTAAAAGTCAACAACAGATGGAGCGAAGAAGAGGTATTCGGTGCGTCACTCTCGTCCCAGAGCATCAATTCAAACGCCCCATTGGATAAATGCGCGTGGTAGACGGTATCTCCTGCTTCATCCATTATGATACGCCGACGTGTCATCGCAAATACGTTTTCGTAGTACACGATCGCCTGCTTGGCTTGTCCCGCAAAAACGAGACAAGGAGTAGCGGCATACTGCATGAAAAGTCCTCCTTTCATTATGCTTTAGTATTACCTTTCGCACTTTTCTTCCGATTTCCTTCTATACACAAAAAGCCCCACTTTCCTGTCTAACCGGACACGGAAAGTGGGGCTTCTTCTTCAAATCCATTAAGACACTACACCAAAGCGATAAGCTGTTTTCCAGTGATAGGTCTCACCGGGTGACAACAAGATTGATGGAAAATCAGATTCATGGACTGCATTCGGATGCACTTGTGCTTCAAGGCATAAACCAAGTGATGGTCGAGCAGGAACACCGTGAACCGTATAATCGGTCAGTAGTTGCGTTCCCGTATAGAGCACGACCGCCGGCTGATTCGTTGTCACGTCGACGAAACGACCGGACACCGGATCTTCAAGTCGAAGTGTGTCATCCCGCAATACAAAGGGATGATCATAGCCGTTTCCAACAGCAATCGTCTCGGGATGCTCCGGCGTAATCCCGTCACGAATCGACTGACCGTTACGGAAATCAAACGGAGTTCCGGAGACATCCCGCTGTTCCCCTGTCGGTAAGCCGTCTGGCTGGACCGGTAAGTAGCAGTCGCTTGGTAACGTCAAAACGTGATCTAACACATCCCGCTTCGCATTTCCCGATAAGTTGAAGTACGTATGATTCGTTAGATTGAGTGGTGTCGTCTGATCCGTCACGGCCGTCATCTCAAGCGTCAATGTTGTTCCCTCTAATCGATAATGCACGTCGAGTGTGACCGTTCCCGGATACCCTTCTTCTCCATCCGGACTGTTCAAACGCAAATGAAACAACGTATCCGTCGCTTCGATGACATCGAACCATGCTTGATCGAATCCGTGAATCCCACCATGCAGATGATTCGCACCGTCGTTTGCGACGAGCGGATAGACCTCTTCCGCTACTTCGAAGCGTGCCTGTCCGATTCGACCAGCGACGCGTCCGACGATTGCCCCGAAGTAAGGCGAGTGCTGTTGATACTCTTCTACCGTCTCAAGACCTAAGACGACGCTTTCCAAATGACCTTCCCGATCGGTCGTCCGGATATCTTGGATGATGCCGCCGTAGTTCCAGAGTGTCACTTCGATGCCTTCCTGACGTAACGTATGTCGGATCAACTCTTTCTCAAGTAGTCGTGTCATCGTTGTTCCTCCACCGGTTGGCGCGTCACGAGTTGAACAAATCGCCCGAACGCCGCCTGACCTTCTTCCGTCTGTTTAAAGACGCCACAGTCCTCGAGACCACGTACGAATTTCGCAGCGACCGCTTGCTCGACGTACATCGTGACATCTTGACGGTCATACGCTTGTTTTAGTTCCTCTGCCCAGTCAGCATGCGCGACAGCTACTTCGTCGACTTCACCTGTGATGAACTGTTCGACCTGTTGCAACTCTTGGAGCAGGCGTGCCGGTAAGACTGCCAGTCCCATCACTTCGATCAAACCGATATTTTCCCGTTTGATGTGATGAATATCGGCATGCGTATGGAAAATACCGTCCGGATGTTCTGCTGACGTCCGGTTGTTCCGTAAGACGAGATCGAGCTCGAATTGTCCATCACGTCGACGGGCGATCGGCGTCACCGTATTGTGTCGCGTCTCACCGGTATGTGAACGGATCTCTTGACTCTCATCCGTATACGTCAACCACGTCTCATAAACGGTCGTCGCAGCATCGAGTAGTGCCGACGCATCTTCACTCTTCAGACGCAACACACTCAGTGGCCAGTGTAAGGTTTCACCAGTGACTGTCGGCTGATCCGGGAACATAAAAGATGCTAAAGCGTTTGCTCGGTCCATCGCAAACGTATAACGACCGCCCTGATAATGATCATGCGTTAGAATCGATCCGCCGACGATCGGCAGGTCTGCATTCGAACCAGCAAAGTAATGCGGGAACTGCTCGACGAAAGCGAGCAAGCGTGCAAAGGCATCCCGATTGATGACCATGTCACGATGTTCCTGTGACAAGATGATGCTATGTTCGTTGTAATAGACGTATGGTGAATACTGCAATGCCCACGATTCTTCCGTCAGTGTCAACGGAACAATCCGGTGATTCGCACGAGCTGGATGATTCGCACGGCCCGCGTAGCCGACGTTTTCAACACACAACAGACACGTTGGATAGTTCGACGCCGTTGGTGCCTCCGTCCGAGCTGCTGCGATTTCACGTGGATCTTTTTCCGGCTTCGATAAGTTGATTGTGACATCAATCGTCCCATAAGCCGTCTCTGCTTGATAGCGTTTATTCTTAGCAATCCGTTTTGTTTGAATGTAATTGCTCGCTTGGCTCAGTTGATAGAAGTAATCCGTTGCCGCTACCGGTGATTCAGCGTACAGACGACGGAATGCCGCCGTCACGTCAGACGGACGCGCGACGAAGATATCCATCACATCTGCTGCGAACTGTTCTTTGTCTTCGAGACGCGCTGGCAACTGCCCACTTGCAATCAACACTTCAATCATCTCATCCAAGATATCTGGAATCGGGCGAGATGATACGTCGGTCATTTCTTCAAAGTCAGCTTGACCGACTCGTGCTAGAATCCGGTTTCGAGCGTAGATCGCATCTTCCGGTTCAATCAAGCGCTCCTGGATTGCTTGCGCTACTAACTGTTGGATGAGTTCATTCATCGCCGTCACTCTCCTCATTCTATCTCTCTTTAACGAACGCTCGTCCGGTACCCTTCTGGATGATGTGCATGCCAGTTCCAAGCATCACGAATGATTGTTTCGATGTCGGTGCGTTGTGGCGTCCAGCCGAGGACGTCTTTTGCTTTGGCAGATCCGGCGATCAAGATACTCGGATCCCCTGCACGACGTTCAATGATCCGTTCTGGAATTGGATGTCCCGTCACGCGGCGGGCTGCTTCGATGATTTCTCTCACGGAAAACCCTTGGCTTGAACCGAGGTTAAAGACCGTACTCTCGTTTCCATCAGCCAAATAATCAAGTGCCCGCACATGTGCGTCAATTAAGTCCTCGACATGGATGTAATCACGAATGCATGTGCCATCCGGCGTTGGATAATCATCGCCATAGATCGAAATTTCTGCACGTTGTCGGTTGGCGACTTCAAGGACGAGCGGAATCAAATGTGTTTCTGGTGTATGGTCTTCTCCGATTTCCCCCGTTGTACGCGCACCGGCGACATTGAAGTAACGTAACGCAACGTAACGTAAGCCATACGCTTGTTCAGACCATCGCATCATCTTCTCCATCATCAACTTTGTCTCGCCATATGCATTCGTTGGACGCGTTTCCGCTGTTTCGAGAATCGGCATCTGTTCCTGTTCACCGTATGTCGCTGCCGTCGAAGAGAAGACGATTTGTTTGATGTCGTGAGCAATCATCGCTTCGAGCAACACTTGTGTCCCGTAAACGTTGTTATCAAAGTAGCGTAATGGTTCCGTCATCGACTCGCCGACAAGTGAGAAGGCTGCGAAATGAACGACTTGTTCAATCGTCTCTTCCGTAAAGACACGATCGAGAAATGCACGATCGCGTATGTCTCCTTCATATAGACGCGCTTGCGGATGAACCGCTTCACGATGTCCGGACTGCAGATGGTCGATGACGACGACATCCTTTCCGGCATCAATCAATTGATAGACGGCATGAGAGCCGATATAACCAGCTCCACCTACGACTAACGTTGCCATTTAGATGACCTCCCGTTCGATTTCACGTGCTCCGTCCCCGACCGTCGCCGTATAGAACGTCGCCGGGTATCCGATCCGTGCTTCATAGTGTTCGCCGACAGCTTGTTTGAACGCGTCGACTGCTTCGTCTTCAACGATTGCAATCGCACAGCCACCAAAACCAGCACCTGTCATCCGCGCGCCGAGCACGCCCGGTTGTTCCCAAGCGGCTTCGACGAGTGTATCGAGTTCAATCCCTGTCACTTCATAATCTTCCCGTAACGAGACGTGTGAAGCGTTCATCAACTGACCGAACGTCGTCAGTTCTCCCGCTTCAAGTGCTGCTAATGCCTGAAGTGTTCGTTCATTCTCTGAAATCGCATGGCGTGCGCGACGCATCAAGATTTCGTCTTCCCATGCTACTTTTGCGAATTCTGACGTCGTCCATTGTCCGAGTGCTTCCCGTGGCGTGAATTGATTGAGATAAGCAAGTGCTGCTTCACACTCTGCACGGCGTTCATTGTATTTTGAATCCGCTAGTTCACGGCGTTTGTTCGTATTCATGATGATGATCGTATATCCTGTCAAATCGAGTGGGGCATACGTATAATCGAGCGTCTCACAATCGAGCAACAATCCCGCTCCTGCTTTTCCCATACCGATCGCAAATTGATCCATGATGCCACTGTTGACGCCAATATAACGGTTTTCGACTTGTTGACCGAACCGGACGAGATCAAGACGTGGAATCTCTAATCCGTATAATCGATCGAGCAAGACACCAATGACGAGTTCAAGCGAAGCCGATGATGAAAGACCTGCCCCGTTCGGGATGTCACCTTGAATCAGGATGTCACATCCCGTATCGATTCGGTATCCTGCTTCCTGTAAGACTGTAATCATACCCTTCGCATAGTTCGCCCAACCGTGCGTCGCGTCATACGCAAGTTCGTCGAGCGCGACTTCGATGATGCCGTCTTGCTCGAAATTCAGTGAGTAGAAGCGGAAGCGTTGATTGTCTCGTTTTCGTGCGATTGCATGCGTACCGAACGTCAACGCACATGGAAAGACGTGACCGCCATTGTAATCCGTATGTTCGCCGATTAAGTTGATCCGTCCTGGTGCAAAGAAGCGATGCGTCGACGGTAAGCCAAACCGCTGTTCAAATTGTTCTTCTAACGTCTGGTCTGTCATACGATCGTCTCCTTTGATTCGAGTAGTGAGAGCGCACGGTGGACTGGCTGAATCCGCAAGCAGCGGGCTTCATAGTCCGTCGTGTATGAGAATGTCAAGCCTTGCTGCATCAAGTAAGCGCCGCTTAACGTCCGGTCCTCGACTTGATAACGCATTGCTGGGTCGAGTCCTTTTAGCTTGAAGTGATACTGATGTGTTCCGTATTGTCGAAGTGGCGCGATCGCAAGTAGGACCGTTTCTTCTTCTGATGTATACTGCATGACGCTTGGCGTCTGTTGTGTAAAAGCAGATAAGCGATACTGGATACCGCGTTGAATCGTCGGACGAATCGCTTGATATGTCTCGATCCAGCCTTTTGCTTCCGCAAGTTCATCCGTTGACCATTCGCTTAAGTTACCACCAATGCCGAGTGTGCCTTGCATCGAGGAGACAAAGCGTGTTGCAAGCGGTACGTTGCGTCCATTTAACCAGTTCGGTCCGTCCGTCACCCAACAGCTCATCATTTTCGCATTGTAGGCATACGAGAAGTCGTACTGAATTTGTAAGCGATCGAGTGGATCGGTGTTATCACTCGTCCAGACTTGTTCCGTCCGTGAGAGGATTCCAAGGTCAATCCGTCCGCCACCACCTGCACAGGCTTCAAAGTCGACCGTCGGATGCAAGCGACGTAATTCGTCAAAGATTCGGTACAACGCATCGACGTGACGTTTCCATAATTCCTGTTGGCGATCCGTCTGGTCTTTTGGAACACCTGGTTCTGAAAAGGCGCGGTTCATGTCCCATTTGATGTAGTCGATCGCGTGACGTGTCAGCAAGTCGTCCATCATCTCGAGAATGAATTGCTCGACTTCTGGTAATCCGAGGTTTAAGACGTATTGATTCCGAGACGTCGTCCGGACTGCATCGCGCGCATGGTAAATCCAGTCTGGATGCGCCCGGTATAGATCAGAATCCGGATTGACCATCTCCGGTTCGACCCACAGACCGAATTGTAACCCTTGTTGTTTCACATACGAGATCAAAGGCTGAAGACCGTTCGGGAACTTTTCTCGATTGACATGCCAGTCACCGAGTCCCGCTTGATCGGTATGGCGTTCACCGAACCACCCGTCATCGACGACGAACAGTTCACAGCCGATTCCTGCTGCCAGATCAACGAGTTCACGTTGACCAGATTCCGTGACATCGAAATACGTCGCTTCCCATGAGTTATAAAGAACCGGACGATCGGTCGCACGTGGCATGATGACGTCACGCTGAAAGGCATGCGCATGGGCGCTCATATCCGCGAAACCGTCCGCATAGCCGATGTAGAACGTTGGTGTCGTCAACTGTTGTTGATGTGATAGTTTCCAACTGAAGTCAAACGGATTCATGCCACCTGATAGCTGAACGAAACCGAACGCATCTTGTTCGACGTGAATCGCCCAGTTACCGGAATAAGCAAAATGTCCGTAGACGACTTCACCGCCATCTTCTGTCGCATCCTGTTCAAGTGCGAACCAAGGGTTCGCTTGGTGACTTGTCACTCCACGTCGACTTTCAATCGTCTGGCGCCCTGGTGTCACTGGTGTGATCTGTTTCTTGAACTCACCTGTCCACATGCCAGCGAAGTGATGCAGTTTTAAATTCGGTTGATGCCAGCGTCCCATCGCAAAGGACTGGGCTGCTGTTAAACGAACAGGTAATCGACCTGTGTTTTCAACGACAATCGAACGACCGATGATGTCGTAATCAGCGAACACTTCGTACTGAACCCCGACACGCATCTCCTGCAAGGGATCAAACAGCCAGAGTGTCAATTTCGTTTCCGTCTGTTCGGAGCGCTCAAACTGGAACTGGTGAATCCGCTGTCCATCCTCTCGTTCCGATTTCAAAGTTGGCTCCGTATACAACATCTCGCCGAATGGTACGAAATCGTACGTCGCGACGCCGTCTGGTGATTCAAACGAACTGTGCGCGACGACTGGACTCGGTAACGCTTCATAATCATCCCGGTATGGTAACTTGGCACCGAAATAGGTGTGAATCAGCTTACCGTTCGCACCGACCGTCACGACGTGAGCGACCCGTTTCCCTTCGACGACGAAACGACGTCCTGCTACTTCAAAGATTGCCATGGTTCTCTTCCTCCTTACGTCGTCAGAATCAGTGTCTCGAGTGGTGCGAGCCGGACCGTTCCACGATATGTCTCTTCATCTGTCAATACTTTATATGTGCCGTCCAAGTTAACGTCCCGTGCTTCTTTCGTGTCATGGTTCATCAAGAAGAGGAAATCGCGTTTTTCGCCGTGACGACGCACGATTTCGACTTGATCCGGCGCCTCGATCATCTCGATGCCGGCCTCCGTGAACGCTTGACGGTAAATCGTATCGATCATCGCGTCATCAATCGATGAGCCGATGTAGGTAATCATTCCTTTATAGGCATTGCGCGTCACAGCCGCTACACCCTCGTAGAACGTATCTTTATAAACAGCGAGCGTCTCCGCTGTCGTTGGTGTGATGAGATCACACCAGAGGCGGGCTGTTGAGGATTGTCCTGCCATCTCGCCGATGCCTGCCACCTGATGTTGCTGAACGGATTGGAGTGACTCGTATTCGTCGATCTCGATGCCCGCATACGGTGCGAACTTACCTGGTAACGTCGTCGGTACGACATGATTCCGTGCATCCTTCACGCCTGTCCGGTACGTGAAGATGACGTGACCACCTTGTTCCATGTACGCAATCAAGGCGTCATCGAATGTTGGGTTCGTCAAGAAATAGAGCGGGACGATGATCAGTTTATAACTAGATAAATCATCACCTGGGAAAACGATGTCGGTTGCGACTTGTTGGCGAACCGCTCCACCATAGAAGCGCACGAACTCTGTTCGGAAATCAAACGCATCACTATGCGGCTGGTGCGTCCACGCCCAGACGTTTTCTTGATCGAAATAGACACCGACTTTCGCGTCATAACGGCTCGCGTTAATCTCATCGCCGTACGTATTCAGCTCCGTCATGATCTGTTTGACTTCTTCGAATTTCCGCTTCGGTTTTCCATCATGATCGATGATGCCGTGACAGAATTCCTCTGTTCCGAAATGAGCAGCGCGGAACCGGAAGTAAACGATCGCTTCCGCTCCCCGAGCGACTGCTTGGTACGTCCAAAGGCGAATATGACCTGGTCGTGGCAAGTAACCGATTTTACTCCAGCCTTGTGCGCCACTCAACTGTTCCATGACCCAGAAGCCTTTTCCTTGCTTCGAAGAACGGCACAGATCATGATCACTCGCCATCTTCTCGAACCGGTTCGGCTCCGGTAGTCCACCCCAGACTGGATAGTTATCGAACGCCACGTAATCAAGGTCTTGCGCCATTTGTTGCTGATTGACCGCCATGTCACTGTAGACCAAGTTATGCGTGATGAAGACGTTCTCTGGAATGTAGCGACGTAAGACATCGACTTGTAATTTGTTGTAGTACGTATAGCCGTCGGCACAGAAGCGATCGAAGTCGACGAGCAGTGATGGGTTGTGTTCCTGATAGACTTTACGCGGTACCGGGATTTGCTCCCACGCCGTGTACGTCTGACTCCAGAAGACGGTTCCCCACGCTTCGTTCAAGGCATCGAGCGTTCCGTAACGATTTTCTAACCAACGCTGAAAAGCAGCGCGGTCGACATCACCGTAAGAACGATCCGATTTCTCATGCCCGTATTCATTATCCGTTTGCCACCCGATGACACGAGGATGTTGACCGTATCGTTTCGCCATCTCTTCCGTGATCTTGACGGATAGACGCTGGTACGTTTCGCTGTGGACCGTATAATGGCGACGGGCACCAAAGCTGATCGTCACACCGTTCTCATCGACCGGTAAGATTTCTGGATACTTCGTACATAACCAAGCCGGTGGTGTCGCAGTTGGTGTTCCGAGTACGATATCGAATCCTTCCGCACTCAAGCGTTCGATGACGTCATCCCAAAAGCTGAAGTCATAGACGCCTTCTTCCGGCTCCATCATCGACCAAGCGAATTCCGCGAGACGAACGACGTTGACGCCAAGTTCCTTCATCAGTCGGAAGTCTTCCTCCCATAGTGCTCGTGGTGTTTGTTCTGGATAATAATCGACTCCTAAATACATTGTGCTCCCCCTTACGCAAAAACAATTATTTTACTGCACCCGCCGTCATTCCTTTTTGGAAGAAACGTTGGAAGAAGATATAGAAGATCATCGTCGGTAAACTGATCAAAACAAGTGATGCGTAGATTTTTCCTGGATCCCCACCGAGCGCATCCTTGAAGAAACTTGGTGCCATCGTCACTGTCTGATAGGCAGGATCCGTCATGAACGTAAGAACCATCAAGTATTCGTTCCATGAGTTAAGGAACGCATAGATTAAAGCTGTTGCGAGCGCTGGTTTTGCGAGTGGTAGCATGACTTTGAAGAACACTTCAAGAATCGTCGCCCCATCGATATACGCCGCTTCCATCAGTTCGTTTGGTAGTTCATCAAAGTATCCTTTGATGAGCATTAGACCGAATGGTAAGAAGAACGCAACTTCCGCTCCGATCAGTCCCCAGTGGTTGTTCAGTCCGTCAAACGAACGGAGCGTGAAGAACAATGGAACGATCATCGAAGCGACGGGTAACATCAGACCCGCTAAGACCATGTTGAACAACAGGCGTTTTCCAGCAAACTCAAGTTTCGAGAAGGCAAACGCCGCGAATGCCAGAATCGTGATCGAGATGATGATCATGAAGAAGGCAACGAAGAAACTGTTGAAGACGAACGTTGGGAAGTTCGGGTTTTGTAGTGTCGCGATATAGTTGTCGAATCCATTGATTCGGAGACTCTCTTTGAACATGACGAAAATCGGGAATAACCAGACGATTGATGCCAGCACCAATACAAGGTTGATCATCCAGCGGCTTTTTTTAGATTCTACATCCATGGGTCGTTCCTCCTTAGTTATCCATTTTCTTTTGTACGCGCAATTGGAAGTACGTGATGAGCAGGGCAATCGTCAATAGGATGATGGCAACAGCACTCGAGTAACCGACTTCCTGTTGCAACATCGATTTCCGGAATAGATAAGTCGAAATGAACTCCGTCGACGATCCCGGTCCGCCGGCTGTCGTGATCCAGACTAAGTCAAACGTCTTCAGACCACCGATGACACCGAGGATCGAAAGTGTGAACGTCGTTCCTTTCAAGTTCGGGAAGACGATGCTCCACAGTGTCCGGAAGAATCCAGCTCCATCGATTTTTGCTGCTTCGAAGATTTCCTTCTCAATCGTCAACATCGCCATGTAGTACATGACCATTGAAGAACCCGTCCACTGGAAGATGTTGATTGCAATGACGGAATAAAGCGCGATGTCCGGATCACCGAGCCAGTTCTGTTCGAAGCTACCGAGACCAATCGCACGGAGGAACTCATTGATGTAACCAAACTGGAAATCATAGATTTGTGAGAATGCCGCACCGAGTACGACCGGGCTCAAGACGACCGGGAAGAAGAAGACCGACTTCATCGCCGTCCGCATTGGTCCCGGTGTATGCAGGAAGTACGCCAAGACAAGACCGATACCGGCTTGGATCGTGACTGTTAAAATCGTGAAGATGAACGTATTCTTCAGCGAGAGATAGAAGTCTGGATCTTGGAACATCTCAGCATAGTTGTCGAGTCCGACGAACGCTTTGTCAAACGAGATTCCGTCCCACGAGAAGAACGAGTTATAGGCGTTATAGAAGATCCCATAATAGATGAAGCTGACGACGAACAAGACGATTGGGGCAACGAAAGCCCATCCGACCATGTTCCGCTTCATGTTCTTTTTCTTCCTTGGCGCAGGCGTACGTGTCGCTACCGGCTGGAGCGGTTCTGCTTTTGGTTTAATCGGCAATTCCTGTCGCTCTGTCTGCATATGGATTCCCCACTTTCCTCAAGTCCAAAAATCAGGAAGTGGCACGCAGGCGTACCACTTCACTGTCGAGTCTTATTTCGCTGATTGATCCGCTGCGTCTTGAACGCGTTGTAATGCTTCTTTCGGATCTTGTCCTGTCGCGATGTTTTGAAGTTCCTTACCGAGGATATCGTTTAATTTCGTATCCCGGATACCACGGCTAGCAACCGCTTTTGCTAATGTGTCGTTCAACATCTTGTACGACTCTTTTTCACCTTCCGATGTGAAGGCAGCATCTGAATCGACTTTGACGTCCTTGATTCCAGGTGCCATCTCGAACTCACCCATGTAGACTTCTTGTCCTTTTCCTTGGCTCATGAAGGCGATGAACTCCGCTGCACCTTCTTGTTGTTTTGACTCTTTGTTGACACCAAGTGCCATGTCGATCGATGCGATGACGGGTTGCTCTGTTCCGCCTGCTAAGTTCGGGAGTGGAACGAATCCGAGCTCATCATCGATTTTCCATTTTTCTTTTTTCTCTTTCGTCGTCATCGAGTGTGCTTCCCATGAACCGATAACCCACATCGCTGCTTTTTTATCGAAGAATTGGTTCATCCCGTCATTGTACGTCGCTAGACCAAGTGCACCTTCTTGGAAGACTTTATCCTTGAAGAGGTCTTGCCAGATTTGCGCTGTTTTGACCATCTCGTCGTCTGTCCACTTCGCTTCACCCGAAAGAACTTTTTGGATGTAGCCTGGTGCCACTTGGTGACTGAGGACGTTGTAGACGTCGATATCGATCCACGCATCTTTTGCTCCGAGCATGAGTGGGATGACTTTATCGCCTGAGTCTTTGATCTTCTTGACTGCACTGACTGTTTCTTTGTAGTTCTTCGGTGGTGTCACGCCGTATTTGTCGAGCATCGTCTTGTTGTACATCAAGTACGCTTGACCTGTGAACCCGATTGGCACTGCATATTGTTTACCGTCGAGTGTCGTTTGTTCGATTCCAAGCTCGACGAACTTGTCTTTCCAGCCTTTGCCTGCTGCTTTATCCATGTACGAATCAACGGGTACGACACGATCCTTGTACTGCTGGATCATCGGTTCTTTTAGACCGATGATGTCTGGACCCTTACCTGACAACATCGCGACTTGTAATTGTTTTTCATAGTCTTCACTGTAGCGTTTGAATTGAACGACGTATTTGTCTTGCGATTCGTTGAACGCATCAACGACTGCTTTCCCCGCTTCTGGTTGTGGCGCCCAGCCCCACCATGTGACGATCGTCTTGCCGTCTTTCGTTTTCGTTTGTTGCTCGTCTTCGCCACCACAAGCAGCAAGGAATGCGGATAATGTTAGGACTGATGCTGCAGCAACGAGTTTCGTTTTTTTGAATTTCATGTAAGAGCTCCCCTTTTATGTGTAAGTAGTCAAGCGTATCGTCTAGCGTGTTCCCCTTCAATTTGTGCTTGTTTGCACCATTCTTCGATCACTTTCGTCTGAATCGGCATTCCCTGTAGCTGAATCAATACGCGGGCAATCAATCGAAGACGGTACGCCAGCGTATCAACGTCCGGTCGGACGAAGAGATATAACTCCCCACCGAGCGTTAAACAACCGGCAGAGCGCATGTGTTGCATGAGTGCGCGTAATTCAATGTATCCGCTCTCATTTTTTCGAATGTGTAGCTCGGATGAACGGATCGTCAGGACCCCTTGTACCGATGACATCCGGAATTGAAACACACCGTCACGTCGTGGTCGGACGAGCACGATATCCTGCTCGTCTGTCGGGACATCGCCTGGACCCTGTTCTGTCATCTGTTGCGTCGACCGATGAAAATAAAAACCGCGGATTGCTCCGTAACGCCCGAAAGCTTCACGGTACGAAACCCATGGATCGTATGGTTCCATTGCGCGATGCCTCCCTTTCCTGCTTCAGCTTGATTAGCCCCTGCTAACCTGCATCCACCTCCACTTAGTTGACCATGAACTTAGTAAATTAAATTTATTATCTAACTTTACATCGACTATAGCACATCACTTTTTAATTTGTAAACGGTTTCATTAAATTATTTTTGAATAACAAAACCGATTCCATCTCTTGCTGGTTCGCAAGACACGGAATCGGCTCATTAAATCGTTTGAAATAAACTGTTCGTTGCAAGGGCCGCTGCACTGAGTGCTCCCTGTTTTTCACCCCACGGGACCATCTTGACATCGGTTTCACGTGAAGCAGCGGTCAACGCCGTGTGCTCGACCCGTTCCTTGATTTGATCAACGATCGTAGGTGCGAGCTCGAACATCGGTCCCCCAAGTAAAATCCGGCGTGGATTCAAAAGATGAATCGTATTCAAGACACCGATTCCGATATATTCCCCCGCCCGTTCATACGCACGAACCGCCTGCTCGTCTCCCTCGTTCAACCGCTTGCGCAAATCAGCAAGCGTCGAGACTTGTGGATCAACGACAGCATAATCCCGTAACAATGCTTTTTCGCCTGCCAACGCTTCAAGACATCCTCGGTTCCCACACGAGCAAATCGGACCATCGAGATCAAGGCGCATATGTCCGACCTCTCCCGTAATATGATGTTGTCCGTCGACAAGCTGTCCGTCGAGCACATAAGCACCCCCGATCCCTTCCCCAGCATAGAGATAGAAGAATTGTTCGACCCCGACGCCTTCACCGAACAATAACTCAAACGAAGCGAGTGCCCGGACATCATTTTCGATGAAGACAGGATAGTCAAAACGTGCTTCGAGTTGTACCTTCAACTCAACGTCATGCAGATGGAATCGTGGAGCAAAAAGAATGACACCTGTCTCCGGATTGACCATCCCGTGGACGGAGATCCCGATTCCGTGAATCGTTCCCCGTCCTTTTGTCTGTGCAATCAAGGTCTCGCATAAGCGACCGATTGCTTCAATCAGTTCTTCATTCGTCTCAAAGCGTCCCACGGCTTCGGACTCATGAATCGTGTTCCCACTTAAATCCGCAACGACACCGATGAATTGGTGACTTGTTGCATCGATGCCGATGACGTATTGCTCTGTTGCGACGAGTTCGAGCATGATCGGTTTTCGTCCCCCATTTGATACCCCAAGCTCTCGCTCCGTCACGAGTTGTTCTGCAATCAATTCACTGACGATGTTTGATACCGTCGGCTTCGTCAAGTTCGTCCGTTGTGCTAACTCGACCCGCGAAATCGGTTGATGCATCCGGATCAGTCGCAAGACGAGTGCTCGATTATAAGAACGCATCCATTTAGAATTACGCGGTGTTTCTTTCGCCATGTCCCCCTCAACCCCTTTGGTCTGTCTCTTTACTATCTTCGCATATTTTGTAAGGGATTTCACGGTCTCACACAAAAACCGTTCATCTGCTGAACGGTTTTTGTGCACTTTCATGCTTCGTCGTATGGTTGTTCCAAGATCAAGACACGTGAACCGTCCGGATTCTCGGTCAGTTCAATTTCGACGATGGCTTGACCGACCAGCAAAACAATCGGTTGAGACGGATCATTCTCGCGAAAGAAACCGATTTTTCCGTGGTGTGCATCCATATAGTCCGCATATAAAAATGTGCCGTTGACGTGTAACTCATCCTTCATGCGATTAAACGTCAGACGTGGAACACCGTACCAGGCTTCCCCATTCAAATAAAGCAACGGACGCTCGCCGACCGATTCATTCATCGCCCGTCGGACCTCGATCGCCCCCGTCGTATCGTAATACAATCGATCCTGACCACTTGTCGCGATGACGATCGGATGTTTCTGATACAAGACGACTTCTAAAATTTCATCCGCTTGTTCGACGAAATAACCAGTATCATCCGACTGGGCAAAACTAATCGTATACAATTGCATCCAGGAAACAATATCCGTCACTTGAACCGGTTTATGAAAAAGCGCAGAAACAAGCAGTGTTTCTTGCGGAGTCACAATCAGATTGACGGAGATATCCGCTAAGCGGATCGTCCGGATTTGTGTCGAAGGATACGTATGGTCATAACTCGGAACAAGCATCGCTTCATAGTGATCATCCTTTTCGACCAGTTCAATCGATGGCATGCGTCGATCAAAATCCGCAATTTGAATTCGTTTCATCCGACATCTCCTCTCACCTTCTCGAACAGCCTCACGCAAGTTATTACCCAATATCTGGTTTTCGTGCACTCCCCTGAATTCAAAAAACCGGAACGCATGCGTCCCGGTCATTGTAAATACAAATCATATAGTAGATATAGAATGCCTCCGACGATGATTAAAAATGAGAAGATGCCCGTTTTCCCAAAAAAGACGCGATCGACGGTTTCATCTCGTTCGAATCTTTGCTTCGTCATGTAGTACCGCTCCCTTTAACAAGCTCGTAGTACTTCTCTTTTTCGACGTCTCGTATCCAATCCCTTGTTATGATCTGTCATTTCGTTCCATTTGCGAAATAAATCAATGTTTCGGTCTCATCTTCTGTCAACGGTCGTCCTGTCTCTTCTGCATATAAGGTCCGCATGTCCTTCAGTCGTCCTCCGGTCGCTTCTGTTACGCGAATGGCTCGACGCAACATGTTGATCTCTTCTTCAAATTCCGACTTCGGCATCGCTTCTCCATGCGACCAGATATAATAGTCGGCATCTAAACGATCGAGTGTCGTTAGTAAACGCGTCGTCCGTTCGACCGTATAATTTCGCTTCGGTGAAAAGATATCGGCATACATCGCGTCGCCTAAGAACACGACACGTTCTTCCGGAATGTAGACGAGTAGACTTCCCGGGGAATGATCGTTTTCGACTTCAATCAACTGACAGTGTACCCCGCCCAAATCAAGATCCAGTTTTCCTTCAAAGCCGATCGTCGGTAAAACGACTTCGATATCACGTGTCGAACCGAACTCGAGCTTGATCGCGTCCGCACAAAACGGAATCTCGATGCCTTGATCCATTCGTTCTTGTAACGCTCCATCTGTCCAAGCGTATGGTTGCATCTCCTTCATTCGTTCGATCGTTTGCTTGGTCGCGATTGACGGCAGACCGAGATGTTTCATCCCAAAAATATGATCCCAGTGCCAGTGGGTCAATGCCAATAAATCAGGTGATCCAAGATTGTGTTTCTTCATTTCTTCTAAGAATAGTGCTGCATGAGCTGACGAGTTTCCCGCATCGATCATCAATTGATGATTTTCCCCACGTACGACGGCGAGAATCGGGCGGTCCGTCTCGCTGACCGGTGTCTGATACCAAATCCGTGAAGTTAGTTGTTTGAAGTGTTGCATGCTCTACCTCCTTATCATCTGCTTTTAGTATACGTCATGACAAAACCGGGTTCATCTAGAAGACGAACCCGGTCTGGTTAGTTATTATTTTTTAGCGTTTGGTCGAAACGGCCACCAGACCCCTTTGCCAAACGATACCGTGATCGCTGGAATCAAGAGTGGTAAGACGATCAAACCATACAAGAGTAGACCTGTGATGACGATCGTCGCGATTTGAACGAGACTCAAGACACCAGACGGCATCATCGCTCCGAACGTTCCTGCGAGGATGATCGCTGCCGTGATGATGACAGACCCCATCTTTTTCATCGACAGGAACATCGCTTCCTTCGTATCGAGTCCCTTGATGGTCTCTTCCCGGAAACGGTCGAGTAGGAAAATCGAGTAGTCGATACCAAGGGCAATCAACATAACGAATCCGAAGAACGGAACGGCCCAACTGATACCGTCATATCCGAGTCCGTTGACGAAGATCAGCTCTGCGATCGACATCGACGTATAATACGTCAGCAATAACGAACCGATCATGAACAACGGCATGATCAACGAACGGAACATGATTGCTAGAATCACGAAGAGACTGATCAGCATGACCGTCACTGTTCGTTTGAAATCGGCTTTCGACGTATCGTTTAAATCACTGTTGACGCTTGAAATCCCACCATATGCAACGGTGCTATCTTCAAACGGTGTACCTTTGATTGTCTTCGCTGTCGTCTCTTTTATTGCAGCGACGGTTTGAATCGCTTCCGGAGAATACGGATCATCTTCGAGGATGACTTCGAACTTCAATCCCGTCTGTTGATCGATCGCGTAACGATCAATTGCTGGTTTAAAGGCTTTATCCGACAGCGTATCTTTTGGAACGAACACACCTGTCCCCCGAATCGATGTCGCTTGTCCCATCTCGGTCAGAAGATCAGAAATGTCTTCAAGACCACTTTCGATTTTCGTCAATCCTGCGTTCGCTTGACCGACACCGGCTGCGAGTTGCGTCAACCCACTTCCAAGTTGACCCGCTTGCGCACCTTGAGACGCAATCCCACTTGCTGCTTGACTGATGCCGGCTTGAACTTGGCTCAATTGACCAGACAAGGCATTCAACGTTCCAACGGTTTGCGGGATGTTTTGGGTCGATTGTAGACCTTGACCGACGAGCGTCAACTGTTGGTTAATTTGCCCAAGTCCGTCTGCTGCTTGTTGCAACTGACTCGCACCTGCTGAAGCCGCGTCTCCTGCTGGTAGCTGTCCTGTAATCCCATTCAAATTATCTTCCACCGTCGTCAGACCAGACTGAACATCCGTGAGACCGGCGGTAGCTTTCTTCATACCATCAGCAACTTGTTTTAATTGACGATCGACGTAGAAATCATTGATGACTTCGCCTGTCGGACGAGAAATCGAACGAACCGATTTGACCCCGTCAATCTTCACCAGTTCGCGACTGAGTTGTTCCGCATAAGGAACTGTTTTTTCAGTAATCAAATCATCGTCACTCTTCAGGATGACGTTGACCGGGAGCGACTCACCTGCACCAAATCCATCCGAGATCGCATTGAGTCCTTTGACCGTCTCATACTTCGCACCAATCTCATCGACGGTATTAAACGAAAGGTCATCATCATACGTAAAGAGTGTCGGAACCGTGATGATCGCAACGATGATCATCGCAAGCAACGGACGACGAATCGATAATCCACCATACTGTGCCCACAGTTTACTGTCTTGGTGACTCGCCGCCTTCTTCGATGGCCAAAATAGCTTTTCTTTTAATGTCGCCATGAAGAATGGAACAAGTGTAAACAAGACAAGCAAGAGTACGGCAATCCCGACTGCAACAGCGACCGACGATTTAAAGATCGGGAAGTCCGCAAATCCAATCGCCGAGAAGCCGACGAGAACAGCGAGACCACTGATGAGTAACGTACGCCCTGCTGTCTTATACGTGTTGACGATTGCTGTCTCAACGTCGTGTCCTGCCGTCAACTCTTCCTTGTACCGGCTCAGGAGCAAAATACAATAGTCCGTCCCAATCCCGAACAGGATGGCAACGAGGAAGATTTGCGTATAGTTCGATACTGGGAAGCCGAACCAATCGACGAAAAAGGCGACGAGTGATTGGCTGATCAGGTACGTAAACCCAACCGCAACGAGTGGGACGAACGGTGTGACGACTGAACGGAAGACGAGCAGAAGCAGTCCGAAAATCAATCCGACCGTAATCAGTTCCGTCCGCTTCAGTCCCTCTTGCGAGCTCGTATTGACGTCATCATTGATTAACGCTTCACCGGTTAGATAAATCGTTTGATCCTTTGGTAAGAGGTCCGTCCGGATTTGTTTTGCCAGTTTGACGATCTCTTCTTGCGAACCGTCGACCGTGATTGGCACGAGAACTGTCTTTTTGTCTTTTGAGACGAGCTGTCCTTCCGTCTCTTTGTTTTCAAACGGATCGAGCACATCCGTGACCGGACGATCAAGTGCTTCTAAATCCTTAACGATTTGCCCGATTGATGTTCGATCGGCATCGCTGACTTTGTCTTTGAGCGGAATGACGAGAGAAATGGTTTCTTCACTTGCCCCCGCTTTTTCTAAAATGTCAGCTGCCCGTTGTGAATCGGCATCATTTGCAAGCTGAATCGCACCTGCTTCTTCTGCTTGTTTAGCCAAGTTTGGTGCCGTAAATAGTAAACCTACTGTGACGATGAGCAATAACGCAAGAATTGCCCAACGCCATTTGACGATTTGTCGCATATCCGATTCTCCTCTTCCTTCGATTCTGTCTTTAGTCGTTCAACTGCAAAATCTCTTTGATCTTCTTAAAGGTTTCGATGAACTGGATGATTTCTTCTTCCTCGACCTTTCCTTCAATCAAATTCTCCAGATACGTATAGATTTCTTGCTCTGCTTCAGTTGCCACTAACCGACCTGCTTCCGTCAACGAGATATACTTCGTCCGGTGGTCGTCTTCTCGTCGTTCGACGATGACGAGACCTTTTTCCGTCAACTTTTTCAGCCGATTCGAGATGGCACTTTTGTGAACACCCTGCACTGCCGCGAGACGCCCAGACGAAATCGGTCCATATTTTCCGACGAGCTTCAACACATGAAGTTGTTCCGGTGAATACATTTGCCAAACGGGTGCTTCGACCGACTTCAACACGCGTTCTGTTCCGTGGATCATGACTTCTTCAAACAGGAGGACTGCTTCACGTAAATTGTCTTTCATTTTTAGTTTACCCCCTAAACTTATGAAGTTAGTTTAGCCCCTCAACTAGAAGTCTGTCAACTCTAAACTGTCACAACTTACCGATGCAGAACATGACCAATTTCTGTATGATAAAGGAAGAGAGGAGCATGCTTATGTTGACTTTGTTTTGGATTGCGTTAGTCATCTGTCTCGTAGGTCTTGTCTTTACGTTACGGATTGCCAAGCAACCAGCAGAAGAAAAGTATGACCACAAAACTTCGGCCAAAAACATGTCTTGGATGTATTTCATTTTTCTTCCGATCATTTTGATTTTATTAGGCATCTTCTATTATTTTTTAACATGACATAAAACAGCACACATCAACCGATGTGTGCTGTTTTATATCACTTCAAGGTTTTCGGACGGACGATATAGATATCGCATTTTGCATAACGGGAGATGTTTTCAGAGACACTCCCGATCATGATGCGTTCCATCGCATTCATCCCGACCGCCCCACAGACGATCAACCCAGCACCGACACGTGGTGCGATGACCTTCGGAATCAATGTTTTTGGAGAGCCATTTTCGATGACCAGTTCAACTGTCTCGACGCCTGCTTCTCGTGCCCGCTTCTCGTAACGATCGAGCAGTCCTTGTGCATATTCCGTGACGTTTTGATCAATGAAACGCTTATTGGCACGTACATTAGCAAATGTCTGAATATCGATGACATGGGCGATGACGAGTTTGGCATGA
The DNA here is from genome assembly GCF_024436095.1 of Exiguobacterium sp. LL15. Classification (NCBI taxonomy): domain Bacteria; kingdom Bacillati; phylum Bacillota; class Bacilli; order Caryophanales; genus Exiguobacterium; species Exiguobacterium sp. LL15. Next base: position 237,514 of record NZ_JANFNX010000002.1, on the reverse strand, counting down.
TCGAGTTTGGCGAATTTCACTGCCTTTTCAAAGGCAAGATCTGCCGTCTTTGATCCATCGACTGCCACTAAAATCGTATGATACTGGCTCTCCATCAAGCATCATCCTTTCTGCACGACTCTCTTACAGCATCCGGTCATTTTCATTTTCGAGGGCGCGGTTTTCGTGATCGAGTTTTCGTTCTGCCTCGATCCCTTCTGGTTCTGTCTCCAAAATACTTTTTGGTTCCGGTGCAGGACGTGCTGCACCTGCTTCGTCTGCTAACAGGACATACTCACCTTGCTGGACACGTAAGACATGTTGACGAATATCCGACTCCGGTAATCCGAGTTCCGTGAAGGCGGTTTGAATTTCCTCAGCCGAAGCCGGTTTGCCTGTAAATCGCTCAAATAGCGTCCGTTTTCCAGAGACGAGTTGCGCTGCTGATTGCCCGCGTAACATCGCCATATCGGTTTTGTCTTGCAACACGACATACAAATCTTCTTCTAGATAACCAGCAAAGTGTAGATCCTCAATTTTTCGAATCAAATCCGTCTCATTTTGATAGACACCAATCCATTGTTTTTTTCCCATGACACACGTCTCCCCCTTTTATAGCAACTATATGAGATATACCCCAAATTCATCTAAAACATGACTAGGATGAAGAAGACTTCGGCGATTGCTGTCGAAAAAGACGTTGCCGTTTATAGAAGACGTAATAGCACAAGAGTAAAACACATATGATTCCGACCCCTGTTACGATTTGTTGCAGAAGAAAGAGGCGATCGTTAAAGTACAATCCAATCAAATACCAGACGAGCGCGAGACCGAATACCCAATCGGAATGAATGACGACAAACAATAGTCCTCCGATAATCGCTACGATGAGTGCAATCGTACTCCATTGCTGTTCGGAAAGACCGAATAGCGAAGTGAACTGAAAATCGGATAAGATCCGAAATGGTAAAATCAACAACATCGTACTCATCCAAGCGAGAAGGACTGAAATCGGAGAGCGCATCCAAGGCGATCGTCGCGGATGGTGTTGAATTTTCATATAAACTAAGCACAGACTAATGAATGAAATCGTTGTCCAGACAAGTTCCCACGGTGGTCCGGTCATACTACTGACGCCAAGCGTCACAAGTGATAACGCGAGCCATCCTCCGATATCTTCAATCAGTTCTCGATCTGCAGGAAAGGCAACGAATCGGTCGAATACACCAAATTAACAACGTTGTGAACACGACACCTGTAATCGCATCAAAAAAAGGTGCTGGAACAAGAGGTAACGCAGGAATGGTAACCGGATTTGACCAAACGACGCGCGCTAGCAATGCAAAGAGGAATGCTCCTATATTCATAAAGCGTAAAAATGTTAAATACTGCACGCCCCCCTTCACCTCCTCGTTCATTCTGTTATTCAATTCCCGTTGCAAGAGGCAGAAAAACAAAAATGTCGCTTTGTTCTGCTGCCAAATTCCGGTACGATAAAAAGAAAAGGAGGAACGCGAATGGACGCATTTTTATTGCCTTATCAATACAACTTCATTCGGAATCAAGTCGACCTACTGCAACATCAATTCGCTGCCGTTCATGATCCCGATGTTCGTGATGCTGTCCGGTATAGTGCTGCTGAAAAAATATTCGATCTATTGCCCGTACTTACACCGGAACAGGAAGCGCTGTTGACGAACATTCGTGACGCTGAATCCGAACAAGATCTCCTCGCGTATTTAGCACAAGTCGAACCGTTCGTCCAACCGTTTCCGAGCATTTCTGAATCACGGATCCGTCAGCTCTTCAAAAAAACGAAAAAGTTACATGTTCCGCCACTTCACTCCTTTGAATGGGCTCACACGACGTTTTTAAGCTGGAACGATACCGGAAATCGAAAAAAATACTTCGTCTATCCTTTGGACGGTCAATGGATCGGCGTCGAGGGAACCTATCTGCCATCGATCCAAAAAGGGATCTGTGCGATTTGCCATACGTATAGTGACATCACGCTCGTAACCGCAACGACACGTCGTTCAGCTGAACAGCATCAGACGATTGGTCATCATATATGTATCGACAGCGATGCATGTAATCAAGCTGTGACGAATCCAGAAGTCATTGAAACGTTCTTAGCACGCACGCAAAAGAAATGATCGGCATCAAAAAAACACGTTCGTATGACTGATCCGATGAGGTTCAGTATACGAGCGTGTTTTTGCATGTGACGGCGTTCAGGTGTTCGTTATCGCTGGATCATGTAAGCAAAATTGATTCTTCCCGCGACGTTTTGCCTCATACATCGCTAGGTCTGCTTGCTCGATCAAATCTGATCGAGAGGCTGCATGCGCCGGATAGATCGCTCCACCAATGCTTGCCGTTACGGGAAGTGGAATGATGCCATGGCGAAACGGCTTTTGGAACAAGGAAACGAGATGTTCTCCACACTGCACCACTTCTGCTTCTTGTTCAACGTCAAACAATAAGACGACGAACTCATCTCCGCCTTGTCTTGAAATGACTGTATTGGGCGGCAATTTCTTTTGTAAGCGCGTCGTGACATCGACGATGAGTTGATCTCCGACGCGATGACCGTACGTATCGTTAATCTCTTTGAAGTGATCGATATCGATAAAGAATAATCCGACTTGTCCTTCACTCGCTTCCGCCCGGTACAAGGCATCTTGGAACAGTCGCGCAAACAGATACCGATTCGGTAACCCTGTTAAGGCATCATGGTATGCCATGTGCCGCATCTCCTCCATGGCAGTTGCTAATGCTTCCGTTCGCTCTTCCACCTTCGCTTCGAGATTTTCGCGCAACCGTTGATTGTCAACGACAATCCGGATTTGACGGGAAATCAATAACGGGATCGCAATCATCAAACCAATCGTCAAACCGTTCCAACTAATCGTTTGCCGTGCCATCGTCACGAATAGAATCAATAAGAATAAGTAAGGTGTAATTAAACGTAAGACATCAATCCATCTCCGTGTAACGTCAAGAGGAACGAGAGATTCTTCAGCGTCAAAGCGATATGCGGCAAGCCCGACAATCAGGACAGTCGCTAACCATAACGGATCGAGCCAACTCGAAGGAAATGGATAATCAAATCGTTCTAGGACGACGTATAGGAGGTCGGCAAGTAATTGAAAATGAAATGCGAGTAGAATCAATAATAGCGAGCTTCCATTGCCACGTTTCATCAAACCAAAGAATAAGACAATCATTCCACCGAGCAACAATAAATCACCAATCGGATAACGAAGCCATAAAAGCGTTTCGATCGTCAGCAAGGCATTTCCTTCTAAATAAGGTGTCACTAAATAGTGCCACGAAAGAGATCCTGCAACGACTAAAATGATGAACTCATCAAACAAAAAGACCCGCAAATTAACTTCTTGTCGTCGATTACGCAGGAAATAACCGAAAGCAATGATATAGATCAAGATTTGAAGACTAAAGATCAAGTCGATCCAATCAAACGGTTCCGTCCGTGTACGTCCTTGAAGGAAATAAAGGAGTTGTCCACATTCACCTAGACCGAGCATCGTATTGGCAAACAATAAAAGAAGAAATAAACGAGAGGTAAAAGGACGTCGCATTTGGCGACGTCGTGCCTGCCAAATTAAATAGAGAGAGACCGAGACACCACCAATCGTGAACAGACTATTGACGACTTGTCCGATTACTGTATCCGTCCCAACGTATGTCACCCAACCGATGTGTAAAAGAAGCCAAAAAACAACGACTCCTAACCAATTCTGATACACGGCGATCCCCCTCCTTTTTTAATCATAGTCCGTTTGTCCTATAGGTATATCGGTTCATCATTGCATTTTATTCACCTTTTTTTATTTTATTGGAATCTTTTTTTGACAAGATTACTCGTTTTAAACATAAGAAAAAACCGTGATCGCACCTAGCGGATTGAACACGGTGTAGTTGGAATGTATTCTAGTTCTTTAAATAGAACGTCGATTTTCTTCTGTCGACTCGATCGATTCGGTCAGACTGAGGGGTAATACGATGATGAAACGACTGCCTTTTCCTACTTCAGATTCCACATGAATAACACCCTCATGCTCTTTGACAATTTCCTTACAAATTGATAACCCGAGTCCCGTTCCACCGATTCGACGTGTATCGGAATTATCGACGCGATAAAATTTATCAAACAAGTGGGCAAAGGCATGATGCGGAATTCCAATTCCTTCATCTTTCACTTCAATGATGGCTTGATCGTCTTTCGTATCAATCCAGACATCAACACGCCCACCATCCGGAGAGTACTTGATCGCATTGTTGATCAAGTTATTCATCAATTGTTTGATTCGGTCCTCATCTCCTAAAATGAACGGACGATCCGGACTAAGCAATTGCAAATGAAGATCGTGTCGTTCACTTGAAGCGTCGTATAAGGACATCACCTGTTCAGTCAGGCTAAATAAATCGAGATGTGCCATTTGGTATAACTGCCCACCTGACTGCATGCGCTGAACATCTAAAAAGTCCGTGACAAGGTTTGATAACCGTTCCGTCTCGTTATGAATCGTCGCTAGATATTTCTTCTGTTTCGAGTCATCGATTTCTCGATTCAACATCAATTCTGTAAAGCCGTAAATCGAAGAGAGCGGTGTCCGCAACTCATGCGACACGGTTGAGACGAGTTCTGTTTTGAGACGATCGGCTTCTGTTTCCCGGGTAATATCTCGTAAAACAAGAATGATTCCCTTCCATCCACCAACGACATCAATACGTTCCGCGTAGACTTCCAGATGAGCTGTGTTATTTCGAATATCAAATCGGACCTTTTCCGGTGAAATCTCACCGGAACGAATCAAATCTAGATACGTATTAAAAGCCTCGACATCATCCACCAACTGGCGCATCACATCGATGACATACTCACTCGACGGTAACGTCCGATCTACTGTGAATTCCGATTGAAGTTCTGGAATCAATTCAAACAATGGACGGTTGACGTATAACTCTCCATTTCCATCTTCAAGATAAATGATCGCTTCTCGGATGGAGTCTAACACTTGCTCAGTCTTTTCTTTTTCTTGACGCATTCCTTCATACGAACGCGTACGCAGGAGCGATAACGTCATCTGTTGCGCAAACTCGCGAATATCCGTCAACTGTTGCCCTTTATAGGCAGATTTATAACGAACCAGATAAATCGCTGCAATTAGTTCATGCGTTTCCGGATCTTCGATCGGAATCGTCACTTCATACGTGCTAAATGAATACGGATAGTCTTTTTGACGCGTGACTCGTTTTTCCGATTGGATAAATTCCATCTGCCGAACCGATCGATTGATGACGGACATCTCATCTTTCAGGAGAACTTTTAAATAATCCATCGTCATCCCATTCGTTGTCGCACCCATGAACGCTCCTTCTTCATAGAGCAATAGTGCACCGTACTCCGAAGAGGTGATATCGATCATCTTTTGAACGATTGCCGGATACGATTCGACGGTTTCGCGAACAGCAAGCGCCTCTGTCAGTTCGCTACGTAATCGGAGCTTTTCCTCATTCTTTTTCGTCGTTTGATAAGCTTCTTCGAGTTCTTCTTGTTGCGCCTGCAATTCTTCTTGTTGCGCGAGCAACTCTTCACTTTGCGCCTGCAGCTCTTCATTTTTTCCTTGCATCGCATCCGTATGGGCATTCGTCGTCACGACCATCCGATTAAAGGCTGCGCGCAATAATCCGATTTCGTCTGGTCGCTGCTCGGCAGCTTTATCAATCTTAATCGGTTCTTTTCGAGCAAGTTTTTGATTATCATCAATCAAACGTAACAATTGCCGTGTCATCCGGCGAAGGAACGGGTGCACGAAGAGAAGGATGAAGGCAATGAGCACAACGATACTTGAAATCCAAATCCATTGTGACTTTGCGACTTCACTCCGCAGTTCCCTGACAGCCGTTTCTTGTTGTTGGCTGAGATTCGTCCGGTATTCATCAAGTGCTGCAGAGGCTTTTTCAATGTCTGGTGTAATATCAATCGAACCATCGGCAGTTGGCTTTAATCGCCCTTGATCGACAAGACGCTCCGCAATCGGTAAAGAAAACAGACTATCCCCCTGTAAGAAGTCCTCATTGATCCGATTCGCCTTTTTCTCATTGACGTAAGACTGGGTCAACGGGAACAAGGCATCATAGTATAACTCATATAAATTCGTCATTTGCGCTGCGAATTCTTCTTCTTCATCCGTTTTGGCGTTTCGCATGAACCAATCCGTCTCACTTTTGATATCTGTTCGGAGCGCCTGAATCTCATCAAACCGTTCTTGGTTACCAAAAATGACGAATCCTCGCAATCCAAACTGGACGGTTTGCCAATTGTCCCACAAATCATTGGCCCGGCGATTTTGTTCACTGATCGTCTCGAGATTCTGTTTTGATGTTTCGATTCGTCCTTCCATATAGTCATAGACAAAGAACGAAGTAATCGATACTACGATCAGTACCGCATAAAAAACAGTCAGCAACTGCCGACCGATTCGTCGCCGAATCCAATTCACCATGAATGTATCCTCCTCATCATTCATCGAATGATGCTTTTTCATTTGTTTCTTTAAATATAATAGAAACGCTTTCGAAGCAACAGCTAGGATATACAAAAAAAGACCTTTTCTCGGAATGTACCCGAAAAAAGGTCTTTTTATCCGCTTATTTTTTTGCTTTCTTCACTGTCACAGAAGTCACAGGGCTCACTTGACCACGCGTATTCTTAACGTAGACAGAAAGCTTCGCTTTTGCTTTTTGCTTCGGAATTTTGACAGAATAGTTTCCTTTTGCAGAAACCGTTCCTTTTCCGATGACTTTTTTCTTCGCATCTTTTACATAAACACTTAATTTCTTTTCAGCTGTCCCGGTTACTTTCGTTTGTCCGGCATAGACGGATTTCACTTTCGGTGCTGCTGGGGCTGGTAGGACTTTTACGATCGTCGGTTTACTTGTGCGTTTAGCAATATCCGTCACTGTGACGATCAAGCTTGAACCACCGACTTGTTTTGGTAATTTCGCACTGAAGTGACCTTTTGCGTCGACTTTCGCTGTGGCGATTTTCTTTTGTTTTGCATCTTTGACAGTAACCGTACCGCCCGCAAGAGCTGTACCTGTCATTTTTGTTGCACCGGCAAGTACTGGTTTAACTTTTGGAGCTGCTGGCGCTTTTCCAGGAAGGACTTCTGTACGTTCTGACGTGATATCCAGTCCATTTGTGTAACGAATTGTTAGGACCGTACCTTTGTTTTGACGTGGAATCGTCACACTATATTTTCCGGATTTAGCTGTAGTAGAACCCAACTTCTTAGTGGACCATACTTCCACTTTTGTTCCGGTTTTAACCGTTCCTGTGACAGTCAGTTTATTATCATATACGTTGTTGACAGTTCCGTTCAGATTCAATTGCGAAATTGCCCGAGGAATACTGACTTTACCGTATCCTGAAACCGGACTGACATAGGCAGGAAACTTGAATTCAAGCTCTTCTCCCTCTTCTTCCTCAAACCAATCATTCGGATTTTCGAAAGCTAGTGGTTCTGCACTTTTTTGTAGAATTTGTTCGATTTGTTTAGGTGTTAGTTTAGGATTAAGTGACTTCAAGATTCCCGCAACAGCTGCGACGTGTGGTGAAGCCATACTTGTTCCATCCATATACACCGTATTTCCGTCTGGAATCAAACTCGCTACTTTTGAACCCGGTGCAACGACATCAAGGCCGACTCCATAATTCGAGTAATCTGAAACCATACCGAGCGTATTCGTCGCTCCAACAGAAATCGCATATTCTGAGTTTGCTGGGAACCCGACCATCATATCGTAGTCGTTTCCTGAAGCCGCAACGACCGTAACACCATGATCTGCTGCATATTTCATCATATAAGCCATCGTGCGGCTTTCACCGCCACCAAGACTCATATTGATGACTTTCGCTCCATGATCAACAGCATATTTAATTCCAAGTGCGATGGCATCCGTTTCTCCTTCGCCATTTGCATTCAATACTTTAACTGGTAAGATTTGTGCCGACTGATGAATCCCTTGGATCCCGTAATCATTGTTGATTGTCGCTGCGATGACACCTGCCACGTGTGTTCCGTGACCATTATCATCAATCGCGTCGCCATCTCCGTTTACGGAAACATAGTTCTTCTCATTCGCAATATCAACTTTCCCTTGTAAATCCTTTAAGCGATAATCAACACCTGTATCGATGACCGCAATTTTGACAGGTGCTAATTTTTTCCCACTAAATCGTTTTTGGAACTCCTCAAAACCAATTCCAACATTCGGGAACTGTTCGAAGACTGTTTTCTTATTGATGGCCCATTGGTAATCAAAATTGATATCACTTGTTGCTTTGTAAGTTTGAATCTTTTCCACATATTCGACTGCTGATGAGCGACCAATCGATTGCTTTAATGCTGACGCTGATTGTCCCTTCACCGTTGGATCTTCTGTCACTACAATGAAATCACCAGCTTTACCAAGCGGTAAACGCTCAACATCTGCTGATTGAATTCCAGCAATTTTCATCGAACTGACTGTTTTCCCTGGCTTTAACTTAACGATGAATCGCGTAGTTTCTTTTGACTGAATGTTCATCCCTAATGTTCCGAACGTATCGTCTAACGTACTGCCGCTCATCTCAGATATCTTCATTTTTTTGGCATATCCATCGATTTCTTCTGCAATCACAGCAGGCGATGCATCGCGTGATAATGTATAAAGACGGTCAACGGCTTGTTGATCTGTCTTTGTCAGCGTGTACGATGTTCCACGTACGAGTGCCTCCATTGCAGGTTTCAATGTTTTTAAATCTTCGTACGCTTGTTGACGCTTATCTTTATTGAAAAGAAGCGTTTTGACAACGTAAGGCGATGTTTTGTAATAAAGCGACGTCAAGGCACGACCTGCGTCCGATTGACTCAATACCTGTTTTTGGATCGAGTGCATAAGAGCAAGCATTGGTTTTTCTTCTTTTGTTTGTTTTAATGCTTCTTCTGCCATACAGCTAATATCACTGATTGGCTCATATTCGACAGCTAATTTGACGTTATTGTATGTCAGCTTAACGTTTGCTGCTTTTGTCGTTTTCCCCTCTTCGATGTTCGGGTAATATTCGACTTTGACATAATACGGTCCATCCCATGCATATGGAACGGCTAATTTTGTCGTTGCTTTTTCATTCGGTTCTGCTTCTGTCCGGTAACGATCAAATGTATCATCTTCAGCTGCCATCGCTTCGCTCGGGTAAGCTGTCACTTGAACAGGTTGATCCGTATCGATTGATAACTCAAAGTGTGACGCTGTTTTTTCTACACCTGCTTCATGATTGACACGGTACCAATATGTATTTTTTTCTTCCATTCCGGTCTTAAGTGTCGTTTCTTGTCCTGCTTGTAAAAGTGTTGCGCTTGCAAGAGCGGTCTCCGCTTTTGCAGTAGTTGGTCCTACGCCGAGCGTTAAAACTAAACAGCTCAGCATGACCCAAATCATCAGTTTCTTCACACATGCTCCTCCTTCAAAATGGATATACTTTAATTTGATTATAAACAGTATATGGATAAAATGGATAATTAATTTATAGTGAAATCTTACAATTTTGAAAGAAAGACGCATCATGTTCTAAAGAACACGATGCGTCTGACTCCATTCATTTAAAATCTGCTACATATTCGCCGTATCCTTCTTGTTTCAAGTCCTCTTTCGGAATAAAACGTAAGGCGGCTGAGTTCATACAATACCGAAGCCCTGTTGGCTCTGGACCATCCGAGAAGACGTGTCCAAGATGGGCATTTCCATGTCGACTTCGGACTTCCATCCGTTTCATGCCGATTGAAAAATCACTTTTCTCAATGATATTACCTGGCTCAAGTGGTTTCGTAAAACTCGGCCATCCTGTCTTCGAATCATATTTATCATTTGATGAAAACAGTGGTTCTCCAGAAATCAGATCGACATAGATCCCGTCTGCTTTCAAATCGTGATACGGATTATCAAACGCTGGCTCCGTTCCATCCTCTTGTGTCACTTTATACTGGATGGCGGTTAATTTCTTTTTGATTTCTGCGTCTGATAATTTTGGATAGGTTGGAAGATCGAGTTTGGGTTGATCATTCCAGTAGCGATCGATGAAGTCGTCGCGTCCAGAAGCTGCCCGGTAAAACTTATATTTCTTCTCACTCTTCAAATAGTAATCCTGATGGTATGCTTCCGCTTCATAAAAAGGACCTGCCGCAATCAACGGTGTGACGATTTTATCATCGAAGATCTGTTGTTTCTCTAAATCCTGTTTCGATTGTGCTGCGATTTCTTTTTGTTTCTCATTCGTATAGAAAATCGCCGTTGTATAAGACTCACCACGATCGACGAATTGACCATCTGCATCCGTCGGATCAATCTGGCGCCAGTAGACATCTAATAATTGCTTGTACGAGATGACGTTCGGATCAAACGTGATCAATACCGCTTCCCGATGACCTGTCGTCTCCGCTGACACTTGATTATACGTCGGATTTTCAACATCACCGCCCGTATAACCAGAAATGACGGACTTGACTCCTTTTAATTCTTCGAACGGGGGCTCCATACACCAGAAGCATCCTCCAGCTAAAATCGCTGTCTCTTCCGGTTGATAACTCAATTCCTTACTGCCACTTGATTTTGCTTGCTGTTGCTGGAACACGAAGTATCCCCCGACCATGATGACGATGAGACCGATGACTGATAAAATCGTCCACATTCGTTTCTTCATCTCCCTTCGCCTCCTTTATTTAGCTTACGTCGCATGACGTCGATTGGATGTTCTTTTATTTAACTGTACCGCGCTAATACCGTCTTGTCGTAGCATGTGCTCAAAAGAAGCACATTCAATACTATGTAGAGTTCTTGTGTGTTTCTCCACAAAAAAAAAGAGCCTCATATCGACTCTTTTCGAAAATTAACCTTTTTGAATCCAGAATTTTAGGACGCTTGCTTCTTCTTCATGTTTGACGAGTGCATGACCACCTGATGTCGCCCACGCCTGAAGATCGTTTTTTGCCCCTTTATCCGTTGCATGGACTTCAAGGATTTGACCTGATTCGAGTCCAGCGATGGCTTTTTTTGTTTTTACGATTGGCATCGGACAAGCAAGTCCTTTTGCGTCGAGTACGAGTTCTGATTTCATGTTGTATTCCTCCTGAATGATTTGATGTTCGTTATGCATCGGCTTAGCGTACCGCACAGCGGTTCGGTCCGACTTCCATTTCCCGTTGTGTTTCAAGATCGGGTGTCTGTTTCCCCATGTTTGTTTCACGGATATCTTGATACGCGTTCGGTTGTGGCGGCAGGTTCTCTGTGACCATTTTCCGGAATGTTGCTTCATCGTCGATGTTGAGACCATGATTGTTCGCAAGCAAGATGCTTAATTTTTCCGCTACACTACCATCCGTGTTCAATTCTTCAATGATCATGAAATGTGCCGGTAAGACGATGAGTTCTGGTGAAAGATCACGATACGTGTTGTAGAGCGAATCGCGTAAGTCACCGACCCAGTCTTCCGCGAGACCGGCTAAATCCGGACGACCAATCGAGTCGATGAACAAGATATCACCTGTCAATAAATAACGCTGATCGACGATGAATGAAGTCGATCCAATCGTATGTCCCGGGGAATAAAGAGCGCGTACTTCAATCGCTGTATCCCCCACTTGAACCGTACTACCGTCTTCAAGTGGTGCATAATCGAATGTGACATCCGACGCATCTTTTGGCGGCAACCAGTATGTCGCGCCTGTTTTTTCGGCGATGTCGCGTCCTCCAGAAATATGATCCGCATGAAGATGTGTATCAAATACATGCTTAATCGTGACGTTGCGTGATGCGGCATAATCCAAATACACATCCGTCATTCGTGTCGCGTCGATGAGTACGGCCTCTCCTTCTGAGATGACCATATACGAGAGACACCCTTTACCGATTCGGACGAACTGAACGACTTCGCCTTGATCAGTTCCTGTTTCGTTCAGCGTTCCGATTGAAATCGGTTCTAGATGTTCACTCCATGCTTTCATGCCGCCTGACAGATACGATACGTCTCGTCCTGCTTCTTCTAGCATATCGGCGACGAAAATCGATGACCCTTCTTTTGCGCAAACGACGAGAACATCCTGATCCTTCGGAAGCTGATCGAGAATCTCCTCGACACCATCCAACAATTCAAAATACGGAATGTTGAGGTACTTGAAGTTCTCTCCTTCGATTTTCCAATCTTGAAACGCATCCTCATTCCGGACATCTAAGATGAACAGAGACTCACGTCCAATGATTTTTTTTGTAACTTGTGCGGCTGTCATTGCTTGTGCCATATCTACTCGTTCCTCCTCTACTTTACGCTGTTGTATTATTTCGCTGAAACGAGTGTCGTCGTCTCAGACGCCCATTCCTGCATACCCGGTACGACATTGTGGATCGTATACCCCTTGTCACTGAGCTGTCGGCATGCCATGTCACTTCGGCTACCTGTCCGGCAGATGACATAAATCGTCTGATTTGAATCCAGTTCTGCATGGCGTGTCTCCAGTTCGCCTAACGGAATATTGATGGCTCCCGGTACATGGGCGAAGGCATATTCTGCTTGTTCACGAACATCAAGCACCGTGATCGAGTCGTCTTGGCGTGCTGCTTCGACTGTTGCGTTGTCGACGGTTTGAGCGAATGCTGCTGGTTCCGTGACATCACCTGTTGATTTCCGAACGTAATGACGGAGTATTTCTCCTTCTTCGATCGTGCCTAAATAATGATTGCCGGTGCTGTTTGCCCAGGCACGGAGATCTGCAGTTGATCCTTTATCCGTCGCCTGGACTTCTATGACTTGTCCCGGTTCTAACATCTTGATCGTTTTTTTCGTCCGAACGATCGGCATCGGACAAGCGAGACCTTTAGCGTCCAATACGATATCTGATTTAATCCTAGTCATACAATTCGCTCCTTTACGGTGTGGGGTATTATTTCGTTTCGCCTTCGTACGACATCATGCCGCCATCCATGTTCGTCACGTCATATCCTTGTCCTTCGAGATATGTCGTTGCGCGACCACTGCGCGCACCAGAACGGCATACCATGACATACTCTTTTTTCTTGTCGAGTTCGTTCATCTTGAATTCGATCAATCCGAGTGGAATATGGATCGCTCCCGGAATCATTCCTTCTTTGACTTCATCGACTTCCCGGACATCAATGACGTTCAGTTGTTCACCACGTTCGATTTTTTCCTGTACTTCTGTTGCTGTCATGCGTTTCATGTTCAATTCCTCCTCTTGATTCGATTCAGCGCCAGGCATTCACTCCGCCACGGACTTCCGTGACATTTGAATAACCGGCTTTTTTTAGTACTTTAACGGCTTGTTTGCTTCGCATCCCGCTTTGACAGATGACGAGCACTTCTTTGTCTTTCGGGATTTGATTCAGTTGACTGTTTAGCGTTTGTAACGGAATGTTCTTAAATCCTTTGATGTGATTGCCTTTGAATTCTGCCGGTGTCCGAACATCGAGATAAAATCGTTTGCGGTCGTTTAGTAACGGCTTCAGTTCCGTGGTCGACACTTGCTTGACGCCTTTTGTTGGGGCGAACATCTTATAAGCGAGATAGCCGACGACGAGCAACAAGATAATCGATCGTACATCCATGCGTCATTCCTCCTTCAGATCATTAGATGAATAGATTGACGTTTCCGTTCTCCGCATCGGCGAGGTAGGCGGCAACACCTGCATACTCAATCCCATCGTGTAATTCTTCCTGTTTCAAACCGAGTAAATCCATCGTCATCGTACAGGCGACGAGTTTGACATCCTGTTCTTTCGATAATTCGATTAAGTCTGGAAGTGGCATCGCATTGTGCTTCTTCATGACGTTTTTAATCATTTTTTGACCTGCACCACCGAAGTTCATTTTCGAGAGTGGCATCTTATCAGCACCGCGTGGCATGAACTTACCGAACATCTTCTCAAGGAATGTTTTATCCGGCTGGATCGGTTCATCCTTACGCATCGCATTCAAACCCCAGAAGGTATGAAAAATCGTGACTTCGTGATCGTATGCGGCTGCACCGTTGGCAATGATATAAGCTGCCATGACTTTGTCGTACTCTCCACTAAATAAAACGATGGTTGTTTTTTTCGTATCTGACATGAACATAATTCCTCCAAGCACTTACCCTGATGGGTATATTAATTCGTAAAATTTTTTTATCTGCTTTTCATTAAGAGTTGAACAGCCTCTGCAACGGCTTGTTCATGATTTTCCGTCGCATCATCCTGACGGACACAGTCGATCAAGTTCTCACTGACGACAAGACCAATGACACGATCGATTGCACTACGTGTCGCACTCAGTTGTGTGACGACATCCTTACAGGACGCCTCTTCTTTCATCATTCGAACGATACCGTGGATTTGTCCTTCAATCCGATTCATCCGATGAATGATGCGATCTTCATAACCGTTTTCCATATGAAGTTCATCTCCTTTTTTGAATGTGACATACGTCATATCTCGTTGGTACATTTCATACAATAATACCTATAGGGGTATAAGTCAACGAAAAAGATTTCCGATTTTGTCGCCATTGTAGAACGTCCGGAAATCTTTTTGCATTTAACCTTTCCAATTCGCCTGTAAAAAAGTGATCCAATGTTCTGCTAGGCGAGTCGGCATCTTCTCTGGTAACAGATAACGAAACGTTCGTTTAGAAATCCCTTTCGCATGAAGCGTAAAGGACTCGGACGGGAAAGACGTGACGAGTCGTTCCGACAATGCTGCAATGCCACTCCCATTAAAAACAAGTTGACGCACTAAATAGTTGGCATCGACTGTAATCGTTCGTGCGGGAACGATCGACGAAGCATCTAGCCAACGATCGAGCGCATAGCGGGATGCAGATCCTTCTTCGCGAACGATCCACGTTGCATCGTTTAACGAAAGGTGGGACGCACCCATGATGTGCAGTTGATCTTTTGCAAAGACGATTTGTTTGACCCCATCAAGTGTCAGTTCTCCTTCGATCATCCCGAGATCAATATCACGATGTCTTAAGGCTGCTGCCACTTGATCGTGATTCATTAATTGGATATCTAGTGATACCTCGGGATGAGCGCTTGAAAACAGATGAATCATGTCATCGAGCAACATTTCGTGAATCGTATGCGTTGCTCCTATCCGTAAGGTTCCGCGGAAGACACCTTCCGATTCATCCAGCTGGGACTGCATCTGTTCGAGTTGGAATAGAATTTCTTTTGCATGGCGATAGACAATCCAGCCCATTTCCGATACCTCGACCCCTATTGTGAATGAATCACGTATTAACAATGAATGTCCGATCTCTTCTTCTAGTCGTTTGACGTGAACACTGACCGTCGGTTGCGACAGAAATAACTGTTCCGCTGTTTTCGTAAAGTGACGTGTTTCAACGAGTGTGACGAACGTTCTGAGTTCAGTCAATTTCAACAATACCCCTCCTTATTACATTTCATAATCATTTATATATAATTAATTCATTTTTATAATCTTGTATTCCTCTTTCATACTCAAGGTATCACGTATTAGAAAGAAGGACTGTTTCATGATGTATATCTCATTTATTTTGTTAGGAGCAACCATCGGTATACTCTCCGGCTTTTTCGGAATCGGTGGCGGCATTATCCTGACCCCACTTTTATTGATTCTCGGCTATGAAGCCAGCACCGCGATCGTCCTCAGTCTGTTGCTGACACTCGGATCGACTGTGACCGGCACGCTTTCACATCTTCGATTAAAAACATTCCGTTTTCGTGATGCCGGGATTATTGGTCTGTCCGGCATCATCGGTTCTGCGTTGATCACACCAATTGTCTTTTGGCTCGAGCGTCATGCTGGTGCTGATGTCGTATTATCGAGTCTCTACATCGTTTTACTGATTGGTTTTTCGATTCAGTTCCTTCGTCCCCGTTCCAAGGAACGTCCGTCTTTTCCGGTCTATGATGCTTCGATCGTAAAGCTCGCCGTCATCGGACTCGCTGCCGGAATCCTCTCGTCATTGATGGGGGTCAGCGGTGGATTCTTGTTGACGCCTCTCTTGCTCGGATGGGTTCGTTTTCCGCTCAAACAAGCAATCGGAACGAGTATCGCCTCTGCGACATTGATTGTTCTTGGAGGAGTGACGAGTTATATTGCTTCCGGAACCAGCGCTCCGTTATCACTCGGGATTGCTTTAATCATCGGTGCGTTCATCGGCTCACCACTCGGTGCTTCACTTTTGCATCGCTTCAATGAACCGTTCGTTCAAAAGACGTTAGGAATCTTTTATGGTGTCGTCGCCTTAAGCGTCATCGTCAAAGTGTTCGGACTTCCCTATCTGTCACTCGTCTTACTCGCTTTGTTCACACTCAGCCTGTTAAGTATCTTCGGTTACCGAATTCTTAAAACGGTCTAAATGAAAAAGCAGCTGACGATGTGTCAGCTGCTTTTGTGCGTGCTCAATGATTAACGCACGCTTTCTTCTTTGATTTTTTGTGGTTTCATGATTTTTGCCTCTTTTTTCTGACGCATGCGTTCTGCGTTCATCAGTCCCCCTAACATCAGGACGACAGCAGATAAGTAGAACCATGTCATCAAGACGATGATTCCGGCAAGCTGACCGTAAAGACGATCGTAACTCCCGAACTCAGCATAGTAAGAGAAGAATTCCGAAACGACTTGCCAAGCGATCGTCGCAAAAATGGCTCCAGGGAGTACTTGACGAACCGTTAGTCGGACACTCGGTAAAATCCGATACAATAAGATGAAAAAGACAAGTAAGAACAACGTCCCGAGTCCCCAGCGGAATAAGAACCAGATCCACGAATAGTTCGTCACGAAATCAGCGACGATTGCAAAGTGGTTGATGAAACGCCGTGTTAACTTTTCTGAAATCGGAACAATCAACGAAATCGGTAAGATGATCATCATCCCGATCGTAAAAGCGAAGTCTTGCAACAGTCCGCGCCAAAATGGCGCTTTTCGTGTCACTTCGAGCGCATCGTTCAGCGAGCGGACAAGTGACTGGACCGACATCGAAGCAAGCCAAAAGGCGGCAAGGAAACTGATCGAGGCAAGTTTAAAGCCGCCTTGATCAAAGATTCCAACGACGTTCCGCTGAATCAAATCGTACGTCTCTGCCGGAGCAAACGGTCGAATTAAATCCAGCACGTTATCGGACGTAAACGGTAAGAACGAGACGATCCCAACTACGAATAATAAGAACGGGAATAAGGACAACATCAGATAATAGGCGAGCTGAGCCGATTTATCAAAAAAGGCTTCACCAAAAAAACGGGCAAATACAGGTTTGATTAAAGACATACAAATTTCCTCACTTTCAACTAATTCTCTACACTATCCCCCATTTCATACCTCCTTCAAACTTTTGGAAGTCTTTTGAACTTATAACAACCTTATACATCATTCAAGTTTGGCGCTTCGGTTCTGCGCGGGGTACACTAGGAACAGAGATTGTATCGTGCTTGTTTTTCAGAAAGGATTTCGATTCGTGTACTCACTCATTCAAATCGAAGCAGAACGCTTCTTTACTTCTTATATAGAGCAATACCCCGAAATGGCCGGACGTCAGCAAGAAGTCATCCGGTCGATTGAAACGACAGGAACGTACGAACAGACGGCTTCCGAGCTCGCGTTCGGCGCGAAGCTCGCTTGGCGGAACAGTAACCGATGTGTCGGACGTCTCTTTTGGGAACAACTCCATGTCTTTGACGCGCGGGATGCATTGACCGTCGAAGCGGTCCGCGACGCGTTATTTGAGCATATCCAGTTCGCGACGAACGAGGGACGAATTCGCTCGACGATCACGATTTTCCATCCGACACGTGTCCGGCTGCATAATCACCAACTGATCCGCTACGCTGGTTACGAAACCGCAGCAGGAATCATCGGCGATCCGGCTTCGATCCAACTGACGCGACAATGTGAAGCACTTGGCTGGACCGGAGCGCGTACCCCCTTTGATATCCTGCCCCTCTTGATTGAACTCGATGGACAAGTCAGCCTGCATCCGATTCCAGATGAGCTCGTGCTCGAAGTCAGCATCACACATCCTGACTTTGACCTGTTCGGTGGTCGCGAAGTCCGCTGGTATGCTGTGCCGATGATTGCCGACATGCAGCTTGAGATCGGTGGCATCGTCTATCCGTGTGCTCCGTTCAACGGATGGTACATGGGAACAGAGATCGGTGCCCGTAACCTCGCTGATACGGATCGTTACGATCTGTTACCGCTCGTCGCGACACAACTCGGTCTGAATACCTCGCGTGAACGTTCGCTTTGGAAAGACCGAGCGCTCGTCGAACTGAACGTTGCCGTACTCGAATCGTTCGAACGTGCCGGTGTGACGATTGTCGATCACCATACGGCTGCGAAACAATTCGCTCGTTTTGAAAAAAACGAAGCCGCGTGTGGTCGTGATGTCACCGGGGAATGGTCCTGGCTCGTGCCACCGATGAGTGGGGCAACGACGCATATGTTCCATAAGGATTACGACCCAGAAATCAAACGACCGAACTTCTTTCCAAAATCAACACAGACGGCACCTGTGACCGGCTGTCCGTTTCACCAAGGAGCATTGAAATGAATTATGTCGAACAGTTACGTCAAAAAATCGGTCATGACCCAGTCATTCTAGTCGGCTCCGTCGTCCTCGTCGTACAAAATGAACACATTTTGCTCGAACAACGGAACGAAGCACAAGCTCGCTTTGGTTTACCAGGCGGATTGATGGAATGGGCCGAATCACCGGAAGAGACCGCGCGTCGAGAGCTTAAAGAAGAGACTGGCTTAGAGGTGGAACGATTAACGTTACTCAATGTCTACTCCGGTCCGCAATACGTGACGACGTTAACGAACGGAGACATCTTTCAAAGCGTCACCCTCGCCTATATCGGTGAACATCCGATCGGAATGTTAAAACAAAGTGATGAGAGTATCAAGCTCCAGTTCGTCCCGCTTGATGACTTACCTGATCACTTAGTCGGTTCTCACGCTCGAATGATTGAAGACTACAAAAACCGCCGCTAAATGAATAGCAGCGGTTTTTGTTTATAGCGACTGACGCATGATGTATTGTTTCAAATCCCGCTGAGTCCACCCTTCAGAACGTAATGCCTCCCAAACCTGCACATCTGTTGATTGATAATGGTAGGTCGTTCCCGGTAAACGACGGACGACTTCTGTGGCATGTCGTGCTTTTTGTTCTGCTGGACCTACGACTGACAAGAGAGATGATCCGGCTACTGCCACTACACTTGCTTCTAATTGGTAATAATCCGTTTGTAATTGCTGCATGACATGAGGATCTTGCTGCCAGATGTATTCCCCTTGTCCATGGTATTGTTTTAAAAACTCCACTTCTTCGATCGTCGGCAGAGCGGCTTCTTGACGTTCATCCGTTAAATGAAAATATCCGATTTCTCCAACAATCGTATAGTGAAGCGATTCATACAAGCGAATTGCCGGATCGTTCCCTTGAATGACTTCAAGCATCAGACCATCCATTCCGATTTCTTTAGCATGGCTCAGTTGTGCTTGATACAAGGCTTTCGCGATCCCAAGACGACGATATTGTGGTGAAATCCCCAGTCCCCCACACCGCATGATGCGTTGACCCTCGATCTCCTTCCAACCGTTCAGCCAGAGACCGACCGGTATTTCTCCATGATAGGCAACGAATGAATGCTCCAATTGGTTCCCGTCTCGTTCGATGATGCGCTCTTGGAATTCTGCTTCCGATAAGTGCAGTGGAATCAAATAATCTTGGAATCCATCCTGCATCGCTTTGTACGCCGTTTTTACGCCAGGTGCGCGTTGAATATGAATCATCGAAAAACCTCCTTTTCCACTGAGCTGTTTCGCTTTCGTTCGCCTCATTTCCTGCATACAAAAACACCCTTGTCGCCAAGGGTGTTAGTCGATTCATTGATGGAGTTTCGAACGCTTGCGTCCATATCCGAAGTACAACAGTAATCCAATGGCTGTCCAGACAAAGAAGGCAATCCACGTGAATGGTTGTAAGTTGAACATAAGCATGATACAAGCAAGGACTGACAAAATCGGTAAGACTGGGACGAACGGAACCTTAAAGGCGCGCTTCAAATCGGGACGCGTCCGGCGTAGGACGATGACCGCGATCGAGATGAGCGAGAAGGCTGCCAGTGTTCCGATGTTGATCAATTCAGCAAGTGTACCAAGCGGCACGAATCCAGCGATTAAACCAGCAGTCGTTCCGAGAATCCAAGTCGCTTTAACTGGTGTGTGTGACTTTTCATTGACGTCTGAGAAGACTTTCGGTAATAATCCGTCACGGCTCATCGCGAACAAGAGACGGACGAGACCAAATGTCATGACGAGGATGACCGTCGTCATACCAACGATGGCTCCTAAGTCAACGAATCCAGCGACCCAGTCTTGCCCAGCCACTTTTAAGGCAAGGGATACTGGGCTATCAACACCTTCAAACTGTTTGAATGGAACGATTCCGACCATGATAGCAGAGACGACGACGTACAAAACGGTAACGATCGCAAGCGATCCTAGAATCCCAATCGGTAAGTTACGTCCCGGGTTTTTGACTTCTTCTGCTGCCGATGTGACGGCATCAAATCCAAGATAAGCGAAGAAGGCAATCGCTGATGCTTGCAAGACACCGCTCATACCGAACGGCGCAAACGGCTTGTAGTTGCCTGGTTCGATATACCAGATCCCGACGACGATGAACAAGACGACGACGGCAACTTTGACGAGTACCATGATGTTGTTGACGCGTTTTGTTTCTTTAATCCCAAGCGAAAGCAAGAGCGTGATGACCATCAGAATCAAGAACGCTGGTAAGTTAAAGAACGTTTCGCTTCCTGGTACAGCACCTGGAGCAGCTGTTAAAGCTGTCGGTAAATGGAGACCAAAGCCTGCTAACAGTGACTGGAAGTACCCTGACCAGCCGGTCGCAACGGCACTCGAAGCGAGTCCGTATTCTAAAATGAGACACCAGCCGATGATCCAAGCTACGACTTCCCCAATCGTTGCGTATGTATACGTATATACACTACCTGAGACGGGAATCATCGACGAGAATTCAGCATAACAAAGGGCTGCGAGCGCACAGACGATAGCGGAAATAATAAATGAGATCGGTAAAGCAGGTCCTGCATAAAGAGCGCCCGTTCCTGTCAGAACGAAAATCCCGGTACCGATGATGGCACCGATTCCAAGTAAAATAAGGTCAAACCCTGATAAGTGACGTGCCAGTTTGGAATGTTGTTTCATGTCCATCATCACACTGACATCTTTCTTGCGAAGCAAACTCATGTTTCATCCTCCGAACTTTTCTCTTTTTTCTGAATATTCAAATCATTGAGGTAATTGACTTTCTTATCATAACAAACGATGTCAGGTTCGATAAGTCTTTTTTTCTGTATTTTTTCACAAAGTGGTCAAACCACTTTTGTGAAAATGCGACAACGCTTTGATGCGTCAACGCAAAAACACCCTTTCCTCAAAATGAGAGGAAAGGATGTACTCGTATTACGGACGATCGTTTGGATGATCGAGGTTAGGACCTTTATGATCATCTGGATCGATCGGGTAATCATCTTGCTGTGCTAAATCGTTTTCTGGCAATGCACCTTTTGGTGTACCATGTGTCGTCTCATCTGTTGAAGAAGAGCGCGCTGAACGTGGTGCACGATCTGGTGTGACATCATCTGCTGCTTGTGAAGCTGCATCTTTTGCTGCATCTTTCAAGCTCGGTGATGAAGAAGTCGATGCTGACTTACTTGGAAGGTTCGATGTGTCAACTTCCGTGTTCTCTGCTTTCTTTTGCAGACGATCGAGGTAACGCGATGCATTATCACGTCCACCGAGACCAAAGGCAAGACCGAACGCAAGCGCAAGTGCTCCCAAGATCAAGATGAAGGCTGAGTTGACGATCGTATCAGCAACACCCAATTGATCAAGTGCCATGAAGACAGCAAGTGCAAGGATCGCATACTTCGCAACGCTTGAGAGGACTTTTAGTTCAGAGTTACCGAACAGGCTGTCCATCGTACGTTTGACGAGGTTGCTGACGATGATCCCGATTGCGAGAATGATGATCGCTGTCAGGACGCTCGGTAAGAACGCAAGGACGGCGCGACCGAGGTCGACCATGAAGTCAAGACCAATCAAGTTGAAGGCTTCGACGACGAAGAGAACGACGATGACGATCTCAACGAGTGCACCAACGATCGAAGCTGGTGATGTAGAAGCTTGGTTTGCATCCCACGTACCGATTTTCAAGTGACGTGTCAGGTTGTTGAAACCAAGACGTGATAAGAGATCCGTCACGAATTTCTTAACGAAACGTCCGACGTAAAGACCGACAAGAATCAGTACGACACCAACGATGATGTTCGGAATCATACCGAGGACATCGTTCAACATGTTGATCGCTGGTCCTGTGATTCCTTTAATGTTCAATTGATCAAGTGCTGAAATCGTGATTGGAATCAAAATCAAGATGAAGACGACTGTTCCGAGAATCGACGAAAGTGATTTCGCATCTTTTTGATCCGTTGACCCGAGATTGAAGCGAGCTGCGAATTTATCTGTTCCAACAGCATGAAGGAAATTCGTCACGATATCGCGGACGATTTTCGCTACGAGGAAGCCGACGAAGAAGATGGCTGCCGCAGCAATCAAGCGTGGAATGAATCCAAGGAATGACGATAACAATTGGCTGAACGGTTGTGAGACACTCTCAATGTTCAAGGCACCGAGTACACCCGGTAGGAACAGAAGCAAGACGAGGTAGAAGACGATCTCCCCTGCTACTTTTGGATAAGCTGAAAGATCCGTCTGACCTTGAAGCATCTTGTTCGAACGTACTTTGTCGTTCGCCATCAGCTTCGTTCCTGCTTTGACGATGATCATGCGGAGAACGACCGCGATGACGTATGCCAAGAGAAGGATGAGAGCTGCTTTCAAGATATTCGGGATTGCCGCGAGTAATGTACTCATCGTATCCGCAAGTGGTCCAGCAATGATGTTCAGATCAAGGATGTTGAAGACCAAGATAAGAACGAAGACCATGAGAACCCAGAAGACGACGGTCCCGATGATTTTTTCAGGTGTCCACTTTTTCTTCTTTGGTGGCGTACCCTCTTTTTGAGGTGACAACTTGTTGACGACCCCAGACTTCTCTAAAGCTTTTTGAACTCCGTTCGCGATCAGCTTGGCAATGAGCCATCCAATCAAGAAAATGATGATCGCTCCAAGCAAGTTGCCGAGTGATCCGAGAATGCCGTTCAAGTTCAACGACGTTCCGTTCCAAATGTTATTCATCCTGCCACACTCCTTCACCTAAATAAAATTATATATTTCTGACACTTCTTTAATTTCCCCAGCTAAAGGATTTATTAAACCCTTGTCCGTACCAGAATGTGGCGTTTCTTGTTTCTCCTACAAAAAACTGGATGTTTACTATATGTGAGGATACACTGCTACAACAATCATTTCGTAAAAAAGCAGTATCGTCTAAATGACGACACTGCCTTATATCAAACGACTTCTTTTTCAGAGAATTGACTGTTGTACAGATCCGCATAAAAACCATCTGCCTCGAGCAATTCTTCGTGTGTTCCCTGTTCGATGACACTTCCTTGATTCATGACAAGAATCAAATCGGCATCCTTGATCGTTGAGAGACGATGGGCAATGACAAAGCTCGTCCGCCCTTCCATCAAGCGACGCATCGCTTGCTGGATGAAGACTTCCGTCCGTGTATCCACACTAGAGGTCGCTTCATCGAGAATCATGATCGGAGGATCGGCAAGAACGGCCCGAGCGATCGTCAACAACTGTTTCTGACCTTGCGAGATGTTCGAGGCTTCCTCATTCAAGACCGTATCGTACCCGTCCGGCAACGTCCGGATGAAGTGATCAGCGTGCGCCGTTTTGGCTGCGGCGATGATTTCCTCCTCGGTCGCTCCACTCTTACCGTAAGCAAGATTATCCCGGATCGTACCGTTGAAGAGCCACGTATCTTGTAAGACCATCCCGAACGTCGTCCGTAAGTCTTCGCGTGACATCTCGCGGGTATCGATGCCGTCAATCCGAATCGTCCCCCCGTTCAACTCATAAAAGCGCATCAATAGATTGATCATTGTCGTCTTACCGGCACCCGTCGGTCCAACGATTGCGACCGTTTGTCCCGGTGAGACATCGATGTTCATGTCCTCGATCAAGAGATCGGTTCCGTAACCAAAATCAACGTGTTCAAACGCGACCGCCCCTTCAGCCTGCGTAAGACGGTGTGTCGTCACTTCCTTGATTTCTTCTTCTTCGTCCAGTAATTCGAAGACACGTTCCGCTGCTGCGACCGTCGATTGGACAATGTTCGCGATGTTCGCCGTCTGTGTGATCGGTTGCGTGAACTGGCGTGTATAGGTGATAAACGCTTGAATATCCCCGATCGAGATCGCCCGTTGCGTGACGAGAATCCCGCCGACGATACTGATCAAGACGTAACTGATATTCCCGATGAACATCATCATTGGCATGATGATCCCGGAGATGAACTGTGCTTTACGTCCTGCTTCATACAACTCTTCGTTGACGGCATCAAACTGCTCGACCGCTTTGCGTTCATGTCCGAACGCCTTGACGACCGAGTGTCCGGTATACATCTCTTCGACGTGTCCGTTCAATTGTCCAAGCGTCCGTTGTTGATCGGCAAAGTATTTTTGGGACCGTTTCAAAATCGGACGGATCGCAAAAATCGAGACCGGTAATGAGACAAGTGAAATCAATGTCAGAATCGGACTAATCGTCAACATCATGATCAGAATTCCGACGATTGTCACAATTGAGGTGATGAACGATGTCACACTTTGTTGTAACGTACTCCCGATCGTATCAATATCATTCGTCACGCGGCTGAGTGTCTCCCCGTTCGGACGACCATCGTAATATTTCAATGGCAGGCGTTCGAGTTTATGATTGACGTCTTCGCGTAAATCGTAGACTGTTTTTTGAGCGATACCTGACATCAAATACTGTTGCAGGTAATTGAACAGACTACTGATGATATACAGTCCAGCCAGCCAGAGCAGGATTTGTCCGATTTTCGTGAAATCGATCGCTGCTCCCGGTACACCTTGGAACTTCGCATATGCCCCTTCAAACAATTCCGTGATTGCCGTTCCCATGATTTTCGGACCGGCAATCATGAAGACCGTACTGAGGATGGCTGCAAGGAAAACACCAACGAGTGCCGTCCGACGCGGACGCAGATACCGAAGCAGACGACGGAACGTTGCTTTGAAATCCTTTGGTTTTTCTCCGAGCATCATCATATTTCCGCCACCGGGACCACCAGGCGGAGGACCGCCGGCAGGTCGTTTTTTCTCACTCATGCGATTTCCTCCTCTGATAGTTGTGATTTAACGATTTCTTGATAGACGGCATTGTCAGCAAACAATTCATCGTGCGTTCCGATTCCAGCGACTTTCCCTTCATCCAGGACGATGATTTGATCGGCATCGATGACGGTGCTGACACGTTGAGCGACGATCAAGACGGTTGCATCGCGTGTTTCTTCCCGTAACGCTTTTCGAAGTGCCGCATCAGTTTTAAAGTCGAGCGCTGAAAAACTGTCATCAAAGACATATAAATCTGGTCGACGAACGAGTGCTCGCGCAATCGACAACCGTTGTTTTTGCCCACCGGAGACGTTCGACCCACCTTGTTCGATCCGTGCTTCGTAACCGTCCGGCATCCGTTCGATGAAATCGGTCGCTTGTGCGATTTGCGCTGCATGCGCGACTTCTTCGTCTGTCGCGTCCTCTTTCCCGAAGCGAATGTTTTCCGCGATCGTCCCCGTGAACAGTAACGCCTTTTGGGGAACGAAGCCGATTTTCGACCGCAGTTCCTCTTGCGGTACATCCTGGCTATCGACACCGTTGACCCGGATGCTCCCTTCCGTCACGTCATAAAAACGAGGAATCAAATTGACGAGCGTTGATTTACCGGAACCCGTTCCGCCGATCACAGCCGTCACTTCACCTGGTCGTGCCGCAAAGCTGATGTCGGATAAGACAGGTGTCTCAGCTCCTGGGTAACGGAACGTGACACGATCAAAGACGAGCGTTCCTTTTTCACGGTCAGCGGTTTGTGTACCTTCATCTGTCATCGTCGGAGTCATCTCGAGGACTTCATTGATCCGTTTCGCCGAGACGGCTGCCCGCGGAATCATGACGAACATGACCGACGCCATGACGAGCGCGAACATGATTTGCATGACGTACTGGATGAACGCCATCAAGTCCCCGATTTGCATGCCGCCATTATCGATCCGGATGCCCCCGAACCAAATGACACCGACGACCGTCAAGTTCATGACGAGCATCATGACCGGCATCAAGAACGCCATGATTTTATTGACCTTAATCGAGACTTCTGTTAAATCCGCGTTCGCTTTCGTTAACCGAACCTGCTCATCACGTTCCCGGTTAAAAGCACGGATGACACGGATCCCGGTCAAGTTCTCCCGCAAGACGAGGTTCAGACGGTCGAGTCGTTTTTGGACTTTCCCAAACAACGGAACCCCTTTCCACAGGATCAACAGGATTGAAATCACAAGGACCGGCATCGCCGCGACGATGACAAGTGATAGTTTGGCATCTTTTGAGACAGCCATGATCAATCCACCGATGAACATGATCGGCGCACTGACGACCATCCGTAACATCATGATGACGACTTGTTGGACTTGCGTGATGTCGTTCGTCGTCCGTGTAATCAATGACGCCGTTCCGACTTGGTCGAACTCTTGCAGGGAGAACCGTTCAACATGGTTGAAGACTTGGCGACGGATATCCCGTCCGAGTCCCATCGACGCCTTCGATGAATAATAACTGGCGGCAACGGCAGCTAACGCCCCGACACCGGTTATCCCGAGCATGACGGCACCAATTTTCCAGATATACGCGGTATCGCCGGTAACGACGCCTTTATCGATGATGTCCGCCATCAGTGTCGGTAAATACAAATCGGACATCGACTGCGCAAAAACCAAGACGAGCACAGCAAGGACCGCCCATTTATAGACCGTCAACCGTTTGAGTAACTTAATCATCCGAACATCCTCCTTTCAGATCTGGACGTAAAATCTGACCGATTCCCTCAGCAATCACTGCGTGTGTTTCAAGCATTTGTTCAAATACGTCCGAGTCAATCGTCGCAAGCACTTGCTCCAGTTGACGTTGCATCCCCTTCTCTTGTTCCTTGATGTCAGTGACGAATTGCTGACCTTGATCACTAAGCTTTAAGACGACTTCCCGTCGATTGTCGGGATTCGTCTCCCGAATGACCCAGCCCGATTGGACGAGACCTTCAATCGACTGACTGAGGGTACTTTTCGGTAAGTGCGTATGTGCAGCGAGCTCTTTTTGCGAGATCGGTCCACGCGGTGCAATCGTCATCAAGCTATGAAATTGCGGTAAACTGAGTCCGTTTTCCTGTGCCGTCTGGTGTGCTGCCCGGACGAGATGACGCTGGACGTTCCAAAACGACTGCATCATCGCAGTCGAACGGGTCGTTTCCGTTTGATCCATCTTGTTTCGCCTCCTTGTTCCATTTCAAATAGTTCCAAAAGGAACAATTACTTATATGAATTAAATTACGCTGATTATTTTCGATTGTCAACGAAAAGGCAATGTGAAAAATCACATAGTTTTGCTATGCTCAAGGAAGACAAGGAGTGAGCATAGATGAGACATGAAATGGGCTTATTCGAAGAACCGTTTCGTTCAATCGAACAAGGACGAAAGACCGTCGAGATCCGACTAAATGATCCAAAACGACAACAGGTACACGTCGGTGATCAGATTCGGTTCACCCATACGGAAACGAACGAGAAATTACTTGTCCGTGTAACAAAACGACAAGTCTTTCCTGATTTCCGAGCGCTTTATGAACAGATCGCAAACGAAGCTATCGACTGTGTCGGTTGGTCGCTCGACGAACTCGTGACGTCGACTTACTCGATCTATTCACCGGAAGCCGAGCAACAGTACGGGGCACTGGCTCTGACGATCGCATTAGAACCATAAAAAAACGTCTTTTCTACGCTTACAGTAGAAAAGACGTTTTTTCGATTCATTCCGGTTCGACGTGAACATGGATATCGTAGACACCATATTCTTCCGTCAGCGTATCCTCGACACGTGTCGCAATATCGTGCGCCTGATGGATATTCAAGGTGGAGTTGACAAGGATGACGACATCGACGACTTCATTGTTGCCGTAGTTACGTCCTTTGATTGACTTGATCCCTTTGACACCTTCGAGATCGAAGATGACATCTTCATACATCTTCAGCTTCTTCTCATCGAAGCCATCCGTCAGTTCGTGTGACGCTTCCGTAAAGATGTCCCACGCTGTCTTACAGATCAAGAAGCCGACGATGATCGCGGTCACGACATCAAGCCATGGCATGCCGAACTGTGATCCGACGATTCCGATCGTCGTTCCGACACTGACCCACGCATCGGATAGATTATCTTTCGCTGCTGCCATGACGGCTTTGCTTTCAATCTCCTCGGATAACTTCTTATTGTAGCGGTAGACGAAGTACATCACGAGAGCTGAACCGATTCCGACGTATGCTGCGAGAATATCCGGTGACTCCTGTTTGCCTTCAAACAACGTCGAGATCGTATCGATCAAGACTTGAAGACCGACTGCCATCATGATGAAGGAAGCTACGAGCGAGGCAATCGTTTCACTTTTCCAGTGTCCGTATTTGTGATCGTCATCTGCCGGACGTTGTGAAATCCGTAAGCCGATCAAGACAGCGATCGACGCGATGATATCGGTCGCGTTGTTCAAACCATCCGCCCGGAGTGCGGCAGAATCTGCTGTATACCCAATGATTAATTTTAAAGATGATAACAAGATATAGGCTGCGATACTGATCATCGCACCGCGTTCGCCGCGTTTTAGATTATCGTATTTTTGTTGTTCCATTCTCGTCGCCCCCACTTTCTCTGCGATTAGCAAACCTCATCGTACCAGTCGGAAATCGAGTGGGTCTAGAGAAATCATTTTGTTTCGAACTAGGTAATTAACAAATATACAACAATGTTTCCCTATACCAAACCAAATTCGATTGAGTCATGTGGCTCTTTTCAAGAAAATCAGTAGCATTATCTTAAAGAGCAACCAACTTTTTTGACTTGTCAGACTCTTTGACGAACATAATTCGTGCAAGTTCTGAAGGGAATCGGTAGACTAAAGGTACAACACCAAGAGGAGGAGTTCTCACAATGGCAGAATTCATTAAGAGTGAAGAAACATTCAAGGAATTGATTTCAAGTGACGCACCGGTCATCATCAAGTTCGAAGCAGACTGGTGCCCGGACTGCAAACGGATGGATTACTTCATGCCGGACGTCGAGTCACAATTCGACCACTTACCGATCCACACGATCGACAAGGATGAGTTCCCTGAAATCGCATCGAACCACGATGTCATGGGAATCCCAAGCTTGCTCGTCTTCAAAAACAATGAAAAACTGGCGCACTTGCACAGTGCAAATGCTAAAACACCAGAAGAAGTGACAGCCTTCTTAAAGCAAAACTTCAACTAAGCAAAAATAACCTGACGCCGCAGCGTCAGGTTATTTTTATGTATCGATCTGATTTGGGTGCTACTTCAATCCATCTCAGCTTTTCTTAAAAAAGATACGGGTGAATAGATTCGTAATCGTTCCCGCTATCGCTGCTTCGATCATAGCGACGACTACAATCGCTAAAACATCCTGCATGCCTAGTGTTCCTAAGAAATTAATGAGGTTCAGAATAAAAAATAAAATAAAGAAAATGAGATAATCTCGCTTTCGCATCGTAGTCCTCCTACTCAATACATATTTGTCGTCTTTTGTCGCTACAACACTACCATACATAATGATTTCTAAGGATTACATAATTGAAAGGAACAACGAGCCTCTACAAAAAAGTAGTCTTTCTCCCGCTCGAGAAAGACTACTTTTGCTTATTTAACGTTCACACGCGATACCGTCTTTATCCCGGTCGCTCTTCGTGTTTACGTTATACGTCGCAAGGCTCACGTACGCCTTGTACTTTGTTGCTTTGTAGATCGGTTTTCCATTCTTGTCATACCCTGTCCGATTTTTTAGCCCCGCTTTTTTCGCAACGCCGCCTTTGTACGTCTTTTGCATTTCCGTACAGTTTTTAAAGGCTTTTGCTTTCGTTGCCGCTTCACTAGCTGCTGGAACATGGATCAAGGCGAGACTGACGACACCCGCGAGTACAAGCCGACTCCATTTTTTCATAGGGATTCCTCCTTTTTTTCAAAAAACAACGATTCGTCTTTTGATTATAAGAGGTTATTTTTAAAAAATGGCTATTTTTTTAGAATTTATATCAATGGTTACATTTTTTGAAATTCAGCGAATATAATGCGGACTAACGAGTTCACCTTTTAAAATTGACGTCGGAATCTTAAATTCGACGATGCCCATATATCCTGGAGCGATACTGTACTCGTCAAACGACAGGACTAATTTGTGATCTGCCGTAATATAAAAGTTTTGTTTTGCGGAAATCTGCTTGAACTGCTCGTCCTCCGGTACATCCGGTGTTCCTTCGACGAAGTAGACTTTCCCTTCATCCGTCTTCATTTGCCGACGCATCTCTTCTTTTAGGTAATCACTGATCGTCGTGATATATCCGTCATCCTTGAACAAAGATGGTAATGTCAGGATGAGCTGTTGTTTCTTATCGATCGTATCGTACTGGACGCTTTCTGATGCACTCGCCCGTGTTTCAGTGACGGTTCGACCGATCGACAACAAGTCTTCCGTATCCGTCTTGACGTCATAGCGGCTATCGACGGCAAATGCCCCTTCCTGTCCGTGCGTCTCCTGCTCAAACTTTTCGTAGAGCGCTTGTCCTTCCGCAATATACTTTTCGTTCAATTGTTGCTCGAGTGCCTTGTCCGGTAACGTCACTTGAGGAGCTTTAATATCAGCCGACTGCTGTGTCTTCGTCTCTTTCCAGTCAATCGTCACGATCTCAGTCAGCTGACCAAAAACTGGCACCTTCGCCATCGCGTCCGCAAACGACGCATTACTATTTAATCCACCAACGAATAACGTGATCGCGGCGGCTGTGATCAACACGGAGCGTTTTGTCCGCGAAGGACGCGTCCGGCGCTCGACTTGTGCAATCATC
Organism: Exiguobacterium sp. LL15; assembly: GCF_024436095.1. Taxonomy (NCBI): domain Bacteria; kingdom Bacillati; phylum Bacillota; class Bacilli; order Caryophanales; genus Exiguobacterium; species Exiguobacterium sp. LL15. Next base: position 206,224 of record NZ_JANFNX010000002.1, on the reverse strand, counting down.
TCATCGAGTTCTTTTGGAACTGGTGGTTGTTGGTAAGCTTGTTTCAGATCGTCAAGTTTGTTCGACATCTAAATCATCTCCATTCAATTTCATTTTCAGTAAGGTCAATCCTTTATACAGCCGGGACTTGGTCGTACTTAAATTCAGCTCTAAAATCGTCGCGACGTCTTTTAAGATCAAGTCCTCGAAATAGTGTAAGATGACGACTTCCCGGTACATGACCGGTAGCTCCTCAAGCGCCTGTCGTAAATCGGAATCCGGGTATGTATCTTCTTTCGTCGCGACGAGTTCGATCAGTCGATCCGTGTCGTAACTGATACTATGCTGACGCTTCCGGATTGCATCAATCGCTGTTCGTGTCAAAATCTGATAGAACCAAGCTTTCATCCGTTCCTCATCCTCGAGTCGGTCGAGTGACTGTAACGCTTTTTGGATGCTGTCCTGAATGACATCCAGACTATCCTGTTCATTTTTCATATAACTGTAGGCTAACCAGTAGAGATTCGGTTTGTATTGCTTTAAAAAACGGACGAATGCTTTTTCCCGTTTTCTCATTTGGCGAGAGGTCATAGGCCGCGGCTCCTTTTTTCGATATCGTTCTGTGTATACATCATTAAGACGGGCGAGTCGAGAAAAAAGTTGACGACACAACAAAAAAAGGTGACACCAGGTCACCTTTTCATGGAGCAGACTTCATTAAGATCAGTAGAATCAATAGAAGCGGGACGATAAACAGCAACGGAATGCCAATAATCGTGACACATCCTATATCGACTTTTCGCTGTTTTCGCTTTTCTCGTCTTCCTGTCTGTTCTTCACGTTCATTCACGGGACTTAACATACGATTCACCTTTTCTACTTAATAACGCAAGTGTCGCGATGTATCACTCCATACTTTCACCTGAAGCAAAATGAGCGCGATACCGTACAGGACACTCATGTATAACGAAAATTCACCAAATAAGACATTCGTCCAAGCGTTTAACCCAAACAATGGAACGACAAAAACGATGTACAGTAAAAATTCAAAGCTTGCAAGCAGATCAAACCAAAGTGTCTCTGAAAATGATCCTTCGAGTAACCAGACACCATAGATGTACAACGTCGAAATCAGACCAAACCAAAGATACTTAGCGATTAATCGGTACATCTTCTCTTCCTTTATGTAAAACAGCGAGCCGACTAAATAGCCGAACCAAATGACTGAAGCGATGCTTTGCCATCCATTCACTGTTCCGTCGGGATGAAGTATCGCGGACCAGCCATTGATGCCAATCATACTCATTATAATTAACAGAAAGAGCAGTCGATATGGTATATTCCTTTGACGCATGATATGTTTCCTCCCCAAAGCATAAGTACCTATCTTTTCTTTTACTTAATATTCCATATGATGGGTTTCATTCCTCTTCCATTTCAATAAATTATTCGTCTCTGTCGTTTAAACCACAACAAGGCAATGGACGTGTCCATTGCCTTGCCTTAGTCATTCCTTCACTTTGAGATTCACATCATCAATCGTTACGTCATGGACAGCGAACGGCGAACCTTCTGCGCGTCCCATCAAGAACTTCAACGCACCTGTATCAGCTTGTCCCATCGTAAACGTATAGCTATACGTTTTCGGTGTTGCCGTGATTGGCTCGACTTGACTGAAGTAACGCGTGTACGAAGCATTTTCGATCGTTACTTCGATCGGACGCGGCACGGTCGACGATGCCGTGAAACTCAATTCATATGTTTTACCTTTCGCGAGTGACAAGTTTCCTTGCTCGAGCAAGACACTCCATGGTTCTTGTCCTTCCGCTCCGATCTTTATGCGTGCTGCTTCATTGACAGCTTCGATAGCGGCTTGCGCATCATAGTGGATGTATGACGACCATGACGTCAATCCGTTTGCGAACGAACCGTTTTTCAGTGGTGATGGATCGACCGGAACCGGTGTCACATCGATCAATTCCACATCATCAAGCGAGATTTTTCCAGCTTGTCCACTGAAGTCAAACACAAGCTGATTGTCTTCTGCCGTTTGTGTAGCCGTGAACGGAATGTCGACAGTCGTTGCTTGTTTCGTCAACGGTACAGTCGTCTGCTTCAATTGCTCTTGTGCCCCAGTGATTTTCACCTGAAGTGATTTCGCTTTTTTCGCACCTGCTGTGAATCGAAGCTGATACACATGCCCAGCTTCTAGTTGAAGTCCCTTTTGCGTTAAACGTGCCGTCGTTTTTTGTCCATGTCCTTCATAACGGAAATCACGTGACTCAGGATTAACAGCCCCTGTCGCCCGCTTGTTACCGTCGAAGTGCCAATACGTCAAACGATCCATCGCCCCTTGATCGAACGTCCCGTTATAGACGAGGTTCCCGTCCGCGAGTGCCGGTTTTGTTGCATCTTCATCGATGACACCGCGTGGAATCTGTTCGACACGGACGTTCCCAATCTGGACACCCGCTTTTTCGAGTCCGAGGTTGAACTCAAGACGCGCCGCGAGATCCGTCTCTGCCGCCATATCAAACGTGAACGTATGCCGTTTGACGCTTGGTGTCAGAGCAATCGACTGTTCATTTGAATATTTCGTGTAGCCACGCTCTGCTCCACCGCCGACTTTGACCATCATCTTCCGGTCTGCTGTGCTGCTCGCGTCAAAGCTGACTTGGTAACGTCCACCTTGCGCAAGGGATACGTTTTGAATCAGTTGGTGAGAATACGTTTGTGAACCAGGCTGATCAATCGTGACGTCTGCCATCCGTTGCCCTTCTTTTTCAATGATCGCAAGGCTTCCTTTGCCACCGAAGTCTGGGAGCGTGACGTAGTTCCAGTACAGCGGATCAAACGACTGATTACCAGTGATCATCGTGACCGGTTGTTCAAATGCCGTGTCGTAGACGAGATTGCCGTCGATCGGTTGCTTGGCTCCATCCGGTAATGTCACGTTTTCGTAGGTCGGTTCGACCGGTTCGCGGTACGATCGATTTTTCAAATCATAGACGCGAACATAATCAACTTCCATCTCGGCTGGGAACTTCGTTGTCGCATCGACTTCACCATCGAACCAACCGCCGACCGCGAGGTTCATGACGAGATAGAAGTTTTGGTCGAACGGTGCCGGATAACTATAGTTCGTTGCCGCGTTCAAGCCTTTACTGTACCAATCGTTTTGTGTTTGATAGAGGTTGCCGTCAACATACCAACGGAGTTCGCCCGGCTCCCACTCGACCGCGTACGTATGCCATTGGTCGATGCGTTGTCCGTCTGGGAAGTGATAGTCTTTCCCCGTATATTTATTGTTTGGCCAGTTTTCTCCGTAGTGAATCGTTCCGGCGACCTTGTCCGGCTGACTGCCCCAAGCTTCCATGACGTCAATCTCACCGGACGCTGCCCAGGCCCCGTATTTATCTTGCTCCGGTAACATCCAGAACGCAGGCCAAAGCCCTTTTCCAGTCGGCAGCTTCGCTTTGATCTCATAACGACCGTACGTCTTACTAAACAACCCTTTCGTCTTCAGCTTCGCCGACGTGTAATCGTATGTACCGAGATCATCCGTCGTCTTTTCCTGTTTCGCCTTGATGACGAGTTTCCCGTTGCGAATAAACGAGTTATCTTGCTTCGTCGTATAGTATTGTTTTTCATTGTTGCCCCAACCGGGTGAGACCGGTTGTCCGTTCGCATCCTTGATCCAGTTCCCCGTATCATAGGTCCATTTCGTCCGGTCGAGTTGTTTCGCCTGAAACTCATCCGACCAGACAAGCTTCCACTTCGTCTCTTTTTTGTCTGCCTTTGCGTCGACCGCTTGACCGCTCAGCAATAAACCGGTCCCGACCGCCAGTGCTACCCATGTCTTCATGTCTGTTTCCTCCTCTTAGTCAAAAAGAGGCAAGGACGAATGTTCGACCTTGCCTCCTTTGTCACGCTTCTTGCGGAATCGTTGCCTTATGTTGCTCGATGACGCCCGCATACCAGTGGGCGCTGTCTTTCCAAATCCGTTCCTGTGTCTCGAAATCGACGTAGAGAATCCCGAAACGCTTATCATAGCCGAAGCTCCACTCGAAGTTGTCGAGCAGTGACCAAAGATAATAGCCTTGGATATTCATCCCTTCTTCGTTTAAGTCAGACACAGCTTGGAGATGCTGTGCGACGTAATCAATCCGGTTCTGGTCAGCGACGCGACCATCGACTAATTCATCGTCGAATGCCGCACCGTTTTCCGTGATGTAGATTGGTAAGTCCGTATACTCGGCACGCAAACGACGAATCAAGTCCTTGAATTCGCTCGGTGCGATATCCCAGCCCATGCCTGTTTTGTCATAATCCGAGTACGCATCCTTCTGCAGGAAATCGTTCGCAGCACTGAACTCGACGAGGTTGCGGCTGTAGAAGTTAATCCCAAAGAAGTCACACGGGACAGAGATCGTCTCCATGTCGCCTTCCTCGATGAACGCGTACGAATGGACGTATTTCGAGAACAGGTTCATCATGTCGACTGGATACTGACCTTTGAAGACTGGATCGAGGAACCACCGATTCGCATATCCGTCTGCATTGTTCATGGCCAGCTGATCGTTGATGGAATCCGTCTTCGCATACTTCGGTGCCAAGTTCAACGTGATACCGATCGGTGTGACCGATTTGAATTCACCCTTCAACAGTTCGACTGCTTTTCCGTGTGATAACAACAAGTGGTGCACGGCACGAACGGCTTCGTTCATATCCGTATGACCCGGTGCATGTTGTCCGAGATGGTAGCTAAGGAACCCGGCACACCATGGTTCATTATGTGTGATCCACGAGTCGACGATCCCGTCGAGCTCCGCAAAACACGCGCGGGCGAAATCAAGGAACCAGTCGACCGATGCCCGGTTGATCCAGCCGCCTTCTTCATGTGCCCAAAGTGGTAAATCCCAGTGATACAACGTCACAGCCGGCTTGATGCCTTCAGCCCGCAGACGTGTCGCGAGTTTCTTGTAGAACGCCATCCCTTCCGGATTATAGACCCCTTTTTGCGGGAAGATCCGTGGCCAGGCAATCGAGAAGCGGTACGTGTCGACGCCAAGACGTTTGATGTGCTGGATGTCCTCTTCATAACGGTGGTAATGGTCACAAGCGACATCACCGTTATGTTTTTCGAAGACTTTTCCGTCCTCATCACAAAAGGCATCCCAGATCGAAGGCGTACGTCCGCCTTCGTTGTGGGCTCCTTCGATCTGATACGACGACGTCGCCGTCCCGAATACGAAGTTCGGTGCAAATTTCATATGTGTAATCTCCTTTAAGCTACTTATTCTTTAACGGCACCTGCCGAGATACTGCTGACGATATATTTCGAGAGGAACAAGAAGGCGATCATGATCGGTACGACGGAAATCGCGATCCCGAGATAGAGCGAGCCTAAGTTCTCTGCGACTTGTGAACCTTTCAAGAAGCCCATCAAGACCGGTAACGTATACTTCTCTGGAGAGAAGAGTAAGACGAGCGGCATGATGTAGTTGTTCCATGAACCGATGAACGTAAAGATCGACATCGTCGCGATCGCCGGCATCATCATCGGCAAAGCGATCGTATGGAAGATCCGGAACTCACTCGCTCCGTCCATCCGTGCTGCCTCGATCAGACTCGGATGCAAGACCGTCTGGACATACTGTCGGACGAAGAAGACCGTGAACGGACTTGCGATCGCCGGAACAATCAATGGGATATAGCTATCAAGCAACCCGAGATTTTTACTTAATTCATAGAACCCGATCAATCCGAGCTGACCCGGAACCATCATCATGACGAGCATGAAGACGAACATCGCGTTCTTCCCTTTGAACTGATAGAAGGCGAATCCGAATGCTGTCAACGCCGAGAAATACCCTGATAAGACGGTGACTAGGACAGCGATGATCAAACTGTTCTTGAAACCGGACCAGATGTTGACGTAAGAACTGAGTGCGGCGTAGTTTTCAGCGAGCGAGTTCCCCGGAATCAACGAGAATCCGGACAAGACTTCTTCGTTCGAGCGCGTCGCGTTGATGATCATCATCAAAAACGGGATGATACAGGCGATCGTTAAGACGACGAGACCAATATAGATGACACTTTTACCGAACCAGGCTTTCTTTTGTTTCGGTGGTGGCGTCAACTTGAGCGGGCGTTCGACACGCTCCGGTTGTTCCTCCGTTTGTGGCACGATCCGACGTGCTTCTGCATTTCGTTCCATCGGTCAGGCTCCTTTCGGTGAACGTTCTTTTCGGAACATCCCTTTGAAGACGATGATTGAAAAGACGAGCGTGATGGCAAACAGTCCGTATGCGACAGCAGCGGCGTAGCCATAGTTGTTGTATTTGAAAGCTTGGTTATAGAGATAGAGCACCATCGTGTTCAAGGCACCATCTGGCGCACCGACACCATCCGTGATCAACATCGGCAGGTCGAACAATTGCAGACCACCGATTAAGGACGTGATCATGATGTAGAGCAAAATCGGTTTTAAGAGTGGCAACGTGATGCGTGAGAAGATTTGCCAACGTGTCGCTCCGTCAATCAAGGCTGCTTCGAAGTAGTCCTTCGAGATCCCAGATACGCCCGCCATGACAACGATGAACGAGTGACCGAGCCACATCCATGTCAGGATGAGCGAGACGGAAATTTGTGCCGTCACCGGTTGCGTCAACCAGTTGATCGGCTCCGAGATGATTCCGATTTTCATCAACATCATGTTCAGTGAACCATGCTGCCAGTCGAGCAAGATGCCGAACAATAAGGCGACCGAGCTGATCGTGATCAAGTTCGGCAAGTAGAACGTCGCCCGGAAGAAGGCAAGCCCTTTTAATTTCAATTGGAGATCCGAGAACAATAAGGCGAGTAATAACGCGCCGCCAATCTGAAGGATGAAGTTAAGACCCCAAATCTTCAGAGTATTAAAGAACGCTTCGATGAAGTACGTATCCCCGAGTAACCGCGTATAGTTCGCGAGTCCGACGAGTTGTTCGCCTTCAGCGCCCGTGTAGTTCGTGAAGCTGTAATAGAAAGTCAAGGCAACCGGATAGATGCTGAAGATCAAGAAGACGATCCAAAACGGTGCGATGAACAGATACCCATGGCGATCGAGTTTTTTCACAGGTCAAACCCCTTTCTTAAACAAGAAGAGGTGAGGCGAGGATCGCCCCACCTACTCTCCTTATTCCGGTACTTTTACGTCCGGATACGCGTTTTTGACTTTTTTGTAGAATTCAGCAAGTGCTTCGTCTTTTGATTTTTTACCTTGGACGTATTCCATGACCGATGCACCATACAATGTATCGAGCTGCTGGTCATACTTCGTGACGATTCCTGGTGTGATCTTGTCTGCTTGATCAAGGAAGAACTCATAGTTGTTCTGTCCGCCGAGGAACTCATCTTTGAAGTCGGTCTTGATTTTTTCAGTAACTGGTTTGTACGCTAACACGTCACCTGTTTCTTTTGCCCAATCTGTTAGGAACGCTTCGTCTTGTGTCATCATCTTGACGAAATCATACGCAAGCTTTTGTTTCTTCGAATCTTTGTAGACACCTAACCACGTACCGCCCCAGAAGTATGGGCTCGGTCCGCTTGTGACAGCCCAGTCACCCGCTGATTTTTTCGCGTTTTCTTTGAGAACACTGTGAAGACCCCACGTCGGGAGGACGTAAGAGAAGACTTCTGTTTCAGTCTCTTTACCGTTTTCTTTGACTTTGACTGGTTTATCCATCCCTGCGAACCATGATGGTGACCATTCTGGTGCAAGTGCTGTATATTGTTTCGTCCGAAGTTCTTTCGCGTAATCCATGTAATCCTTCTTGTCTTGCGTCAAGACGAGTTCTTGCTTATCGTTGACCCAAGGTTGTGGATCATTCCCTTGTGCGAACCAACGGATCGATCCTTCATCCGGGAACATCTTGTAGCCTTTACTCTTCATTTTTTCAGCGACTTCGAAGACGCCGTCCATCGAGTCCATCATGCCGCCGATTTCTTTTGGATCGTCTGTACCGAGAACTTTTTTCGCGATGCTTCGTTTGTAGTAGACGCCACCTGGTGTCGTTTGCCATGACAGCGCACGCACGTTACCGTCCTTATCTTTCCCCATGTCATAGACGTACGGGATGTAGTCATCTTTGACTTCGCCTGCGTTGAATGGTTTTTCAGAGAGGTTCGCCCAGTACCCAGCATCGACCCACTGCTTGAGGAACGCAATCTCACCTGTGAAGATATCCGGTGCGCCGACGCCACTTTCAAGAGCTGGTTTCAATTTCGTCGGGTAGTCGGCGATCGGCACGATCGTCAATTCGACTTTGACTCCGTTTTTCTCTTCGAACTTTTTGATAGGTTCTTTTAACTCATCCGTGAACGACCAGATTTTCAAGACTTCTTTCCCGCCGCTCGTTTTTTCTTCGCTGCTTCCTGTACATCCAGCAAGGACGCTTGCTGTTAACGCACCGACTGTTAACACGCTAACTAACTGTTTCTTCATCTCATCTCATCCTTTTATTAAGTATTCCGCTTATAGGTAAGCGGTTTCAATTTGTTATTCAAAAATATCGAAAGCGCTTTCGAAAAGGCTTTAAAGAAAATTCCCGAAAGCCCTTTCGGAAAAAGTGATAAAAAATGATTTCGAAATCGCTCTCGCTTTTCCTCACTGACAACGAGCGAGAGCGATTCCGAAACAACCATTGTGTTATTCAGGTACTGGACCTGTCGATTGACGAACCATCAAGTTAACCGGGATGACATCGCGTGTCGTGACCCGTTTTTTGTTGACGATCTGTTCAATCAAGACTGATGCTGCGTGCTGACCGATCGTTTCCGTATCTTGTCGGACCGTCGTCAACTTCGGTGTGATGTACTGCGCCATGTAAATATCATCGTACCCAACGACCGAGATGTCTTCTGGAATCCGTAAACCGGCTTCATGAATCGCCTCAATCGCACCGATTGCCATTTCATCCCCGGCAACAAAGACGGCTGTCGGTCGATCAGGTAATGCTAGCAACTCGTTCATTGCCCGCTTGCCTTCTTCTCCGGAAAAGAATCCGCCATTGACGAGATAGCCGTCTGGAATCGGCAAATCAAGTTGTTCCATTGCTTGCTGATAGCCTTCAATCCGCGCTCTTCCGGCATCTGTCGACGTATCCCCTGCAATGTGGGCGATCAGACGATGACCGAGTTCGTGCAAATGATTGATGGCAAGTGTGCCCCCGGTAATGTTATCCGAGTAGACGACACTACAATCGGCACTATCCATGTCGACGACGACGATTGGAATCGTACTTTGAATCAACTCCTGGACGTGCTGGTCCATCTGATCGGAGCAGATGACGACGATGCCGTCGACTGCCCGGTGTCGGAAATGCTCGAGGTAACTCATATCACGATTGCGTAAGTTCCGCGATGCGAAGATGAGGTCATACCCTTGTTGTTCTGTTGCTTTTCGGAAACTCTCAATGATCGCGTTGAAGAACGGATGCATCATTCCGACGCCATGTGCTTCCGAGAACATGACACCGATCGTCCACGAACGTTTCGTCGAGAGCGACTGGGCGTGCGCGTTCGGTAAGTATCCCATCTCGGCTGCTGCTTGGACGATTTTTGCTTTCGTCTTTTCGCTGACATCCGAATAATTATTTAAGGCTTTTGAGACCGTTGTAATCGAAAAACCGGTCATCTTCGCTAAATCATAAATTGTTCCCATGCTACTCACTCCATTTCACCGAAAGCGCTTTCGATAAATTTAGTATACGAAGTCTCTCTGGAAGTTGCAACCTATTTTTTTATGAAAAATCAGATAAATTGAAAACGTTATCATTTATACTGGATTCAATACAAAAAGAAATCGATTTTTCTTTTAATACGAACAAATGTTTGGTATACTTAAAAAAACACACTTCGCCTTTTTTAGAGAGGAGCTTTCCCATGCCAATCAATCCGTATCTTGTCTTCAACGGCAACACGCGCGAGGCAATCACGTTCTATGCACAGGTTTTCGGTCAAGAACTACCGGACATCATGGAGTTCGGACCAGGTCCCGGTCCTGATGGTCAGCCCTATCCAGAAGAGATGCAGTCACTTGTTCTACATGCTGAACTGATCGTTCATGGTACCCGCTTAATGTTCTCAGACGCAATGCCACATGATCCGGTCACGATCGGTCAGAATGTTACCTTGGCGCTACACTTATCTGACGTGGATGTGTTACAGAAGACATTTGATCAACTCGCAAAAGACGGTAACGTCATCATGCCGATCCAAAAGACATTCTGGAGTGAAGCATACGGAATCGTCGAAGATACGTTTGGTGTCCAGTGGCAAGTCAATCATGTAGTGAGTGAAGTGCCTACCACTTAATATTTTCAGGCGACTTTTATTACAAAAGTCGCCTTTTCAATGCAATTAATTCAAAGTGACCTTTTTAACTTAATAATATGATTCATTATCTAAATGTCTAATTGTTAAATAATACAATTTTTTTACTGTTTAGTCAGAGATTTAATCTAATTGTTCTTTAGCTGTTAAAGAATATTAGTAAAAATTTGCTATTGTTATATCAACCACAAAGGAGGGCTTATTTTGAAAAAAGTTGCGTTCATTTTAGTCATGAGTTTACTAATTTCTACTTTGTCACCATCCATTTTTGTAAACAATAAAACTATAAATCCTAGATACGATCAAGAACGTAAAAATGAATACACAACACAAATCAATTCTTTGAGCATTGGTTATCATACTGCTGATGCTTGGGCGGTATTAGTCGGAAAATTAATCATAAAAAGCGCTACACGATTAGCAAAGATAGGATCAAAAACATACAAAAAGGTTCCTAAAAGCAAAGTCGTCAATGCACTTAAAAATTATAAAGGAACTACCTATTCAACTGGTTCCAAAAAATATGTCATTACTAAAACAGATATGAAGCATATGCTTGAAAGACATCACCCAAGATACTGGACCGATAGTAAAAAAAATGTGAAAAAACAAACTTTCTTTGATTCAAAACTATCGATTAAAGATGTAGAATCTATTGCTATAAATGTAGCCAAACAAAATAGAAGTGGTCTTTCAAAAGTTTCTTCTACAGGTTCAAAGCAATTTACAGGAACAGTTGATGGCGTAAAATATGTCATGGGCGTTGAAAAAGGACATATACGTCAACTTTATCCATTAATGAAATAAGGAGTGGGATTTATGCATATCCAAACTTTTATCTTTTTAGAAAATGAACAGAAACACGTGAACATCACAGAGCAAGATCGCATTCAAGTGTATATTCAGCAAAAAGAGGATTGGTTAGAAGATGGCTTTTTAAATCTAGACGGTACGATTTCTTTTACCCAGAATGGAATCATGCAAGGAGCCGATCACTCAGATGAACTTGCACCACTGTGGCAGTACTATGCAGACGCTTTGAAAAACTGTCTAGAGGATGGATCTGCTACATTCTATTTCCCGAACACACCTATCGAAGTATGCTTTAAAAAAATAAGTGAAAATCGCTTCTCATTAACCATTGATCAAGAAGAAGCAGTCTATGATACATCAGACTTCATTCAAGCTTTTAAACAAGCAGCTTTATCTTTTCATCAGCTCGTCGAGATCATTTCTGATAAAAAATACGAGGATGATTTACTCGAAAAAATAGAGAGCTTGTCGCAATGATAAAAGGCGATTCCGTGACTTGGAATCGCCTTTTAGTTAGCTCTCGCTTAAAGAAGTCGAACGCACAGTTGACTGAATCAACTGCTTTAACCAGACTTGTCTTGCTTCTACTGAAAAATCTTCATTTCCGAATACCTCTACTCTGAACGGAAGCATTTCTAACGACTGACGCTCTAGTACTTGTCGTGCCTGTAAAATCGTAATCGTCCCTTCCACTCCTGATAAAGAGCGATTTACACCATATGCTTGCTCAGTGTAATAGGATACGAATCCGTCCGCCCATTCTGTCGGACGCTCGTTTAATGCTTTACGAAAGCTTTTTTCTACGTCCTTTTGATCAACATAAACGAGAACGGGTTGTAACGGTGCGATAATCGTCGCTATGCGTTCAATATACGCTCGCAACGTCGCTTCCGGTAGATCGTATTTGATGAGTCCCATCGTCAATGGATTTTGTAAGAAACAGCACTCAAAAACATATGTTGTATCCGTCGTTAACGCTTGAGCGACGAATTCTTCCCACTTTTTAAAGATCAATGACTGGTGTAACTCGAACGGTAGTTCATAGATATCTCTTGCTTGCAGAAACGCAAGTGCTGCTTCAGGAATATCCATTTCTGACTGCCACTGGCGATATGATACCAGCACGTAGTCATTGAACACCTCAGCAAATCGTAAGACATCGAGTGAAGCGTATTTACTTTGAAAGTCTATCCATTCATTCATCGTTAAGTAAGCGACACTCTCATAATCTGCAGGATGGTTGAGATCTCCTTCGATATGAATGCGTGTATTGATTTGTTGCTCTTGCAATAGACGAGTTAATGTTTCAGCTGTTGTTGTTTTACCTGAGCCTGGGAGCCCTTCGATAAGAAATAATCTTTTGGTCATAAAAGCCCTCTTTCAGTTAAAAAATGTATTAAATCATCATTCAATTATTTTTATAGTTTTTAGTATGGTAAATTAACAATATAATTGTTGCGATGCAAAGAATTTCAAAATACTGTGAGGTGCTTTTATTGGGTTGGAAATTAGATATTGCAGAAGCACAGGAAAGTTATTTATCGGAAAGCGATTTATGGCGTCTAACACAGCAATTCTTAATGCATTCAACTCATACAACTACCTATAAACATATTTTGATGAAAGCATTATTAGAGTCGACTGCTGAAACTGACGAGACAGGAAAAATCACTTTTTTAGAAATATCTAAGTATGTTTCAAAAATTTACTGGAATCTAGTCATTACACATGGATTGCGTCAGGTTAATGTAAAAAATGGACAAAGTTCTGTAGAGAAGATTTTAATAGATTTTCAAGAAACACATTGTATCCCTTCAAACTGGAACTTTGAAAAATTATCTACAGCTCATCAGAACGAGTTAATTAAACTTATTAATATCGTCTACAAAAAGTATGTCTATGGTTCATTTTACTCGTCATTTGATGGAACAATTTATTCTTTTAATAAGAAGGAAGAATGGATTAAACTTGTACCTAGTTATCTAGTTTTCTTCGAAAAGTACAAGCGTATCTTAATGAACATTACAAATTATCAGCTATCTATATTCTTAGAAAAGTATAATTCTAGTCATTTAATGAAAAACATATTAAGTAAAGTCGAATTTGTATCAGCCAGACATTCTTTAGCTGAGTTTAAAAATATACTATTGCTCCATGGTCAAACTACTTGTTTTTATTGTCATAAAACATTACAAAAAGTACACGTAGATCATTTTATCCCGTGGTCTTACACTCAAAATGATGTACTTTGGAATTTTGTATTGTCCTGTCCCACTTGTAACACAAGTAAAAATAATAAGATTGCACAAAAAGATTTTTTGTACAGCTTGATAGATCGAAATGAACAATTAAATGCTGTAATTCATATGAGAAACTATACCGAAAATAAGCTGAAATATACTTACGAATATGCCATTCAAAACGGATTTAAAATATGGACTCCAAATAGAACCTACTAATTATTGATTTTTTTGGTATACAAAATAAAGGTAGGTTCTTACTTCTTTTAGAGATGATCTTTAAATAACTTTTCTGTAACTAAACGATCCCTATAGTTTTGTAACGATTCTTCATTCTTAAATTCATATAACAATTCGATGTAACGGTCTATTGCATTGCTTCCACTGTTTTTGATGAGTGTTTCATATAAATGAGACACTCCGCCAGCAGCGTAGTTTTCAATTCTCTGTAACTCTTCTTTCCCAGGTTCAACTTCTCCAAACTCATCATAAATAATAGAATTAATAAGTAATTCGTCATCAATTGAAAAAACAGATTCATTAAAAGACTCAGCATTTTTACCTCTTTTAAATGCAATCACTTTACCGGTTTCACGTCCAATCATTAATCCAGCCATAAAAATATCTTTAAACGTGTTAAAAAATCCAAATTCTCCTTCGCGATGTAACTCATCGTATTCATGTTGTTGTTCTAAACTTCGTGATAGTCGCATGTTAAATTCGTCCTTCCACTATTTGTGTAAACTCTAATGCATTATCCTCAATGTAGTGTAAGGTGTATTCTTTTCCTGCATGTTTGCTTAATTGATTTTCCACCTCACCATCCCATTGAGAAGTTGAAACTATAACAATTACTTGATCAGATAATTGGTGTATACCTTCTGCTACTCGTTTTCTATGATCAGCATCTAATGCCCCAAATGGAGAATCCATTACAAGAGGATACACAGCTTTCATATTTGCACCTTTTATCTGGAAATCACTATTAGGTTTTTCAGCTTTTTTACGCTGCATATCAACAATGGCACCAATAAATGCAAGACTCGTTAATTGTCCCTCGCCTTGTGACATCCCTACTTCCTCGTGACTGTTATCGGTAACAATTAGTTCATAATCACTAGTCATAGTAACGTTATAATTTTTCCGAAGAAACTTAGAAAACACTTCTTTTATTTGAAAAGCAAGACGTTTTCTAACGTCTTCTTCTTGAAATTCTAAAAGACGACTAATTACTTTTTCGAACTTCATAGATGTATTTAAACTGTTTTGAAGATTTAACTCTTTTAAATTCTCCCGTTCTTTTTTGGCTATTTGTTTTTCAAATAAGTCTACTTTCATATTTAATTCTTCACGTTGTTTTTCATAATACATAGTCATTGCTCTTTGCTCTTGAATTGAATGCTCAAGTTGAGTAAATTTCTTTTGTAAATCAATTAATTCTGGATTGTTTTTTGATCCTTTATTAACATTAAGTTCGGCAATCTCTTGTTGAACCGTAACGATATCCTTCAGTTGTTGATTTCTTTGATTTGAATATACACGTACTTGTTCAAATATATTTTTCCTTTTTTCTTTAATTCCATTCATTTTTTTATTTAAGACCTGTATCCCATTATACTGTGAATAAGCAGAAGACGTTCTTAAATGTGCAATATGCTCTTTTTCATGTTCTGAGATTGGTCGACCACAAATACAGAATTCCTCTTTTTCTAATTTCTCTAGAAATTCTTTATCTACATACGACTCAAGGCGATCGTCATTTTCAGATTTATTTTCAATTTGTTGAATAAGGGAAAGCGACATGACAAGATGACCATTACTACTTAAGAGCTTCGCTAATTCATTTTCAATAGAAACTAGTGTTTTCTGCAGGCGTTCTAGCTCTTTTTTCTTGGAATCATACTCGATTTGTAGCGCTCCAATTTCTGCATCTGCCTGAAGTTTTTCATCAACTACTTTAATTTCTTCTTGTAACGCTACGATATTACTTCTAGCATCTGAAAGCCTATTTATTAATTTTTCTTTTTCATCATTTAGCTCATTTCTATTAATTATTAGCTCTTGATATTCACCTCCATTTTTTTTGGCTAGCTCTTCTTGAAAGTTTTTTTTCGCACTTTGTAAATGTTTTTTTGCTGCTACAAATAAATCCAGACCCATCATTAATTTTATTGATTCCTTAATTTCGTTTTTCGCTCGTTGCTTACCCAAGTTGTCAATTCTTTCACCATCGAAAAAGAAAAATGAACTCAGCTTTTGCGGAATAATTTTATCAATTGTATCAGAAACACTTTTAATTATTTCTCCTTCACCTGATTCATTGATTCTTTTCAAAAGTACTTCTGTTTTTTTGGAAGGAAGATAAGCAGTACCATCAAACTTATGATTTAAAAATCGTTCAATCTCAAATTGATGACTTCCATCTTCAAAATATAGCTTTACTGAAGTAGTTATCTCAGCCACACCTGTTAGCGAAGACTCTCGTACAAATCTTCTATTGATTACTTCATGGGAATTGGGTAAATTTAAAGGTTTACCATACAAAACCCATAGAAAAGCATTGATTAGCGCTGTTTTTCCTGAACCGTTTTCGCCATGTATAACGGTTACATTATCAGTTTCACCGTAAGCAAAACTAATAGATTGCTGACCATAATATTGTCGAAAATTATTTAGTATTAGTTTTTTAATGATCATCAGTTATACAACCCTTTCAAAAGACGTACAATTTCTCCAACAACATCTCCGTTTGATCCGCTCTTAGTACTTAAATAAGCGTCTTCAAGATTTAAAATTTTTGAAAAAGCCAATTTTTCTTCTATAGTAAAATCTAGAAGTTCCTCTTCTAATACATCTTGCAAAGTTTTTGATTCCTCCATTAATTTCCCCTCTTTTCTCATAGATGTTGTAAGCTATATAAATTTTTTAATTTAAGTAAAGACTGCGAAGCTTTGGGACCATTGATAGCAAGCGAAGCAAATTCTTGAACTCTCTTCAATTCCTTTTCTAGTAATCCTCGCTCAATATTAAAATCTGTATCTGACAACTGATTTGTATCTGAAATTTCCTGAGAAATAACGATAAAATCATGTAAAATAGCAAACTCTTTACCTTTTGCTCTTCTCAATACTCGCCCTCTTCGTTGAATAAATTCTTTTGGATTTGAGCTACTAGCTAAAATATAGGCAGTTCGAGTATTAGGAATATCAACGCCTTCGTCTAAGCATCTAATGGCAACTAATGTTTCGATCTCTCCATTATCAAATTGATTCAACAATTCACGCCTTTGCTTATTATCTTCTTGAGATGTATAACTGCTACTATAAATACCTAATTGTTTACCCATCATTTGAATCAGTCGATCTACTTGTCGTTTCCCTTCTTTCTTTTGGTCACCACAGTAAACTATCGTATGTCTTAATTCTCCTGCATCTTTTTGCTCTTTTAAAAGTTTTTCAAGTAATTCTTCCTTATTCTGAGCGCTGTTAACTAAACGAGCACGCTTTATTAAAAGTTGCTCTAAATATTCATTTTTATGATCGTCACCTTGAGCAGCAAATAATTTCGCGATTTTTCTACTCAATACCATGTACTCCTCGCGCTCATTTTCAGTTAACACTACAATATGTGGATGATAGTAGTAAGGCGTTAAATATCCCGCCTGAATAGCATCACTTAACTCATATTTAAAAATAGGTTCGCCTCCAAAATACGAAAAAATAGCTTCCGTTCCTTCTTCATCGTTCCATCGACGGGGTGTCGCAGACAATGCGAGACGATACTTAAAATGATCTGGTAATGAATTGATTGATCTTGATGTTCCGATATTATGAGCCTCATCGACAATAATTAAACTCTCTGTTGAAAGTCTTTTTAGTTGAAGTTGAACATCCTTTGACATCTTTAAAGTCTGCATGGTAGTAATGAAACACAAAACGTCTTGATTACCGATATTGTATTGAGTAATTTCGCTACTAGTTAAATCAAACCATTGACTTCGATTTTGATAAATACGTATTGGTTGTAAACCAAATTCAATTGCATTTTTCGCCCATTGGTCCACCAAATCAATTAGTGGACAAACTATGATAATTGCTAAGCGTTTCTTTTCATTAAATAATCTGTTAGCAGCTGATAGTGCTGTCAGCGTTTTACCTGTACCAGTCGCCATTTCAAATAATCCCTTATAGTTGTTTTCTTCCCAAGTCGTTATGGCTTGCCTTTGGTAGGGATGAAGATTTAACCATTTTGGAATTTCATAAGACTTTGGTTGCATAATTTTCTCAACTCCATCATCAGAAAGAAAATTTTTGTTATACTTTGATTGTAATCTTTTTAGCAAATAATTGTTATTTTTTCTATTGTTAGGGCCTGTAAATAATAAATTCAACTTTATATAAGGAGTAAGTAATATGAGTGAAAGTACTTTTGATTTTTTAAAAGAATACAATGAAGATGCATTTGCATTAGCGCTCGATATGGAAAGACAGTATCATATTGATCCCGATGCAGCGTTAACATATTCACGTAAGTTTATTGAAGAGCTTGTGAAGGATTTGATCTGGAGAAAAAAATTAACTCGAAGTTCTGTTCCTTTGATAGAGATGATTCGTTTAATTCAAGGAGTACACGTACTTTCTAGTAAATCAATCGATGATTTGCATTATGTAAGAAAACTTGGAAATAGTGCTGCTCACGGTTCCTCTACTGAGAGTAGTATGCATTTGCCACGTGTTCACAAGGCTATGTTTGATATTGCAGTAGACTATGCTACGCGACACTTTGATGTACCTAATCTTCCACACTATACGTTACCTACCATCCCCTCTTTGGCTTCGCCTCAAATGGATGAAAAAAGCGTAAAGGATATCTTAATGAAATTACTCGGAGATAATGGTTTGACTGTTGCACCTGTAGTAGCTCCTCCTAAAGATACTCAATTGATTAAAGAAACGATGCGTCCTGCTATTCGTTATTTAAATAGCGATATTCAAGATAACTACCTTTATACCTATCTTTCTCGCTTACAAGAAACATCTAAAGATGCCGTAGAAAATGGTAACGATCCACTGGGAGAACTCAGTGATTATTTACACGTGGATCGTAAAATCCAATTAGAACTTGTCGAGAAATTAAAGACTACTTCTGAAAAACAACTTATTTTACTATGTGGAAATGTGGGTGACGGTAAATCCCATTTATTAAGTTTCGTTCAGAAAAAATATCCTGACCTTCTTTCTGATTATACAATTTATAACGATGCTACAGAAAGTTTTGATCCCACAAAAAATGCTGTAGAAACACTATCAGAACGCCTTAAAGATTTTTCTGATCAACGTTTACAAGATGATTTAAATTCTTCGAAAATGATTCTTGCAATCAATATTGGAATGCTTGCTAAATTTCTTGATTATTCAAATGAAGACTCTGAATATACTTATTCATCACTTAAAGATTTTGTAGATCAAACAAATGTATTGAAGCCAGGGACTACCTCAAACGCTCTTTCACAATCATTTACGCTATTTAGTTTTTTAAGCTACCAACCTTACGAATTAACAGAGGATGGACCAAAGTCAGCTTTTTATTCAACGTTACTTGAAAAAATCTGTTCTGATACTCCAAATAATCCTTTTTATGATGCATATCGTATAGATCGAGAAAACGAAATTGATACAATTTTACATCGTAATTATGCATTGTTGAGCCAAAAAAATATTCAAGATCAAATTGTACAAGTCTTAATTGAATTAATTGTAAAACATCATGTTTTGATTTCAGTGCGAAACTTCTTTAATTTAATTTCTGATCTATTAATTCCTGTTAACTGGAACGAGTTAAAGCAGGTTACTGTCAAACCATCTATTATGCTCGAGAACGGTTTACCCGAACAATTATTCAATCGTCCAGAGCGTTCTAATTTGCTAAATCAAATTGCTAAGCTTGATCCGCTAAGAACGCGTCATCGTGAGATTGATGACCTCTTCCTTTCTCTTTATACAGGAGGAGAAATTGATGAAATTATAGAGCACTTAGACGAAAATGCTCAATCTTTTTATTCACCCGATCAAGTGGACAGTATACAAGAATGGACGGGGCAGCTGATTCGACTAATGGTTTTAAGTAATCCAGAATTCGCAAAAAAAATTCTGGATTCAGTCTATCAAAATTATTTACAATTCCTTTATCAATACAATAAAGGCGATACACGTCGTTTACAGCCTTTATATGAAATCAGTAGTTCCGCTTACTATAAGTGGTTCGGATCTCCAAAACCATTCTACGTTTACACAAAAAAAATTACGAAGCGTCATCGTATTGCATTTAAAGCGGAAATTGAGGGAAATCCATCAAATATTAAATCTAGTACGGAAACTATTCTAAGTAAATTTAGTTCAACCATACTATTAGACTTTAATAAAAAAGGTGAAGAAAACAACTATGCTCAACTAGAAATTGACTATCCTCTATTTCAATTATTCATGGATATTCAAGATGGTTATCGTCCTACTAAAGAAGACGATCACCGCTCAATTAAATTTCTAGAATTTGCTGAAAAAATTCACGAAATGTGTACCTCGTCATCAGAAATAATGATTGTAACGGAAGATTCTAAACAAGCATATTTACTAAATCAAGATCGTTTTGGAACACGAAGCTTCAGACATATGGGAACTGCGGAGGACTGACATGGAATTACTAAGAGGAGTTATTGAAAAAAAGGTTATCACACGAACAAAGAGAGAGTTAAATGCATTTCACCAGATGTTTCCATTTAATACCAATGTCTCGAAACTAAAAGCCGATGAGATATTTAAAGAAAACTGGACAAGCGAGTTCGCATCTTTTGCGCGCTTAATTAGTGGCTATAAAGCTGATTATTCAGTTGACAATCAAAATGAAGATTTTGAGCCTCTTTTAAATGAAATGTCTATTGAGACTAAAGACGAAGATGAATTCATTGCCCTATTAAGAGAACTATTAGCTACAGGCGACGCAAAACAACAACTTCAACATCCAAGTATGTTGCTTTATTTAGAGAGTGCTGATATAAAAAATCGTGTTTTCAAAATTTCTGATTATCTTTACGATTTGTGTAAAGAAAATGCTCCACTGCAAGATTTATTTAAAGCAAACAAACAAAATAATGTTTTACAAAATATTTTCTCTGAGTTGAAGCCTGAACTAGAACAGATAGATAAAAAACCTTCTTCTTTTGATCATAAATTACCTTGGATAGGTGATTTATTCGCTGACGATTTATTATTTTTAAGAAAACATCCTGATTTCTTCGTAAAATATGCTGACTTAGTTGCATACTACTATACTTTCTTTTTGCTAAGTCAGAATGTAGTTAAGCTATCTTTACTCGAACATGCTGATTACACGCAGAAAACTGTTGAACCTCTTTATTTTACGTTAGATTGGGAATCTACTGTTTCAAGCAGACGTGATGCGGTTCGAAAAGGATTTAAATACTTGGACGAAATGTCTACTAAGCTATTTAGCACGCAACTTACGTTAGCTCAATTAAGTTGTAATACAGAAAACTCAGAGCTAGAAAAAATGATGGACTTTCCAACTCTCAAGTCACTATTTGATCAATCATCAAGCCAAGAGCAAGAAAAATGGATGCAAGAGGTAGACACGCAAGCTGCGTCTATCATCGAAACGTCTAAGCTTCAGCATAAAATTACACAGAGTTCAACATTTTTAGACTCGGTTAAGCAATTGATTTATGTTATGGAAATATCTTCTCCAGACTCTGCTCAAAAGCGTTACGGTAGCGGCATAACAGAAATCGCAAAAGTACGACTTGTAAAACAACGTGGTAGAAACGGAAATGTATTATCGCTCAATCAAGAAGTTCTGACTATGTTCCTCATAGTGATTGTTCGATCTTCGAAAATGCGTCTTCAAGATGTTTATGTCGAACTTGAAAAACGCGGTATTTTCTTAGATCGATATAGCCGTGTTGAATTTGAAAATACGCTAGAAAAAATGAGCTTACTTATAAAAATGAGTGATAGCGGGGAGGCACAGTATGTCAAATCAATTTTATGATTATTTATCACTGCATATTAATGAATATTTCATTAAAAATCCACCTAACAGTGGTGACAAATTTTTCATTCGCTTTGACCATCAAGAAGAGGTTACACAATTTTTATCATCTATAAAAAATAAGATATCAGCAGATTTTTTAAGCCCTTTTGAATACACGCATGAAGGACAAAGTTCCTTCCATTCCTATTCGATTCAGTATGGGGAGACAAAATTAATTTTAGCCGCTCAAAGTTCCTCTGTTACTGCTGACTATTTAGTATTACTTCGAAATCTAGTAAGTC
Organism: Exiguobacterium sp. LL15; assembly: GCF_024436095.1. Taxonomy (NCBI): domain Bacteria; kingdom Bacillati; phylum Bacillota; class Bacilli; order Caryophanales; genus Exiguobacterium; species Exiguobacterium sp. LL15. Next base: position 184,467 of record NZ_JANFNX010000002.1, on the reverse strand, counting down.
AGCAACAAGAACATTGGCAAAATACAGCGCTTTTGATGATACTTCCTCAACAGTTGGATAGTATTGAGGGAGGAAGTCGCAATTTGCAAAAACAAGGCATGCCACTTCATGTAAAATCTCTTATCCAGTCTTTAAAAAACGATGTAGAGCACAAACTTTTTAACGAGTCAGATCAAGCACTAATGTCTTATTACTTATCTCAATTTATAGAAGACCATGGAGATACTGGAAATGTAAACTTTATGGATTTCGAACCTATTCTTGATGTTTTAGCAAAAGGAAAAGTTGCAACGAGTGATTACGAAAAATTAGGTTTTTTTAAAGACGATTTAACTCAGTACGTAGGAACAAGAAACATTGAATTACGACTTAAAGAAAACCAAGAACTTTATCAAATCATTCAAGATTATCATCTTTATAATGTAGAAAAAGTTCTCGATCGAAAATTTACTCCTGAAGGACAAAAAAAATTGAAGGCTGATGGTTGGAAAGATTTAAGTTATTCTCAAGTGAATTCATATATTGAACAAACAAAGAAAAAGTTCGAGTTAATAAATTTATCCGCTAAACAAAACAATAAAAAGTTAAGTCTATGGGAAGTACCTAAAAGTAGTTCAGCTGCTGGTCGGAAACATCGTCATATAATTATTTTTAATCCAGAAGCGCTAGAACAAATCACTCTCACTTTGGAATTCAATATTGATGGTGATCACAAAATGCCTAAAAGTATTAAGTCCTCTGGAGCTAATTATAAAAATATCTCCGGTAAGGCAAATGTATCTTTTGAACACAGTGGTAAAAAATTAAAAGTACTTTTAAACGACTTAGAACACCAGCCTTTTCATGTCCATACTGAATACACTCATGTTCGTGGTTTAAAAAACAATTTCTATATAACTATTCTTCCTTTTGACGAAGAATTAATTTCTAATTACAAAGCATCTTATTCTAATGGTTGGACAAATGAACATCCTTATCTCTCTTTAGAAGATTCAGAAGGTCAAATACGTATTGGGAATCCTAATTTTTCACACCCTGAAGAACATACTATAACAAGCCCTAAAGAAACAATTAAAGTGTATAAAGAGACGAACGCAGCATTCTCTTTCGACCCTGACTTAATGGATGGCAATCAAGTTTTAAAAGTGAATTTGCAAGTTGAGGAATTCAATCCGATCGAACTACTAATTTCTGATTTGCCTAATAAACCTCACCCAATCACTGGTACTCGACTATGGCAAATGAAACGAGAGAAAGCATCTTCTGTTATTGTTTCAGGGAAACGCCTGATCATTGGAAATGAGCAGTTCTATGATCATGCCGAATACCGCCAGTTCATTCATTACGAAAATTGCTGGATTAAAGAAAGCATGTTCACCGGCATTATTCAAAATGGCGAACTTCATACTAATGAAGCTTATGAAGTACAAAATCTTCCTTTACGAGAAGCATATAATCGTTTTATTAATTATTTTAAAGGACTCAACAGCGTTCCTTTTTATGAAAAAATTGATGAAAATTATCTAAACGTGGCAGTTCCTTATTTAAACGCCTATACTCATTTTGTTGAAAACCTTAGCTCAGATACTAAGTTAATGGAAGATGGACTGGGTACTGATCGTCTAGGAACTATTTATTCAGTCGATCAAAATCAAGTGTTCTTGACGCCCTTTCATCCATTAAATGTTGCTTATCAAATTGAACTCTACAATCAGCTACAGAGCACACATGTAAATTACTCTATCATTAATCGATTACGACCTGACGCCCTTCTACCGATACTCAGTTATCAACCTGACGGAAGAAATCAGCAGTGGTACAAGCCTGAAAGCCAGAACATAGCTCCTGAATGGATTACGTATAAACCAATTGATGAACTTGCTATCGTCGACGCAGAAAAATTCTTAGACAAAGTCATATTCGATAAAATGAATCAATTCATTAATCATTTCGACTTTTTATTTAATACCGAAACAAAAGCTTCTTTAAAGTTGAATGTTATTGAGATATCAAGTGGACAACCGATTCTAAGAGGCATTGTTTCTTGGATGTTCAAACAAATAGAAAAATATGGTGTTGATCGTTTAATCCCTGTAGAGGTTCGTCTATATAATCAGCATTATGAACCTGGACACAAGGACTTGGATGATTTTTCACAGTATGATTTCTTCAATGATCTTGAGCATCAATTTGATGATCTTCGGTCCCTTATGAAGAGAAGTAGTAATTATCTCTTTGAAGATTTAATTCAAATCGTTCGCTCTCACTTAAAGTTTTATCGATTTAATCAAAGTAGTAAATTTGAATATGCACACATTAGCTTTTACAAAATGCGTGGAAAAGAGAGCATCTATCCAGATCGAGCAGATAATATGAAGACTGGAATGGCCTTAGGCGGGCTTTATTCTACTTTGTCCGCTACAATCAATAAAAGCTCTTATTTGAGCGGATTCGGAACAAAGTTGTATCCTATTGAGGAGCAAGAGATACTTGCAAAGGTCGCGTATGCAGTAAATGAATTTAATTTCAATATGCGTGATGCAGGAAATAATCCTTACTCAAAAGGAACTGTTGCAGTCTCCTCTATGAAAGTCTTACCAGATGATACTTTTACTGAAATTTATGAGCAATCTCATTGGGTAACCTTCATTGAGCCTACAGTCGACCTAGGATATTTTCATGGGAATAAAAACGTAGACCAAGACTTACTTGTCATTCATTACAGCGACCAGTACACCTCATCATTCCGTTACGATGCTATCACGGTTACCAATAAAGCAGGTCAATACCAATCCATCGTAAAAGAGTTTTTCAAGGCGAATCCGATGATTCATCACGAACCAACTGATCAACATATTGTACAGGCTATTAAAGCCTTTAATACCATTAATGGTGAGTGGCTCCTTGAAATGATTAGAAGAGGAATAGAAAGTCCTGATAAACGAAAGCACTTCAGTCGAGAGAAATTTAGTATTCTTTCAGCTGTTCGATACGCACTCGCTCTATTTGATCACCCTTCTATTACCTGGGTTCCGATTTCACTTGAAGAAGTTCTTCGAGTTGCTGGTGCCGCTGGATTTACGCGTGATAGTGTGTTCTCAGCCAAATCGTTAAATCGATCTGGAACTCATTCTGATGATTTACTTTTAATTGGTCTTGAAGAATCTGTTAGTGGACTAAAGCTTCACTTTTTCCCAGTTGAAGTGAAGATTGGTATAAATGATGACAGTGTGATCAAAAAAGCAATTGAGCAAATCCAACATACAAAAGATTTATTCCGTACCAATCTGTATAATCGTACCGATGATACTTTTGAAAATGATTATTATCGTCTCTTTTTCGCGCAACTCTTTTTAACAAATGCTAAAAAGATTCATGAAAGTGATCTTTGGCCAGAACGAAATAATTATGATTTTGAAAAATATCGTCAACCAGTCATTACGGCGTTACTCAAAGGAGACTTCACAATTGATGATTCACTTGAATCACATCTTGGAGACGGAATTATCCTTTCCTTTAAACAAGACGTTCCGAACGCTTCTCTCGTTAAAGGTGAAGACTATACACTGGTTCATTTACCAGAAGCCTTCGGAATTAGAGGTATTCTTCAACCGATTCAGCAAATCAAAGAACAAATTGATAAAATTACAAGTGATATCAAAAAAGAAGATTTAATAGAATCTCTTTATACACCTTAAAAAAATCAGCATCGGATACCCGATGCTGATTTACTTTTTACAACTCTAAAAAAATATCTAGTTCTTTTTCCGATTGATATGGCGAAAGAGAGAAACGTATAGTTGATCGAAGTTGTTCCATCGTACATCCGATTTCTTGTAACACATGACTTGGTTTACTAGAACTACAGGCAGATCCAGTAGATACTGCCATAACAGGTGCTAGTTCTTTACAAAGAATCTCATTATTTAAGCCTTTGAATTGAACACTTAGGATACCTGGAATCTTGTTACTTTCATCATTATTGAACTGAATAACATCACCAAACTGTTGCATTAATAGCTGCTTAAGTTTAGATTCAAGCGTTAGTAAATGTTGACGATGTTCATTCAATTTTGAATAAGCTATCTCAGCTGCTTTTCCCATACCGACAATTAATGGAACTGCGTGAGTCCCGCTTCGATATCCATTCTCCTGAGCTCCCCCGTGTAAAAGAGGAGTAATTTTTAGTGATAAGCCCATTTCATCTTTACGAACGATTGCCGCACCGATTCCTTTAGGACCATAAAACTTGTGCGCAGATACGGATACCAATTGAACGTAAGGAAGATTTTCTAAATCCACAGGTACTTTTCCAATTACTTGCGTCGCATCAGAATGAAAAAATGCATTATATCTATGAGCTAATTCAGATGCCTCTTTAATTAGATTCAATGAACCTAGTTCATTGTTTCCCCAAAGGAGTGAAACAAGAAGAGTTGGTTGCTCTGAAAGAGCTTTTTCTAATTCCGCCAAATCAATTCTTCCAAATGAATCTACCGAAAGATATACAACATCAAACCCTTGAGTTTCGAGATAGCGGAGTGTTTCTAGTACTGAAGGATGCTCTACAGTACTAGAGATGATTCGCTTACCTTTATTAGAATGTGACATTGCAATTCCCTTTAATAGAAAATTGTTGCTTTCAGTGGCTCCACTCGTAAAAATTACTTCGTCTGCCTTACTGTTTACTAATGTCGCTACAGCTTGTCTAGCGTGATCCACTGCTACTTTTGCATCAACAGCTTGAGAATAGTACTTGCTTGATGGATTACCAAAAATATCTGTCCAATAAGGTAACATTGCATCTACTACTTCCTGGTGCGTTGGCGTTGTCGCACTGTTATCTAGATACAGCATACTATCCTCCCAACTTACTCAGTTTCTAAAATCTTCATCCAAAATTTCTGTGGATTTCCTGAGTATTGATAAATTTTAAATAGTTCCTTTGCACCACGATCAATATGAGCATTAAAAAGATCTGGAAAGTAACTTTCTTCGTCAATTGATTTGCGTGCATGTTGTAAAATCATTGCCTTGTACGAAAAATCATTTTCCCCAGTTAATGTTGCTCTTGAAATTTCAAAATTAGAAATATCATTATTATTTACTGTAGGCATTTCTTTATCTTTGAGTGAAAATGCAACTGCTATTCTTGCTAAAACGTTTGGCGTTATATTTGTACTCGCCTGTAGTTGTTGAAATATTTCTAACGTCGAATTAGATAGTTTTAAGCGATGATTCATGATATTTTCTCCGTTTCATTAAAGCGGAAGTAACTTGGAACAACCTTAATTGAACGTTCTGCTGTATCAAAGTTCAAACTGTATTCTTTATTTATAAAAGGCTTCAACAAATTGTAATTTGCTTCAGTCACTTCAGAATCCGTTGAGAGAATTAATACTTGTTCACCAAAGGCAGGAATAAGTTCTGTCAGTAAGTTTTCGCGATGCTTAACGTCTAATCTTCCTAAAAGTGTATCAAAAATAAATGGCAACTTATTTCCTGAAACATCAAACACTGCCCAAACAAGAGACATCAGTAACAATTGTTTTTCTCCTGCAGAAAGCGTTGATTGTGGAATTCTTTTTTGATCTTCTGCGTATAGAGTAACTTCATAGGTTTCTGAATTGATCACCAAACGGTGAAGATATCCTCTTTTTCGAAAAAGACGATTAATCATTTTTAAGGCTTGTTTTTCGATGAGCTGAATTCCTTTTTGTTGTTGTTGATTTTGGAACTCCAGTAAAAGAGCTCTCATAGCAGTTGCATTATGCATGACGCTACTAGATTGGTTTGCTTCTCTATCAATTTCTTCTCTCAATTGTTCAAATTCTTCTTGTAATTTCATTCGCTCTTCTTGAACGCTTCCCCATTGTTTCGTTGTTGTTTTTAGTTCTTGATTCTTTTCAGCGATATTTGCTTGTAACTGTTCAAGCTGAGTTAGCATGCCCATAAAATCTTCAACACTATCACTTTGAACAGTGAGTTTTTGTTTAATTAATTTAATTTCTTCATCCATCTCTTGTTGATCACTTATTTTTTGTTTGTAATACGAAAGATCAATACCTTTTGTCATTTCAAATAAGGACTCAATTTGAGCTTTTTCACTAAAAGAAGCACGATGGATGGTTGCTTGACCCTTTGGTTGAATAGAGACCAAAGAGTCTTCTAACGCTTGTTCTAACTCTTTTGGACTTGTTGAAATACGATTGGAAAGTTCACTGGCTAACTCTTCAAGTAACTCTCGTTTCACATCGTCAATACTTTCAATTAACTTTTCTCCTTTTAACTGTTCTCTTACTGTTCCAATCAAATCTCGATTCAGTAAAAAGGGCAAGCTACCATTGATCAGATCTTGAACACTCGTTTTATTTTCTTTTTTCTTACGTTCCAACTCATTTAGTTGACTCTTTAACTGATCTTCTTCTTCTTTCAATAAACCTCCGAAGGACTTCAGTTCACTTTTCTGTGCATTCATCGTTAACTTAAGTTCTTCTAAATCAATAGATAGCTCATCATATCGTTTTTGCAATCTATCATCTTCTTGAATAAAGTGATTTAGTTTTCCCTTTAGATCTTCAAATTTTCTTTGTTTATTCGTATCGATTGTACTCTTAGTTTCATCACTGATTACACGATTAATCGTATCCTCTAACAAAACTGGCACCTCTAACTTCAAAGCACTTTTTATTAGTCTCTCAAGATGATTCGATAACTCATCTTGTTGGATAATCCGATTAATTTCTTCTCCATCAAATAAACAAACATCATATAGATAGGGAGGCAGTGATTCGCAAAAACGATTAAAAATCAAATCTCTTTTTTCATCACTTACAGGTAAACTTGAACCATCTTTATAAATCGAAAAAAATTCTTTCCCACCTGTTTCTGTGAAGTTCCACTCTCTTACGAAACGAATTTCCTCTCTGACAGAGGACTCCACTTGTTCAAAAGTTAAATCAATTTTGAACCATGGCACTGAAATTTTTAGTCCCTCTATTTTCTCTAATTCATCGTGATTCATTAGACCTTTAATTTTTTTAAAATATGTTGATGAAGCAGTTTTCATATCATAAGCAAGTGGTCCAAAAAGTCCTAATTTCATTGCCGATAAAAATGTTGTTTTACCAGCACCATTTTTTCCACCGATCAAGGTCACATTTTGTTTACTGCGTTTACTTGAAAAATCAAATGTTTGTTGCTTATAAGCCCCTATATTTTTAAGCGTCAATGACTTTAGTTTCATTTTCTATCTCTCCTTCATGATACAACTGAAGGTAATCTTGCTTTAGCAAAGATGTCACTTCTTTTTGGAATCCGCGTTTTACTTTTAAACTTACGTATTCATTTCCGATATGGAATAATTTTTTAACAGTATTTAAATCAAGTTGATGTTTTTGAACCAACAATTCCAAATCTGACATTTGATCTGCTGTCATCAATGGTCGATCATCATGTTCCCAGTCAAGTTCAGTACCGTAGACTTCGTAATAAATTTGTGGCAATGAATCATTCCAGTCGCCTTCACGTAACCACATTCTTCTAATCATTCGAAGCTCTTCTTCTTGAATCAATGGAATATCATGTGATGTAGGCGCATTTAAGTCCCGTTGAACTTCTAATAGTTCTTTTAATAACATTTGCCGTGCCTCAAGCGTAAAAGGTCCTAAACCTAGTTGAGAATAAGATACGTTTCCTTCTCGATCTACCTGGCGGATGAAAAAATCTCTATGTTTTTCAGGACGACTCAAATCAATTTGATTGTTTACGATATAGGAATTTAAGTTATATTCATCTACTACTTCAGCAGTTTCCACTTCAGGAAGCTCAACGTTCTCTATAGAATAGAGCTTAGCTGATCTCCCGCCCTTTTTCTTGATTGAAAGGTATGTGATCCCATCTTTTTCGTAATGCTCTACACCGATTAAATAGAACTTACCATTCATGCGACGATGCATTCTTAAGTTACGATCGTCTCGTACACGCACTAAACGATTTCTATACTTCAATAATGGTGTCATCCACTCTTCGCCACTGTTAATAAATCCAGTAAGTGATTTATCTTCTGATACTACTGGACAAACCCAGCATCCAAAGCGACTGTTTCCACATGATCCAGCACTTTCTTTTATTGATTGATCAACTACTAACGGACATTCTCCACTAGAATTCAAGTACATTTCTTGTAACTTCGCATTGTCCTCTCCCCATGGTGAGGGATTGGATAAAAGATAACCCCAAACATCATCTAATCCAAACTCTTTAATAGGTGCAAAAACAAAGGCATTATTTAGTGTCGTATGCTTTAGTAGTTCAGTTCCTTGAATTTCATGTTCTTTAATTGAATTTCCTCGACTCTGACTTTCTTTAGAACGAACACCCAAAACCATAATAACTTCACCAAAACGATTTACTTTATCCTTAATGAATCGATCTGCCGGGTCAATTTTTAAACGATCTGTACACCATCTAAACGTTTGATTGGGTGTTGGGTATCCTCTGCCAATAATATTCGACCAGAATGTTTTTTCCGTTAATGGTTTTACTTTTTGTGTTTCTAAAGGTAATCCAGTTCGTAAGGCAGTGTCTTGCATACGTTGCAACGAACCATTGATCATTGCTGCAACTAGTGGATTTTCGACCATCGTATCAGAAGAAATAACGTATACTTTTTTGTGCCATTGTTCTGGTAACATTTCTAACAGTGCTTCAAATATTAGTTGTACAGTTAAAGTTGAATCTTTCCCTCCACTGTAACCAATAACCCAAGGTCGATCGTCTTGTGCGTATACTTTTTTTATCAGTTCCTTAGACTGTCTTGCTAAAGGATTGTCTTCTTTTTTAGCTAGTTGATTACTTATAATCCCCATATTAATTTAACTTCCTTTCAACAGAGAAATCTTCTTCCATTGCTTTCTCTTTTTCATTCAATTCAATATTTAAAAGCTGTTTAATTCGAATAGATGTTAATGCGATTGTTCGGCGATTTTTGATGATTCTCCCGGAATCGTCATAAGCTCTTCCTTTCCAATCTTTTTCATTTGTTCGACTCCAATCAATTCGTGCCAGCTCCTTAATACCTATTAACCAAGAATCTGGTCGTTGCGCAATCAAGGTTCTTCCTACTTCTGCCACTGCTTCGATAAATAATCCTTGGGCTGTAATCGATTGTAATCTCAATGTTCTCGGAGAAATATTTCTTTTCAGTACTTCTTCCCATTCAGGAATAGTCTCACATAATGTACTCCAAAACAAATTTATAACTTCTACATCCTGCTCAGTAATTGGTTCGCCTTTAGACTTTTCGATTAGTCGTAAATTAGCATTATATATATGATTGATTGATAATAGTTTTGGTGAATTTTTTGAGAGCGAGGTTCTTTCTTTTTCTGTATATCTAGATAAAAGTGGAATTTCACTTAGTAAGTTTTTAGTCACCATAGATAATTGATCTCGATGGTCGTACAGTATGCCAATCGATGAGGTCGTATTAACTGCATGACGATTTAAATCTGAAAATATTTGTTGAGATCTCTTCAATCCAGCGTCTTGAAAGAAAACAACTGATATCGTTTCATTTCCAAGTTCAGGTGCCAGTTTGAGCGCCTCTTCAATCGCTGCTCTTCTATGCTGACCGTCATTGATTAAAAACCTAGATTCTAAAGATATTGAGAGTTGTCCAAGATTTTGGTAATTAGGATGGTCATTGAACGGTTCAAAACTCATCTCGCCGTCTACAGAAGCCGTTAATGAAGAAAATACGTAGTCTTCTGGATGATGAACAATATATTCTGTTATTTCTGGAATACGTCCTTTATTAATAATCCGTTGAGCGCGATATTCAACAGGTACTTCTTCTTCATCAAACAAAAAGATTTTAGGTATTAGTTTCAATGGACACATTACTACAAAATATTCTTTATTAGCTTGATAGCCTTTTAACGCAGGAAAATTATAATTAAAAGTAGCATTCATGTTATATATAATCCCCTCTCATTACGTACGTAACTTTGATATAAGTATAAAAAAATAAAGGTTATTATTCAAGTGAATATAACCTTTATTTGGATTTAATCTATCTAACATTTATTTTAAAGTCTTTTAGCTTAAAATCTTAATCCTGAAGTCTTCTAAATCTCCGCTATTATGATGGTTTTCCCATACTGTATATAATGATTCAATCCCGTGCTCGATGAACATTCTCATTTGCTTCTTAATATCAAAGTCTGTCAAAGTTGAACCTGCTTCATTAATAATTAGATGTTTGAAGATCGTAAAATCTTCTCCTGAAATAATTGCACCCATTTCCCAGTCACTACTTTCGCACCCTGAAGGAAGTTTTGTATACAGCCCTTTACTGTTTGCAATTCCTTTTGATAAGCCTAGTTTTACTACAAATGGTCGAACATCTTTTGATGATTCATCAAAAGTATCTACGAATTCTCCCATCAAATTATCAATTCTTGTTTTCGTTAATTTAGAAAGTTTAATTCCCTTTGAATCCATTATGATACTCCTTTCGTGAATTCGAAGTATCCTTCACGAATTACTGTATACTTTTCTTGTTCGTTGTAATCTAACATCAACTGTTTTGCTGTATTTTGCTCCATTAACTCCATATATTCTTTTGTGATTTCTGTATCTGTTGATAAAATCACAACTTGTTTACTCAACTTTCTATAGAAATGCGTAATCAAATTATTTCGATGATGACTATCTAATCGTCCTAATGGTGTATCGATTACCACTGGTAAATCTAAGTCAGAAGCTTTTGTCATCGCCCAAATAAATGCTGAAGAAATAATTTGTTTTTCCCCTGCAGAACGTTCTTCGATTGGAATTTCTGTTCCTGCTTCATTTTTTATTCTGATACACATGCTTTTCTCATCAAAATAAGCGTTCCCAAATTCATTTTGCTTTCTAAATAAAGCAGATAGCATCTCTTTGAATTCAAAACTGATTAAAGCAACTTTCCAATTCAAGACTTGTTCAGTGTAATGATTCACCGCATTTTGAACTCTTTTCGAGAAGTCGTATTTCTTCTGTAATTCAGAATCAGACTCTATATTTTCTCCAAGACGTCTTAATTCATGCATCAATTTTGTGAGTTCTTCTTTAATTTGATTCACTTTATTTCTTCTTACACGACGAGTTTTCTCTTTGTCACCTACGTCGCGATTTAACACCTCAATTTCGCGTTCAATTTCAGAAGCATCTACCGCAGATGGTGCCAAACTCACTCTTCGATTTAAATTTTTCAAATCATTTTCGTACTTTGAAATGTTTCGAATTACATTCTTTATTTGATCAGCCTTAGCATTTGAAGCTAAATTCGACAACATTTTTTTTGTATCGTTTGTAATATCATGAAGTACTTCTACTTCTTCAATTTTTGAAATGTTGTGATCTTCCATCCAAATAGTTTTTCCTAGTTCTTGAATTTGAACAAGCTGTTGTTCCGTTAAAGCAGGGCTTAAGGGCTTTGCCAGTAATTGATTCATGAACTCTTCATAAGGCTTTAATGCAGCTGTTGAACGAATCACCTTTTCTTGAGCAAGTTGTTCTTCATTTAAGCGTTTAGATAAAAGATTTATTTTATCCTTCAGGATAGTTGGAATAATATTTTTTTTATAGAGCGTATTTAAATTGTTTTTTTCGTTTTTCAATCGTTCTTCCAACTGACTGATTTCTTTAACAATCACATCACGCGTATCTCTATTTTTCATCAAAATATCATTTCTCTGCTTACGCAAATCCGATAATTTTGTATTACGTCCGCTTAAGTACATATCTACTCTTTCCAACTTCTCTTCTGCTTCTTTTAACTCTGTTTTCAGTGCTCCTACCATTTTGTTTATATGATTCACTTTTGCTGAGTCAGCCATTTTTGCTAGCGATCTCTCGTAATCTTTTACAATAAAATCAATATCACTTTTTAGATTATCGTAAAACATTAATCCAATCATTCTATTGATTGCATCTTTAAATTTTGTCGAGTTTCTAGAAGCAACTAATGTACTAATCTCTTCACCATCAAATATAAAGTATGGTGATGATTCCAATGGAAGCCAACCATCAATCAAGCGATTAAAGGTATCTAAATTATTATTAGTAATAATATTGTTGCTGATAGGTCTGACCGAGCCACTTCTTCTTTTAATCAATGTTCTCGTTTCACTGATCATTCTTTTGGCATTATCATATTGCCAAACTAATTTAATAGTATGCGTATAATCACTATCAACAGAAAGCGTTAGCTCTGCGCTAGACTCTCGACCACCCTCAGAAAAAAAGCGATTATTAATCGTATTTGCAAATTGCTCTTTATATTCAAGATCAGTCATATTTCTTTTACCATACAATAAAACGCGTAAAGCTTTTAAAATTGTAGTTTTACCAGCACCATTCATTCCGCCTACTAAGATGATATTTTCTTCAGACTGAACAGGCATTTTAAAATTTAATGTCTGTTTCCCATAATATGTTTTATAGTTATTTAACTTCAACTCAATAAAATCAACCGCTTGAACTTGGAGTTTTAGCGCTGAATCGTCCGATAAAATCTTTTTCTCTTTCGAGTATTGAATAATTTCTTCTTTAATTCGTTGTCTTCTTTTAGCACTTGATCCGTTTTCTGAGTAATGATCAATTTTTGCACTTTGTAAAATTTTATAAAGTGTATTAGGGAAAATATTATTATTAAGAGCCGCTTCTTTAAGAATATCGACTTCTGTTTTACTTTTAAGTGAAGAATCTTGCATTGTTACTACCTCCGTTATCTTTACAAAAAGACTAAATCTTATTACATTAATCAAGAAGTGACTAAACTTATTTTGTAACTTCAAAAAAATTGTATCTATTAACTAATTTTATCATGCGTATTTACATTTTAGTTCATAGATTACCACTATATTTTTCAAATCCCAAAAAAATAATGGAGGTCAACTAATGAATAACTTTAATGCTATAAACACAACGAACGCCCCTGCTGCGATCGGTCCTTACTCGCAAGGCTTTATCGCAAACGGAACACTCTATGCTTCCGGTCAAATCCCGATTGATCCGGCAACAGGTGAACTCGTACCAGGCGGAATCACGGAACAAACGGAACAAGTTATGCGAAACGTCGATGCCATCCTGAAAGAGGCAGGACTAACTCCCGACCGCGTAGTCAAGACAACATGCTACTTAACGAGCATGGAACACTTTGCTTCTTTTAATACGATCTATTCCGATTACTTCGCACCACACAATCACTTCCCAGCTCGGTCTTGTATCGCGGTTAAGGAACTACCAAAAGGTGCATTAGTTGAAGTCGAGATTTTAGCTATACTTTAAAAAAAGCTCCCGCCTAACATTTGTATTACGTAAAGGCGGGGAGTTTTTTAAGAAATTTATTTTTCTTTAAATCTTACTTCATTAATACTGCTTATATAGATAATGTCCCCGTTAGAGATGTTCAAACTATACTTTTGAATTCCATTTTCACCTGATTCATCTAAAATTTCATTCACATTATTCCCAACCTCACTATATACAAAAAAATTACCTGTCCCCGATGGAGTTACATCATATCGTCCTTCTGCTATATCTAATCCGACTTGCCAATAGCCAGGCGTTAATTTATTCATTTTCTCCGTGACAGCTGGTTTAAAGTTAACTGAATTGATTCCTGATATTTCAATTTCAAGTCCCTCATTTATCTGGGTAGTCACACTTTTTACACCAAATTCTTCTGTAGGATCTAGAATCTCGTTTATAGGTATATCGCCTTTAATAAAAAAATTACCTGAATTACTAGCCGTTATTACATATCTACCTACCGGAACATCTTGTCCACCAATAAACTTGCCAGAATTTAAATCAGTTTCACGTGCTGTAGAATTATCTCTTGTCAGTTGATTGTTTTCTTCACTATCACTTGTGTCTTCAGACTCATCTGAAGATTCAGATTCACTAATTTCTTGTGTTTCTTCTATTGATTGTCCTTGTTCTATTTGAGACTTATCTTCACCAATTTCGCTTTGATCAGACGAAAAATTAGACACGAATATGGTGACAAAAATTATTGAACCAACAGTAGAAAAAAATATTCTAACTCCTTTAGTAAATGCTCTCTCCCTCCACATCAAAATTAATCCAACTGGAAAAAACACAAATAATAATATAAGTATGAACAAATCAGATTGAAACACAGTTTTTTTATTCATTTTTATCTCCTTTCAGGAAATCACAAAATAAATAGTTAATATATATTATATAGTATTTTTATTTTACTTTATGTAATTATTTATAATATTATTTTTATAATTTCCTATTTTTTCGATTTATAGGATATTAAAAAAATGAGTTTAAGATTAGAAGCATGCAAAAGTTTAAAAATTATTTTAATATAAATAAATTATGGTATTAATTTGGTTTTTATGATAGATTATTATTAATTCTTACTTATTTTATATTAAAATTTGTTATTTGGTAAAAAGTATAGCATTTTTTCCATTTTAATAAGTGTAGGAAATACATAGCAATTCTTATTGAATTCGAAGGGATCGGTTTATCAGTATGAAAAAGCTTCTTAAATTGGTACTTGGTTTGATCATCGCAATCGTCATTCTTATCGTTGCAATGGTCGCATGTACATCATTCTTCGCAAACGAAGTAGACAAAGAGCTCAAAAAAGGAGGAGAAGTCACTGCAGTCGATTCAAAACAGGCTAAGGGCGATAAACAAAAAAATACACCTAAGCATTTTGCATTCGGCGATACGATCAAAGTCGGTGATGTACAGCTCACGATTTCAAAAGCTCAAAACCAGTCTCCTGCTCAATACAGCGAATCAAAAAATGGCAATGTCGTTGTATTTGATGTAACAGCAATCAATAAAGGCGATGATTCTGCTTTCATCGATGATACGGAATTCAACCTCTATATCAATGATGAACAAGTCGATTCTTATTTCGGAGATGACATGGCAATCAGTGGTGATTTAAACAAAGGTAAGACGTTAAAAGGTAAACTCTTTTACGATGCACCAAAAGGTCAGTCCCTCGAACTTATCTACAAACCTTCTTTCTCATGGAACGATAACGAAGTCGTCTTTAAAGGTAAAAATTAATGAGTAAGCGCTCCTAGTTTTAAGGAGCGCTTTTACTTTGTTTTGCTCGTCGTTGAATCGCATGCATCACGATTGGTATTTGTACAACCAGATTCAAGATACTTACTCCGATCACCAGTTGACTGACCGTCAATGGATTGAAGTACCCTTCGCCATATCCTCTCCCTACGCTGAGCGCGATCCCGTATGAAATCGCAAACGAAACTAGATTGCCGATGACAATATATTTCGGTTTCCCACTCCGCGCAAGTGAATACGATAGAGCACCGAGTCCAAACAAAAATAAGACATAGCCTAGAAGTGAACCTTCTTTCCAATCAAAATAGGGTCCAAACCAAGCAAAGGGAATCACATACAACCATGTTCGTTTCATCGCTGCCCCTCCTGACTCGCTTGTGATGTGAAAAAAAGATACAACGCGTCACGGATGTTTCTCCATCCAGGTGGATAGACATTTGACTTGCTGATACAGACGGTTTGGTTATTCGTTGTTACTTCAAGCGTCCAATCCGTCCCGTCTAGCATCTCATGGACTGACTCAGGATACGTCCCCCACGCTACTAGATCATACTTACTCATCCACGTATCCATGAACGCTAGATCGTCTTGTGTCAGTATGCGTTCTCCAAGTGCTGTCAATCGATTTTCTTCATCTTCTGCTCGAACTGTTTGACTTGCACGGTCCCACCAAAACGTTTGTCCTATTCCCCTTCCGGACTCGCGGTAATAGATCTGTTTTACTGTCTCCATCATAATCATCCCCTAAATTTGATGTTCCCAGTATACTCCATTTATTATTTTCAACCTGTTACATTTTTTACTATGGTTCTACTGATTTCTATTGCTGTGAAACATTTTTCTTCTTCTATCAGTAGATGGAGTGAAAGGAGATGTTTACTATGCATGTATCCATACAGCAAGCTGGATATGACGTCGGTCAGCCTGTCTTACAAGAGATTGAGTTTACCTTACAGCCTGGAGCCATCACCGGTTTGATTGGTACGAACGGTGCGGGAAAAAGTACGACGATTCAAGCGATGTTCGGTACGCTACCTTGGGTCGAAGGAGAGATCGATTTACCGGTCTCACTCGCCTATATTCCGGAGCTGCCGACCTATTACGAATATTTGACGCTCGCCGAGCACCTTGAGCTGGTCGCCTCGCTCCACGAGACGGATCATGCCTATACAGAACGACTCTTACAGACGTTTGAACTGCATGCCGTCACAGGTGACTATGTCTCTTCTTTCTCTAAAGGAATGAAACAGAAGGTGATGCTCGTCTGTGCTTTGATGCAACGCGCGGACTGCTTAATCATCGATGAACCGTTCGTTGGTCTTGACGCGGTCGCGACGATTCGCTTGTTACATTTACTCGAAGCAGAACGAACGCGTGGCGTAGCGATTCTGCTCGTCACCCATGTCCTCGATTCCGCGGAACGTCTGTGTGACGACTTCGTCTGGATTGATCAGGGGCGCATCAAACATCAAGGAACACTCGCTCAAATCGGTGAAGCCTCTGGTCAACCCGGCGCTCGCTTGTTCGACATCATGGAAGCGATGGTGCTCGAGCATGATTGAAACCTTTTTGAAGCAACGGATCCGTCGACGGCACGCGGAACAACGTCGCTTCTTTCGAGAAATCTTTGACTGGACGATCTTGCTGTATCTCGTCGTTCCTGTCGGTCTGTTCATCATCTATGAGACGGTTCAGATCTTAAACGGTCAAGCTGACTGGGTTCAAACAGTTCCGGTCGCTTGGATTTTACTCGGTTGGATCTTGTATGGATTCCTGCCCGCTTTTTACGCTTGGTTCGAACCCGCAGATCGCCTCTTCTTCAAACCGGTTCCTAGAGCGATCGTTCGAATGAAGTGGTATTCCGTTCGGTATCACTTCGTGCGGATTTTTCTAATGACTGCCGGATTACATCTACTCTGTTTTCCGTTACATAGCATCCGGTTTGACCAATCTAGTATCACCGTACTGCTGATTAGTCTCGTGCTCTCTTTGCTCCAACCGTTCTTTAGCTTCTGGACGTATCGGTTATCCGGGCAACGGTTCTTGCGGAAATGGAGCGGTCATCTCGTCCTAGCAACCGGACGTATCACTCTGTTGCTCCTGCTTTGGCTGCAACCGCATCCTGTCCTCTTCGTTGTCGCACTGTGTGTGTTGTTGCTCGGATCCCTTCATGTCCGGCGCTGGTCACGGCGCGAGGACGGATTAACGGAGGACATCCTGCTATCGACGAAACGACAGTCGAGTTTATCGGCGACCGTCCTTGAATTGAACGGTGCCTTACCAAAACCGTCGCATCGAAAGCGTCCGTTCCTTCATCTGCGATTATTCAATCAGACGCATCAGCAACTCCCGCTGATCACGTATCTGCGGGATTCGAGTAAACGTCGTTTCTTACTTCAGCTGTTTGCTGCGATGAACTATGGTCTTCTCGTCTTACCATGGATCGGACGTGGTCTTGTCATCGCCTTCGTTCTGTTCGTCCTGTATCAAGAAGTAAAACAACACGCTCTGTGGTTTAGACAGCAGCGCTTCTATCGGCTCGTTGACTCTCGTATTACAGCTTCTGCGGAAAATAAAGTCATTTAAAAGATATGGGAATCCAATATCTCTTCTCGTATTCCTTTCGTACACTAAAGGTAACCTAAAACGAACGGAGTGTATGCGTATGAAGTGGGGTCTGTATCCGAAAATGTTACTCGCTTTCCTCGGTCTTGCGATCGTACCGATCGTCTTGATCGGTTCGTTTTTGTATGTTGAAACGAAGAGTGCCTTAACGGACGAAGCTTACGCGAAACTTGAGGCGATTCGTGATGCTAAAAAAGCGACTGTCACGCAACATATCGATGAGAAATTTTTGAACCTCGAAGCATTAGCAGAGAACGAACAAGTCCAGCAAGCATTCGCTCCCTTAACGAAACAGTTTGCGGACGGTGGACTGGCAAACGACGCCTACCAACAAGAAGCCAAAAAATTCGATACCTACTTCAATCAATACATCGAGCAGTTCGGCTTCTATGATGTCTTCTTTATTGATCCGGACGGAAATGTCGTCTATACGGCGTTCAAAGAACCGGATCTCGGTCAGAATGTCGTCACCGGTGATCTCAAATCGTCAGGGCTCGGAAAAGCGTATCAGGACGCCTTAACAAAACAAACAGGCGTCATTGCTGATTATGCGTACTACGAACCGTCAAAAGCTCCTGCTGCTTTCTTTGCGATTCCCTATGTCGACCCAAAGACGAACAAACCACGTGGAGTTCTTGCGCTTCAGCTCGCCGGTGATCGAATCAATCAGATCATGAAAACAACGGCTGGACTCGGCAAAACCGGTGAATCGTATCTTGTTGGTGCCGATCAACGCTTACGCTCTGATTTCCGAGCGACAAAACAGACCGAAGTCGGTGAAAAACGTATCCAGTCGACGCCAGTCAAACAAGTCATTGCCGGTCAGACGAAAACGACAGAAACAACGGACACCGATGGTCATGAAGTCGTGACGTCCTTCACACCACTAAAAATCGCTGGTCTCAACTGGGGACTGATCACAGAAGTCCATACGGAAGAAGTGTTTGCTTCTTTATCTGATTTCGTCCAAAAGCTATTGATTGCGTTAGTGGCGTTAATTGCTTTGGTAGCACTTGCTGCGATCCTCTTCACACGCACGCTCGTCCGACCGATTCGCGCGTTACTGCATAGTGCGGGCGCGATTGCCGAACACGATTTATCACAACCGGTCGTTGCGACGTCACGTGATGAAATTGGACAGCTCTCCCGTTTATTCGAGACAATGCGCCTCTCTTTAATCAATTTGGTACAGCGAGTCGATGCAATGTCACGGACGATTGATGACTCTCTCGCTGAGCTCGTCGTTGAAGCCGAAGAGACCGGACACGGAACAAAAGAGATGGCAACAGCAATGACTGGAATTGCCGCAACCGCCCAGCAACAGTCTGGCGCATTTGATGGGCATACAGCGTCCTTACAATCCTTGACGGCAACAATCGAGCAAACTGCGCAGACATCGGCTCTCGTCGTCGATAACGCTAGTCGTTCAGAAAATCTTGCAACGACCGGACGTTCGGATCTCCATGCCGTTACGGAACAGATGCAATCGATTCAAAATGCGATTGATGAGGCGGCCGATAAATCACGTCGCGTCCAAATCGCTTCCGAGAATATCTTAGAGATCATCAGTATCATCGAATCGATCGCTAACGAAACGAATCTTCTCTCATTAAACGCTTCGATCGAAGCCGCACGTGCCGGGGAACAAGGCAAAGGATTCGTTGTCGTCGCGCGTGAGATTCAGAATCTTGCCAACCAATCGAAACAGTCAATGGTTCGTGTCCAGGAAACAATCGATTCGATCCAACTGGAGACAAAACAACTCGAAGACGCCATGGCACGCGGAACTGTTGCCGTTCAAGACGGTGTCGTTCGCGTCACGGAAGCGACGAAATCATTTGATTCGATCGTCACCCAGTCAAAAGGGGTTACTGTTGATATGGCCGCCCTTTCGGAAACGAACCGGGATGTCTTATCGACCGCTTCCCACCTCGTCGCGCAAGCCGAACAGTTACGCGCCGGAATCATTGCCAGCGCCCAAGACAACCAACATGCATCCGAGCAATCACTCGCTTTCAGCGAACGAATGGATGTTGTGCATACGCTGACGGAAGAGATTTATACGCTCTCCCGTGAGTTGCACGAGACGATCAACCGCTATACACTGGATTAAACTTGAAAGGAGACATGCCTCATGCCGACTCACTTATTCCTCTTTGGAGGCGGTCCTCCTTTTACACCGAACTTACGAACACGATTTGCCGCATTAACGAACGGTGGACCGGTCGCGATTCTATACGTTCCACGAACCGGTAAGGACTGGACGAGCTACGCCTCGATTTATACGAAGCCGTTACAGGAAGATGGCATTTCGTCTTTCGTCCATCTGCCACTATCTGACGCACCAACAGACGGACAACTCGCGCAACTGAAGCAGTGTCAAGGCATCATCATCTCCGGTGGCGAGACCGAATTGTATCAGCAATACTTGGTCGGCACACCGATCGGTGACATCATTCAGTCGCGTTTCGCAGATGGTGTTCCGGTCGCCGGCTTTTCAGCCGGTGCCCTCATTTCGCCCGAACGGTGTATTATTACGGAGATCGACCAACGCGACAATCAACGTCTTCGCTTGCCTGGTCTTGCCTTACTGAACGACGCGGTCATCTGTGTCCATTACGAGACGTGGGGCGAAGCCGCCCATCTCACGCAATCCTTTACGGAAGAAAGCACAGACCGTGCTTTCGGGCTTGCTGACGAGAGCGGAATCTATCTACGCAATCAGCACCTCGTCGAAACAGAAGGAACCGATCCCGTCGTATTGTCGCGGAGTCCCGTCAGATGACAGCGATCGTTCCTGCCGTCAAAGGCATCATCATTCACGAGCAACGTCTCCTGATCGTCCGCCGGGCTGCTGCTGACTTCGGTGGCGGCACGTGGGAATGTCCGGGTGGCAAGATCGACTTCGGTGAATTGCCAGTCGATAGTCTCGTTCGCGAGATAAAAGAAGAGACACAGTTGACGGTTACCCCAGAGCGTCTCCTCTATGCCTCGAGCTTCCTGACGCATCCCGATCGGCAAATCATTCTCTTGATGTACATCTGTTCGACGAATCAGACAGACGTTCAATTATCAGTGGAACACGACGCTTATCTCTGGGCGGACGAAACAACAATTCGTCAGTTAATTGCCCCGAACATTTTGGCTGATTTTGAACGCCATGATGTATTTTCGTTATTGCATCGCTAAACACAGCTGCCCCGCCTGACCAATCGGTCGAGCGGGGCAGTTTGTATTTACAGTAAAGGATCTCGATAACAGACAACACGATTTCGGCCAGTTTGTTTGGCTTCATATAATGCTAAGTCGGCTTTCTGGACGGTCTCAAATACAGTCGATGCTTGATCGGATGAAGCGGCACCTAGCGATAACGTGACATGAAAAACGGGGTGCTCTTTATAAACGAAGTGTTGATCGGCGCAGGCAGATCGAATCCGTTCCCCCAGTCGTTCCGCTTGTCGAAGTGGTACGTCCGGCAACAGTAAGACAAACTCTTCACCACCGTACCGACCGACGACGCCCTGTTCTGGACAATACGATTGCAAGAGATGGCTGAGTTGTCGTAAAACGACGTCACCCCCTTCGTGTCCGTATGTATCATTGATTGATTTAAAATGATCGAGATCGAGAATGAGGACGGAGAAGACTGTTCCGTTCTGAGCGTACTCGGCTAACGTTTCATCTAGCTTCCGGCGGTTTCCCAGTTGCGTCAACTCATCCGTTAAAGCCAGTTCCTGTTGCGTATGTACGAACAAAAAGTGCTTTCTTAGTTCTTGTAAGAAACGATAGGTGACGTAACCACCAATCATGATGACAATGATATAGACGAGCGCAATCTCTAAAAACCGCTCGAACGTGTTCGTTAATAAATAGAGCGCCGGTAAGCTGTATGCGATACCTGTTCCAAGCAACACGAGATAATCCTTCATCCGCTGAGCAGCGAACCGTCGATAAATCGTCGCTGTCACGAGTAACGCGACACAGATCAAGGTCGTCAGAATCAGTCCTTGGTATTCGCCAGCTGGTGTCACCGCAAATCGGGCACCGATGATGAACAGCATCGTGATGCTACCGCTGACTAATCCGCCGTAAAAGTACGCCGTGACGAGCGCAACGAGACGCAAATCAATCTTTGCAACGTCATAGGAGATACTGTTAAAGATCAATAGGGCACCAATCACACCCGCGATACAACCGATCACGAGTCGGACTTGTAAGGAGGAATTGGGCGAAATTCTCTCGATCCGTCGTAGTGGTAAAAACGCAAACAACAATGTCGCAATCAACAGTGAGAAGTTCAACAACAATGAATTGAGCAACGTAAGCACGACGACATCCTCCTCATTCCATTTCAGATGTTTACTCTATTCCCTCCAAATTACACATTCCCCTCTTTTTCCAAGGTTTTCAAACAAGAGGAGAGGGAATCAAACAAATATGTCTATCGTCTACATCATTAAGGGGGAATCTTTCATGAACCGTCAAGCCGAAAAACGAAAAAGTAAAATGCCGTTCTTCATCATTCTCGTCATCGCTATCTTCGTCATCGTTGCTGCTGCGTTGATCATTTACGTCACATCCGAACCAAAAGAAGAGACACAAGCACTTATGACACACCTTGCGACTGTCCTACCGATTTACGTGAACTAGATTCACAAGACCTTTACACAAGCCGTACAACACCTTCATACATGTTGCGACCCCTCCTTCCGATAGGTACACGGGAGGAGATGTTTTTTATGCTTATGAAAAAACGATTATTAGCACAACAACTAAATGGATGGCTGATTCCGATCGTTGCCATCGGACTGATTGTGATCAGCGGTCTAAGCGTTTACGCATCGTATCAACAATCCGTCGCAGCAACTGAGGAACGGCTGATGCGTGAGTTAACGATGTTCGACGCGAATGTCCGGGCAACGTTTCTTGCGTATCCGGATGACACCACAGACCGCTCGCGTGCCATCAAACGATTGCAACAGCAACAGCGAACCGACTTATCACGTGACGACTATTCGATTCGTTTTCAAAGCCTGAAAACGAGTGAGGCGTTCCGACCGCTAACACTCGAACCGGCAAAACGAAAACAACTACTACAGCACTTAAAAACAGCCCGTACATATGCTTTTTCGAATCAAGACCAGTTTCTTGTCGCAATGACGATTCCGGAACTCGATGACGTCATCTTGCTGACGACTGATCGCGATAAATTAATCGCCCCTGCTCGCGATTTAGCTTGGACACTCGTCTGGGTCAGTGTGATTACGCTTGTCAGTATCAGCCTCTTGATTCGCTCACGAATTAGAAAACAACTCGCCCCACTATCGAAACTCGCCTTACAGATTGAAGAAGCGCATGCGAAGCGATCGTATCGTCCATTAACGCTCAAAACGACGACCTTTGAATTACAACAACTCACGTTTCAATACAATCAATTAATGCAACAAATCGGAGATTTAACGGCTGAGATGCAACAAGCGAGTCAGGAACTCGAATCCGTCCAGCCCCACTTTTCCTCACGCTTATCCGCAATGGATCAATCGGTCCAAGCCGTCGATGAAGTCGCCGGTTCTTTACTTGCGCAATCGTCGCAAATGGATCAGACAATCGTCGCCTCGACACGTTTGACCGCTCAAGGGCACGATGCGTTAAGTGAGATGCAAACGACACTTCTCAACAGCCAACATGCCGTAACCCGTTTTCAACAGACTGTTCAGACGAATCACACGACACTTGAGACCTTACAAGAGGAAAGCCAGTTACTAAAGGAACAATCCGCGACGACAGAGCAGATTTTGCAACAGACCTCACACCTACAGCAACAGATGGAGACCTCAATCTCGCACATTCAGCGCGTTGCTGAAGAGACGCGCCGCTTGTCGCTGAACGCGCTGATTGAGGCAACCCGTGCTGGAGAAGCCGGTCGTGGCTTTATCGTCGTTGCCAAGGAAGTCGAAAAACTCGCAATCGATATCCGAACGAGTACAGATCACATCCGTCAAGTCAATCAGACATGGACGGCGGGACTCGATCAAGTCGAACAAGCCATCGTGCAGATGACCGAACGTTTTCTCTCAACATCGCAACAGCTCGAGACGGCAACGGCACACTTGCAACAGATGCTGACTGAAGCGACGACGATCGAAACGACACTGGGTACCGTCGAACACCAACGTCAAATCGTCGCAGATGTTCAGTCGAACATGCAGGAACATCTGCAGTCCGTTCAGCAGTTGATGTCGGAGCTCTCTTCTTACAGCCAGGTGCTTGGGGAACAGATGCAACACCACGTCACTCAACAGACGGAACTGAAGACACATAGTGCGGTACTCGAGTCAAGGATCAGTTCGTTGCAACAGACCGTTCGCTCGAATGAATCGCCGTCTTAAATCAAAGGAGCGCCTCCCATCTCTGGTAAGCGCTCCTTTCCTCTATTTTCAGCCGATATAACGTGCTTCCTTTTTATCGATAATGTTGCGGATCCGGTTTTCCGTCACCTGATACTGCTCTGCCAATTGACGAATCGTCTTCCCTTTTTCATACTGCGCGCGAATCGTTCGAATCTGAAACGATGACAGCGTCACATGTTGACCTAACAAGAGATCAAATTCACCCAGCAGTTCAGTATACTGTTGATCGATCGAAGGCAAGACGTCTAAGTTCGACAACTGATCGTCAGCCCGTTTACCATTGCGCCGGACGAGTTGCGCCTCCGTGACGTCTGCCATTAGAAAAGCTTGTGCAACAAGTACACCGACCTGGACACGTTCTCCTCGACCACGTTGATAAAGTGTGACTTTCCGGTATCCTTCCCGATTGATCCGTGGACGGAGCAAGACACCTTTTCGGCGTTGCTGGACACCGCGACACGTCACGATCGTTCGGTCGAGCGATCTTACGCGACCAAACGATGAGACTTCATATATACCTACATAGCCGATGACGGCTTTCCATTGTTCTTGCATGATTGTCCTCCTTCAGACAAGGACACGACGGGACTTCATACTTGAATTATATCAAATTACGAACAAACGTTCTAGTGATGTCACTCGTCGGAATGTGCTATTCTTAGCAGAAAAAGGAAATGAGGTTCATCTATGAAATTCGTCTTGTTACTTGGTCCCCAAGCGGTCGGAAAGATGACGATCGGTCAGGAAATCGAACGATTGACGGAGATGAAAGTCTTCCATAACCATCAGACAATCGATCTGTTATTGCCTTATTTTGATTTCTCTGAACCCGCACATCACCGCTTAAAGGATACGATCCGGCGCGAGATGTTCAAGGAAATGGCGAACAGTTCGCTCGAAGGTGTCCTGTTTACATTCCTCTGTCTATTCGGCGTCGAAGGTGGTGGTCTCGAGTTCATTGAAGAGACAGTCGAATTATTCGAACAAGCGGGTGCTGACGTCTATATCGTTGAACTCGATGCGCCGGTCGCAACACGCCTGCACCGGAACACGACCGAAAACCGATTGACACACAAAGTAACGAAGCGTGATCTCGCTGCTTCTGAACAGGACTTACGCGAGACGGCGGACGGATACCGGACACGTTCGCTTCCAGGTGAACTACCGGACGTCAACTACCTCTTCCTCGATACGGAACAGTTAAGCGCGCGTGAAAGCGCTGAAGCGATTTGCGACCATTTCAACTGGTCCAAAACAACGGTCTAATCACAAACGAGCCCCGTCCTGCTCAAGCAGGCGGGGCTTTAATGATAGAGTTTGCGTTCATATCGATTCGCCTGCAACTGAAATCCGTTCCGACGCCAGACCGCCGCACTGCCCGCTTCGCCGTAAACATACGTCAGTAATAACGTCCGTGCGAGATACGACAAAATCGACGTCAACGCTTCTGTGATGTATCCGTGCTGATCATCCTCATCAGTCGTCGTATAACGTAAGTTTCCGGTCGATGCATTCCATGTGAAGGTAATCGTCCCGACAATCGTTTTCTCACGCAACGCATGCAACGTCCACTTGCAACCCGATTCTTCATCCGTTGCTTCGACAAACAATCGTGACGTCGTAAAATCCGGATGTCGTCCTTTCATTCAGCTCTCCTCCTCGACCTCAAACGTTGCTGTCGCGTAAACCTCTCCGTTAATTAAAATCGTTAATGTATGTGTACCAGGATAATGGACACGCGTCGTCATGTTCCGAAACGATTGGCGTCGTTCAACTTGTAAGACACCTTTAACTTCCCGCTCCCGCAGTTGAAACACCTTCCGACTCGTTCCACGTTGTTTGACGTAATCGATCGCGTATTCAAGACGCAGACGTTGCTCGACGGAACTGTTTACTTGAAACGAAAACTGTAACTCTTGACCAATCGTCACTGGTGAGACGACCAAGTCCGTCACCTCGACCTCACCTTGCGTGACGTGTCCGAACAACTGTAATACTTCTGGATTTCCGCGCTTCAGTAACGTCCGGGAAGCGTGACGTAAAATCCAGTCTGTATTCGGATCTGTTCCTAAGTGACGTTCGATTCGCTCGATCAGGTATTCCGGATGTGTCTTTGAAATATCGTTCAAGTGATTGGCGACACTTTTTCGGACGTAAAGTGACGGATCCTGTAGTAAGGCGTCAAGAATCGGTAACGCCGGACGCGGATCAGCAATCAAACGCGGAATCGCTTGTCCCCACGGCAGACGCGGGCGTGTTCCTTCAGACGCTAAGCGCCGGACGTGTTCATCGTCTGATGTTGTCCATTTAAGTGCCTGCTCGAGGAAACGTTCCTGATCAGCAAGTAAAAAGCGACGAACGGCGAACTCCGACGTCGAATGTTGCGTCAACTTGGCAAGTATCTCTATCGCAAGCGTCCAGTCAGAAAGGTCTGCCGTTCGTTCGACATACTCTGGAAAAACAATTCCCGGTAGCCCAGTAAACTGCGGTGCGAGTCGCTCTAGCTCCGACACCGAGTCCGGAAACGGTGGCAAGATCGTCTCCAGCGTCTCCGCCACACGACGGACACGTTGTTTAAACGCGAGTTCTTCCCAGTCTCCCTGCTCGACTCGTCTTCGAAAATCCGGTACATCGACCGCTGCTCCTAAGCGGTCGAGCCAACTCGGTGAAAATACATCTTTAATCAAACTCATCCTTCATCCAGTCCTCTCTGTGTGCGCTCCAGTTTGAGCAATGTTTCCTTGCGTGCGAGTCCACCCGCGTATCCACCTAAATCTCCATTCGTCCGAATGACCCGATGGCACGGAATGACGATTGCCAGTTGGTTCGCTCCATTCGCTCGTGCGACGGCACGAACAGCAGTCGGTTGACCGATCCGGATCGCCAGCTCTTGGTACGAGATCGTCTCCCCACTCGGAATCCGCTCGAGTTCTTCCCAGACGCGGCGTTGAAATGGTGTCCCGTACCGCATCAGTGGCGTCTGAAACGATACCGGCTCTCCTTTGAAGTAACGACGGAGCTCCGCTTCGATCTGTCCAAAGACCGGTGATTCCCCGGGAACGATGACAGCGCGCGCTTTTTGACGTAATTGTTCGATTTCCCGCTCCAGTCCACGTCGGTCGACGAACTCGAGCAGATGTAAGAGTTGATCGTCGGCAATCGCCAGCATCGAACCGAGTGGTGTATCAAGCCATTTCGCGCGTAAGACCTGCCCGTCAAAGCGCGACGGTGCCTGCCCGAGAATCCGTGCTGACGCCTCACGAAAACCACTACTCGATTCATAACCTCCAGCCAACTGCCCTTCGATGATCGGCTTACCGGTCCGGATCTCCTTCATCGCAAGCCCCATCCGTCGTGCCCGAGCATACGCGACGAACGTCATTCCGAAGCGTTTCTTGAACTGGCGGCGTGCCGTTGATTCATCGAGACCAAGTGCTCGAAAATCGGCTTCCTTGAATCGTTTGTCTGGTTCTGCCTCGACCGCTTCGATCAAGCGTTGAATCGTACCATGATCGCCGGGATAAGCAAGCGGATGACAACGACGGCACGGTCGATAAGAGGCAAGTAATGCCTCTTGCGCCGTCTCAAAAAACTCACAGTTCTCTGCTTTCGGTTTTCGTGCCGGACACGTCGGACGGCAAAAGATGCCGGTCGTCTTGACACCAACAAAAAACGTTCCTTCGTACGTCGCGTCCCGGCGAACGAGCGCTTCATAATACGTGTGATGTTCCATCGCCTTCCCCTCCTTTGTCCTTAGTATACCGGCTTGTCCGGTCATCATGTCGCCGAAAATCAGGCATTGATATGTTTAAGATTCACTTAAGAAACATCGTCCTGTTTTCGAAAGGGACGATGTGCATACTACATGATATACTCAACGGAAAGTAGGGTTTTCATGTTTGATTTCTTAAAAGAAGCACTTCACGCACCACTCCGTGTCGGAGCCGTCGCACCGAGCAGTCCACGTCTGGCTGAAATGATGGCACGACGCGCCGTCGCCGATCGTCCACGCCAAATTCTTGAAGTCGGAGCGGGTGACGGAGCGATCACCAAAGCTTTACTGGCCGCTCGTTCACCGGAGACACATCTCTTGATTTGTGAACGGAGCGAAACGTTCCACCCGGCACTCGAGCAGTTGCTAGCTCAAGAAACGAATGTCACTCTCTTCATTGGTGACGTTCAAGGATTATCCGATTCATGGAGCGGACAGATCGACGTCATCGTCAGTGGTCTCCCGTTCGCGTCGTTCCCGGCAGCGTTGCGGCATGACTTATTAGCACAATTCCAAACGTTACTACGACCAGGCGGTCACTTCATCGCCTTTCAATACACCCGGTTCCAGTTCAAGATGTTCCGGGACTATTTCCAAGAACACAGTTATTCGCACACGCTCTACAATCTGCCCCCGGCTTATGTTTTCGAGGGGGTACAACAGGAGGAATCTACACATGCCCACGCTCTTGATCGTTGACGATGAAGCAGACATCCGTCAATTGCTTCGACTGTATTTAACCAATGAAGGGTACGAGATCCTCGAAGCCGAAAATGGTGAGGAAGCGTTAGCGACTCTTGCAACGCGTCCAGTTGATGCGATGTTACTCGACGTGATGATGCCCGTTCGCGATGGCTTCTCGACCGTTCAAGCTGCGCGCGCTGCCGGTCACACGTTACCCGTCTTGATGCTGACAGCGAAACGCGAAGACATGGATAAAATTCAAGGTTTGACCTTCGGGGCGGACGATTACATCGGTAAACCGTTCAATCCGCTTGAAGTCGTCGCCCGCGTCAAGGCGCTGTTACGCCGCGTCAGTCAGTATCATGTCCCGACTACTGCTTCAGCGATTCAGGTCGGTCCGTTCACACTCAAAGAAGACGAACGCGTCATCTTTAAATACGATGTACCGCTCGCCCTGACACGCCGTGAATTTGATTGCCTGGCGCTCTTTTTGAGTCACCCCCGTCGTGTCTTCTCGGCTGAAGACCTGTATGAACGGGTTTGGCAGGAGGAAGCACTTGGTTCCGCGTCGAACGCTGTCATGGTCCTGATCCATAAGCTCCGCGACAAGATTGAGGATGTCCCGAAAGAACCGCGCCACCTCCAGACGGTCTGGGGCGTTGGTTATAAGGTTGAGCCATGAGACGGATCAAACTAACTGTTTGGATGCTCGTCTTACTCTTACTCGCCGCGGTTTTAAGTACGGCACTCGCCTGGTTGCTTGCGAGTCAGTTGCCGCTCGGTACGAAGACGGTTCCTCGGTACTATTACACGACAGAGCAAGAAGTCGTCCAAGACGTAAAACGTGATATCGCCCGTTACGAAAACGGGCAATCACCGAACGGTCCTTACGAGTGGGCCGTTTACAGTGCCGATAGTCGTCGCCTCGATGCATCTGACAAGTTTCCGGAAGACTTGACGCCCAGCCGGTTACTCGCTGCTCAAACACCGACGGAGCGAGAGCCGTCCGACATAGGAACGATCCGGACATTGCACCACATCGAAGCGATTTCCCTACCAAATGGGGCGTCCGGTTTTTTCCTGACGGTACAGACAGATAAACCGAGACTCAATGAATATCAAATCGGGAATTCGAACGCCTTCTTCGTCTTACAAGTCGTCTTGTTCATCCTCTTTTTACTACTCTTGACGCGTTGGATTGCCGGATTGTTCCGGGAACTCGAACGACGACTCGAACGGTTGACGGTCGAACCGCCACCAACTGAATCACTCCCACCGGTCAGAGGACCGAAGGAGTTTAAACTGTTCGCCCAATCGATCGAACGAATCGAACAGGAACTCCGAACGTTACGGATGCGTGATCAGGAGCGGTTCGTAGAACAGTTGCGCTTGATCACTAGTCTTTCGCATGACTTACGGACACCCTTGACCTCAATCCAAGGTTTCATCCAGTGGCTGACGGAAAAACATGAGACGTTATCCGCGACAGAACGCGCGGAACTTCTAGCGATCGTCATCCGCCAGTCGGAAACGCTCGCTGCCCGGATCGATGAACTGTTCACGCTCGCTAAATTATCGAACACCGATTATCCAGTCGAACGGATCTCACTCGATCTCGTGACCTTAACGGAACAAGTCCTGGAGCTGTTTCCCGGCATCGATGGCGTCATCGATGGTCCACCTCACGTGACATTGTTCGCCGATCCGATGCTCTTACGGCGCTTGCTTGAGAATTTGATTCGCAATGCGACGCTTCACGGAACTGGTGACCTTCGGATTTCGATCAAAGATGAAGCAGAAGGCATCCAGCTGATCTGCTCAAATGCGATTGAAACGACCTATACGCTAGAGGAACTAAACACGTGGCTGACGCCATTCGGGACGTCGGATGCTTCTCGCTCGTCTGGTGGCTCCGGCATCGGTCTGTCAATCGTTCAGCAAATCATGGCACGTCATGCGGGTAGTGTCGCATTGACTTCACAAGACAACCGCTTCATCGTGACCTGTCGTTTTCCACATGTTTCATAAGCCTGCATCCGATGTGCGCATCGGGTGCTTTTTTGGTCAGGTTGTTACTTCTTAGACACTTCTTTGAAATTGGAATTCGATACACTAAAGACTGTTAGAAATTAGTTGTCGTTTTAAAGGAGTTGTTCGTGTCTTATGAAATCCTCGTCTCGTTCGATTACATATATGCCAGGGCTTGATGGCTTACGTGCCTTCGCTGTTCTATCTGTCATTCTCTACCATCTGTCGGTTTCATTCTTCTCCGGTGGTTTCCTCGGTGTTGATCTCTTTTTCGTCCTATCCGGTTATCTGATTACCGGTCTCTTGTTACGCGAGTGGCAGACGACCGGACGCCTCGATTTGAAACGATT
Organism: Exiguobacterium sp. LL15; assembly: GCF_024436095.1. Taxonomy (NCBI): domain Bacteria; kingdom Bacillati; phylum Bacillota; class Bacilli; order Caryophanales; genus Exiguobacterium; species Exiguobacterium sp. LL15. The sequence continues at coordinate 153,466 of NZ_JANFNX010000002.1, read as the reverse complement.
TTGGATTCATCGCTTCCGTCGCCTGTTCCCGGCCCTATTCGTCATGCTGTTACTCGTTCTCGGGTACGTGACCATCTTTGAACGCGAACTGTTGCATACGGTTCGCCAAGATAGTGCCTTTGCGCTCATTTACGGGACGAACTGGTGGTATATCTTCCATGACGTCTCCTATTTCGAGTCGTTCGGTAAGCCATCACCGATTCAAAACCTTTGGTCACTCGCAATCGAGGAGCAGTTCTACCTGCTATTCCCGATCTTACTTTGGTTCGGAATGAAAAATCGTCGCTTGTTCCTGCAATTGATGGGCGTTGCGATCGGTGCATCCGTGCTTGCGATGGCGATTCAGTTCACACCTGGTGAAGATCCAAGTCGTGTCTACTATGGCACGGATACTCGGTTATTCGCCCTATTGATTGGGAGTCTACTCGCTTTCGCGTGGCAACCAACCCGCTTTAAGCTCGATATCCCAAAACGTGGTGTCCGGTTACTGAATCAAATAGGTGCCGTTACTTTGCCACTCTTGCTTATATTGATGATTGTCACAAGTGAGTTCGGAAGCTTCTTATACCGGGGTGGCTTTTTCCTTGTCGCCGTCCTTGCTGCACTATTGATTGCTACAATTGCTCATCCGGCGTCGATTTGGAGTCAATGGTTTGCGCATCCAGCACTTGTTGCGATCGGTAAACGATCGTACGGTCTATATCTGTGGCATTTTCCCGTCATCACACTGATAACGCCAGTCGAGCAAATCGGCACGTTCTCATTACTTCGGACCGTGTTGATCGTCGTCGTGCTTGTCGCCTTAACTGAAGCATCGTATCGCTTTATCGAACGTCCGATTCGTCAGCACGGACTATCCGGTTATTTAGAACGTCTGTCGTTACATCCGCGACAGTTACGTCAGTTTTCAACGATGCAGTGGACGAGTGTTGCCGTGTTGACGATTCTCATCGTCAGCTTCATCGGTAACTTATCGATTCTTGCTGTCTCCGATACGCCGAAGCCAGAACCTGCTTTCGAGAAGATAGCGGCGCCAAAAGAAAAACCGAAGCCGATCCTGAAACCGACGACACCAAAAGCAAAGCCCGATCAGCGAAAAATCTGTCGACCGACGCTTGCGATCGGGGACTCGGTCTTACTCGGTGTCGAAGATTATCTCGGCAGTACGCTCAAGCAATTGACGATTGATGCGAAACTCGGTCGTCAGCTGCGAGAAGCGATTCCGCTGAGTGAGCAGTATGCCGCGTATAATCGACATGGACGCCAAGTCATTCTCCACCTCGGAACGAACGGTAGCTTCCGAAAGGATCAGTTGAACAGTTTGCTCGATCAATTCGCAAATGCCGATCACGTCTATCTGGTCACTGCACGCGTCCCGCGTCCGTGGGAAGCAGAGGTCAATCAGATGTTACGCGAGGCATCGAAACGGAAGCGAGTCGAACTGATCGACTGGCATGCTGTTGCCGTCAAACATCCATCTTACTTCGAAGCAGATGGTGTCCATTTGAATATCAAGGGCGCACGTGCCTATTCGAAGATTCTTGCGAAAGCAACGAATTGCGCTGTTTCAACGAAATAAGACCACGTCAAACAAGGTAGCGGAACGATCCGCTACCTTGTTTTTTATACTCATCCTGTCGCTAGCAACCCAAGATAAATCAAACTGACGCTGAATAAACTCAGCAAGATACCCACTGCATGCCGACGATATCCTAGTAAAAGCAGTGGTAAGGTTGCAATCCCCATCATCAAAACCCATCCATTCCCCACTGGATCACCGGTCGGTAGTTGCCCTAGCGTCGGTTGTTCGAGACGGCTGAGTGAAGCACTCGCCATGAACAGCAATACTAAAATGATACTCTCCATCCGGAGTAACGGACGCGGATCGTACGTTGAGTCAAAACGCAACCGACGCCGAACAAGCGTGCCATTACAGAAAGCATAGAACAAAAGCGGTAACAATAAAAGGTGCTTCAGCAACAACGCTTGACCGTATGGCACGCCCCAGAGATTCGGATAACGTTCAAGCGGAATCGCCAGTTGCATCAGTAACAGCCCTGACAGGATGACACCCGTAAAGGCGATCCGGGCAAACGGACTGAACCAACTTAAAAAGGCAGACCAATGAACGGTCGAGCGAGCACCGATGGCTACCCAAAACACGACACCGATCCAAGCTGTCACACATAAGAAGTGACTAAACTGAAGCGTCCACCCGAGCGCACCGTATTTGGCCGCCGCGTGACTCGTTCCTGCGATGCCAATCCATAACGGGATCGTCAAGAGTGCGAGCAGGATGGATCGTCGCTTTTGCCATGCGAATACGATCAATAGGAGTAAAGCAGAGAAGTAAACGACAAGAAACATCCGACCGATATGCAACTCCAGTAATCCTGTTCGAAGAGCCTCTGTCATCGTTTGCGTCGAAAGTAGAAAACGAACGGCACCAAAGACCGGGATGCTCGTTCCAAGAACGAGCATCCCGAGTCCCGCTACCGCCCACGACGTACCGTCCATTAATAGCGGTTTTCGTTTCGTTGGGATGAAGCATAATACCAAATAGCCCATCCAAAGCGCTCCACCCATATAGACGAGTAGTTCTCCTAGAAACGCACTCATGTCGAACGACGACGTAACACGAGAAGGATGACGATACTGATTAACAGTCCCCCGACGATCCATGGGAGCAGTGTCGGAACGAGTCCTTTTGAAACAGGCTCTGCTTCAGGAACGACTGCTGCTTTTTTTTCCATCGGCTCAGCCTTTTCTACAGTGCTTGTTTCAGCTTTTGCCGCACCCAGTACCGTAAAACGGATCGTTCCTTTCACGGGATGACCATCATCTGAAATCGACGCCCACTTGATCGTGTATTTTCCTTCCGTTAAAGGCTCTGAGACGACAGCACTCAGTTCATTTCCGATGATAAGTGGTTTCGCAAGGGCTTGTTCAACTCCATTCGCGTCTACTATACGTAAGGTGCTCGTTTTTTCAACAGCCTCACTGAACGTCAAGCGGATCCGATCGACGGGTTCAGATAATGCCGATCCATCTGCCGGATTCGAGCTTTTTAAACTCGTGTGTGCTTCGACCGATATGGGCAACAGACAAATGAGGAACAGAAGGGCAAATCGGATGATGCGCATGTCGTTTACCTCCTTTCTGCTTGATGTGTACAAGAAAACCCGCTGTCACCAGCGGGTCGTCCTTTATTGTTGCGGGCGACGACGGAGTGCGAAGAATCCAAGGATCGATGCTGCTGCGATACCAAGCAGTGACCAGACGATACCTGTCGTCGATGCTTTTTCTTGCATACCACCGAGACCAGTGTTCGGCATTCCAGATGGTGCACCTTTGAATTTATCTGGGAACTGATCGACGATTGCTGTCGCAGTCCCTTCCCCTACACCGTACATATGCGCGTACGCTTCACGAATCGCTGGGTACGTTTTGTCGTAATCTTTTTCATTATAGCTATTGAAAGCAAGCAAGAGTTGGTCAATGTGAACCTTTAATCCTTCTTCCAAATCTTTCGCTTTCAAACGTCCTTCTGTTGCTGCATCGAGGAATGCTGCCTGTTCAACACGGTACTCATCAAGTTCCTTCACAGCCATGTCGCGTGCTTGATCATCTTTCGCACCTGTTGCTTTGACATAGTCAACGAAGTAGCCGATGTGGCTCGACCAAATCTTCTTGAATTGTTGCGCTGCTTCACTACCATAAACAGAGCCAATCGAAGCTGTCAGGTCATCCGTATTTTGATTCAAGGCACCGGCCGCAGCGTCAAAGTCTTTTGCTCCGTCAATTCCTTTTTGCATCGCGAGCACTGCAAGCGCCGCATGTTCAGAGAAGTTTCGGTTCAGTCCGGCACGAAGATCAGCTGCTGGTGTATCAACTTTCGTATTTTTGAATTTATCTGGGTACTGATCGACGATCGCACCAGATAACCCTTCTCCCACCATATACATATGCTCGATTGCTTTACGTAGATTACTGTAGGCAGCATCATAATCACCAGCAACGTAGCTATCAAACGATGTTAACAGTTGCGTGATATGGACTTTTAGTCCTGCTTCGAGATCCGCTGCCTTCAGACGTCCTTCCGTTGCTTTATCGAGGAACGCAGCCTGTTCGACACGATACTCATCAAGCTCTTTCAATGCTTTTTGTTTCGCGTCTTCGTCCTTGGCACCAGTTGCTTTGACGTAATCGACGAAGTAACCGATATGGCTCGCCCAGATTTCTTTGAAGGCAGCGCCTGCTTCTTCCCCGTAGACGGAACCAACAGCTGCCGCTAAATCATCCGTGTTTTGATTCAAGGCACCGGCTGCCTGCTCAAAATCTTCTTTACCATCAATTCCTTTTTGCATCGCAACGACTGCGAGATACGCGTGTTCAGATAGAATTTGATCGAGTGTCGCTCGTAAATCCGATGCTGGAGATGAGACATCGAGGGAGACTTTTCCTGAACTGTGAGACATCTTACTATGGTCCTCATGACCGTGAGCACTGACACCTGCTGCTGGAATCAACAATGCGGCACTAAGCGGAACAGCGAGATACGACTTTTTCATCTTCATCTTATGAACACCCCTTTGATTTTTTGGACTTCACATAGATAACGTAAGGAGTTCACGAATGGTTTTATCTTTTTACATTTTTTATTTAAAATATTTTTTCTGACGAAATAAACTTATGTAGCACTTTCATTATTTTTTAGTTTTTATTTACTCATTTCGCGAAATAGCCAACTTATTTTCTAATCATTTCATTAGAATCTTCTTATAACCTCATCTTTTATCTTTTATAGAACAGGAGTGGACTTATGAAACGGATTGTCATTGGCGCAGTACTTGCTTCGCTCGTCGTCTCGCAAGCAGTTGGACCTGTAGAAGCAAAAAGTAAAGCGAAGAAGAAACCTGTCGTGCAAGTCGATCGAGACAAAAATGGGATTCCAGATGCTTGGCAAAAACAATATCATTTGGGATATGGAAAACAAGTCGCAACAAAAGATCACGATCGCGACGGTTTGATGAATGTACAAGAGTATCAACTTCGTCTCAACCCAACTAAATCGGATTCGGATCGTGACGGGATCAAGGATGGGAAAGAGGATTCGGACCGCGACTCACTCACGAATCAACAAGAATACACAGCGCATCTAAATCCGTTGAAGAAGGATTCTGATCAAGATGGTATTTCTGATAATAAAGAAGACCAAGATCAGGATCGATTGACGACACGAGAAGAGTTCATCGTCGGTACGCAACCATTGAAAAAGGATTCAGACCGTGATGGCATCAAAGACAATGAAGAAGACCGGGACCGGGATACGCTTATCAACGAAGACGAATTTGAACTCGGTTCTGATCCAACAAAAGCAGATAGCGATCAGGACGGGACTCGAGATGATCAGGAAGATACGGATCAAGACGGCGTTCAAAATAATCAAGAACTCAAACGGATCATGATCAAAGTGACGGATACGAATAAGAAAAAGTTCGAGTGGCGTTACAGTAATGAACATCAACGGAAAGAATTGCGCTTTAAAGACGAGATCGGTATTACTGACGTTGCGACGTTAAAAGATCGTCTTCTCGTCACACCATCGATGACGGAAGAAGAATTATTAACGTTAGTCGCACAGGCGCTTCAATTACCAAACATCAAAACGTTACACGTCCAGATCAAGTTCTATAATGGACAGGAACTCGAATCAGAAGATGAGCACTCGGATGACGATGATTCTTCGGATGACTCAGAAGATGATGATCAAGATGATGATTCAGACGATCATGGAGACGATGACGGGGATGATCACGGAGATCATGGTGATGACGATTAATCGTCTATACGAAAAATGAGAGGACGGAATAGTATTCCGCCCTCTCATTTTTTATTTCATTATTCTTCAATGATGGTGACCGCTACTTCCGCCAGCTGGTTTTGCTCCACCTTGTAAGATTTTTAAATCTTCTTTCGATAACTCACCGACGATGAACTGCCGTGTTGGCATGATCATCGCACTTTCACTGCTTGCATGCGCTTTGACATAATACAAGCCGGATTTCGGTAGTACCTTCGCAATCGTATAGACACCTGGCTTTGTCTCTTCTGCCGGTTCCATACTATAGCGTACTGTTCCATCCGCTTTCCAGATTTCGAAATGTACATAATCGACTTTTTGAACCGGTTTAGCTTCACGCCAGACTGTTGCTTCAAACGTCTGCTTTTTCTTCGCATCCGGTTGTAAGTCCTTTGGGATATTCATTTTGATCGATAACGGCTTAGCTACGGCATACTGTTCTGCTGCATCGGAATCGACCGCACAGCCAGCAAGACTCGTCGTCGTGACGAGCAGTCCACCGAGCATGAGTGTTTGTATCGATTTACGCATTGAAGAACCTCCTTACACTCGGAATACGACGGATGACAAGGAAATCGACCAGCCAGACGACGAGCAACGATAGACCGACGAGCGGGAAGACGATTCCCAGCACGACAAGCACAGCGAGGAATCCTTTCAACATGAATGCTTTCGGTCCTTTCGGCGCCCCCATCCCTTTACTTGGTTTTCGCTTCAGCCAGAGATAGAAACCACTGACTGCCACGAGAATGATTCCGAGACAAATCAACAGACTAATTAACTGATTGAACCAGCCGAATTCCGTTCCCTTGTGGAGTGTGATCCCGGTCGCGACGATCTTTCCGACGATACCATAGTTGTCATAACGATAGTCGGCGAGCACGGCACCGGAATATTGATCGAGATGGATCGTCGCTTCATTCTGTGCTTTCGCTGGATACGCAGACAGCGTATAGACACCGATCGGATCACTTGGAATGCTGATCTTAAAGCTTGGATCCATCCCTTGTTGTTTGCCGATTGCAACGATGTCATCGATCGAAGCCGGGACGGCTCCTTCGACTTTTGATTGCGGGACATCAAGTGTTTCGGCAGCCCACGGGACTTCCGCGATATCCTTCGTTTGAAGTGTTGACGTCGGTGCCTCCCCACCCCAGATGGACGGTGGATAACCAAGCCCTTGGTTCGTGACGAGTGACTGGAAGTTCGTTCCCCAGAAACCGGACCACGGTAAGCCAGTCAAGATCAGGAACAGCATCCCTGCTGTGATCCAGAATGCTGGAACAGCGTGGAGATCACGACGGAATAACTTCTTACCTTGACGAAGACGTGGGAACAAGACACCTGACAGTCCCTTTTGCTTACGCGGGAACCATAGGAACAGTCCCGTCACGATCAAGACGATTGCCCAACAGGCGACGAGTTCAACGATCCGATCGCCAGTCGTTCCCGCCATCAGTTCCCCGTGGATCTCTTCGATTTTATTCATGATCCGGTCATCGTCAGATAATGTTCCGATGATCTTACCAGAATACGGATTGACGAAGACCGTCGCCGACATGTCTGGTGACGAGACCTTCACTTCACTGGATCGATCGTCGGATTCACCCGGTCGGTACGACGTGACAAGTGCATCGGGATACTTCGCTTTGACGCGATCAATCTGTTCCGTCGCAGTGATGCGATCTGCTTGTGGTGTAACTTCATAATACGATTGATACAGGACGTTTTCGATTTGTGGCTTAAAAAGATAAATGGATCCTGTCACAGCAAGCATGACTAGGAACGGTGCAAAAATGATACCAGCATAAAAATGCCACCGCCAAATCGTCCGGTAAGCAGAAGAAGTCGGTGCTTTTTTGACCGTCTCTTCCGTCTGCATGAGATTCATATGTATCCTCCTCTGGCAATAAATATGTCCACTCTGTGAACACCTCCTAGTATAAGCGTTTACAATCCAATTTCAGCCACTTGCTTGTGACGATAAATTGCCAATACAGTGTGTAAATCAGGTAGCTTTTAAGAAGTGAAAAACGTCTTTTTTTGACAATGATTTCACTTTTCTTGTAGATTACTTCTTATTTCAAAAAACTATCCTTATTCATAAAACCAAACTTCATCTAAAAAAGCGAATCCTGATCTGGATTCGCTTGCTCGTTTGATGTTTTTATATTGAAGAACTTTCCTCGACTGATTCCTTTTGACGCCGATGATATACGATACCTGTTACTACTAGACCGATTAAGATGACTACGATCGCACTGATGATTCCGGGATTCACCTGAAGCCAGTTCCACAGCTCCGACCACGTCACAGCTTCTCCGATCCGGACGATCAAAAAAGTCCAGAGTCCTGTATAAACGCCTGCTGCTAAGAATGTCATTACTAAATAACGAGGTAACGGATAACCGAGGAGTCCGGCGACATAATGAATCGGATGTCTGACGCCGGGTAAGAAGAACGATAGTCCGATCGCCCATAACCCGCGTCGTTCGATGATCGTTTCTGCTCGTTCTAAGAAACGTGACTTCATCCAGCGTTTGACGAGCGGAATCTCACGGAAGAACCGAGCAAGTAGATAAAACCACGTAAAGGCGATGAAGAAGACCGGCCATGCGGTCAACCAGATGACGACCGGATACATCCCCTCTCGTAATCGAAGTGCTGCAAAACTCATCATCAAGACATCGTCCGACAATGGGGTGAACATGATTCCGCCAGCCAGGCGGACGAGTGCCATGATATCCATCACGTATCCCTTCTTTCTGTTTCTCTCTACTTTCAGTATCCCCGATTTTTCTGAAGTTGAGCCCTATCCATTTCTTAAGTTCTTCTTTAGTTATACTTTTCCGATCAAAAGAGATCATCATCGATGATTTAAAGTCACGTAGACCGTAGGACATGTATACGCAATCGTTCAATAAAAACTCCTTTTCCCACATCGAGAAAAAGGGTTTCATCCGTCCGTTCGAGAAGGGGTACAACGTACATCTGAACGCTCATCTGATAGGAGGAATTTCCATGTTACATCGCCGGAAGACCTATACGATTCGTCCCGAACGCCTAGAAGAATTCACTGAGTTTTTCCATACCTATTTGTACCCGCTCCAAGTCAGCCATGGTGCCCGTCTTGTTGGTCGCTGGGTGACCGAGGCAGAAGATGAAGTCATCGCCATTTGGGAATATCGCGACCGTGAACATTACGAACAAGTCGATCGTGATGTCCGCAACAGTGCTTTACGTCGCGAAGCGATGAAGAAGCGCGCGCGTCTCGGCAAAAACCTTTATATCAAATCCTATGAAGATTTCATGACAGCGACCGGTACGTATGCTCCCCCTCGCGCGATCGTCAGCGTGACCGCGTACATCACGAACGATGCCGGTGAAGTCCTGCTCGTCCGCAACCTCCACCGGGGTGATACGTATGAGATGCCGGGTGGACAAGTCGAAAATCACGAGTCGATTCTTGACGCCATTAAACGGGAAGTCAAAGAAGAAACAGGTGTTGATGTCACAATCGATGGCATCACCGGTATCTATCAAAATGTCTCAAGTCACGTCCTGTGCGTTTGTTTCCGTGGGAAAGCCGTTGGTGGTGAACTCGCGACACAAGAAGGCGAAACGACGGATGTCGGCTTCTTCCCACTGACACGTGACTCGCTGAGTGAGTATATCAAACGGGAACACTTCCAGTTGCGGACGCTTGATGCAATGGATCCCCATTACTTCCCGCATGCCTTATATAAAGTCAGACCGTATGAACTGATCAGTCGGTACGACGGTAACGCAACGTCGTCTTCACGGTAAACCAAAAATCCCCTTACAGTGTTTTCACTGTAAGGGGATTTTTTTCGGTTACGTTGTCAATCGAGCGGTAATTCCGGCATCATCGGTGACATAGACATCGCCTGCTTGATCCGTAACGGTATAAGCGGAAGACTTCAACGCCTCGATCGCTGCTTGGAGCGTCGCTTGATCCGGATAACGTAGTGTCCAGTAGACGAGTCCGACCGCATCTTCCGGATTCGTTGGTGCGTTGACACCAGACCAGACGTTCAGACCGATGTGATGGTGATAGCCACCGGCAGCAACGAACAATGCACGCATCCGCGAAGCGTCAGCGGCAACTTCAAAGCCGAGCGTCTCGACATAAAATGACCGTGCTGCTTCGAGTGTCTTGACGTGGAAATGGACATGTCCCATGACCGTATCGCTCGGCATGCCATACCAGTCTTCTTCTCCCGCTTCGACGAGCATACTTTGCCAATCGACGGGATCCGTCGTCATCTTGACATCACCATTAGCTTCATACGTCCACGTCTCACGTGGACGATCGGCATAAATCTCGATCCCGTTCCCATCTGGATCCGATAGGTAAAAGGCTTCACTGACGAGATGGTCGCCTTGACCAATCTCGATCCCTTGTGCAATCAGATTTCGGATGACGAAACCAAGTTCTTTTCGGTTCGGTAGCAAAATCGCAAAATGATATAATCCGGCGACCGAGTTCGGTGGAAAACGGCGGGCATTCGGATGGACTTCAAGCTCAACGAGTGGTGTATCTTGTGCGCCGAGCACCGTCAACTGATCCGTTTGCGTTAGCACGCGTAATCCGAGTGACGTTGTATAAAATGAAATCGAACGGTCGAGGTCCGTGATACGCAAGCGAACAGGACCGAGTGTGATTTGTGGATGAATGGACATGTTGTTTCCTCCTTCAATGAAATAGCTCGTATCCCTATTATTACGCGGAAGCGATCGAAGCGGAAGTAGGCACGAATAAGTGGTATAGTATCCTAAACGATACCATGAAGGAGGAAGACCGATGGAAGAGACACCAAGCTGTCGCGTCGAGACAGCGCTCGAAATCTTGACCGGAAAATGGAAGCCGTCGATTTTACTCGTCTTGATCACACACGGAACGCTCCGCTTCAGTGAACTGAAACGACAATTGCCGAACATTACGCAAAAAATGCTGACGGCTCAACTGCGTGAGCTCGAACTGAACGATATCGTCCATCGCGAGATTTATCAAGAAGTCCCACCCCGTGTCGAGTACTCTCTGACGGATTATGGTCGGACGCTCATTCCAGTTCTTGACGCGATCAATGCATGGGGTGAACAACACGTCCTTCATCTCGAACATAAAGAAAAACTCGCTTCTGCTTCTCAATGAGAAATCCATTTCGATGTGATTTCTCATTTTTTCATGGAAAAACCTGTCTATTTTCCCGTATACTGACTTAATAGACTTCTGTTTTTAGAAAGGAATGAGTCCTCATGCATCAACTTCATGCGATCGAGCAACTGGTTGCTCGACTCAAACAAGATCCTGCAGTCGAAGCTATCTTCTTGAAAGGATCTTTTGGACGGGGAGAAGAAGATGTTCATTCAGACATCGATCTATACTGTCTCGTCTCAGAAGAACGTCAAACAACATTCTTATCGCGTCGTTTGTCCCACCTTTCTGCTTATCGTTCAATCATCTGGAAAGATGAGATTGATATCATCGCCCCACAAATGATCGTCGTCTATGATGATCTGCTACATATCGATTTGTTTACGGTGACGCTTGATTCACTGAACCATAAGGATCAATTACGTGTCTTGTATGATCCACAAGAACAGTTGACGGACTTTACGAATACTTGCGACTTAACGCTTTCTGCTCAGGAAGCGACTGACGAAGCGATCGATGCTGTCTGGTTCTTGTTCCAATATAAAAAAGCAGCAGCACGGGGAAATGACTTATGGGCAGTCGAGATGCTCCGTAGTGCCTTGATCAAGTTCGCAAAAGTATTACTCCATCATCATGCTCCTGAACGAGCGCAACTCGGATTAAAGACGATTCCGACAACATTGCCAGACCATCCACGCCTTGCTCTTGAAGCGGTCTATGACGTCTTGACACCCGCAACGCACGCTGAAGCGGCTCAACGTTATCTAGCATGTCTAGAGACTGAACGGAACACGCTCGACCAGACGCTCGCCTCTCATCCAGAGACGCTCGCTTTACTCGATCGATTAACGCCTGAACTCTCGATCCAACAATCAGGACGGTAACAAGAACGGGCTGACTCAAAAGTCAGTTTCCACAAAGATAAGAGTATCAGAATGATGATCTGCCACCCTTATCTCGTAACAAAAAGAATGACGCGTCACACGCCACTCCTACAGGAACAAGCGCATTTATGCGCTGTCAGAGACAAACAAGACCCGCTTTCCTGCTTAAATGAAGCAGGAAAACTAGCTTGTGTCTCGCCTGAGGAAAGGGCGTGAAAAGACGCGTCATTCTTTTATTGAGTCTCTTCTATGGTCACTCATTACTGTGTCAATTGAATCTCTTTTGATTGTCCACCTGCCCAGCCAAAGCCAGACGAGACTTCAAGCATCGGATTTTTCACCTGTTTCGGTAATTCAAAGACGATGTTGCCGGTTTTCTCGATATTCGGGTTGATCGTCTCTAAGAAGAAGCCCATCCCGTCTTCATTCGCATAAAGATCGAGTTCCGTATCGGCTGAGTATTCCGTATCGCCGACATTGACTTTAAACATGTTGCTGTCGACGAATCGCTCTTCCTTATCTCCGTTTAGAATCGTCAGACCGATGACTAAGAATTGTCCTGATGTTTTCTTTTCTCCGAGAACGTTCGACAACGTATCGACCATCTTGACGTCGTTGACGACGTACGTCAGTTTCCCGACCTTTACCTGATCATTCACCCCGTACGTTTTGTTGACCGGTTTTGCAACTGCTTTTGCCTTCACTGGTTTTGCTTCTGATTTGACTGCTTCTTGTTCGACTTCTACTTTTTTCTCCGGTGCTGCTTGTTCTTCGTCATCTCCTAGATTCCCGAGAATAACTGCGCCGATCACGATAATTCCTGCCCACTTCAATCCTTTTTTCATGTTACTTCCTCCTTTTAATGTGGCTGACTCACGTCTGATAGCCCTAGTATAGGAAGAAGCAACCCCTTATCCTTTATACTTTTTTAACCAGGTTATTTTTTGTTTATGGTTCGATAAAAAGATTGACAAAAAATAAAAGAGAACGCTGATTTCAGCGCCCTCCTCTTCTTATTCTCCCTTGACCCGAATGACGATTTTTCCTTTTGCGTGCCCTTCTTCGCCATAATCATGTGCTTCCTTGATTTGATCCAGATCAAAGATCCGGTCAACGACAGGTTGTAGCTCGCCACGTTCGACAGCTTTAGCGATATGCTGTAAACGCTCACCCGTCGGTTGCATGAAGACATATGCAGATCGCGCATTATGCTCTTTCGCTTGCTCTTCATCCGGTGGTGTGGAAATCGAGACGAGCATGCCGTTCGGCTTCAGCATCTGATACAGTTCCCCTTGATTGTCGCCACCCATCGTATCAAATACAAAATCGATGTCGCGAACACGATCGGCCGGATTTTCCTGTTTGTAGTCAATGACTTCGTCGGCTCCAAGTGCTTTTACCCAGTCAACGTTTTTCGTACTTGTTGACGTGATGACGTACAACCCGTTCGCTTTTGCGAGTTGAATCGCGACCGTTCCGACACCTCCTGATCCGGCACCAACGAAGATCCGGTCACCTGGCTTCGCATCCATCACTTCGAACATGACCTGCCACGCTGTATGTGAGACGAGTGGAAGAGACGCTGCTTCTGCGAAACTGAGCGATTCTGGTTTTTTGACGACGAGATGCGCATCGACTGCGACATACTCTGCATACGTTCCTTGACGGGCGATTTCCGGGCGGCTGAAGACGGCGTCCCCGACTTGAAGATCCGAGACGTTTTCTCCGACTTCCTGAATCACACCAGCAACGTCCCAACCGATGACGAGCGGCATCTCATAGCTCAACATCTGACGCAAATATCCTTCGCGTAGTTTCCAATCGACCGGGTTTACACTCGCGGCGTAGACTTCGATTAAGACATCATCTGGTCCGATGACCGGCTTTTCCAGTTCTCCGACCTTGAATTGTTCCGATCCACCATACTGTTCAATGTAAGCTGCCTTCATCCGTTGACTCCTCCTTCAATATTCGTTCCCTATCTTCTTCCCCGTCCGTTCCACCGACAAACAGTCTGAAGATACACAACAGCTCCCCATCGATCGATGAGGAGCTGTTTCGTTAACGACTCGTTTGCTGAAGAGTGGATGCCGTTTCGTTTAAGGCATGAATCGCCTGTTGCAGTTCCATGACCTGTCCAACTTGATGACGCGTCAGACCAGATAACGACTCACTTTGCGCGAGCAACGCATTCATGAACGTATCAAGTTGACCGGCTGCTGCCGTGATGGCGGCAAGGCTGCTCGTCATCGTCGCGAACTGAGTCTGCGCTGACTGGATTGATCCAACAACTTCCGTTGTATCCGTCTCGATCGTCTGTAGCGCTAACTGACTCTCTGCCATGCGTTCTTCCTGCTCACGTAACAATGTCGTACTCGCATGAATCGAGTTCCCTGTTTGCGTGACGTCCTGATCAACACGTTCGATGATCGCATTGATTTCCTTCGACGCTTCTGCCGTCTGTGCTGATAGATTACGAATTTCTTGCGCAACGACCGTAAAGCCTTTTCCGAACTCGCCGGCACGAGCTGCTTCGATCGATGCGTTAAGACTAAGCAGGTTCGTTTGCGCCGCAATCGCATTAATGCTCGACGTGATGGCGACGATTTCCTGGAAACGTCCAGCAAGCTGTCCGAACGACGTGACCGACTCATCCATGCTCGTCGTCAATTGTTGTAAGGATTGTCCGGCAAGACCAATCGTCTGCCTGCTCTTTTCGGCTGTCGTTCGCGAGGACGAACTGCGCTCGAGTGCGTGGTCGACCGAAACGGTCACATCCTCCATCCGGTTGACTTGCTGGTCGTTCAATTGGCGAATTTCACGAATCGCTTGAACGCTTCCTGCTGCATCATGTGCCAGCTGTTGCATCGCCAGATCAACCTGACTGAAGGAATCCTTCGCCGCGTCGACCGTTTCACTCATCTCTTCCGTAAACGTCGTTACTTCCGTTGCGGTTGCTGCCGTTTGTTCGAGAGCAATTTGCGACGTCGCCGCGTAGGCTTCCGACCGTTCTTGTTCTTGGCGGACGGCTAACATGACGTTCCGTCCAAAGACAGCGACAAAAACAGCCGCTGAGAAAATCATCAAATAGATGACATAGGCGACGATCAAGTCGAATGTATTCGTAAAGACAATCGTTCCCAGCATTGTGAATACTGCCATCTCAATGAGTCCAAGGATTCCGGCGAGAATGACCAAACGCGGAATTAAATAGACGATTGAAATCGTCAAGTAGAGATAGACGATCGTCCAAATGCTTGGCGACGGCAAGGTCACCAAAACGAGAGCGAGTACGAAATACGTTAACGTCACTTGGACGTACTTCCCGCTCGGACGATGTCCAAGTAGGCGGTTGCCCACAAGCAACGCGACCGTCAAGATCAAACCACCGACTAAAAACTGATAAAACACACTGATTGGGACGTAATTCATTTGCGCAAATAAGAAAATCAATGGATGCGCAATCGTAATTAACGTTGCAATCAGGCGGGACAAAATCTTTGTACTTTGTTGCTCGAGGGCAGATACCATCTTGTTCAAACTCCTTCACCTTATTAAAGTCATACAGTTGTTCATCGGCAAAAAGAATTCATTCGTTAAGTCTCTCGAGTGACTTTTTTTCTTGACGCTTTCTTGAAAGCGGGAGTACGGTTAACGTAGACTTTTTCAGAAAAGAGGATTTCTATGCTGTATGTACTCGTAGGCCTCGCAGGTGTTCTCGGTGCCTCGGCACGGTATGGGCTCGGACTGCTGATCGGCGACTTCACGACTGGTCCGTTTCCGTGGCCAACGCTTGCGATCAACTTGATCGGGAGTTTTCTTCTCGGCTATGCGACACACTTTTTATTTCGAACGAAACTCTTACATCAATATGCGATCACAGCCATCGGCACGGGTTTCATCGGCTCCTTTACGACGTTTTCGACATTCAGCGTTGAGACGGTGACCTTACTTAATGAACATCATTTAGCGGACGCGTTCCTCTACGTACTCGTCAGCCTATTTGGCGGTTTGTTCCTGTCTTATGTCGGTTACGCGCTCGGAACACGACGACTGCGTCACGTGACGAAAGGACGTGAGTGAATGACGCTACTTGCTCTCGCCATCGGTGCTTTTTGCGGCGCCATCAGTCGGTTTGCCGTCAGTCAATGGATGAAGACGGTTTGGAAACGTGAATTTCCACTAGCGACGTTCCTGATTAACGTAATCGGTTCGTTTTTGCTTGGTCTCGTCATCGGTGCGCATCTCGATACGACATGGACGTTACTCTTAGGTACTGGTTTCCTTGGATCGTTTACAACGTTCTCGACGTTCAAAATCGAGACATTGCAGTTATTTCAGGAAGGAAATCGTAAAGTACTTACCCTCTACCTCATCTCGAGCTACGGTTTCGGAATTCTTGCAGCGTTCCTTGGAATTACACTTACAGCTTGAACGAAACAAGAGGCGACGGAAAAATCCGTCGCCTCTTGTCGTATCCGTTTTAATTTAATCATTCATCCAGAATAGACCAACCGTCTCTGCTCCGGCATGCGTCCCGATTGCTGGTCCGAACGTGCCTTCGAGAATCGTCAAATCCGGGAACTTCGCTGCGACTTGCTGCCGCAGTTCCGTTGCCATTTCCGGTGCCATCGTCGTCGCGACATAAATCCGGTTCTTATAGAACGTGTGCTGACGCATCGATTCGTCGATTTGTTTAACCATTTCAATGTAAGCTTTCTTTAAAGAACGTGCTTTTTTGAATGGTACGATTTTTCCTGCTTCATCCGTCGTGATGATCGGTTTGATGCTGAGTAGGTTCGCAAGGAACAAGTCACCAGATGAGACACGTCCACCCCGGCGCATCGTCTCCATATTACCGACGATCATATAGAAATGGGTCTTTTTCGTCAACGCTTGTAAGGCTGCGACGATTTCCTCGACGGATTTCCCCTGTGCCGCGAGCTCCATCCCGTAACGAATGAACTCTTGTTGGTTCTCAAACGCTGTATGAGAGTCGATGATATGAACCGGGAAGCTGGCTGCTTCCGCTGCTGATGCTGAACTTTGGACGGTACTTGAGAGCCCGTTCGTACAGTGCACTGCAATGGCACAGTCATAACCTTCTTCTTTCAGACGTTCATATGTTCCAACGAACTCCCCAAAGATTGGTTGTGATGTTTTGGCAATCAGCTTTTTGTCCGCATCTAGCGCACGGAACAAACGCTCGACCGTGATCGCATTCTCTTGGTACGCCGTATCACCGAGTAAGATTTGAATCGGTACGACATTGACGCCGATCGCTTCTGCCTCTTCCTTCTTGAAATAGGCCATACTATCGGTCACCCATGCTATTTTAGTCATTTTCCTTAGCCTCCGTTAGATTCTTCTCGCTTTATCCTACCATATACAGAAGTGGAAATCGCAAGAAACGTCATGACATCATCTGAAAATGAAACGATGTACGCTTATGATAGTGCTCATCGGCATGCAAGACGACGGAAGGAAAATTCGGTTGGTTGATCGCATCCGGTAATCCTTGTGTCTCAAAACAGATTCCGAGGTATGGGGTTGCGCGTCTTCCACAAATCGTAAACTCGCCCGACAAATGATTAGCAGTGTAGACGACGACTCCCGGTTGATCCGTCACGACGCGCAATCGCCGCCCGCTGATTGGCTCATCGAGAACGATTTCTCCACCCTCTCTAAGCAGGAAGGGATGATCAACCCCACTACCTGCTTGGCGGAGTTGTTCATCTGATGCATGTGTCACTTCATGCAGGGGACGGGTATCGAGAAAATCAAAGACGGTGTCTGTCACCGGGAGAATATCACCGGTCGGTACCGCATCTTTCGTCAACGGAACATAAAAAGGTGCATCCATTCGTAACAGATGCTGTTCAATCGTCGTCTTCGCCTCACCCGTCAAGTTAAAGTACGTATGATTCGTCGGACTGAATGGTGTCGAAGCTGTCGTCTCCGCTTCATAATGGATATGCAGGACGTTCTCGTCCGTCCATTCGAACGTCAGCGTGAACGACAAGTGCCCCGGATAGCCGTTCTCACCACTTGGACTATCTAAACGTAAAACAAGTTTGTCGTCGTTGATTTCGTGTGTGAACATCCGGTTCGCCCAATTTTCGCTTCCTCCATGGAGGTGATGTTCACCCTCATTTTGTTCGAGTACATACGTCATTCCTTCCAACGCAAACGCACCATTCGCAATTCGTCCTCCGACGCGTCCGATCGTGGCGCCTAAGTGATGCGGATCATCTTGGTATTCTGATAGGTCGTCAAACGCGAGTACGACATTTTCGACCATTCCATGTTGATCCGGAACCCGGATGGCAAGAATTTTTGCGCCTCGGTTCAAGATATCGATACTATGCCCATGCACATTTTGTAACGTGAATCGTAACAAGGACTGATCTCCTAGTTGCCCTACTTCTGTTGTCGTAATCATCATTTGCTTCCTCCTGTACGATACGTTTTCCTGTTTTCGTATTTACCCTCGGAACGAGACAAAAAAACAACAATGGCAAAAGACCATTGTTGTTACAGAGACGGAAGTGGTAATCGCACTTCGATCCGAGTCCCTTGATGGATGATCGAGTGGACGTGTAATGTTGCAGTCGGACCGTATGTCACGTCTAATGCGCGTCGAATCAGGAACAGATTCGAATCCCCCGTTTCCTGTTGATTCAGTTGTTGCATCACAGCAAGCGGCATCCCTTGTCCGTTATCCGTGACTTCGATGACCCAGTCTGTCGTCGCCTTGAAGGCACGGACATCAATCCGGTGATGGCGCCCTGCCTTTACGAACGCATGACGCAGTGCATTATCGACGAGCTGTGTCACAAGGAACGGGAAAACGAAGTATTCTTCAACAGCGGTCTCGATATCAAGATCGACCGTGATATCGGCGGAGGTCAGTTGATTCGGGCGACGTCGTGTTCCTTCTAGTGATAAATAGGCTTTCAGGGTCGCCAGTTCCTCACGGAGTGGATGTTCATCATGCCGCGTCGCTGTCGTCAACAGTTGAAGTAGCGCATTCAGTTGATGTTTCACAGGAGTTCCTGGATCAGCTGTCCGCTGGATTTCTTCGATGATGCCTTTCAGATAGCTGACGTGTAACATCGGTTTCATCTTTCTTCCGCTTAACCGGAGCAACTGATCTTCTCGATGCATATGCAGCTCTCGTGCTAATAAACGGACGAGTTGTTCCGTCATCCGCTCGACGGTGTCGTCAAATAAGTCTTTCGAAAAGTAACAGATGACACCTGCCTTTTGACCGTTAATGCGCATCGGATGAAAACTGAGAATTTGTCCCGTCTGCTCGTCTTCCTGTCGGACGGGTTCTTCTGCTTCGATCCATCGTTGTTCCTCACGTCTCGGTTGCTCTCCACAGACTGCTGGTTGCTGGTCCGTCATATCGATGACGACCTCTGTCGCCCCGAGCACGACGATCCGTTGCATCTTCGTCTCCTTCAATAACGTCGCTCCGATCTGTCGCGCGACTTCCGAAGTCAATCCCTGCTTTCGTAAGGGTTGTAATGCTTGCAGTAGACGATCGGAACGCTCGGTTTGCCGGACGAAGAGTGCTCCTTCGAGTCGAAGTTGTGTCCGTAAAATCATGATGAACAGTACGACCCCACATATGTTTGCGAACAGTAACGGAAAAGCAGCACGACTCATCAAATCAAGTGCTTTTGCCGTATCCGGTGCAAGTAATAGCGTGATTCCACTTTCAAACAGTAATGCTGTCAAGACGATACCGATGGGCGGAACAATTGCATAACCATCATGCAAACGCCAGCGTTTTCGATACCAGCCGCTCGCAAGTCCAGCGAGCATGGCGATGATCCAACCGGCTTCCGCCCCTAACGAACCGAGTACGTAGCGGTGTAGACCAACTAAACATCCCGTAATGCCGCCAATCACGGGTCCACCAATCAATCCGCTCGTCACGATGACAGCGAGTCGGGTATCAAGCAACAAGGCATCTTTTTCGACGGCTAATCCGAGTAACGGATCAATCGTCGTATCTTGCGAAAGTTCAATTCCTGCATAGTTCATCAATATACCGGATGACACGAATGCGAAGAGCAGTGGAAGGTTCATTCCGCGGTCCATCTTGAATATGTATCGGGAAATGCGCCACTGGGACAATAAAAAGGCTAACAGTGCTAACATACCTAAACGACTCAGTAAGAATGGAATCTGCTCGAGCACGGAATACCTCCTCGTTTCATAGGACGCGAATCAACAATAAAGTCGTATTAGATTACATTCCCGCTCCTCTCTGCATTCTCCTATCATGACGGCTGAAAGTTCGCACAATCCGTCCATTCTTGATTTTTTGACTGATGCGATGAAAAAAAAGCCGGCTCCTCCATGAGGAACCGACCATCTTATGCTTCTGCTTGTTCAGCTGGATGCAACCAAATCTTGACGCGGTTGATTTGATAGTTTTCCATCTCCATCACTTCGACGGAGAAGTCCGGTGTGTCGATATGCTCACCTGGCTGAAGATCGATGTTGTGCATCTGAATCCAGCCACCGATCGTATCGACATCTTCGACATTCGTAAAACGAATATTGAAACGCTCTTCCAAGTCAGCGAGCAAGACTGTACCGTCGAGTAGGAACTCGTCAGATTTGACCTGTTCGATTTCTTCGACTTCATCTGCATCGAATTCATCACGGATTTCACCGACGATTTCTTCGAGTAAGTCTTCCATCGAGACGAGACCTGCTGTTCCGCCGTATTCATCGACGACGAGAACGAGATGGGTGCGGGTCCGTTTCATCTTGCGAAGTGTCTCTTGAAGCGACGTCACTTCCGAAACAACCGGTAAATCCTTGATATAGTGTGTCACCGGATGCTCATTGCCGTTCGCATAATCCGTCAAGACTTCCTTGACGTTGACGTATCCGAGAATCCGGTCCTTATCATTTTCTTCTGTAACCGGGTAACGCGTGTACGGATTATCCATGAAGATTTCCATCAGTTCATCCTTCGTCAAACGTTCTGAGATCGTCTCCATCCGCATCCGCGGCACCATCAAGTCTTTGACGATGTGCTCATCAAACGCAAAGACGTTTTGCATGAGGGCAAGTTCCGTTTGGTTGATTTCACCACTTTGGAAACTTTGCGCCATAATGATTTTCAATTCATCTTCCGAGTGGGCTTGTTCGTGCCCTGCAGGTTTGACACCGAACAGACCGAGGAATAAGCGCGCTGAACCGTTGAGTAACCAAATGAATGGGTACATGATTTTACCGAACACATAAAGTGGACGGGCGAACAACAATGTCATGCGTTCTGCATACTGAATCGCAAGCGTCTTCGGAGCGAGTTCACCGATGACGACGTGTAAGAACGTGACGGATACGAATGCGATACCAAACGACAAGAGTGTCGAAACAGCAGCAGAGATCCCGAAGTCATCGAAGACAGGGTGCAAAATCTTTTCAACAGTTGGTTCACCAAGTGCCCCAAGACCAAGTGCCGTGACCGTGATACCAAGCTGACAGGCAGACAAGTAGTAATCAAGATCGCCCGCGATTTTTTTCGCAAGGACGGCACTTTTGTTCCCTTCTTGAATCATTTGATCCAAACGCGACATCCGAACCTTAACGACAGCAAATTCCGATCCGACGAAAAACGCCGTCAACGCAATCAACAAGACCACTAAAAATAAATTGATGAATAATATAGTATCCAAAATCCCCTAAACAGGGGTCACCTCCATTGTTTTGTATTAAAGCTGTGCAATCAAGGAAGCAATCAATGTTAGACGCCGGGACAGTTCTAAGCGGATCGCTTGTTTTTCGACGTCCGTCGAATGTAACAAACGCTGCTCGAGTCCTTCAACCGTCGCCTGAAGTTGTTTCACTTCCTGATAAATCGTCTCCCCTGTTTTTTGTTCCCGTTCCGTAAAAGAAGCAAGAATCTCTTGCAGGGAAAGCCGTTGAGACTTCAAATATTCAATCTTTTCGATTTGATGAATGACCGATTCGTCATACAGACGGTAGCCAGAAGCGGTACGCTCTGGTGTTAACAGACCGAGTGATGTGTAGTAATCGATCGTTCGTTTTGATAAGCCGGTGGTCTCCGCGACCTGACCGATTCGAAGTAACGCCTTCCCAAAAGATTCTCACCTCCTTTCCATAGCTAGTTCTTTTATCTTATCATGTCAAAACCATACAGTAAAACGTCGCGCTTTTTAAGAGAAAAAAAACGACTACTCCCGTTCGCACGAGAATAATCGTTTCATCCCACTTTTTCATACGGTTGCTACAGGTTCTTCGACTGGTACACCGACGATCGAGCGTTCCAGTAATTCAACGACATCGTACGTAGCAACCGCCTCGTCGACTTCCTTCGCCTTCGTGCCGTCACTGAGCATCGTCAGACAGTACGGACATGCTGACCCAATGACAGACGGTTGGACCGTCAACAATTGTTCCGTCCGTGCGACGTTGACGCGTGCGCCGACTTTTTCTTCTTGCCACATCATCCCGCCGCCAGCACCGCAACACATCCCTTTTTCCCGATTGCGTTCCGTCTCGACGAGCGTGATTCCTGGAATCTTCTCGAGAATATAACGTGGTGCGTCGTAAATATCATTGTAACGACCGAGATAACACGAATCGTGATAAACGACACGCTCCTTGACTTCATGGAGCGGTGTGATCCGTTTCTCGTCAATCAGTCGTGCGAGCAATTCCGTATGGTGATACACTTCAACGTCCGGACTCAGTCCGAAATCTGGATACTCGTTTTTAAATGTATTGTAGGCATGCGGATCAATCGTGACAATCTTTTTGACGCCGTATTTCTCAAATGATTTGATGTTTGCTTCTGCGAGTTCTTGGAACAAGACTTCGTTCCCGATTCGACGTGGTGTATCGCCCGAGTTTTTCTCATCGTTTCCGAGAATCGCAAACGAGATATTGGCCTCGTTAAGAATACGTGCAAACGCCATCGCGATTTTTTGACTTCGGTTATCGTACGATCCCATCGCACCAACCCAGAACAGGTACTCGAAGTCTTCGCCCGCTTTTTTCTTCTCCTTTGCTGTCGGAACGACGAGTTCATCCCTATTTTTCCGCCAGTTTTCGCGTTCTTTCCGGTTCATCCCCCACGGATTACCTTGACGTTCGATGTTCGCCATCGTCCGTTGCATCTCCGGATCCATCTTGCCTTCCATCATGACGAGATGACGACGGAGGTCGATGATCTTATCGACATGTTCGTTCATGACTGGACACTGATCTTCACAGTTCCGACAAGTCGTACACGCCCAGATTTCTTCTTCCGTAATGACGTTCCCAATCAATGAATCGGGAACGATATCCATCTGTCCGGCTGCTGCCAGGGAAGCGATTTGATTACCTTGCGATCCTTCGAACGCAAAGGCAGGTGCCCATGGCGAACGTTGAGTGATCGCTGCCGTTTTCATGTTGAGATGGTCTCGTAATTTAACGATTAAATCCATCGGCGACAGCATCTTCCCCGTTCCGCTCGCTGGGCACATATTCGTACAGCGTCCACACTCGACGCAAGCATACAGATCAACGAGCTGTTTCTGATTGAAATCTTCGATTCGGTTGACCCCGAAGCTGAATTCCGCTTCATCGTCTTCTGCCTCTTCCATGACCGATAGATCAATCGGTGCCAAACGCCCGACTTTCGACGTTCGACCGAGCCAAACGTTTGCTGTACCGGCAATCAAGTGCGCATGTTTACCTTGCGGGATGTAAACCATGAAGCTAAGTAAGAACAGTAAGTGCGCCCACCAGAAGAAAACGAATAATCCAAACGCAATTGACTCCGGCACCCAACTGAATAAGAACGCGATGCTTGAAGCAACCGGTTCACCGAGCGTCGAATGATTCTCATAGACAAGGAAGAAGCCGTTTCCGAACAGGACGGCGACCATCAAACCACCGATGAAGATCAACGCAAGACCTGCCATGAAATTCCGCTTCAAGCGGACGAGTTTCTCGACGTACCGGCGATAAAATCCCCAAACGACGGCAATCAAGATGACGAGCATAACGATTTCTTGGAAGAATGTAAAAATCGGATAAAGCGGACCGAGTGGGACGTGCGGGAAACGCTGACCGACGGCGAGTCCTTTCCAGATAAAATCGATCGCTCCGAATTGAACGAGTAAGAAGCCGTAGAACATCATGACGTGGATGGCGCCACTTTTCTTATCCTTTAATAATTTTTTTTGACCGAAGACGTTGACTAAGACCGCGTCCAATCGTTCTTTGTTCGTCAGTGTCCATTCCGCCTTTTTCCCCCGTTTAATGGCGGCATAACGACTTTTGACGAGTGACGTGAACAGATAGCCCGCATAGCCGATGACGAGTAGGAAGGCAATCCAGTTGATGAGTAAAAACGTATTCATGTTCGAACAAACCCCTTTCCCCCTAAAGCAGTTGTGTTGAAATGAGTATAGCATATAGTGAATGGCTATTCATTCATTTTTTTCATTTAGTTTTTACTGTGTCACAGAAGCAGATAAGTACTCAAAAAAAATCAAGCAGTGAATCATCCACCGCTTGATTTAATCACGTCCAATACATCATTTTTTTAATTTCATCGCATTGGCCATCAGACCAGGGATGTCCGTATTTTCATGCAATCCACTGAACTGTTCGCTTTGTGGACCGTACGCGTAGAGCGGAACGTCAACACCTGTATGCACGGCAGTCGTCCAGCCGACATACGCTCGTTTACTGATCATCTCATTCAATGTCATGACGCGTTTCTTCGCATCCACTTTTTGCAACGTCTGAATTTCCTCAGCCGTCAAATCAAACGTCGTTTCTCGTTTGACGACAGTTGCGATGTTCGATAAGTCGTCGTTGAACTGACGAACCATCTCATCTCCCGTCGCCTTGACGTTTTTCAAGACTTCCGGTTTCGCTACGTACTCATCGTATCCACCGACTGACATACCACCTGTATCATGGTCACCGGCAACGACGACTAAAGTATGTTTATCTTTTGCAGCAAAACGAAGCACTTTTTCGACAGCCTGGTGGAACGCTTCTGCATCCTTCATCGCCCAAGCAGCATCATGCGCGTGACCCGCCCAGTCAATCTGACTTCCTTCTACCATCAAGAAGAAGCCATCGCGATCTTTCTTCAATGTTTGCAGGGCTTTCGATGTCATCGTCGCAAGACTCGGTTGATTCGTGTTTTCCCGGTCCAGTTCTGGTGCCATTCCTTCTTCTGCAAACAATCCAAGAACTTTACGACCGTCCGTCTCATTTAGACTTTCGAGTGAATCCGCATACTGGTATCCTGCTCGTTCTGCTTTCTTCACTAGATTACCAGCCTCTTGAACGCCACCATTTTTCTGATCAAAAAAGAACTTCTGACCGCCACCCAGTAAGACGTCGACTTTCATTTCATCCATGTATTGCTTCGCGATGTCCGCTTCGTTCGCGCGCGTTGCGACGTGTGATGCAAAAACAGCTGGTGTCGCATGGGTGATAGCTGATGTCGAGACAAGTCCTGTTGCTTTGCCTGCTTGATCCGCCCGATCAAGAATAGACGCCACTTCTTTTCCACTTGGATCCATACCGATTGTTCCGTTGTTTGTTTTTGTTCCTGTTGCCATCGCCGTTCCGGCAGCAGCTGAATCGGTCACTTTCGTGTTTGCCGAATACGTCCGCATCATTCCTTTTAAGTGACCGTCGAGTTCCGTCTCCTCGCCTCCTTGATACCAGCGATAATTCGTTGCATAGGCAGCTGAATAACCGTCCGGGATCATGAAGATGACATTTTTAACCTTCGCTTGTTTCGTGTTTTGTTTTGCCTCGACCGGCTGAGCCGATTCATATGTATAGCCCGCAACTCCCGTCATAAGCACTGTACCGAGAATACCTGTCGCCATCCATTTCTTGTTCATTTGTGTTTCCTCCCTGTTCACGATGATGGTTTCATCATACCGAGCGAATGTAAATGAACGATGGAGACCGCTTTAAGGGATGTAAAGAAACGATGACAGCCGAGTTACCACTTCATCTCTTCAAACATGTAATAGCCTTTGTGCTGTTCTTCTAAATATGCCGATAATGGAAGACGTACGTCTTCACTCGTGATGTACTCCGCTAACTCTGTTTGGTTGATCCACTTCGTCTCAATGATTTCTTCATCGGGATCACTTGGATCAAGTACACCACTCACTTCGCAATCAAAATAAGTCACGAGGCTGTGCGCTTGATAAGTTGGCATGAAGTTCTCCGTTAAGAAGGCAAACGACGACGATGTGACCGTCAAACCGGTTTCTTCTTCCACCTCGCGACGCAGTGCTTGCTCGAGGGTCTCTCCAGACTCAATCTGTCCACCGGGTAAGCTCCAGCGTTTCTCCTGACCCGATTGATTATGGACGATGAGCAGTTGATCGCCCTTACGGATGACCGCGACGATGATTCGATAGAGTGGATACATGACGCTTCCTCCTAAAAAGACCACCTTGCCTAAAACAAGATGGTCCACTGTGATTGTTTATTCTAAGCCGAGCGACTGTGGCAGACGGACTGCACGTGCGAAGGCATTTTTATAGTCCTTTTTCGCGACTAACTTTTCGACTTCACGGATTGCTGGATGCTGTTCGTCCGCGAACGCACCAAGAATCGTCAAGTAACGCTCGTATACTTGATCGTCTTCCTGACGTGCTTTCAAGAGCGCAGTATACAGCATGACGGTATCTTCACCGTATAAGACCGGTAATTCTTCGTTAATTAAAAGCAGTGTATCAATCGCTTCTGGATCGACCTTCGGATTATATTCCGTGATGACCTGCTCTGCGAGTCCTTCGAGTTGATCGCGCCATTCGTTGTAACGCGGCTCATCGTTCTCGAGCCACTCAA
This sequence comes from Exiguobacterium sp. LL15, assembly GCF_024436095.1. Classification (NCBI taxonomy): domain Bacteria; kingdom Bacillati; phylum Bacillota; class Bacilli; order Caryophanales; genus Exiguobacterium; species Exiguobacterium sp. LL15. The sequence continues at coordinate 126,660 of NZ_JANFNX010000002.1, read as the reverse complement.
ACCATTCCTCTTCCAACATCTGCTCCATTTGACGTACTGTTTGTTCAAATGCCATTCGTCTCACTCCGTTCCCAAGTTAAATCAATCATATACGTACCGACTGCTTGTCCATTCATCTTTAATGTATAGCGAAACTGCATCTGCTGCCGTTTCATCTCAATCGTCTTCGTGTCCGTTTCCATCAACATCTGACCGAATTGACTGCCATACTGGCTTTTGGTCGTCTCTCCTAAAATGAAGACATGATGCATCGCAACAGGACCTTTGCGATTCAAAGCGATCTGGTCTTTTGACCATTTGATCGTCGTATCGATCGGTTGTTCATCCGGCTGAACGAACTTCACGGCAAAACCGTCTTTTGTTTCGAACAACGTGCCGTCCGCCTCAAGTTCGACCGATTCACGCATCGGACCGTCTTCGATCGTCGTCACCTGTCGTAATGACACCGGGTACTTTACTGGTTTCACTTCTATCACCTCATCGTTTAGCGTACACGATTTTTTCGTCTGATGCACCTTCTGCTTACATGCAAGAAAAAAACGGATTCGACAACTATCGAATCCGTTCAAAACATATTAGCGCACACGGTACAGACGAGCTTCGAATGGACGAAGTTCCAGCTCTGTTCCTTCATGGTGCATCGTCGGATAGTTGCCGAGCAACATATTGTCCGAGTGCAAGATGATGTCCGTATCGATTTCTGCTGTTTCGCCTTTTAAGTTCGTAACGATCAAGAATTGTTCGTCACCAAACGTCCGTGTATACGCGTAGACTTTCGTATCTTCCGGTAAGATGAGATCATACGCGCCATAGATCAATGTCTCTTCCATCTTACGGATTTGGATCATTCGTTTGTAGAAGTTCAAGATCGAATCTTCATCTCGTTCTTGGGACGCGACGTTAATGTCCGCGTAGTTCGGGTTGACACCGAACCATGGAGATTGATTCGAGAAGCCGCCGTTTTGCTCATTTGTCCACTGCATTGGTGTGCGTGAGTTATCACGGGACGAGTTCCAGATGACTTCCATGATTTCCTCATGTGTTTTTCCGGAAGCAAGTTGCATCTCGTACATGTTTTTCGTCGCGACATCATCATAATCCGAGATGTCCGGGAATTGAACGTTCGTCATCCCGATCTCTTGTCCTTGATAGATGAACGGTGTGCCTTGCATGAAGAAATACATCATCGCAAGCGACTTCGCGCTCTCTTTCCAGTACTGTTCCTCGTCGCCCCAAAGAGAGACCGAACGAACCTTATCGTGGTTTTCGAGGTACAACGCATTCCAACCTGTTGCTTCAAGTCCTTTTTGCCATTTCGTCAGCACTTGCTTCAGTTTGACGACGTCGACGCCTTTTTCAGCGTCTGCGCGCCAGAGATCCATGTGTTCGAACTGGAAGACCATGTTCATCTTACCGTTCTCTTCTCCGACCCAGAGATCCGCTTCTTCCGGTGTGACGCCATTTGCTTCTCCGACTGTCATGATATCGTATTTCGAGAACGTCTCATCCTTCAACTCTTCGAGATACGCATGGATGCCTTCTACGTTCATATGCATATCGAATGAAGGGACATACGGCATACCAAGCGGATTCGGGAGATCAGCGAATGATTGATCCTTGTTGATGTGACTGATCGCATCGATTCGGAAACCGTCGATACCTTTATCGAGCCACCAGTTGATCATCGTATAGACCGCTTGACGCATGTCGCGGTTTTGCCAGTTCAAGTCTGGTTGACGACGAGAGAAGACGTGCAGGAAGTACTGCTCTGTCTTTTCATCATATTCCCATGCTGATCCACCGAAAATACTTTCCCAGTTGTTCGGTTCTCCACCATTAACGGCATCTTTCCAGATGTACCAATCGCGTTTCTCATTGTCTTTCGACGAACGTGATTCAAGGAACCACGGGTGTTCATCCGATGTGTGGTTAACGACGAGATCAAGCAAGACCTTGATGTCGCGCTTATGCGCTTCTTCCATCAAGAGATCGAAGTCCGTCATCGTACCGAACTCATCCATGATGTCTTCATAATCACTAATGTCATATCCGTTATCGTCGTTCGGTGACTTGAACATCGGGCAAATCCAAAGAACGTCGACGCCAAGATCCTTCAAATAATCCAATTTTGCGATGATACCCGGAATATCGCCGATTCCATCGTTGTTTGCATCGTAAAAGCTGCGTGGATAGATTTGGTAAGCAACTGCTTCTTTCCACCAAGCTCGTGTAATTGTTTGTTGGGCCGTTTCAGGGCGCGGTATCATTTGTGTCATGTGTCGTGAATCCTCTCGTAGGTCAGTCTTTGGGGTGTTGTTTTCATCAGTTATTGAACTTCTATACACATAGCGCAACCGATTGCGCAATTCCTCTACCTTCATCTTATCAAATCCACTTTTAAAGTCAATGTTTCGGGGGTGATTCCACCATTTCACATCAACGGTTGTCACTCTTCGTTCACACTGAATATTTCAGATCGTTTTACATTACATTTACTGAATTATCCTACACTGTTTATCGGTCGATTTCTACCCTTTTGCATAACCTTTCCTTCCGAAAGTGAATCTTTTTTTCTTCGTTCGGGTATACCCTTACCAATGCATGTAAAAAAGGGGGATTTTCATGATGAAGGGACAATTCTTTATTGGTGGACAATGGCTAGATCACGGACGAGAACGGACAGATGTTACGAATCCAGCAACTGGAGAAGTCGTCGGTAGTGTACCAAACGGAACAAAATCAGACGTCAACGACGCAGTAGAAGCAGCACGGAAGGCATTTCCTGACTGGTCGAAGCGGACAGTCTACGAACGTGCCGAACTTCTCGAGAAGTTATATGCGAAGATGATTGAGAAAAAAGATGAACTGGCTCGCCTGATGACGCTTGAAATGGGGAAACCGCTCGCTGAGTCAGAAGGTGAAGTGCAGTATGCCGCAAACTTCGTCAAATGGTTTGCAGAGGAAGGAAAACGCGCTTATGGGCGTGTCATTCCAACGCATGATGCGAGCAAACGACTTCAAGTCATCAAACAGCCGGTCGGTGTCGTTGCTGCGATCACACCATGGAATTTCCCGGCTGCCATGATTACCCGAAAGCTTGCTCCGGCACTCGTCGCCGGATGTACGTTTGTCATCAAACCACCAACAGCGACTCCGCTTACCGCGCTTCGTCTTCTTGAACTTTGTCAGGAAGTCGGGATTCCAGAAGGCGTCGTCAATGCCGTTACAGGGAGCGGGAAAGCACTCGGTGAATCACTCGCGACACATCCGCATGTCGATAAAATCACCTTCACTGGTTCAACTGAAGTCGGACGGACGCTGATGGCTCAGGGAGCAGAGACGATCAAGGCGATGTCACTCGAACTCGGAGGACATGCACCGATTCTCGTCTTTGATGACTGTGATCTTGATTTAGCTGTCGCTGAGACGATTAAGTCGAAATTCCGTAATGGCGGTCAAACGTGTGTCTGTGGAAACCGGATTTACGTATCCGACTCGATCTATGACGCGTTCGTTGAAAAACTCGGGCAAGAGACAGCGAAGCTGAAAACCGGAAATGGTCTTGATGCTGAGACGAAGATTGGACCGATGATCAATAAAGCGGGTTACGATAAAGTCAAAAAACATGTTGATGATGCGACATCCGCTGGTGCACGAGTCGTCACGGGCGGAACAGGAACGACGGATGAGGAGAACGATGTCTATTATTATGAAGCAACCGTTCTCGCGGACGTAAAACCCGGCATGCTGATCATGAACGAGGAGACGTTCGGACCTGTTGCTCCCGTCCAGCGTGTCAGTTCTGATGAGGAAGCAGTTCGTTACGCCAACCAGACACCGTTCGGTCTCGCTTCGTACGTCTTTACGAAGGATTACGCGCGTGCGATTCGTGCGATCGAAGGGCTTGATTATGGAATCGTCGGCTGGAATGATGGTGTTCCTTCTGCTGCGCAAGCACCATTTGGTGGAATGAAACAGTCCGGTCTCGGACGTGAAGGTGGTAGTGAAGGACTCGAAGCCTATCTCGAAACGAAGTACATTTCCATCGGTGGACTAGCGTGAACGCGGCGAATTGGTTCGTCCAATGTTTAGAGGCAGAGGGCGTCACGCATATCTTTGGTGTTCCCGGTGAGGAAAACATCACATTACTCGAATCACTCAGTCGTTCATCGATCACGTTCATCACGACGCGTCACGAAACGAATGCTGCGTTCATGGCAGCGATGTTCGGTCGCCTGAGTGGGCGACCGGGTGTCTGCCTATCGACACTTGGTCCCGGTGCGACCAATATGATGACCGGTATTGCAAGTGCGACGATGGATCATTCCCCTGTCGTCGCGATCACAGGTCAAGGAGCGACAGCACGGCAACACAAAGCATCGCATCAAATGTTTGATCTCGTAGACCTCTATCGTCCGGTCACGAAGTCTAGTACGTCCGTTCTGTCGGCGGAGGTCATTCCGGAAATCGTTCGACGTGCCTTTGCGACAGCAAAAAGCGAAAAACCAGGGGCAACCCATATCTCTTTTCCAGAAGACATCGCAACACAAGAACGTGATCAAGCAGCGACACCCCTACAGCAGGACAGTACACCAACGCATCTCCATTCCTTGACGATTGATGATCCCGATGCCTTACGTCTGATCGAACGAGCAAAACGTCCGGTCATCATTGCTGGATTTGGCATCCATCGGCAGCAAGCACTCGATGCGTTTCGAGCATTCGTCGAAAAGCTCCAAGCTCCCGTCGTCGAGACGATGATGGGAAAAGGAGCGATTTCTTCACACCATCCGCTTGCTGCACACACGATCGGTTTACCAGACGTCGATTACAACCAGCGGATTCTCGATGCGAGTGACCTCATCATTACGGTGGGCTACGATATTACGGAGTTACCTCCGCAAAAATGGAACCCGAAAAAGACACCGATCGTCCATTTGGATACAAATCCTCACGAAATCGATGCCTATTATCCGGTCGTCGCAAACGTAGTCGGACCACTCGTCGATATGCTGACTGTATTGACTCCTTTACTGCCCGAGCGTGCGTGGAACGACTGGCAACAAGATCGCGATAAATTACGCGACGAGATTCAAGAAACGTACTCGCTTGCCTTGCCTTTACATCCTCAAAGTATCGTTCGTGAACTCGAACGAACCGTCGGGGAGGATGGCATGGTCTTCTCGGACGTTGGTGCACACAAAGTCTGGCTCGCACGCCATTATCAAACGACACGTCCGGATCAGTTATTCATTTCCAACGGATTTGCTTCGATGGGCTATGGTTTATCGAGTGCGCTCGCAGCCAAGCTGTTATATCCGGACCGGCGAATCGTCTGTGCCGCTGGAGATGGTGCCTTTTTGATGAATGGTCAGGATCTCGAGACCGCCGTTCGTTTGAAGCTTCCACTTGTCGTGTTGATTTGGCGTGACGGTACCTATGGACTGATTGAATGGAAACAACAACAAGCGTATGGGCGGTCGTCCTACATCACGTTTGACAATCCAGACCTCGTTCAACTGGCTCATGCTTTCGGCGCACTCGGTCTTCGTGTCGGTGAACACGGTTCCCTTGCACATTGTCTTGACCAAGCATTTGCAAGTGATGGACCCGTTTTAATTGACTGTCCGGTCGATTACCGGGAAAATCTAAAGTTAAGTGAACGTCTCCGGACGTATGGAGGGTGATATACATGACACAACCACGTAAACTGCAATCTATTTCTGATTTTGATCAATTTGCGTCCGAACATACCGCGTTCGTGATTTGCAAACACAGCACGACATGTCCGATCAGTGCCGCAGGATTCTCGGAGTATACGAAATTTGCAGATGAAACGTCTGTTCCAACAGCGTATCTTTTCGTCCAAGAAGCTCGGACCTTATCGAATCACATCGCCGAACATTACAGCGTTCGGCACGAGTCACCACAAGTCTTGTTCATTCAAGACGGTAAATCGGTCTGGACAGCCTCGCATTACGACATCACGAAAGATGCCCTCGAAACGAACGTCCAGTAATGCTAGCTGTGAAACAAGCCTCCGGCTGTTTCAAACTGAAGACAAAGCGCAATTTTTCTTTAACGAGAAGGATTGCGCTTTTTTGTTTACCACGAATCGTTATCCTAGGAAGCGATGTCGAGTGTACAACATGCTTCTTTCTTTGTTTACTTCACTAGAAAAACGCTTTCAATCTTACATAAAAAATAAAATTATCTTTCTTAGCTATTATTATTTGTAATTCGAACTAAATCGGATTAAGATAAACTACAGATAGAACGACCGTATAGAAATATGTACTGTTAGTTTAGTTAGGAGGATATTCATGCAACAAAGTGCAACTCACACAGCTCGAGCTCCTTACGGAATTCTCGCCGTTTTGATGATCGGGGCATTCATTGCTTTCTTAAATAATACATTGCTCAACATCGCCCTGCCTTCAATCATGAAGGACCTAGCGATCGAACCATCAACTGCTCAATGGCTGTCAACTGGTTTCATGCTCGTCAACGGTGTCTTGATTCCGACATCTGCGTTCTTGATTCAAAAATATTCGGTTCGTCGCCTCTTCTTACTCGCGATGACTCTCTTCTCGGCTGGAACGATTCTTGCCGGCTTCGCAGAAGTCTTCCCTGTCTTGCTTGCAGGACGGATGATTCAAGCATCTGGTTCTGCGATCATGATGCCGTTACTGATGAACGTCATGCTCGTCAGTTTCCCGATTGAAAAACGCGGAACCGCAATGGGCTTCTTTGGATTAATCATGATGGGGGCCCCAGCAATCGGACCGACGTTGTCTGGTTGGATCATCGAGCACTATGATTGGCGGATGTTGTTCCACTTCATCACACCAATCGCCTTGATCGTGCTCGTTGCTGGTTTCTTCTTACTTCGTGACGTCAAGGAGCGGTCTGCCACTCGGATCGATCTCGCTTCCGTGGCACTTTCGTCACTTGGTTTCGGTGGCTTATTGTACGGTTTCAGTTCTGCCGGCTCTAAAGGTTGGGATAGCTTCCACGTCTATGGAGCGCTGATCGTCGGAGTCATCGCACTCGTGACATTCATTTACCGTCAGCTCCATATGGAACGTCCGATGCTCAACTTCAAGATTTATCGTTACCCGATGTTCGCCTTGTCTTCTGCCATCTCGATGGTCGTCACGATGGCGATGTTCTCGGGCATGTTATTGCTTCCGATCTATGTCCAGACGATTCGCGGTATCTCACCACTTGATGCGGGTCTCATGCTATTACCAGGTGCCATCTTGATGGCCGTCATGTCACCGATCAACGGGAAACTGTTTGATAAGATCGGTGGACGTCCTCTTGCGTTGACTGGTTTGTTCATCACAGTCGTTACCAGTTACTACTTCAGTCAGCTCGAGATGGATACGACGTATACGCATCTGATCGTCCTGTATTCGTTACGGATGTTCGGGATGTCAATGGTCATGATGCCAGTCTCGACGAACGGTTTAAACCAGTTACCAACGCGCTACTATCCACACGGAACAGCGATGAACAATACGTTGCAACAAGTATCCGGTGCGATCGGAACAGCCTTGCTCGTAACGATCATGTCGACGCATGCGAAGACACGTGGGACAGAACTCGCGGCTGAAGCGGCGAAGAACATGACGAGTCAACCGACAGCTGAAGCGGCTGCTGCTCTGAAACAGCAGATTACGATGCAAGCGACGCTTGACGGAATCAACTATGCGTTCTTCATCTCGACGTTCATCGCTGGTCTAGCATTCGTCCTTGCCTTCTTCATTAAACGGGCGACACAAGCCGAAGATATCATCAGCGATCAACGCTCATTGAACGAAACGATCGTCAAACCACAAGTTTCCAATCAGTAAGTGCAAAAGCAGTCGCCTCTCGCGACTGCTTTTTTTATTTCTTAAACTATATACTGGTACCCCCCATACCTATATGTTAGAGTAAAGATAACAACAAGATCACCAAAGGAGGCACGACTATGACACACGATCACCCCGTCGTTCCACGAACGAATGAAGAACAAGATGCGTTGATGAAGCGATTGAAGCGCATCGAAGGACAAGTCCGCGGGATTGCTAATATGGTCGCTGAAGATCGGTATTGTATCGACATTTTGACGCAAACGGCATCAATCCAAGCAGCTTTGCGGCAAGTCGAACTACAAATCATCGAACGCCACGTTAAGATGTGCATGCATGAAGTCGCCACCCGTCAAGATAGTACGGACGCTTACGTCGATGAATTGATGTCGGTCATCGCTCGATTGAAAAAGTAAGGAGGGTTTTCTGATGTCAAAAACGATTGAGTTTGATATTGAAGGCATGACGTGTGCCGCCTGCTCCGCCCGGATTGAAAAAGTCCTCAACCGGATGGACGGGGTTGAAGCAACGGTCAACTTGCCGCTTGAAACCGCTCGTGTTTCGATTTCTGATTCTTATGACGATCAAGCGATCATCGAAAAAATCCGAAAAATCGGCTACGGGGCAACGGTCAAACAAGCACCACACGCAACAAAATCGAATCGCCGGATGCTGTATCGCTTTATGATCGCGGCCATTCTATCGTTACCGTTGCTCGCGAGCATGCTGACGCATATTCCAAACAGTCCGTTCCACCTTCCATTCTTAATGAATCCGTGGCTACAGTTTGCTTTAGCGACACCGGTGCAATTCATCATCGGAGCGCCCTTCTATAGTGGGGCTTATAAAAGTTTACGGAGTGGGAGTGCCAACATGGATGTCCTCGTTGCACTCGGAACATCGGCAGCCTACTTTTATTCCGTTGCTGAAATGCTACTCGTCTCTGATATGCCGCATCTCTACTTTGAGACGAGTGCGATTCTGATTACACTCGTCTTACTCGGCAAGGTCCTCGAAGACCGTGCGAAACAACAGACGACGGGAGCAATTAAAAGCCTGCTCTCCCTACAAGCAAAGGAAGCCGTCATCTTAGAGGACGGACAGGAACGAACGGTCTCCATCGATGCAATTCAAACCGGGATGATCTTACTCGTAAAACCTGGGAATAAAATTCCGACAGATGGTATCATTCGCTCAGGCGACGCGTATCTCGATGAATCGATGTTGACCGGTGAATCTGCGTCTGTTCATAAAACGGTTGGGGCATCCGTCATTGGTGGTACGCTGAATACGAACGGATCTTTACAAGTCGAAGCGACAAAGATCGGACAAGCGACGGTTCTTTCACAAATCATTCGTGTCGTCGAACAAGCGCAGACTGAAAAGGCACCGATTCAACGACAAGCCGATCGGATTTCTGGTGTGTTCGTGCCGATCGTCGTTGCCATCGCGCTTCTGACGTTAGCCGCTTGGTGGATGATCAGTGGATCCTTTGCGGAAGCGATTCGTCCTGCCATCGCGGTGCTCGTCATCGCTTGTCCATGTGCACTCGGACTTGCGACACCGACTTCGATCATGGTCGGAACTGGAAAAGGGGCTGAACGAGGGATTCTCTTTAAAGGGGGCGCTCAACTCGAGAATCTTCAACATGTCGATGCTGTCGTCTTTGATAAGACCGGAACACTGACAGTCGGTCGCCCTGTCGTCGTCGAAACGTTCGGTACGGAGACAGCGCTCGATTTCGCTGCTGCGCTTGAACGGCAATCGGAACACCCTCTTGCTCGCGCCATCACAGCAGAACGGGATGTCGTCTTTGATATCGAACGGTTCCACGTCGAATCAGGACGTGGGATCACGGGACAAATCATGGGACATGATCTCATCGTCGGATCGGCGCGAATGATGCAGGAACGAAACATCATTCTTCCTGATTGGACATCACCTGGAGCGACTCTCGTATACGTCGCTGTCGATGGAGAAGTCGCGGCCGTATACGCCATCCGTGACGCATTGAAAGATTCAGCGAAAGAAACGATCCGGCGTTTGCGCGAGACAAAAGAAGTATATCTCCTGACCGGTGATCGCCGGGAAGTCGCTGATCATTTAGCAACAGAACTGGGACTGGATCCAGCGTTCGTCTTTGCTGACGTTTTGCCGATTGAAAAGGCAGATGTCATTCAGTCACTTCAACAAACGAAACGTGTCGCGATGGTCGGAGACGGTATCAATGATGCCCCTGCTCTCGTAACAGCAGATGTCGGCATCGCGCTCGGTAGCGGAACGGACGTTGCCCTTGAAGCAGCCGACGTGACGCTACTTGGACACGACTTAAAACAAGTTTTACTTGCGATCGAGCTGAGTGAGCAGACGATGAAAAACATTCGTCAAAATCTCGTCTTTGCACTCGGTTATAACACGATTGGTATTCCGGTCGCCTTTCTCGGTCTGCTTGCCCCATGGCTTGCGGGTGCCGCGATGGCATTCAGCTCTGTCTCTGTCGTGACGAATGCGTTACGATTAAAACGTACCCCACTATCTGAAGGAGGAACATCATCATGAAAGAAACAACATTATCTGTTATCGGTATGACATGCAATCACTGTAAAGCAAGTGTCGAATCAGCTTTATCTGAAGTCGAAGGTGTACAACATGCTACTGTCTCACTCGAACAAAACCAGGTTACAGTCCAGCACGAGGATGTTCCTCGTGAACGTCTCGTCGATGCGATCGAAGAAATCGGCTACGATGTACCGACTGCTTAAATTTTCATGCCAAACTGCTTCTAACACGCAGTTTGGCTTTTTTATTTTTTGAAAAGCGGGAATGTACGGAGTAAGGAGGGGTTCGTATGGTACCGAAAATCGAATTCGTAGAACACTTCGACGACAACAAAGGAAAACGATTTAAAATCGAACTTTGGAATCTCGGAACCTTCACATTCAGTGCCGAGTCAGCTCGTGGACCTGTCACCCGTTTCACCTCCATTGACATTCAATTCGTTCAAGCTTGCGTTCAACGAATGCGCTCGATCGTGGACGCCAAAAAAGCATTTCAGGAAGACCAACCAGTCTAATCCTGTTCTTTTTCCATTCTCCTCATGGCGCTTGCCATGAGTTTTTTTGTTTCCGGTCAATGTTTTTCAATATTTTTGTCTTTTTTTTCGAAAACCAGTATCGCTTCGGCAAGATGAACCGATAAGAAACAGACATCATTTTATTCACATCTTGAGTATTGGAGGCAACTACGTGCGTAATCCTTTTAAAAGTAAGACTACTTCGGCTTATCAAGCTACCATCGGCTTTCCTGATTCCCGTCTCATTACGAAGACGGCAGATCCTGATCTCACATCCCGTCTCGTATACATGGGGTATACAGAAGAACAACTACAGACACTTAAATCGATGGCACCTGTCGTTCAAGGCATCTTAGATGAGGTTCTTGAACAGGTCCTCGATCATCTTCTATTAAATCCTGAGATGGCAACCATCGCAAAACAATCGTCGACACGCGAACGACTGAAGAAAGTCTTTGCTGACTACTTCACGAGTCTACTGACAGGAAATATGAACGAGTCATTCCTCGCGATGCGTACGCGAATGGGACAGACACATAAACACAACTTCGTTCCCGTCACTTGGTTCATCGCTTCGTATGCTGCGTTTCAGACGTTGTTGATTCCAAAAATCGTCGAACACTATCAGCATGACCCAGCACAACTGACAACAGCTGTGCTTGCATTGACTCACGCAATGAACTTAGACGCTCAGATCGTGACGAGCCAGTACGTCGATTCTCGCTTGAATGAAGTGACGACGGCGAACGAGTCACGCCGTCAACTTTTGACGGACGTCGTTCGTGTCAGTCAAGAAGTCGCAAGCTCAGTTGAGCACACGGATCATGCCATCATCGAGACGAGCCGACGTGCTTCACAAGTATTAGCAGAAACAGCTCAGACGGAGCAGACAAGCCAGCAACTCGTTCAAATGACGATTGCTAACGAACGACAGATGCAACAGATGGAGCAACAATTCGCTCAATCGACACAACAAGTTGGTACTTCGCTTGAAAGCATCCATGAATTGAAGACGACATCGGATGAGATCGTCCAGATGACGCAAAGCATCGAAGCGATCGCCAATCAGACGAACTTACTCGCGTTGAATGCTTCGATTGAAGCAGCACGTGCCGGTGAACACGGTAAAGGATTTGCTGTCGTCGCGACGGAAGTTCGAAACCTTGCCGAGAATGCGAAATCGTTGAGTAGCAGTATCAACGGTCTGATTCAAAAGAACAATGGTAATATCACACAACTCGTTTCTCAGATGGAAGACATTACACGTGCCAACACCGCATCTCAGCAAGAATTGCAACAAGTTAAACAAGGAATTCAAACCGTTAAGAGTGAAATGGAGAATTCCCTCACCTTGTTTGGACGCAACAAAGAAAACCTCGGGCAAATCGTCGAGACGATCCAAGGTCTCAGTAAGACGACACAAGGCTTGACGACACTGACGACGGATCTTGTCGCTGCTTCCGAAACACATTAAAAAATAGGCAATTCTTATTCTCGGTTTTAACCGAAATAAGAATTGCCTATTTTACTTTACTCGTCTTGTTCTGCTGTGACGACAAGACGCTGATCGTATCCTTTTGATTCTGAAAACGTACCTATACATGAAATGAGCGTCAGTTTATTCATGACGGTCGCACCGAAGATTGATCCGACAGGTGCTTCATCGACAGGATAGGACATGACGTTCGTCACCACGTACGATACCTGTTGTCCTGTTTTTCCCGTCACTTCAATCCGTTGCCCTTTTTTCATCTTGGCTAAATCATAAAAAACAGCGGGACCTTCTTGATCATCCAAATGTCCGGCTAGCACGACATTTCCGGTTTGTCCGGCTTTTGCTCCGTATTTATACCAAGCGACCTGATCGGTCTGTTTCGGAACATCCATCCGTCCTTGTTTATCCTTCCCGACGACTTCGATGTTCGCTTTCACATCGAGCGTCGGAATTGTAATACGCGTTGGTATGAACGCCTCTTCGTCCACCTTTTCGGATGGCGTGGACGAAGAAGACGTCGTTGTTTCGGTTTGTTTTGGTTTTTCCGGCTTTGTAGCATCTGGAGGTGATCCCGATTGACATCCGGCTAATACGAGTAAGAGAAGAAGACTACTCTTAAGCGTTTTGTTTACGACGGACGACATACGCTGTTCCTACTAACAAGGCAGCTGCTGCTGCGACTGCCCATGGTGTAGCAGAAGCCGTATCAGATGAACCACCAAGTCCTGTTTCTGGCATTGATGCCATTTCACCACCGTCTGGGATCAAGAGGACTTCAAATGCTGGTTCGCCTTCAAGTAAGCCGATTGCGAGTGCTGTATAGTTTTTGCCACTGTCGAGTTTGACACCATCCAGTGCTTTGACGACATCCGTTGCGCCTGCAGGACGGACTTCAAGGTCATACGTACCTGCATCGAGTGTACCGTAGTCAGAGACTTTTGAGAATTCAAGGTTACTGAAGAGTGGGTCTCCACCTTTTGGTGCGACATCAACAGCTGGCGCATCTGGTGCAAAGTGTGCGACACGAACCATTGATTTTCCATCTTCGCCTTTACCATTGTCTTCCATGACCGCGAGTTTGATATCAGCTAATTTGCCGATTGCTGCGACCGAATAGAATTTACCAGCTTCTACGTTGAGTGTTTGAGAGAGCACAGGATCTTTCGTAGTTCCTGCAGCGAATACTTCTACTTTATGTTCGCCAGCTGGTAGTGTGAGATAATCTGTGACATCTTTGAATTTTGCTCCTGATACCGCTTTTTTGCCATCGACCGCGATATCGACTGCCGGAGCATCTGGTGAAGCATGAATGACACGAACCATTGCGTCATCTGCTGCGCCTACTGGTAGCACGAATAGTGCAAACAGCAACGTAGCGGTCACAAACGATAAGAGTTTCTTCATCTTTTTTCCACCTTTCTGATTGTCAAATGTACATCGCTCTCAAACCAATGTTCTTACACTTCAGAACATTTCCTTCGTGGTGACATCTTAAACTTAAGATACTGCCGTAAATGTGTAAAGATTTCAGTGTGCTATGAACTTGTTCTACAAACACATTGACTTTTTCTTTCTTTTCGAAATAAAATATCTTAAATAACAATAGAAAAGAAGGTTAAAACCTATGGATTCCTACGATTTAAAAATTATTACTTTTTTGAAAAGGGATGCCCGGATGAAATGGTCAACACTTGCACAACACATCGGCTTATCGGCACCGGCTGTTGCAGAGCGCGTCGCACGCTTACAAGAGCAAGGTATCATCCGTCAGTTGACGACGGTTCTAGACCCCTCCTCCTTTGACTATCGTCTTGCTGCATTCGTCGCTGTTTCACTCGAGCGACCGGAACATCGAGCGCCATTTCTAAAACGGATTCAAGAACTTGAGTATGTACTGGAATGCCATCACGTCGCCGGGGACGATGATTACCTACTTAAAATCCGTTGTCGGGATACAGAACAACTTGATGAAATCATCACCTACCACATCAAAGAATTAGCAGGTATCCTGCGGACGAAAACGACGATCATCATGCGAACGGAAAAGGAGTCGCTTCATTTTCCGTTACCCGAGGTCGACTGATGTTTACGACTGGTTTTGGAATCGGGTTTGCCTTAGCCGCCCCCGTCGGTCCGATTGGCCTCTTATGCATGCAACGAACTCTTCGACATGGACGAATTTCCGGAATTGTTTCCGGACTCGGAGCCGCAACGGCAGACTTTACTTATGGATTGCTTGCCTTATCTGGTTTTTCACTCGTCCAATCTTTACTCACCCAAGCATCCTGGATGCAACTGATCGGCAGTCTGTTTTTGTGTTACATCGGCTGGTCGATGTTTCAAGCTTCTTCGACCGCCTCAATTTCCGATACAGCCTCGTCACGGTTAAGTAGCTATCTATCCGTCTTACTCCTGACGTTCTTGAACCCCATGACGATCACGCTATTCCTGGCGTTGTTCGCACGATTTAAATTGACGATGACGAACGGACAGGATGCCTTTTTGTTTCTAATCGGTATTTTTCTCGGTTCTGCCACTTGGTGGGTCATCTTGGCGAACATCACACACCTGCTCAAGCACCAGCTTGCGACACCCACTTTACGTATCATCCAGTGGACGTCTGCCAGTCTAATCATCGGATTCGGTGCGTTCGGGATCATTCAATTCTTCCTCTAAACAAAACAAAAGAGACCGACATCACGTCCGGTCTCTTTTGCTTTTTCATTTAATGAATCCAATCATCATTTCGCGTAATACTTTCGCTGCCGCGATCGCTGTCATGTCGGATTGATCGTACGCTGGGCATACTTCTACCAAATCCGCGCCGATGACGTCGACGTCTGCTCGTGCGATCATATGAACGACTTCAAGTAGTTCCTTCGTTGTCACTCCACCGATTTCTTGTGTACCTGTCCCTGGTGCTGCTGACGGATCGAGAACATCGATATCGATCGTGACATAGACCTTTTTACCGGCAAGTGTCGGAAGAACTTGACGAAGCGGCTCGACGATCTCGTATTTGAAGAGGTTGTAGCCTGACGTTTTCGCCCATTCGAACTCTTCTTTCATACCTGAACGAATTCCGAATGAATAGCAGTTCTCTGGTCCGATCAAGTTTGCGATTTTCTTAAGTGGCGTCGAGTGCGACAATGGCTCTCCTTCATACTCATCGCGTAAGTCCGTATGCGCATCAAAGTGAAGCACGACGAAATCATCGTAGTGTTTATCGAACGCTTTGACGACTGGCCACGTGACTAAATGTTCGCCACCCATACCGAGCGGGAACTTGCCTGCTGTCAGTAACGAATCGACGTATTCTTCAATCATATCAAGTGATTTTTGAGCATTCCCGAATGGTAACGGGATATCTCCCGCGTCAAACAACTTCGCGTCGGCGATGTCACCATCTAAGTACGGGCTATATTCTTCTAAACCAAGAGATACTTCACGGATACGTGCCGGACCAAATCGTGAACCCGGACGGAAACTGACCGTCCAGTCCATCGGCATGCCGTATAAAATTCCTTTTGCATCTTCGTGAGTCGGTTGACTCGCGATAAAGACTTTTCCTGAATATGCTTCATCAAAACGCATGATCCATTCCCCCTGTTCATTTGCCGTTTGCTGATACAAACGTCTGTTTACCTGACAACAGAGCGATTTCGAAGATCGAAACCGCTCTGTTCATGTGTGCTATAGTGACTGAGCTCAGCCGTTCGTCAAATCTTTAACGAATTTCGGAAGTGCGAAAGCTGCCGTGTGAAGCTCAGGCGTGTAATACTTCGTGTCGATCTCGTGGAAACGCTCTGGTGCAACAGCAAGCGGATCGTGTTTCTTTGATCCGATCGTGAACGTCCAAAGACCACTTGGGTACGTCGGAACGTTAGCGATGTAGAGCTTCGTGATTGGGAAGATTTCTTTAACATCACGTTGGACATCACGGATCAAGTCTGGTGTGAACCATGGGTTATCCGATTGTGCGACGAAAATACCGTCTTCTTTCAATGCTTTTGAAATACCAGAGTAGAAGCCTTTCGTGAACAAGTTGACCGCTGGACCAACTGGTTCAGTCGAGTCGACCATGATGACATCATACTCGTTTTCTGCTTCTGCGATATGCATGAATCCATCCCCAACGATGACTTCGACGCGTGCATCGTCCAATCCACCTGCAATGTTCGGGAGGTATTTTTTCGAATACTCGATGACTTTTCCGTCGATTTCAACTAAAACAGCTTTTTCGACGGACGGGTGTTTCAAGACTTCACGGATGACTCCGCCGTCTCCTCCACCAACGACCAGAACCGATTTTGGATTCGGGTGTGTGAACAACGGGACGTGCGCGACCATCTCGTGGTAAACGAACTCGTCCTTATCTGTCGTCATGACCATTCCGTCAAGTAACAACATCGTACCGAACTCGTCCGTTTCAACCATCTCTAGGCGTTGAAACTCCGTTTGTTCGCTCTCATAAACGTGGTTGACACGGAATGTGATACCGTAATCTTCCGTTTGGTGTTCCGTGAACCATAACTTTAATTTTTGTTCCATTTGCGATAGAACCCCTTTCTTTCATCAAGACAAAAGTTGTTCGTATGCGAGTGGCGTTTACGGCGCTTCTTAATCATACAAATGCGAGTATACCGAATTTCGAAAGAAACTTCTATATAATTCGAAAATTTTTGTCTTCTGTCTTTACTCGACGAACGTCACGATTTCATCAAGTGGACGACGTTGCTTATCACGTTTTGGTTCGTCTGCCCGGTAACCGAATGCGACCATGACCGGCACCGTGAAAACAGAACGATCGAGCAGTCCACGATCGACGAGTAATTGCTCGACGGCTTGCTGGTCGAATCCTTCGATTGGACATGAATCGATACCGATTTGTGCTGCCGTCGACATCATGTTTCCGAGTGCGATATAGGCTTGTTTTGCTGCCCAGTCTTCCATCGCTTTTGGGTTATCACCAATCGCGAAATCCTCCTCTAAAAACAGACCATAACGCTTCGTCCGTCCGGCCTTTGCTTCTTCGGATAGACCAAGGAAATCCATCATCTGCGTGACATGTGGACCATTTGCCTGCATTTGTTCTCCTGTCCGGGCGAGGAACAAGACGAAGTGACTCGCTGTCGGCAATTGTCCTTGTGCGCCCCAAGAGATTTCTTTTAATGCGTCTCGGATTTCTGGATTTTGAATGACGAGCATATTCCATGGCTCATATCCGAACGAGCTCGGTGACAGACGCGCCGTTTCTAAAATGAACCGAAAATCGTCTTCTGGGATCATTTGACCATTAAATGTCTTGGTCGCATGACGAGATTGAAATGCTTCGAGAATCGCTTGTTTTTGTTGTTGTTTTTCCATTGGAAATGCCTCCTTCAAAATGATGACTGCTTTTGTTATATCAAATCTGATTTCAGACCGCCTCTGATTTGCTCACATCAAGCTTTACGTTAGTTTTAAGACGAAACGGGAAATAATAGTATTAACGTTTTCCTTTTTTTATTTCCACATTATTTTAAAAACGCTTGATTGCAATCTTTTTTGCTTATCCTTCCATGAAAAACATTGATCTCTTTATTCTCATTTCCCGGTCGATTTGCTTTTCCACACAAATGTTTGTTACGGTAGTACCCTGCGTGATTAGGTTTTGTTATCGGATCGACGGGGTAATGATAATGTCGTTGCCATCATTTGATACAGAACAACTATGTAAAATTCGAAAGAAGGTGTTGAACACGATGGAAAATAATCGAAAAAGTAAGATCACAAAAGTCTTTATGGTATCCGTCATTTTCTGTGTGCTCTTTACCATATGGGGAATCTTACCGGAATCCCTAATCGGTGCAGCTAGTCTCGGAAATGTCACAGCTAAAGCACAATCCTTTGTTTCTAACGGATTTGGCTGGCTATATCTTCTCGGCATGAGTGCTTTTTTAATCATTGCTATCTTTTTAATCTTTTCCCGCTTCGGTTCGATTCGACTCGGTAAGGATTCGGACCGTCCTGAATATGGTCTCATTTCTTGGTTTGCTATGCTCTTCAGTGCTGGTATGGGAATCGGGCTTGTCTTCTGGGGTGTCTCAGAGCCATTGACGCACTTTCATACACCGCCAGTCGCAACAGATGATCCAACGGAAGCAGCACGCCTCGCGATGCGCTATTCATTCTTCCACTGGGGATTACATCCTTGGGCATTATACGCGATCGTCGCGCTTGCTATCGCTTACTCGACATTCCGAAAAGGACGTCCAGCTACGATTGGTGACACTGTCGCTTCATTGATGAAGCCTCGGTATGCTTCTGCCGGTAAAGGTACCGTCGAAGTACTCGCCATCGTCGCAACAGCATTTGGTGTCGCGACGTCGCTCGGTCTCGGTGCACAACAAATCTCAGGTGGATTGAACTTCCTAACGAGTAGTATTCCTAACTCCTTCCTGACACAAATGATCATCATTGTCGTTGTGTCTGTACTTTACATGATGAGTGCGGCATCCGGACTCGATAAAGGAATCGTTCGTCTCAGTAACGCCAACATCGTCCTCGCCGTTCTGTTGATGATCGGCGTCCTGTTCCTCGGACCGTTCAGTTTCATCATGGACCTCTTCGTGCAAACAACAGGTGCTTATTTGCAAAACTTACCGGTCATGAGTTTCCGGGCATCTGCCTTTAATCCAGACGAACGAGGCTGGATCAACGATTGGACGATCTTCTACTGGGCATGGTGGATTTCCTGGTCACCATTCGTCGGTACGTTCATCGCCCGTGTCTCGAAAGGACGGACGATTCGTGAGTTCGTCATCGGGATTATGCTCGTCCCAACGATCTTTGGTCTCCTTTGGTTCTCTGTCTTCGGTGGATCAGCGATTTGGAACGAATTGTTCCAAAATGTCGATCTGATCTCGACGGTCAACGATAAAGGAGTCGAAACCGGTATGTTTGCTCTATTTGAAACATTCGGTGGCTTAGGCACGTTCCTTAGCATCGTCGCTGTCTTCTTGATTACGACGTTCTTCATTACTTCGGCTGACTCCGCGACATATGTTCTCGGTATGCTATCGTCTGGTGGTAGTCTCATGCCAAGCTTACGCATCAAACTTGCTTGGGGTATCATCCAGTCTTCAATCGCCGCCGTCTTACTTTATGCCGGAGGATTGAGTGCCCTACAGGCAGCAGCTGTTCTAGCCGCCTTCCCGTTCATCTTCGTCGTCGGAATGATGGTCATCGCCCTGTTCAAAGATTTATCGGAAGAACCCGATGCGCAAAAAGAAGTCACAGACTTAAAACAAGATGCCTAAATCGTTTTGAATTCCTCCTTCCGTCGCATACGGAAGGAGGTCTTTTTTGTTATCCTGAATTATGCAAAGTAGAAAGAAATGAGGTGGCTCATGCGAAAACGTACACGCTGGTTAGTATCCCTCAGCGTCCTCGCATTAGGAAGCTGGTTTTTATATCGTGAAAATAACATCATTGATGTCTCACAGGTGACGGTTACGTCAAATCGCTTACCGGAAGCATTTGATGGTTATCGTGTCGTCCAAGTAGCAGATTTACATGGCAAGGCGTTCGGGAATGAACAAGAACGACTACTGAAGAAAATTGATCGCGAAAAGCCGGATCTCGTCGTCATGACTGGCGATTTGATTGACTCGAGGCGAAACGGTGAAGAAGCTGCCCTTACACTCATGAAAGCGCTCGTTGATCGATACCCGGTCTACTTCGTCACCGGGAATCATGAGGTTCGGCTCAATCTAACGATTTTGCCAAAGCTTGAGCAACTGGGTGTCACCGTTCTCCGAAATCAATCACGTGTCATCGAATACCAAGGTCAATCAATTTCGCTGATCGGTATCGATGACCCGACGACGACACGGTGGCGCGAAGGGCTATCAGAACCGGATGGCATTCGTCAAAGTCTCGATCAAGCATTGCAAGACGTATCACCTGATGCGTTTCGACTTTTGCTTGCGCATCGTCCGGAATATAAATCCTTGTATGCCGAGCGTTCCGTTGATCTCGTCTTATCCGGTCACGCCCACGGCGGACAGATCCGCCTGCCGTTTACGGAAGGTCTGTATGCGCCTGGTCAAGGATTCTTTCCAACCGTGACGGCAGGTCGCTATCAGGAACAGCAGACCGAACTGATCGTCAGTCGTGGTCTCGGAAACAGCCTGTTTCCGTTTCGTCTGTTCAATCATCCAGAACTCGTCGTCTTGACGCTGAAACGACCATGAAAAAAGAACGTGTGCCGCGGCACACGTTCTTTTGTTTAGACCAACGCTTCATGTAAAGCAGCGTCAGCATTTTCCCACATCTCAGGTTTGTGTGTCTGCAAGAAATCACGTAACAATTCTTTTGAACGCTCATCCATATGATCGACGACAATCCGTCCTTTAAGAGATTTATCCATCTTATTGACGTGATCAGCAAGAATCTTGAATCCGCGACGCGCTTCCGCATCGACTAGCAGATCGCACGCAGCCACACCACCGTAATAGAATCCTTCTGGCTTACGACCGACCGTCACCCAGACGATCCAGTACAGTTTGCCATTCGGCGTATCGGCTTTATCCGTCGTGAACTTGACGCGTTTCTCGATTGCTGCTTTCGCGTGCATCGCACCCATGTCGATGTAAGCTTCACCGTCTTCAGGAGAAATGATGACGGGTGACATACTATTTAAGCTAAGTGTCCCGACACCAAATCCTCCGTGACCGTCTGTAGAGTTATCTGAAATGATATTAAAGTTAATCTTTTTTTCCATCGTGTTTTGTCCCCTTTTAATCCTGTTGCTTCTATCATACCGTATTCCGAGGTGTCTGCAACCAGTCACTCATAACGAAGTAACTGTAATTGTTCCTCTGATGCTCGGCGAATCGTCGGGAGACGATAACACGTCATGGACGCAATTTCCTCATGTGCCGGAGGATTGACCTCTTCAAGATGAAGCAAAGCGCGGTCAAACAGGGTTTGCGCCGCACGACCGAACAAAAAGAGACGTTCCAGCGAAGAACACCGCGACCGAATCGCACGTAACTGATGCGCGAGTTCGCGTACCTTCGCCTCGACCTCTTCTTCCATGTCAGCCGTCGGTTTTCGATTTTGAAACAACGGTTTGAAACGTACATCGTCTTCAAGCAACGTCAACATCCCGTATCGCTTTGCTTCTTTTTGATTCAGCAGTTGAGCGAGTTCTTTATCCGTTACGAGTCGTCCGAATGGAATGTTCTGTTCAAAGACGATATCTGCGACTTCGAGTCCTTTAGCACCAGACAACGGATAATTCGTATCTTCCGGTAACGCCCGATCAAAAATCAGTAACGTATGAATCTTCTTCCGTATGATTGCGTCCATATGTCTCTCCTTTTCTGTCGTATGTGTATGACTACCTTCGCTTCCGACAAGAATAGCTCCTACCTTATACCCTTCTTTTTCGAAAACGATGTTCGAATTGACGAATCCCCTATCGAATGCGCTATACTGATGGCGTATCGTCATCATGCTAGAGGGGGAAATGAAGTCATGCCATATGTTACGGTTAAAATGTTATCGGGTCGTACAGTCGAACAAAAACGCGCTTTGATTGAAAAAGTCACGGAAGCGGTGTCGGAAACGACGAATGCTCCTAAAGAAAACATCACGGTCTTCATCGAAGAGATGGAAAAAACAGATTACGGTCAAGCTGGCGTCATGTTCGCGGATAAATAAACAACAAGAGACGTCCGGTCGTTACCGTGCGTCTCTTTTTCCCATCTACTTGATCTCTAAGGAGGAATTCTTATGACTACTGTTACTGTACTTGGTGCGACCGGTCGAACGGGTCGACCTTTGATTGATCGATTATTAGAAGATGGCTACGACGTTCGTGCACTCGTACGTTCCACGTCACCGGGCTTACCCGTCCATGATCGCCTTCATATCCTGACGGGAGATGCGACAAATCCAGATGATCTCGAACAAGCACTCGCAGGAAGTACCGCTGTCTTCAGTTGTCTCGGTACCGATCAACAGCAGGTACTCTCGACAGCGATTCCACATCTCGTCACGAAGATGAAGGAAGTAGGTATCGAACGGATCGTCTTCATCGGTACAGCAGGCATTCTCGATGCATCAGAAGAACCAGGAAAGTATCGTTTCCAATCGAGTGAGTCCCGTCGACGCTCGACGATTGCAGCAGAGGATCACTTGAAAGCTTATTTGACCTTAAAGGATGCAGACGTCGACTTCACCGTCATCTGCCCAACACAACTGACGGAAGACAAAGCACTTGCTGCTGACGACCTGTTGATCGAGGCGACACGCTTCACTGCACCGACAGGACCGATTCCCCGGGAAAACGTCGCGCAGTTCGCCGTTGAAGTCTACCGTGACGGAACCCATCATCGCGTCCGTGTCGGGATTGCGTCGCACGGTACGACTAAATGACAGACAAAAAGAGCAATGGATCAATGATCCATTGCTCTTTTATAAGTGTATCTCTTAAAGCAAGACGCTGACGACGATTGCCGTCAAGACACTGACGAGTGTTGCGCCGTAGAGTAACTTCAGACCAAAACTAGCCGCAACGCTTCCTTGGCGGTCGTTCAATCCTTTAACCGCACCAGCGATGATTCCGATTGACGAGAAGTTCGCAAACGAGATCAAGAAGACAGAAACGATTCCGAGTGTGCGTTCCGAGAATTCTTTTGAGTATTCTGGAAGGCTCAACATCGCAACGAATTCGTTCGTGATCAATTTCGTTGCCATGACACTACCGGCACTGACAGCTTCCGCCCATGGAATACCCATGATGAAAGCGAACGGTGCAAAGATGTATCCGAGGATTTCTTGGAACGAGATGTTTAGAACCATCAAGAAGATATCGTTGACCATACCGATCAAGGCGTTATAACCGATCAACATCGCACCAACGATGATTGCGACTTTGAATCCATCCATGATGTATTCGCCGAGCATTTCGAAGAACGTTTGTTTTTCTTCGACGATTTCAAGAATATCTTCTTCCGGATCAACCGTGTATGGGTTGATGATCGAGACGATCATGAAACCACCGAACAAGTTCAATACGATTGCTGTAACGACATATTTCGGTTCTACCATCGTCATGTATGCACCGACGATCGACATCGAAACCGTCGACATCGCTGACGCACACAATGTGTAGAGACGGTTTGCTGGTAATTGACCGATTTGTTTTTTAACTGTGATGAATACTTCTGATTGTCC
Source organism: Exiguobacterium sp. LL15 (assembly GCF_024436095.1). Taxonomy (NCBI): domain Bacteria; kingdom Bacillati; phylum Bacillota; class Bacilli; order Caryophanales; genus Exiguobacterium; species Exiguobacterium sp. LL15. The sequence goes on along the minus strand of NZ_JANFNX010000002.1, from coordinate 103,004 downwards.
GATCGCAGCTGAAGCAACCGCGTTGTAAGACTCAAGACGTCCCATACCGTTGACTTTTGATAGGACGAAACCGATACCGCGCATTAAGAGTGGTAAAATCTTCGTGAATTGTAGAATCCCGATCAAAGCAGAGATGAAGACGATCGGGAGCAAAACATTGATGAAGAATGGTTGTGCGCCTTCGTTCGCTAAACCACCGAAGACGAAATCAATTCCGATTGCCGCATAACTAAGCAGTTTTTCAAAGACTTTCGCGACGCCACGAATGACGATATATCCGAACGATGTATTGAGTAAAATGAACCCAAGTACGAGCTGAAGAACTAGCATGACCGCAAGCGGTTTCAATTTGATGCCTTTACGGTTACTGCTGACAAGGAGTGCCAAGCCGAAAACGATAGCCAGTCCGAGTAGTGCGATAAGATATTTCATGAAGTACCCCTCTATCTATTAGTTGTTTATCAGTTGTACATTCGTACGATGTCTGACGTTTAATCTCTTTCCAAGTAATAGAATAATCAATATTTCGAAGAACTACAAGAGGAAAAGTTCATTTAGTAACCGCTTTCGTTATTTTCATAGACTTTCAAGACAAACTTTTCCAAGCGTTCCCGAACATTGTCCTGACTAAGGTTTTGCCTTCCATATGCTTTCCACCCCGGATAGACGTCGATCGTTTCAGGTCCAAAATCAAAAACAGCCCGAATATCCCACGCGTGATCGTAAGAACGTTTCGTCTGTTTGAGGTAACTTTTTAAAAAATGATCCGCCATCTCAATGGATTCAAGCAAGGCAAGATTCAAACGACAATGCGCAAGGTCGACTTCAATGGGACCTACACACGCATTAATCCAATCAATCGTATGGCACGTTCCATTTATTTCGTATAACACATTGACCGGATGAAAATCCCGATGAATGAATCGGATCGTTTGACTTTCGTCCGGTTCGACCGCCAGTAGCTGACGCCATCTCTCCGGATGCTGCGTCCACGTCGGAACGTGACGTTCCGTCGCATACGGCTGATAGACGTATCGAGATTCTGGTACCGGTAGCGAATGGATTGCCGCGAGCATCTGTGCCAATCGTTCGACATACTGCTCATCCACCTGATCAAGCCGGATCTCTCCCGGTGAACGCGTCATATATAACCACGGCGGTACTTCGTCTCTAACATCAGTTTGATAGTCCAACACATCTGGTGCTAAGTCACCTGCTGCTTGTAACGCAAACACCTCGTGCAAGACAAGATCCGGCTCCTCATGTAGCCAGTCTTGATTCGTATGGACACGAAGAATTCCCTCACCGACCCGAAAAACAAGGGAGGATGTCGCGCCTTTTAAGACTTCGACCTCTCCTCCCTCCTGTCCAAGCTGTTGCAAGATTTTCGTAAGGACAGCGGACGATATCATGATGTCACACTACCAATCAATAACTGGTCGATCTGCATCTTCTCATTCGCATGTTCGCGCAAGTCGTGCAAAATTTCTTGCGGGAAGAACAGCTTCTCATCCGTCTGGCGTGACGTCGCGATGGCTTGAACGAGTGGTGAAACTTGCGAAATCTCTTTCATCTGCCCATCCTTCATCTGTAACATGATCGGTTGCTTACTAATTTCACCGTTATCTCCATATAAATCGTAAGGAAGACGACTGAGTTTATCTTCAAGCAGATAATACGTCGGATTCAAGCCGATTGCTTCAAACAACTCACACAACTTATCGTGGACGAGTTCACGCTTTTCAGCCGGATAATCGACATACTTGAACAACTTTCGGTCAACGAATCGCCTCGAGAGATCAGCAAGGATTGGATCCTGCTCGTTCGCCCACTGCTGAAAGTAAAAGTAGACGATCGTCTCATCGAGCCCAAGGAAATCACGCAACTCCATCTTCTGATCAAATAGCGGCATCAAATGAATCGGTGCAATCGCAAACGGATATGCGGACAGGTACAACTCCTGCGCCCGCTCAAGAATAGCCTTTAATAGGTAATCACTCGACCGTGTTACCGGATGCAGGTAGACTTGCCAATACATCTGATACCTTCGCATGATGTAGTCTTCGATCGAATGCATCCCTGATTGTTTGACAACCATCTGATTATGGGCAGGACGCAATACCCGAAGCATCCGCTCGAGATCGAATTTTCCGTAGCTGACACCGGCAAAGTGCGCATCGCGTAATAAGTAATCCATCCGGTCGACGTCAAGTTGTGAGCTGATCATCGTGACGAGCAGTTGATTCGGATGCGTCTTGTTGATGATAGACGCTACTTCTTCCGCAAATCCGTCTCCGACTTGGTCGAGGACTTTCTTGATTTCCGTATCCCCGAGGATGATCCGCTCTGTCCACGTCTCGTGGTTAACACCGAAGACGTTCTCGAATGCGTGCGAAAACGGACCGTGTCCGACATCGTGTAAGAGTGCCGCAGCCAGCGTCAACTCCCGGTACTGATCGTCCCAATCGGCACGACCGTTGAATACATCGATCAGTTGGCGCGTGATTTCATAGACACCGAGCGAATGATGGAACCGTGTGTGCTCTGCTCCATGAAACGTCAAAAATGATGTTCCCAGTTGCTTGATCCGGCGTAGTCGCTGAAATTCACGTGTACCGATCAGTTGCCAAATTAACTGATCACTGACATAGATATAGCGATGAACAGGATCTTTGAAGACCTTCGTTTCCTTTAATTGTCCTAATGATTGATACATATGTTTCTCTCCTTTAAATCGAGTCTATGTCGTTGTTGTTCGGTTTTGTTTCCAAGGATTCCTGTCTCGCGCGGCGCTTCGCACAGAAACTTTACACACCCTGTGCTATAATGATGTCGCAAATCTACAATAAAGGAACGAGCCTATGGGAATCGAACTCTTAAAACAAGAACATTATCGTATTTTTGATCAAACGTCACTCGGAACTGCTTTCCATGCGACACAATCGTTTGCGATGGACGACACATTATGTGCCTCCGTTGCAACAGAAGGAGCCGCACTCCGCTCTTGGATTCACCACGAAACCGTCGTCCTCGGCATCCAGGATGCCCGTCTTCCTCATCTTGCTGACGGTGTAGCCGTTCTGCATGAACATGGTTTCTCGCCCGTCGTTCGTAACTCAGGTGGTCTTGCCGTCGTCCTCGACGCCGGTGTCTTGAATATTTCACTCGTCTTACCGGAACGCGGTGGGATTGATATCGACAGCGGTTATGAAGCGATGCTTGCGCTCGTTCGCCGCATGTTCGCACAAGAAACGGACGCGATCGTCGCTGGTGAAGTCGTCGGATCGTATTGTCCCGGTTCTTATGACTTATCGATTGCCGGTAAAAAATTCGCTGGTATCTCCCAGCGTCGTGTTCGTGGAGGAGTTGCCGTTCAAATCTATCTTTGTGTCAATGGAAGCGGAAGTCAACGCGCCGCTTTAGTCCGTGACTTTTACGCGGCAGCGCTTCAAGGTGAGACGACGAAATTCGTCTATCCGACTGTCGTTCCGGAAACGATGGCGTCACTTGAGGAACTGCTCGGTACTTCCTTGACGGTCGAGGAGTGCTTACGTCGTGCATATGAAGCGTTACTTGCGCTCGGCGCTGATTTGACGCCCGCAACTTTGACGGAACTCGAGAATCAGCGTTTCGGCGTCAACTTGAGTCGGATGCTTGATCGAAACGAAAAAGCCCTAGGTTAAGAAAGGAGAGAACGTGATGATCCGATTGATCACAGATAGTGGTGCTGATGCACCAAAAGACATGTTAGATGCTTATGATTTTACGGTCATGCCATTCGGCGTATTGATCGACGAAGACACGTTCTTCGACGGAGAATCGATATCTCCAAAACAACTGTATGATAAGATGCGTGACGGTGCAGCACCAAAGACATTCCAAGCAGAAGTCAGCCGGATGGTCGAGGTGTTCACGCGTCACTTCGAACAAGGGGATCCCTTCCTCTACCTCGCCTTCTCGAGCGAATTATCGGGAACATTTCAAACCGCGAAGATGCTAGCAGAGGAACTCGCTGAAAAATATCCGAACGTTCCTTATCTCGTACTCGATACGAAAACCGCTTCAACGGGACAAGGATTGTTCGTTCTCGACGTCGCAGAGTATGCAAAGACGCATTCGTTTGAAGAAACAGTGGCTTACGCTGAAGCCAAGGTGAATACGATTCGTCATCTGTTTACAGTCGAATCACTCGAATATTTGATGCGCGGTGGACGCGTTTCGCGAGCTAGCGCCTTCATTGGTGGTCTCTTATCGATCTTGCCACTGTTGACAGTCGAAGACGGGAAGTTGATTCCAAAAGAAAAAATCCGTGGTCAGAAAAAAGTCATGAACCGGATTGTCGAGTGGATGGAAGAAGCACGTCCAGCGATCGACGGACATCGGATCATGATTGGGCACGGGGATTCGATTGAACGGGCAGAACAATTAAAACAATTGATTGAAGCTCATTTTTCACCAAGCGAAGTCATCTTGACGATCGCTGGCGCAGCCATCGGTTCACATACTGGACCGGGACTCGTCGTCATTGGGTATGACCTTCCACGTTAATGGCATTCATCCTTATCTTATAGTACGACAAAACGGGACAGACTCTGTTTAGAGTCTGCCCCGTTTTTTATGAATTATATCCGAAGAACAGCAGTGCCATGCTTAATCCAAGCGAAGAGACGATGAACACGATCGCCATCCCACTCATTCCGAAGACTAACAGCTTCGGTAAATCACGTCGCTTCTTAAGAAGGGCAGTCAATAACCCGACGTTGATCAAGAAGACGACGAGGAACGGAAGCAACAGCATCCAACGATCTTGCAGTAGAAATAAACTATCCATTTCTTTGCTCCCTTCTTTCCGGTACCGAGAACGGTTGGAATAGATTCAGACATAGGAAACGGAATAAGAAGTAAGCGAACAGAAGTGTCGACACTACTTCGAAACCAACATATCCGGCATCACGCCACGTGATTCCTGTCGTCACCCCAGCGAACCAGTACGGGAAGTCGACCGTCAACAAACTGCACATCAAAGCGAGAACGGCTTCCTGACGTGTTTGTCGATCGTAAAGTGAGTAAGATACCTTCTTCATGTTAAATATATTCGCGATTCCGTCATCCGATGTGTACCCTTTGATGATTCCAATGACGCCACCTAGTACCGCCAGTGCATACCATGGAAGCGGCCAAGCGACATGAAAAAGCAGGAGTGCGAACACAATCAATAAGACGCGGATTGCCATCAGTCTTCTGTTTTCGACGCTGCCACCGCATCATGGGAATTCAAGTTGACCGTCAACGGTTTTGCTGTTCCTTTACCGGAGAAGTTCTCGATCAACTCTTTGACATCTAATCCTGACGACGCTTTTAACGTTTCTTGCAGTGACGCCATCAAATCCGTTGCGTAACCGGTGACACGGTTCGCACCGCCACCTTCACCACTACCTGTATCAACGACTGTAATTTTATCGATGTTGCCGAGTGGTGCTGCAATCTCTTTCGCGTACTCTGGCATCATCCGAATGACCATGTCGAGAATCGCTGCTTGTCCGAATTGTTCGAACGCCTGCGCGATTTTTTCTTTTGCTTCTGCTTCCGCAAGACCTTTCAAACGAATGATCTCCGCTTCTGTTTCCCCTTGCGCCCGCTCAGCGTCCGCTTTCGCAAGACCATCCAGACGAATTCGTTCTGCATCTGCTTTTGCCGATGCCTCGATCCGGTATTTCGTTGCATCTGCTTCCGCATATTGCTTCGCACGGTCCGCTTGGGCAGCTTGCTCAATCGAGTACCGATCGGCATCGGCGCGTTTTTTGACTTCCGCATCATATTGTTTCTCACGACGGAGGATTTCGCGTTCTTCGAGCTCGATTTGTTTTTGACGCTCGATGATTTTGATTTGCATCTGTTGCTCGGTGACTTCTTGTTGCGCGCGTGCATTCTCAAGATCATACGCTTGGTCGGCTTTCGCCTTCGCGATATCTTGTTCACGGCGGTAATCTGCCATCTTCAATTGATTTTCTTTTTCCGCTTCAGCGATTTCTGTCGCACGTTCGAGTTCTGCTTTTTTCGCATCTTTTGAAGCTTCCGCCCGTTTGATGCGTGTCTCTTTTTCCGCGTCTGCCGTTGCGATGTCCGCATCACGGCGAACCTGTGCAATCCGCGGTTTCCCGAGTGATTCTAAGTATCCGTTCTTGTCACGGACGTCTTTGATCGTAAAGGAAACGATGACGAGTCCCATCTTCGCCAGGTCTTGAGACGCGACCCGCTGGACTTCTTGTGAGAACTTATCACGGTTCTTATAAATTTCTTCGACGGTCATCGACCCGAGAATCGAACGCAAGTGTCCTTCAAGGACTTCACGTGCTTCGCCTTCTCGCTCCTCCTTTGATTTTCCGAGGAACTGCTCCGCTGCCGTCGCAATCTCAGAAATCGAGCTACCGATCTTGATGATCGCTGTACCGTCTGCCATGACCGGTACACCTTGCTCCGTATAGACTTCGGGTGTCGTGACTTCGAGTTTACTCGATAACAAGCTCAGTGGTGTCGCTTGTTGGAAGACAGGTAACACGAATGTTCCGCCGCCGCGAATAATCTTCACTCGGTTGCCGGACTCATCGGTATTGACGTTGCGTCCTCCGAGATAACTACCCGATACGATCAACGCTTCTTCCGGACCAACTGTTCGGTACTTCGTAATGAATAGGACGATCAATGCAACAATCAACGCGACCGCGACGATTGATACGATTAACACTGGATTCATGTAAACATCTCCTTTTTCCATTGTTGGGGGTACGTCACGACAGACGCGACGCCTTGTTTGATTTCGATGATGAGCACCTTCGTGCCTTGTGGTAAGGCAGGTCCTTCAAACAGAACGGCTGACTTTGATACGCGTCCTGAGACGTCATCAAGTAAGATTTCACCATATCCTTCAGTCGGAATCGGCACGATGACGGTTGCGCTGCGACCTTCTAGCATCTGTTCCGAAAATCCAAGCGACTGTTCGGCTTGTGCCATCGGAACGAATAAAAAGATATGCATCAGCGTCGTCACTAATATCGCAATCACACTGCTGATGATTAAAATCAACATCGAACGAAGCGGACTGAGCTGTTCGAGTCCGAATCCGATCGCTGACGTGATGATGACAAAAGATAAGATCAACGTGGGATGAAAGATTTGGTCGACGCCTGGAATGACGTCTGAGAATAGGATAGACACAAACACACCACAAGCAGCGGCCGCTAACGCATATAAATAAAGTGTACTAACGTCCATCTTCGTTCACCTCGATGTAAGTATGTGAGCCATACAGTTCGTGGTAAGCCCTTTGATAAGCAGTCCGGTTTTCCTCAAACAATAAACGAGCCAATTCTTTGTCTCGTTGATCGATTGCCTCTTCTTGACGGCGTAAGTATTTTTTCTGTGCGGCAAAATGACGTGCTAATCTTGCCTCAATCGACGGTTCTCGTTCACGCTGCAACTCCTGTTTCATCGCTCCACTCCTTTCTGAAGTACTGGCTTTCTTTCTCTTCTACGCTTATTTTTTAGAAAATGTTTCAAAATGAATTCCATTTATTTTCCTTTCACTAAAAGAAAAAAACGTTCATCCCCTACAGAGGACAAACGTTTTTGAATAATTAGCGTTTATGAACGATTCGGTCGACGAACAATCAGACCATAATAGAGAATGAGCGCCAGGCAATCTAAGGTCATGATGATCAGTCCCATCGGAACAGCCGATTGTTCTCCCATGATCCCGACGAGTGGTGACACGAGCGAGCCGACGAGCATCGGCAAGAGCCCTAAAAGAGCCGAGGCACTGCCTGCCGTTGCTCCGTAATTTTGCATCGCTAAAGTAAAACCGAGTGTCGAGATCAAACCGACGCTTGAAACGACGAAGAATAGTGGAATCATGACGAAGATCAGCTGATCCGTTAACGTCAAGGCGAGGAACAATAAGATACTCGCACTCGCAACGATTGTCAAACTGATTCGCATCAGCCGCTCTGAATCGACACGACCCGCAAGGCGACCGGCGATCTGTGCTGCTAAGATGATTCCGATTCCGTTTAAACCGAACAAAAAACTGAACTGTTGCGGTGAAGCGCCATAAATATTTTGTAAGACGAACGGGGAACCGGAGATGTAGGCGAACATCGCGCCCATGACGAATGCTTGCGCGAACGCATAGCCGATGAAGACGCGATCCGTCAACAAGCGTCCGAACGTCTTCAACGTCGTCGTCAGGTTTCCTTCGACACGTCTATCAAGCGGAAGCGTTTCCGGTAAACGGAGTGCGACGGAAAGTAACATCATTGTGCTTAAAATCGCAAGCAAGTAGAAGACGAAATGCCAGTCACCGAACCGAAGCAACTGTCCCCCGATGACGGGTGCGAGAATCGGTGCCGTTCCGTTGACGAGTGACAAGGCAGCAAAAAACCGCGTCAATTCAGGTCCGTCAAACAAGTCACGAACGATTGCCCGGGAAATGACGATTCCTGACGCTCCAGCTGCCCCTTGGATGAATCGAAGCGCGATCAACACTTCGATCGTCGGTGCCATCGCACAGGCGAGAGAAGCGAGCAGATATGCGAGCAGAGCAACCATCAGCGGTCGTTTACGTCCGCGAACGTCACTCAGCGGACCAACAATCAATTGTCCGAGCGCCATTCCGAGCATACAAGCCGTCAAACTTAATTGGATCAGTGATGCACTCGCATCAAACGAGCGTGACATATCTGGAAAAGCAGGTAGATACATGTCGATCGAGAGCGGTCCGAGTGCAGCAAGCGAACCGAGGATCAAGATCAACGTTAAGCGGCGTGGGGTCATGGTTTCTTTCGTCATGACGTCACGTAATCCAAATCATGCAAGACATAAGCGAGGAAAAAGACGACCGATGGATTTTCATATGTCATCTGAACCTTTTTGAGTTGTGCGCGGTAACCGGTCTCATACTCGACCCCGTTCAACTTCCGTTCCATGTTCATTTTAATCAATGCGTCGAGTTTATCGATCACATCGACCATCTGTCCTTCGTATGTCTCGTCTTTTGCTTCAACGACGAACCGACGGAACGGTGCTCGGATTTCTTTCGGTAGATTATTGATCAACGTCTCTCCTTCTGCCCGTTCGTAAGCTTCGAAGGCTGCTGCTGTGACCGGTGTCGCATGTTTGACAGGTCCAAGAACATCTCCCGTCGTTCCTTCAACGAGATCATGACACAAGAGACGCGAGACGACTTCTTCGATGTCGATCGTGACGCCGTACTTCTCTGATTCAATCAGACCATTGAAGATACCAAGCGAGGCTGCTCGAAACGCATGTGTCGCGTCGTTATCATCAATCGTATTGAAACGTCCTTTCCAGCGCCGAATCGTATCCATCATCAAGACGTTTTCAATGAAATGAGACATCTCATCCTCTTCCATGACCGACTGTGTCAAGCGACGGATTGAAACGAGTGGGTGTCGTTCTAGAACAGCCTGTAATTCCGCTGCTTTTTGTTCGAAAAAGACGGACTCCGTCATCCGTGCTTCCCTTCGTGCATACAACATCGCATCGAACGTATCGATGGCTTCGACGATCCGCCCTTCCGGCGATTCATCCTCTGCATGCACGAGGTATGTCGTGAACGCTGGTTGAAGCGACTTTGAGAGTAAGGCAACGAGCTGTTCACTTGCTTGTTGTTCCATTGCCTGAATGTGTGCATGTAACGTTGGCTCTTTTTTTGTCCGGTGTTTGATTGGTCCGGTGATGACTTCGTTCATGTCATGGAATAAGGCTTTTCCGAGCAATGTCAGGCGATCGACTGGTGTTTGCCCGTCTGCTTCTTCTAAATAGCTTGCCATCAAACTGAATAAGGCAACACGAAAGCTGTGACTGGCTGCGTTATCCGGAAAACGTGGTGCATATTCATCCCACCGTGGAACGTTTTGCATCCGCGTCAGCATCCGAATGAAATTACCGTTTTGCATGAAATCTCTCCTAACGAAAGACGGACAGAGAGTACCCTGCCCGCCATTGTATTATTTTGCTGATTTGGTTGAACTGCTTCCGCTACGGAACCAACCAATGATTAAAATCAGAGCAAGTACGACCCAGAAGATCGTTTGCCATAGTGTACTCTCTGGAAACTCATGCGGCAAGACGTCGATTGACGGATGCGCGAGTGTCATGACGACCAGTTTTACACCAACCCATGCGACGAGCCAAAAGGCAGCTTCTTCGATGCCTGGTCGCTTTTGGAGCAAGACGACGAACCAGCTCGCGAAGTAACGCATGATGACGAGACCAATGATCCCACTGAAGAAGACGACCCAGAATTGTCCTGTATTCAGACCACCGATCGTTCCACCAACCATCGGTAATGTCGTTGCCATGGCGACAGCAGCAAGCGTTGAATCGACAGCGAACGCCAAGTCAGAGAACTCGACTTTCACGACCGTCCACCAAAAGTTCGGTGAGGCTTTTTGTGAGGCAATCGTGTCCGGTACTTGGTGTTTATTCGATCGTGCCTCGACGATTCCTTTAAACGCGACATAAAAGAGATAAATTGCCCCGAGTGCTTGAAGTTCCCAAATCGTCGCTAAGTACGAAGCAAAGAAGATTGCCACGAAACGTAAGACGAGTGCTCCGACGAGACCATAGAAAAGCGCCTTTTTACGTTGATCGTCTGGTAACGGTCGGACGAGGACCGCCATGACCATCGCATTGTCGGCGGATAGTAATCCTTGCAAGATGATCAGTACGAGCCCGACGGTCGCATACTGTGTAATTAATCCAATATCCATACTAACGAATCCCCTTTATTGTTCAGTCTATTTATTATATGCCGGTCGATCGGAAAGAAAAAGATGAAAGCTCGACTCAAGTACTTAACCTTGTGTTTTATTCCCATTGTTTAAGAAAACCTAACACAAAAAAACGACCCGTCATCGACGGATCGTTTCCATTTCTTATAAGTTTTGATCAACTTTCTTTTCAGCATCTGGATTTGGTTTCGTTTTTGGTGAAGAGAACCAACCCCAAAGAGCAAGACCGACCATGACTGTCCAGAAGAAAGCCTGCCACGGTGTACTGTGGGCAAATCCTTCAGGAAGTTTTAAGGCTTCAAAGATTGTTCCTTCGATTGATGCGTGGTATTTCGGGTGTTCGAGCGCAAGAACGGCTAGCTTCACACCAACCCAGGCAACAATCGCAAACGCTGCTGTCTCAAGACCTGGGCGCTCTGCGAGTAATTTAACAAAGACACGTGCTGCGAAACGCATCAAGACGACACCCATCAAACCACCTGTTAAGATGACGATGAAGTGACCTGTGTTCAAACCACCGATTTCGCCTGATCCCCAGTTTGGAAGGGCAACGGCAAGTGCTACTGCTGCAAGAATCGAATCGACAGCAAACGCTAAGTCTGCAAATTCAATCTTCGCAACTGTCCGCCAGAATTCACCTTTTGAAACTGGCTCTTCCGACTTCGGTTCTTCATCTAGCTCATTTTCAGCCCCATGGTTCTCACCGAGCTTTCTGGCTTTAACGGTCTTATAAATATGCCGTAGTCCCATGATGAGCAAGTACGCCGCTCCAAGTGCTTGGATTTGCCAAATATCGACGAGGAACGAAATCGCGAACAATGCCGCGAATCGTAAGACGAACGCTCCAGCTAGTCCATAAAAAAGTGCTTTCTTTTGTTGTTCTCCTGGTAAGTGCTTGACCATGACCGCGAGTACGAGTGCATTATCCGCTGAAAGTAATCCTTCAAGCGCGATCAAGACGAGTACGACCCAGGCATACTGTAATAGTAACTGCCAATCCATCTCTGTCATCCCTTTCTCTTACTACCTGTAAAATAAAAAAACTTCAATTATTGACCATGACGAAAAAACAATGATTACACGTTCACCTGAACATATACTATAGGATAGTATACCCGATTGCAAGTAAGTTATTCCTACAGATGTAGAATGTGTCGATTTTGAGTCGTGCGAGTTTCGTTTATCGAACGTTCGTGATAAAATTCAAGACAATACTTCTAGCGATGAAAAGATGAAACACATTTGCGGAATCATCAGACTTGCTCGTCTCTAGCATTCCTGTCATGTTATTACTATTGAAACACTACAAAAGGACAAAGGGGCCAATGAATATGTCTACCTACCCGATTACGTTACCAACAAAAGAAGAGCGCCATAAGCTGTTCGGTTCGGTACCACCGATCAAAGGAACAAAACCGACTGAAAAAGATAAGATGGTCGACTTGCAAAATACACCGAAGAACTTCCTGTTCGCACTAGATGCTGTCGGAATCTCGAACGTCAAACATCCTGTCGTCATCCAAGACGGAGACAACACACAAGCGACAGTCGCGACGTTTGAACTGTCGACATCACTCGTACAAGACCGTAAAGGGATCAACATGAGCCGTTTAACGGAGCAACTTGATCAATACCACAACGAAGGTTGGACGGTCACGAACGAGTCACTCATTCAATTCGCGCGTGATTTAGCAGACCGCATGGAACAAACGGAAGGTCAATTGACGATCCGTTATCCATGGTTCTTCACACGTAAAGCACCTGCAACAGGTCTTAGTGGCTTGATGAATGCCGAAGTATGGCAAACGGTCAGCGTCAACACGGAAACGGACGAAGCGACGTTGTCTGTCGGCTTGACGATCAACGTCACGACACTTTGCCCATGTTCAAAAGAAATCAGCGAATACAGTGCTCACAACCAACGTGGTTACGTCACGATGGAAGCATCGTTACGTGATGAAGCAGAAGACTTTGACTGGAAACAATCATTGCTTGATGCTGCAGAATCCAATGCCTCAGCGCCACTTCACCCAGTACTCAAACGTCCGGATGAAAAGCGCGTGACAGAGATGGCATACGAAAACCCACGTTTCGTAGAAGATATGGTTCGCTTGATTGCTGCTGACTTGTACGAAATGGACCCAATCGCTTCGTTCTACGTCGAATGCCGTAACGAAGAAACGATTCACCAACATGACGCGATCGCACGGATCACGTTCGATAAAGACGCACAATAAGTAAGTCTGCCGTACTCCCTCTTAAACCGAGCGAGTACGGCTTTTTTGTGTGCCGGCATTGCTCTCTTTTTTACGAGCGTTTACACTTAACTCGAATGGAGGAATGCACATGTTAGAATTGATTCCTTTTTTACTCGAACGACTTGGTATCATGATCATCTTAGCGTTCATCCTCGCCCAGTGGGGACCGACACGACGGCTACTGCGTCAACCGGAAGCAGGCTGGCAATTCCGTGTTCTCGTCCTGTTTTTTGCGACGTACGGCATTTTAAGTAACTATACAGGGGTCAAAGTCGATTTAGCTGAATTCTTACCCCATGCTTGGCTCGAAGAAGTCGACGGAACATCAGCGATTGCAAACACACGAACGATGATCGTCGTCATCAGCGGACTGCTCGCTGGTCCGCTCGGTGGATTGATGACCGGACTCATCGTCGGGGTTCACCGGTATTCCCTCGGCGGATTCACAGCGTTCGCTTGCGCGCTTTCGACCGTCATCGCCGGTGGTGTCAGCGGTCTCTTACGCTCCTATTGGCGCGACCGTCTCAGTAGCCAAGCATTATTGCCCGTGTGTCTGACTGCTTTTTTAATGCTGTTTGAAATGTCGTTGATTTTACTATTCGCCCGCCCCTTTGATGCGGCAGTCGAACTCGTCCAGTTCATCTTCTTACCGATGACACTGATCAACGTCCTCGGTGTCTGGTTGTTCTTATCGATCATCCGCCTTGCTGCGCGAGAAGAGGAAACGGTTCGGGCACGAGAAGCCGAACGGTCGTTGCATATCGCCGATTTGACGCTTCCGCATCTGACGCGTGGTCTACATATCCATACGGCAGAAGCTGTCGCGGAAATTCTGTTGCAGCAAACGCGAGCCGAAGCCGTCTCACTGACGGATCGTTCCATCATCCTGGCCCATATCGGTATCGGGAGCGACCACCATCAAGCTGGGAGTCACTGGACGACGAAACCGACTGAGCATGTCTTGCAAGACGGACAAGTTCGTCTTGTGACGGAACGACTCGATATCGGCTGTCCCGTAACGGATTGTCCGCTTCAAGCCGGCATCATCGCTCCGCTCATCGTCGGGGAAACGACGATCGGGACGTTGAAAGTCTATTATCCTCATGCCGAATTGCTCGACGCCGTCGAAGTCGAACTCATTGAAGGATTAGCGAAACTGTTCTCGACACAACTAGCACTCGGGAACGCAGAGCGGCAAGCCGGTTTACTGAAGGATGCCGAGATCCGGGCACTCGAAGCACAAATTCATCCCCACTTCCTGTTTAATGCGATCAATACGATTTATGCACTGTGCCGGACGGATGTCGAACAAGCACGCACGTTGTTGCTCGAATTGTCGACGTTCTTCCGCAGTAACCTCCAAGGCGCACGATCGACGAAAATTCCGCTCCAAAAGGAACTCGAGCACATCGAAGCATACACATCTCTTGAAGCCGCTCGTTTTCCGAATCGCCCGTTTCTCGATATCGATTTAGCAGACGAGACGACGGCTTTACTCGTTCCACCGTTCATCTTACAACCATTGATCGAAAATGCGTTCCTTCATGCGTTTTCTTCTGAACAGACAGGATATGTCGGGGTGACGGCATGGTGTGAGGCAGACCAGCTGTGTCTCGAAGTCGTCGACAACGGACGCGGGATTGACGCCTCGCGCCTTGCCCGTCTCGGTCGAGAAGTCGTTCCGTCCTCAGGCACCGGTACCGCATTATTCAATACGGCAGAACGGATTCGAAGTTTATATGGTGAAAAGGGACAGTTTACGATCACGAGTGACGGTCAAAACGGCACGACGATCGCGATTCGTCTCCCGATTGAAGTCAGAAAGGAGATTCAGCATGCGCACCTTGTTGATTGAAGATGAACCGCTCGCACGTGACGAGCTCCGTTATCACGTGACCGCAGCCGGTCTTGAAGTCGTCGGGGAAACCGGTAGTGTCGAGGAAGCCGAACGACTCGTTCGCTCCCTTCAACCCGACTTAGTCTTTCTCGATATCGAGCTGACGGACGGAAGTGGTCTTGAAGTCGCTAAACGCTTAAAGTCGATGCCACGTCCTCCGGCTCTTTTGTTTGTGACGGCGTATGATGCTCATGCGCTTGAAGCGTTTGAGCTCAATGCCTATGACTACATCTTGAAACCATATGATCCGGCACGGATTGTCCGTGCGATTGAAAAAGTCGCGCGACCGCTGCCGAAAAAAGCCCCTCGCCTTGAACGTTTAGCCGTCGAGACGGGCGAACAACTGAAATTATTGTCTCCTCAAGATATCAATTATATCGTCGCTGAGAACGGAAAGACGAAGATCGTCACAGAGCACCATGCGTATCCATCGAACGAGACCTTACTCGAACTTGAACGAAAGCTTCAAGATCATCGCTTTTTACGGGTTCACCGCTCATACCTCGTCAACTTATCAGCAATCGATGCCATCGAACCTTGGTTCAACGGAGCCTATAATTTAAAAATTCATCAGATTGATGTGCCAGTCAGTCGGACGTATGTCAAACTACTGAAAGAAGCGCTCGGTATTTGAGCGCTTCTTTTTTGTGATTCAAGGTCCATTTTCAACCTTTCATCGAACGAAACCGACAACTCATCTAAAAATCAAAGAAAGCGCTTCCATAACTTGTATACTAAATCCATCATAGTTCATTCAAGAGGAGGAATTTTAGATGAGCGCTACTCCAATCGTTATTGCTGTCATCTGTATCTTATTAATCGCGTATCGTCTCTACGGCACGTTCATGGCTGCGAAAGTCTTAAAAATCAAAGATGATCGCGAAACGCCCGCTCATAAATTAGCGGATGGAAAAGATTACGTCCCAACGAACAAATGGGTCTCGTTCGGACACCATTTTGCGGCAATCGCTGCTGCCGGTCCACTCGTCGGACCTGTCCTTGCTGCTCAGTTCGGATATCTCCCCGGCTTACTGTGGCTCTTAATCGGTGCCGTCATCGGTGGAGCGGTCCATGATATGGTCGTCCTTTTTGCTTCGATGCGCCAAGATGGTCAATCGCTCTCTGAAGTCGCTAAAAAAGAATTAGGTCCCGTCGCTGGTTTTTGTGCCGGTCTTGCGATGCTTTTCATCATTACAATCACGATGGCTGGTCTATCGATGGTCGTCTTACACGCCCTTGAACATAACCCATGGGGTACATTCGCTGTCTTCTCGACGATTCCGATTGCGATGTTCGTTGGGATTTACTTACGTAAAGGTGGTAACTTAGCACTTGCTTCAACAGTTGGTTTCTTACTGATTCTAGCTGCGATTGGTTTTGGTCCTCAGTTAACGGAAACATTCATCGGCGATTGGTTCGATCTGTCGTCACGTCAACTCGCGATTGCTTTACCGATTTATGCATTCTTCGCTGCTGCACTGCCAGTGTGGCTCTTACTCGCACCTCGCGACTATCTATCGAGTTTCATGAAAATCGGTGTCTTCCTTGCTTTGATCGTTGGTGTCTTCATCATCAACCCAGACATTCGATTCCCGGCATTTACGAAGTTCGTTGATGGCGGTGGTCCAATCATCGCTGGTCCAGTCTGGCCATTCATCTCGATCACGATTGCCTGTGGTGCGATTTCTGGTTTCCACGCTTTCGTTGGTTCTGGTACGACACCGAAGATGATCAATCGGTGGAGTGACATCAAACCGGTCGCCTTCGGTGCCATGCTTGTCGAATGTCTTGTTGCCGTCATGGCGTTGATCGCTGCGACATCGCTTGAAGTCGGTGATTACTTCGCCATCAACTCAACACCAGAAGTATTCGCGACGCTTGGTATGAGCACGGTCTATCTTGATGATTTATCCCGTGAAATCGGTCTCGATCTGGCAGGTCGAACAGGTGGTGCCGTCTCACTCGCCGTCGGTATGACATTCATCTTCCGCGCCATCCCGTGGTTCAAAGAGATTGCCGGATTCTTCTTCCAATTCGTCATTCTATTCGAAGCGGTCTTCATCTTAACCGCAATCGATGCAGGAACACGCGTCGCCCGTTACTTGATTCAAGATTTCTTCGGGGAGTTCTACAAACCACTCAAACGTGTCGACTGGATTCCAGGTGCGATCTTCGCTTCGGCACTCGGGACGTTCTTCTGGGGCTATCTCCTGTTTTCGGGTGACATCGGTTCGATTTGGGCATTATTCGGGGTATCGAATCAGCTGATGGCTTCAATCGGCTTGATCATCGGAACGACGATCATCTTGAAAATCGCCGATAAAAAAGTCTATGCGCTGACGACGTTCATCCCGCTCGTCTATCTTCTGATCACAGTAACGTTCGCGGATATCTGGATGGTCGCAAACGTCTATGCGAATCCCGATTCTCCAGGTTTCAGCATCTTGAATACGGTCTTGTCCGTAACGATGGGACTGCTCGCGATCGTCATCACGATCTCAGCCGTCAAGAAATGGATTGAACTGTTGAATTCACCACGTTGGGAAAATCAAAAACGATCTGCGTAAGCGGATTGGTCATATGACAAAAGGCAGTGGACGCATCCACTGCCTTTTTCGTATCTCATTTTTAAAACGGATTATAAAAGCGATTACCATCATAGAAAGTGACGACGAATGACAAAACCGTCAAAAGTAGCACACAGCCGATCGCGACATAATCGATTCGTGTCATCGTCTGTTGGTTGTACCACGTTCGCTTTCGTCCGGCACCGAATCCACGGAGATCCATCGCATTGCTGACGGTCTCAATCCGCTCCAAACTCGTAAATAGCAACGGAAGTAAAATCTGGATGCTATTGCGTGCCCGCTGCCAAAGGGAGCCGTGTGAGACAGCAATCCCTCGTGCTTCTTGAGCGTTCGCGATCGTCCGGAAATCAGATTGAACGTCCGGAATATAACGGAGCGCTAAGGAGACCGCAAATGCGATCTTATACGGAACACCAATCCGATTCAAAGAAGAAGCGAACTCCGTCGGATGGGTCGTGACGAGAAACAACACAGCAATCGGAACGATCACACTGTATTTTAAGATTAAATTGAACAGATAAAATAATTGTTCTGCGGTCATCGTAAATCGTCCGATTCCTTCAAGTAAGACGTGACGCGATCCGTAGATTGCCACGCCCTGCTCTGGTTCGAACAGATAAACAGCGAGCGCATTAATCAGGACGAAAATCGCTGTAAAGATCAAGACGAAGCGGACTTCCCGAAACTGGATACGCGACAATCGGAATAACACGATACTGACTAACCCCATTACAAGTAAGACACGTGTATCATAGGTGAACATCGTTGCTGTCGTAAATAATAAGAATCCGATCAGTTTCGTCGTTCCCGTCAATCGATGAATCGGTGACGTTTTTTCAATATAGCCAAGCATTTCTACAGCCATTGTTCCCGCTCCTTTCGCTCCGCCGTAATCACGGACTCGACGAATCGTTCCGGATCGACTTCGAGGTGTTGCGCTAGCGTAAAGAGCGATGTTTGTTTTAAATGGGCATGATGCAGCAATTGTTCTTGATTCAGCAGTCCAAATGATGTTCCAGCATAACGGATACGCCCAGCTTGCACGAGGCAGACTTGATCGCTGTATTCTAAGACGAGATGCATGTCATGCGTGATGATGAGTAACGTCATTCCGTCCTGCTTCAATCCTTCTAAAAAGTCCATCATATCCGAATAATGCCGATAATCTTGACCGGCTGTTGGTTCATCGAGAATCATGATATCCGGTCGTCGAACGAGAATCGAAGCAATCGTCACTCGTTTCTTCTGACCAAAACTCAGTGCTTGGATCGGCCAATTACGAAACGGATATAATCCGCAACGACGTAATGTCTGCTCGAGACGCTCGTTTTCTTCCGCCTCACTCAGTCCGAGCGCCTGCATCCCGTAGCGGATTTCCTCCTGCACGAGGTGCTTCGAAATCATATGATTCGGATTTTGCAGAACGAATCCGATCGTTCCTGCTCGCTCTGCGATCGATTGGTTCGTGATGTCGATTCCGTCAAGCAGGATCCGACCAGCTGTCGTCCGTTGGTAACCACTCAACACTTTCGCAAGCGTGGATTTTCCGGCACCATTCTGACCAACGATCGTCGTCAGTGTTCCTTTTTGAAAAGTCGCCGTCACATTCTCAAGCACCGGCGTTCCTTGACGATAATGAAACGCCAACTGATTGAGTTCAAGCAATGAAGTAGAGGTTGCAACCTCTTTTTGGGGTGCTTTCTCTAAACGCTCTAACACGTTCGTCTGGTTGAATCGCTTTAAAAAGGGATCGATGCGGCTCGGCTGATCTGAAGGTTGAACGGCAAGCCCAGCCCAGCGTGCGGCACTGACATAGAGAGGTTCACGCAAGATCGCTTCTTGCAGTTTTCCGTTACTTAAGATGACATCCGGATGATCATCAGCGATGATTTCGCCATCGACCATGACGATGATGCGGTCAAACGGAATGACGAGTACATCCTCGATCCGATGTTCGACGACAATCAATGTGCGATTCGTATCACGTTGCAGTCGATCCATAAGCGTCATCGCCTCTTGTCCCGCTACTGGATCGAGATTCGCGAGCGGCTCATCAAACAGTAAGATGTCCGCATCTTCGACGAGGACTCCGGCTAATGCCGCCCGTTGTCGTTGTCCTCCTGATAGATCATTTAATCGTGCTTGCAAGAGCGTCTCGACATCCGTCATCCGTGCGACACGTTCGACGATCTCCTGCATTTCCGGTCGCCCAGTCTGTTTATTTTCGAGCGCAAAGGCGATGTCTTCGCCAACCGATAAACCAACGAACTGCGCATCTGGATCCTGTAACACCGTTCCAATATGCAGCGAACGATCAAATAACGATAACTCCCGGGCATCCTGCCCTTTGATCAGGACCTGTCCTTCCCACGTTCCAGAGTACGAGAACGGAATCAACCCATTGATGCACTGGGCGAGCGTACTTTTTCCTGAACCCGACGGTCCAACGATTAAGATGCGTTCGCCTGCTTGAATCGTTAATTGAATCTGCCGGAGTGTCGGTTCCGACTGACTCCGATATGTAAATGAAAAATCCTGAAATTCGATTACGTTTGTCATATCCTTCTCCCCCCAAGCTAAATGAGCTATGATCCTGCCGTCTCTTCGCACAGGATCATAGCTCATTCGGTCAAGCTTCGCGTTTCAAGCTGCCTGCTTTACTTCTTGTTTTCGCATAGGTGACGAGCAACAACGTTCCAATGACACCGACCGTCAAGATGTTCGATGTCGCAGCGACAGCCCCTTGGACGAAGACTTTGTTCGCTGGCTCCGTGTAAATTAAGATATCGAGTACCGGTGCAATGATGATCCAACCGATCGCTTGCACGATGGCTTGTGTGACATTGAATAAGACGATTTTACGTGTCGTCAATCCGCCTTCTTCTAGACGAATCCGGTTAGCGATCAATCCGATGCCAAAACCGACGAACCCGGATACGATGACCCAGCTCCACCACGGGGACCCATATAAAATCGCATCTTTTAATCCATGACCGATCAGACCGATCAAACCGGCTGTGACTGGTCCGAACAAAACTGCCATGAATGCGAGAAATGCATAGGATGTCTCAATTGACGTGTTCGGTACGCCTGTCGGAATCACAGCGAATCGACTTAAAATGATGAATACTGCTGCTCCGATCCCGGTTGCGACGATCTGTTTTGTCGTAAATCCTTTCATGTTCGATCTCCTCCTTTAATATGTTGTACGTTAACACTCCAATCATTTCCGATTCCAACCTCAAATGCATGCGCAAACGAACCTTGATTCAAGGCAAGAGCAATCTGATCCAGCGAGTTGATGTAGACGACGCCTGAACCAACCGGCACATCGGCGAACGAATGACCAAAGAGCAGTGTTTGTTCGTAAACAATCCGTTCTCGGTACGAAATCGTTACCTTGACGTGGCTACCGATGTCGAGACCCGCCTGACGGACGAGAGCGACCGGAATATTCGTCCAGACATTTCCGAAGCGAACATCGAGAATCTCGACGATACCGGTAACACCGGTATCTGACGACGAGGCAAGTGTCCGGTCGAGCAAGACGATGTCCGAAGCAGGTAAAACGGGTCCTACTTCCTCGAAGGTGATGACATGGCTCGATAACCGAGCACCCGTGAAGGCAAAGATATCTCGTCCGTGAAACGTATACGATTCACCCATTCGAGGTAAGCGATGCCGTCGATCATCGAGTTGCCTCACTTCAGCAATGTATCCGGCTTGCCAAAGATGCGTCAACGTTCCGTTATCTGGTGTGATGATGTATTGATTCGCATGCGTCCGCGCGACGACACTCTTTCGACTCGATCCGACACCTGGATCAACGACAGAAACGAACACCGTTTGCTCCGTCCAGTACGGTACCGTCTGCAGTAAACGATAGGACGCTTCCCAAATGTGGAAGGGCGGAATGTCGTGCGTCAAATCAAAAATCCGAATCTCTGGATTGATGCTATGCGCAACCCCATACATCGCACTCACTGCCCCGTCACTCACGCCAAAGTCTGATTGCAATACCAATGCTTCTGCCATCTCGTCATCCTCCTCCTGCGCGGACGTCCCCACAAAAAAGACACCACGCCCTTATCTCTCAGGACGTGATGTCTGTTCACGTGGTACCACCTTCGTTCATAGCTCAACTCACGTTCAGCCACCTCTAGGAGTACGAGACCCCCTGGAATGCTAACGGTATCCGTCCTACCGGTCGGTTCTACTAATGAACACGGTTCACGTTCTTCCGACTGCTCCGGGACCATCTTCAAATGACGAAATCGTCTCATTTCCAGCAACAGAGACTCTCTATCGATTTCTGATCACTTTACTCTTCCCGTCTACGCATGCAGATTTAGTTGTCTGAAAATTTAAATTAATAGTACAACCGTTTCATTCCTGACGCAAGGTTTTTTACTCAGAAATTTTTAAATTCGTCGTCCGGATCGTTCCCCATGGTGACACATCCGCACGGACTTCCAGTGCTTTTGCTTTTTCATATTGTTTTCCGCTTCCCTGTTCGACATAATACTGCGTCAATTGTGGAATCGACACGTACTGGTCATAATAGTCGCCGGCGACACTTCCAAAGAATCGTTCATTCGAAATCCGGTCGATTTGAGCATAACCAGAAGCATCTGTCTTGAAGCTGACATAAACACGCCCATTTTGAATCGTCGGACCTGGTTTTAAATCCGGATACTGAAGCATCACATATTCACCGTAAACGGGATCAAACGGATCAAACGGTTCTGCCCGAAAACGGTACGATGTTCCGAACCAGGAGGTTGCAAAAAAGCTGACAATCAACAGACCGACGACGCACGTCTGCAATACGGGCATGAGATAGCGTTTCATGACGCCACACCTCCTCTACGGCGTAACCACCATAAGATACCGGATAATAGGAAGATGAGTAGCGCACCGATGAGGAAAAATAAGGACATGTTCAACCGATCCCACGCATAGATGACGTATATCGCGATTTGAACGAGAATGAAATAGAGAAAGGCTGGCCAGACGATTGCATGACGGCGTTCTTGATACAACAAATAGACTAGCGCCGATATTTCAAAAAGGATGGCGAGTAGAATTGCCTGTTCATCGAGCCACAGGACTCCGACGAATCCAAGCGGAACGATAAACAATAAGGAGCGACGTTTTTGATAGAGGAAAATTCCTAATCCGATGGATACGATAGCTAACAGAATCGCTTCTGTCATAGATGGTAATGCGGCATTTGATTCCGCACGTACAGACAGATAGACGATCGAACTGATGGCAGCAACGACCAGATAGACCATTTCGACGATCCGACGATTGGACTTCTCACGAACAAGCCAGAGAACTGGAACGAGTAAAAATAGCGTCCAGACCGGCCACAGGAATCCGTCATATGATACAAGGAGAAACAAGGAGAGACCACTGAAGAAGAGAAACAGCCAGCTAAACAAAAGCGATGGCAGACGTTGGCTGAAGTAAAACCAACTGAACGACAGCACGACCATCAGACCGAACGATATCCAGTCGAGATAACTCGCCTGTTCTTGACCAAAACCACCGAGACTCGTGAAGATCGTCCATCCGGAAAGGAAGGCGACGACACCGTATGTTTCATGACGCCAAAGCACATAATGCGCTAACGCGGCGACAAACACACACCATCCGAGTAATGATCCTTCCATCGGCAAGTGGAAACTTTGAACAACGACGAGAATCGAGGCGCCAAACGCTAGGATTCCACCGATTCGGAAGACAATCGGATGCAACATACTCCGACGTTCCGAAAGATCCGCCATGACGTAACAGCTCCACATGAGTGCTACGACAAGTCCGATTTTCCATCCGACCGGCATGACTTGCCAGTTAGCGGCTAAAAAGCTGAACACAGCCAATACGACGAACGTACCCCCTACAATCAACAAGAGCGGTAGACGTTGCTTTTCCTTACGATTGTTCTCATAATCGACGATTCGTTTGACGGTTGCTTCGTCCAAAAGCCCCGCTTCACTCCACTCTCTCATCTTGCGTAACTGCTTCATCGCACCCACCTCCTTCGAAGTGTTTAGATATTTATTAAATTCCCGATTTAGTACCATCTCAAGCCCGGATTCACAAGGATTCCAAGCTATTTGTTCAGTTCGTCACAGAATGGTGACAGACGAAAAAAGCAAGGAAGACTAGCTTCCTTGCTTTGTATAATCGATGGCTTAAACACGGAAACGGGCAACGAGCACCTGTAATTCTTCCGCCATATCGGATAATGCTTTGGCTGATTGCGAAATCTCTTCCATCGCACTCAACTGTTCTTCCGTCGTCGCTGCGACTTGTTTCGACGCCGATGAATTCTCTTGCGCGATATGTGCGATTTCGGTTGCAGAGGCAGAAACCTCTTGAACGTTCGCTGCGATTTCCTCGACAGTTGCCGTCACATCTTCGATTCGCGGTGTCATCTCTTGCGTCCGTTCGAGAATCTTCTGGAATCGTTCTGCTGATGCTTCTGTCGTCGATAAACCGGCTTTCGTCTGTCCCGATACTTCTTTCATCATCGTGACTGACTGATCTGTCTCCTGCTTGATGTTTTGAATCAGTTGCGCAATCTGCTTCGTTGAATCCTGTGACTGCTCTGCTAGTTTACGCACTTCACTTGCGACGACGGCGAACCCTTTTCCGTTTTCGCCTGCCCGTGCTGCTTCAATCGCCGCGTTCAGTGCTAACAAGTTCGTTTGTTCGGCAATGCCATTGATGACATCGACGATTTTTCCGATCTCATTTGAACGATGTGCGAGTGAACTGATGACACCACCAAAGTTTTGAACAGAGGCATCGATTTCTTTCATCTGCTGGACGTTCTGCAGTACAGCAACTGTTCCGTTCTCAGCTTCTGTAGCCGTTGAACGTGATAGCTCTGAGACGTCCGTTGAGCTCTCAGCAATTCGCATGATGCCAGCTGTAATCGACTGGAGCGAGACGGCGTTCGCATCGAGTTGACGCTTCGATTGATCCGCTCCTGCTGCGACCTGTTGAATCGATCCCGCGATTTGTTCCGATGCGGACGTCGTCTGAGCAGAGTTCGCCATTAATTCCTGTGACGAACCGGCCACTTGTGTGATTGACTGATCGAGATTGATGATGATTGAACGGAGTGAGTCGACCATGACGTTAAAGCTTTGTGCGACCTGTCCAACTTCATCGTTTGATTCAACGATGACAGGTTCCGTCAAATCACCAGATTGAATCCGTTCTGCTCCACGTGTCAAATGACCGAGTGGGCGAAGAATCGAGCGAAGGATGAAGTAGATGAAGACGGCTGCGACGAGTAACATTCCGCCGATGACTGCGAGCGTTGTCCACAGAATACTCGACGTCGCATCGGTGATTTCATGATCGTACAGGGTTCCGGCAACCTTCCACTTCGTTAAATCGTTCGTCATGAAGTCCATCTGTTTACCTTCATTTTCGAATTCATACGAAAATTGTCCGGCTGGGTCATCGTAGAGTGGCGCAACCCAGTTCCCTGTTGCCTTTTCACCTGGTTTTAGCGTCGGGTGCGTAACGAACTTCTTATTCGAATCGAGAATCGTCACATAACCCTCTTTACCAATTTTAATCTTTTTCGCGATTTCCGCGATGCGGTCGACATCGACATCAATCGCCACGACACCTCTTCCGTTTCCGGTCGTTTGTGACAATGTCACCATCATCTTGTTCGAGGCAGCATCGACGTATGGATCGGTGATGACGACTTTTCCACCGGCTGCTTCAGCCGATTGGTACCACGAGCGCTCACGTGGGTCATAATCCTCGGGCATGACTTGTTCCGGGAAAATGTTCATATCCCCTTCTGTCGTCGCGAAATAGATGTTCGCCGCTTGCGGATGCATGTCGAGATATTCCGTCATTTTTTCCTTCAACGCTGCATTTTGTTTTCCTTTTTGATAGAGCGTCCCGTCAATTCGGTCCGCAAAAAAGGCGACATCGCGTCGCATCGGATCAATGATATTCTGAATCTCATCGTTCATTCGATCGACTCCACCATGTGCCGATTGTAGAATTTGCTCCGTCATTGTTTGTTTCGCCTGATTGTAGGCAACAAATCCGATCACGAGCGCTGGGATTACTAATAGGAGAATCGATGTCAGAATTAATTTTTGTTTGATACTCATCGTTCGTTTGATCTTTTGTTCCATGTGTCACTCCATTCTCGAGTGCAAGGACTCGCTATTCTACCTTCTTTATCGGAAGAATAACGAAAAATGTTCATAGAGAAATCGATAATCGTTCATTGATTCACATGAAAAAAAGACGACTCTCATGGAGTCGTCTTCCTTGGTAACGCTTCCTCTTATGCTTCTTGATCGCCCTTCCAGTTCATCATGCCGCCTTCGACGTTGACGATGTCGTATCCATATTGCTCGAGGAAACGACCGACGTTTTCGCTTCGCGCGCCCGCTTTACAGATTAAGTAGTAGGTTTCACCTTCTTGCAGCTCCGTATAGCGTTCACCGATTTCAGACATCGGAAGGAAGCGGACGTTCGGAATATGTCCTGCATCGTATTCATCCTGCTCCCGGACGTCAACGACGTGTAACGCCTCGCCTGCCTCTAATCGCTCTTGTAACTCGTCTACATGAATCGTTTTCATTTCGTATGACCTCCTGTATGGTTCTGCCGTAAGTGTAGCAAATTCATCATCAAAACAAAACGAAACCGTTTGATACGAAGTGATGAAAAGGCGGACCCGTTTGCGGATCCGCCCATCTCATTATTCTCCTGATGCTCGACGCGTCGATTGACGTGTCTCCTTATGCATTCCCCGTGCATAATAGACGGCAATCAAAATCGCGTACCACAGTGGTCCAACGACCAGAGCGATCCGTGTACTTGCGTCAAATGCCATCAAGACGATGACACCAGCAAGTGCCGCAAGGGCGATATAGTTGGCAACCGGGAAGAACGGAACAGCAAATTCTGCTGAACCATGTACCTTCCGCGCCCGCATTTGTGCGATCAGAATCATTGCCCACGTCCAGACGGCACCGAACGTTGCGATACTCGTAACGATTGCAAAAACATCTTCCGGTAAGAAGTAGTTCAAAGCGACACCGACGAGCAACGCGACACCTGAAAGAATCGTCGCTAGAGCCGGTACACCGTTTTTCGAGATTTTCGAGAAACGACGTGGCGCTTCACTGTTCTCGGATAAGTTCATCATCATCCGGGCTGTTGAGAAGATACCCGAGTTACATGACGAGAGTGCTGCCGTTAAGACAACAAAGTTGATGATGCCGGCTGCTGACTCAATACCGAGCGATTGAAATAGTAATACGAACGGACTACTATTGTTCGCACCGACTTGATCCCACGGATAAATCGATAAAATGACGAAGAGCGCTCCGATATAGAATACTAAGATCCGAAGGAAGACGTTATTGACGGCTTTTCGAATCGTTTTCTTCGGATTCTTCGCTTCCCCTGCTGTGACCCCAATCACTTCAATTCCTAAGAACGCAAACATGACCATCTGCATGGCAAGAAGTACTCCACCGAATCCGTTCGGTAAGAATCCACCATGTGACCACAGGTTCGAAATCCCAACCGGTGTGCCGCCGTTTCCAAGACCAATGACAATCGTCAAGGTCCCTAAGATGATCATGGCGACGATCGCGACGATTTTAATCAACGCAAACCAAAATTCGAATTCACCATAAAATTTAACAGCAATGAAGTTGATGCTTGTCATCAAGACAAGTGCTGCCAGTGCCCATACCCACCCCTGAGAATCCGGGAACCATACTTTCATGTAAATACCGACTGCTGTGATTTCCGCCATACACGTAAAAATCCAGAGTAACCAATAATTCCAACCTGTTAAAAAGCCAGCTAATGGACTGACATACTTCCGGGCATACTCCGCAAAACTACCAGCCACCGGCTCCCGCACTGCAAGCTCCCCAAGTGCTCGCATGATAATGAAAATGATGACACCACCAATCAGATAACCAAGTAAGATCCCTGGTCCTGCTAATTGGATCGCTTTTGCTGACCCTAGGAAGAGTCCGACACCGATTGCCGCCCCCAGCGACATCAGTGTAATATGACGTTCTTCCAGTCCCCGATTCAACTCTGTCTGTTGTTTCATTTTTACGACGTCCTTCCCGTCTCTGTTTGTTTCTTAGCAGTTCCCCGTACCGCTACGTTGTCAGTATAAAGAAGATGTGTCGATTTTGTAAACGTTTTCAATGTATATTTCTTACCAAATCCACATACTCGGAATATTCTGATTACGTTAGCAGTATAAAAAAGGAACCACCTGCTACTATGTAGTATACAGGATGGCTCCTTTCGGAAAGTTACAATTGTTATTCAACTTTAGCAAGTGGTACATCCGGTGACTCCGACTTACTCGTCAATCGGAAGATTCCATTTAGCAATAATGCCGTTAGTGACCCTGCGACGATCGGGCTATCCGTCAAGACACGGATTTGTGACGGGAGACCGGCTACGATCTCAGGATTCATACTGATTCCTAGACCAATTCCGAGGGCAAGTGCCACCGTGATGACGTGTTCATTCTTCGAGAAATCGACCCGCGACAGAATACGAATCCCGCTCGCTGCGACCGTTCCGAACATGATCAACATCGCCCCACCTAGGACAGGTTTTGGAATCAACGTCGTGAACGTCGCCACTTTTGGTAAGAAGCCGAGCAAGATTAAAAATCCGCCCGCAAATAAAATGACTTTACGTGTCTTCACGCCAGTCAACTGAACTAGACCGACGTTTTGGCTATAGGTCGTATACGGGAAACTATTAAAGATACCGCCAACGATCGTCGCGACACCCTCTGCCCGGTAGCCACGTGCTAGGTCTTTATCCGTCAAACGGCGATCCGTGATCTCACCAAGTGTCAAGAACACACCTGTCGATTCGACCATCGAGACGAGACCAACCAGCGTCATCGTCAAGATCGCCGTCGCATTGAATGTCGGAACACCGAAGTAGAATGGCGTCACCATTTGGAACCATGACGCTTCCGCCACCGGACTGAAGTCGATCATCCCCATGCCAAACGCAACCAGTGTACTGATCATCACAGCAATCAAGACGGCTGCTGCTTTTGAAAAGACCGTGCCGTAGCGATTCAAGATTAAAATCAAGACGATCGTTAGTCCGGCGAGTCCAAGATAACGTGCGTCACCAAAGTCCTTCACCCCTTGTCCGCCCCCGATATCGTTGATTGCAGCCGGAATCAAGGAAATCCCAATGATCGTCACGACAGAACCAAGGACGACTGGCGGGAACAGGACTGCAATCTTACTAAACCAGCCTGAGATGACGAGAATGATCAACCCACTCGCAATTAAAGCACCATAAATCGCCGTAATCCCTTGAAGACTACCGATCGCGATCATCGGACCGACTGCGGTGAAGGTACAACCGAGGACGACAGGAAGACCGACGCCTGTATATTTCGTGACGAGCACTTGTAGTAAGGTCGCTACGCCACACATGAAGAGATCAATCGCCACTAAATAAGCAAGTTCTTCTCCCGACAATCCGATCGCACTCCCGACGATCAGCGGAACTACAGCTGCTCCTGTGTACATCGCGAGCACATGCTGAAGTCCGAGACTAGCGGCTTTGAAGTTCGATAGTCTCATACGGTCACCGAGTCAACGAACGTCGCTTTTCCATCCTTCAACGACTCCACGCGTGCGAGTGACTCGACGCGGAACCCGGCTTCGATTAACTTTTGACGTCCCGGTTGGAACGACTTTTCAATGACGATTCCAAAACCAGCAACTTCCGCACCTGCTTGCTCAACGAGGCGAGCAAGACCAAATGCTGCTTCCCCGTTCGCGAGGAAATCGTCGATGATCAGAACTCGTTCACCCGGTTGTAGGTATTTTTCCGCAACCGTAATCGTACTCGTTTGTTGCTTCGTAAACGAGAAGACTTCAGCTGAAATCGTTCCTTCATTCAAGGTGACGGATTTCGTCTTACGGGCATAGACCATTGGTACCCCTAAACGGAGCGCCGTCATCATTGCCGGGGCAATACCACCTGCTTCGATCGTCAAAATCCGCGTGATACCGGCATCTTGGAAGCGATCCATGAACTCATAGGCGATTTCCCACATCAAGGTCGGATCGACCTGATGGTTTAAAAAGGCATCCACTTTCAATACTTGATCCGATAATACGATTCCCTCTTGATTAATCATGTCGTGTAGACGTTTCATACATGCATTCTCCTCTTTAAAAACGAAAAAACGTACAGCCGCTACCCGGGGGCAGCCACTGTACGCCAAAAAAGAGAGCAGTAACTCACCACCCGTAGTCGGACCGTTACGGCGATCCGGTAGAGACTCGTGGGCCAATTCCCACTATTATACGAGCGTTGCTATACGTTTACGTTTCGTGATTTTCGTGATGTGTACCATTGTACGGGGTTTAGCGAAAAAGTAAAGACTTTTTCACACCGTGCTTAGGCTTGGCGTTCTTCGACTGCTTGCGCTGCCGTGATGATCGCGAGTTTGTAGACATCCTCTTCGTTACAACCGCGTGAAAGATCGTTGACCGGTTTGTTCAACCCTTGAAGGATCGGACCGATTGCTTCGAATCCACCAAGACGTTGTGCGATTTTGTAGCCAATGTTTCCAGCTTCAAGACTTGGGAAGATGAAGACGTTCGCTTGACCTGCGACATCTGATTCTGGTGCTTTTGATTTCGCGACGCTTGGAACGAATGCTGCATCGAATTGGAGTTCGCCATCGATTGCAAGCTCTGGTGCACGTTCTTTAGCAATGCGTGTTGCTTCAACGACACGCTCTGTCTCTGGTGATTTTGCTGAACCTTTTGTCGAGAAGCTGAGCAATGCTACTTTCGGATCGATACCGAATGTTTTTGCTGTTTTCGCAGATGCGATTGCGTTTTCTGCTAGGTCGTTCGCATCTGGTGCGATGTTGATCGCGCAGTCTGCGAAGACGTATTGCTCATCGTCACGTACCATGATGAAGACGCCTGATGTTTTTTTATATCCTTCTTGCATTTTGATGATTTGAAGTGCTGGACGAACCGTATCACCTGTTGCGTGCATGGCACCCGATACAAGACCTTCTGCTTGCCCTGTGTGAACGAGCATCGTACCGAACGTGTTCACGTCTTTTAAGATGACAGCACGTGCTTGCTCTTCTGTTGCTTTCCCTTTACGACGCTCAACGAACGATGCGACGAGCTCATCGATTCCAGCGTAAGAAGCAGGATCAATCGTATCAAGTCCCGTGACATCGATTCCGTTCGCTGCTGCTGTTTCTTCGATTTGTACACGTGGTCCGATGACGACCGGTGTGACGAGACCGTCTTTCTTCAAACGGACAGCTGCGCCAAGAACACGCGCGTCAATTCCTTCTGGGAATACGATTTTCGGTTGGTGCGCTTTAATCTTTTGTTCTAACATATCGAATAGTTGCATGAGTTTCTCTCCTTTTTAGGTAAACACGACGTCGTCGATTTGATCCATTTTCTTTTCCATCGTTTATTATACACAGTTCTCAATCGTTGTTAAAACAATTTGCAAAAAAGTTATCTAACAAAAGCACTGAAGCCATATTCACTGACTATTACAGTCATTTTCAAGAATGGTACAGAGACTATTTCCAAGCAACGTAATCTCCACTTCCCCTTTTACCCACTCTCTGCTTTTTTCATGTGTTACGATCTCATGGACAAAGACCTTTTCGGGCGAAGCGTTTCAGTAGAATGTGATAAGATAGGATATGGAAAAAGACAATTTATTTCAGACTCAGGAGGTCATCCCATGCAACACCAAACATCTGAACCGACTGCTACGCAACAAGCCGCTGAAACACTCGACGGCTGGTATACATTACATGATTTCCGCCGGATCGATTGGTCACGCTTGAAACAAGTCGACGCGACAGACCGCGCGCGCATGATTGAAGAATTCCAAGCTTTCCTCTCAGAGCTTTCTGGTGTCGAAGCGGCAAAAGACGGAAGCCACGCACTTTACACGATCATCGGTCAAAAAGCCGATCTCGTCTTGATGGTTCTTCGTCCAACGATGGAACAAATCCAAGACGTCGAAGTCAAAATGCAAAAACTTGATCTCTATGATTACTTGATCCCGACGTATTCTTACGTTTCTGTCGTCGAACTCGGTACGTACCGTGGTTCAGGCGAAGGAAACCCATACGAGAACCCTTACGTGCGTGATCGTCTCTATCCAATCTTGCCGCAAGCGAAGCACATCTGCTTCTACCCGATGAGCAAGTCGCGTCGCGATGGCGACAACTGGTACACGCTCTCAATGGAGAAACGTAAAGAGCTCATGTATCGTCATGGTATGATTGGTCGGAGTTATGCTGGGAAAATTCAGCAAATCATCGGTGGATCAACTGGATTTGACGATTGGGAATGGGGCGTCACGCTCTTCTCAGACGACATTCTTCAGTTCAAGAAAATCGTCTATGAAATGCGTTTTGACGAAGTCAGCGCGAAGTACGGTGAGTTTGGTGAGTTCTTCATCGGGAACCGTCTCGAAAGTGAACAATTAAATACTCATTTTGCACTTTAATGTGTTGAATGACGTTTGATTGAAATATCTCATGGGAATATACTCCTTGCGGCTACAAAACAGGCTATAAAATAGTAGGTTGATTACGTAAGGAGGAATTACCATGGGGAATGCTATGAACCGATCGACACGATCGCGTGAATTGCAATTCGCTGTGCTTTCAAAAGAGCTGAAACCGGTTGCAGATCGCGTACTGGATCGCTATGAGCAAGCATTATCGAAGCTAAACAAAACTCAAACGACAAAACGATGAATTCGTTTTGATACCTACGCCTACTCCATCGCGAGTAGGCGTTTTTCATACAAAAAAAGACCGTTCTTCTTCATGACGGAAGAAAAACGGTCAATCCTCATAATCCTTTGTAGGCACCAATTGCGACAAAGATCCATGCTGCGATGAACAAGACGCCACCGATCGGTGTGATAGCACCCAGTTTTGTTACGTTCGTCAATGCCATGACGTACAGACTACCGGAGAAGAAGACGATTCCGGCGAGCATCAGCCATGCAGCTAATGACCATTGTGGAATCGATGCTTTTAATAAGAGTCCCCCGAGTGCTAGAATACCGAGCGAGTGTACCATCTGGTAAAGAACGCCTGTCTGCCAGTTCGCGAGCATCCGTTCCGTCAACATATCTTTTAAGGCGTGTGCACCGAATGCACCTAGTGCGACCGATAACATCATCGAGATCGCGCCAATCATAATGAACACTTTCATGCTTATTCTCCCCCTAACCGTCGTGCTGGTAAATTCCATTCATAATAATACGATAGCATACGTAAAACAGTGATGAGTCCGAGCAATGTGAACAAATGTAGAGGATTCGTCAATTGGAAACGATCAATCACAAGTGCTGCCATGACGGCCCACATCGCATAAATCTCTTTATGCAAGACGAGCGGTTTCCGACCAGCGAGTAAATCGCGAATCACTCCACCACCAACACCAGTCAGTACAGCAGCCGAAATCGTTGCTGACAATGGCAGTCCTTTTGCTGTCGCCATCAAAGCACCTTGAATCGCAAACGCAGACAATCCGAGCGCATCCGCAAGGACGCCCCAACGTGTCCAGTGCGGCAAGAACAACTGGGGTAACATGAAGATCAACAACGCAACGAGAATCGCGACTAAAAAGAGACCACCTTGCGACCAGAGAGCGGATACCGGTACACCAATCAGTAAATTACGAATGGCACCACCACCGAATGCTGTGATCAAAGCAAGTAACCAGACACCGAATAAATCATATTTTTCTTCCATCGCAACGATTGCTCCACTCATCGCAAAAGCGACCGTGCCGATGATATTCAATAAGTCCCAGGACATGCGCACATTTCACCTTTCTACAAAGAAATTCCAATACTTACTATACTCTCTTTTTAGTTTCCGTAAAGCATTAATTTTCTGTCACCGTTTCGACCGTTTGCGAGTGACGTTTTTAGGTAAAGTAACCTATACTGAAACAAACTGTACAGGAAGCTAGGTGACCGTATGAAACGTTGGGCGCTTTATCGCATCATCGTCATCGTGACGATGTTCGCACGTTACATCTTTACGATCTATCGATTCACCCGGAAAAACCGGCCAGGTACGAACAACGAAGAGTTTGAGCGCATCATGATCCGGATTGCGCGTGACTATAAGAAAAAAGCATTACGGTTAGAAGGACTATTGATCAAGCTCGGTCAGTTCTTATCGATTCGAGCTGATCTGTTTCCGCCATCCGTTTTGATGGAACTGACCGAACTGGTCGATAAAGTTCCTTCAAGTAAACTTGGAGAGTCACGTAAGATCATCGAAGAGGATTGGGGTATGCCGATCGAAGAGATCATCTCGGATATCAGTTCCCGTCCTGTCGCTTCTGCCTCGATTGGTGAGGTGTACAGCGGAACCTTAAAATCAAATGGTAAAAAAGTTGCGATCAAAGTTCAGCGACCGAACATCGAACAAATCATCAAAACCGATTTCCGTGCCATGCGCATCGTCATTGCCATGTTACGCCGGACTTCATTAAACAAATCGACTGATTTACAAAGTCTGTATCGCCAAATGGTCTTCGTCATCGGTGATGAATTGAATTACCGAACTGAATTAAAAAACGGTCTCTACTTTAAAAAAATGTATGAGACGAATCCTGTCATCTATATTCCGAGTTATTATGAAGAACATTGTACGAATCGTGTGCTCGTCATGGAATGGATTGACGGGACACGTATCACCGATCTCGATTATTTAGCGGAACATCAGATTGATCGTGACGAACTAGCGCGTAATCTCTTCTTGAACGCTGGTGAGCAATTACTGTTCGGCGGGAAATTTCACGCCGACCCACACCCGGGCAACGTCCTCGTCCAGTCCGACGGCAAAATCGTCTTGCTTGATTTTGGGATGATTGGAGCGACGACGCCTGATGACATGCGAGCGATTCAACGAATCCTCCAATCCTTCGTCACATTAGATTATGATGCGATCGTCGATGGTCTCGAAGATTTACGATTCCTGTTGCCGAATGCGAATAAGCAAAATATCCGACAAGCAATTGAAAAAGCGGTCACGTTCTATCTCGAGAGTGATATGGAAAACGTCGACACGAAACTGATTGAGAAAGTCTTGTCCGATATCGAATTGCTCGTCCGAAACGAACCGATCCAGCTCCCTGCCGAGTTTGCGTTCTTCGGTCGTGCTGCCTCGACGATTCTTGGGATTCTTCAGATTCTTTCACCGCAAATCAACCTACTCGAGTTAGCCAAACCAATGGTTCGGCGTTGGCTCGATGATGAAGGAAAAAACCAAAATCGTTATCTTCAAATCGCTGGATCGTACGGTGCGCGATTGCTCGCCTTCCCGCGTCTTGTCAACGACGCTCTCAGCGAACCGACGCGTTGGCGGATCATGGAGCAACAAAAGTTCTCTCGTGTCGCGAACATCGAGTCACTCAAAATCCGACAGTGGACGAGTTCACTCGTCGGAATCATCAGTCTTCCCTTTAGCTATCTCGGCTATTATTTTACGCAGTACGACGTCATGGGCATTTCCTTGACGATCGCCGTCATCGCTTTATGGAATGGTCGACGGATCGGACGACAAATTGTCCGGATCGCCGATGAACCGTTCCGTTAAATAGAACGACAATATGCGTCCACTTCGGTGGACGTTTTTTTATTTCAGAATAATTCCTCTTCGCGCTTCGAGGTTTTTCCTCGCGTCTCGCGGGGTACAGCTTCAAGTAGAGAGATAACAGTAAGGAGAGGTGAAACACTTGATTGATATTTTAATTGCCATCGTTCCTGCATTAATGTGGGGATCGTTGCCGCTCGTCGTCTCGAAAATCGGAGGTTCAACGGCGCAACAAATTATCGGTACGACTCTGGGTGCATTGCTTTTCGCGATCGTCACCTTCTTTTTTGTCAGCCCAGAGATGTCGACGACTGCTTGGGTTGCCGGATTCTTTTCTGGTGCATTCTGGGCGCTCGGTCAAAAAAATCAATTTGCCGCATTCCGTCAAATGGGTGTATCAAAGACGATGCCAATCTCAACAGGGATGCAACTCGTCGGAACATCGTTGTTTGGTGTTCTCGCTTTTGGAGAGTGGTCAACGACAACTGCGTTGATTCTCGGAATCAGTGCCCTTGTATTGATCATTGCCGGAGCAGCTTTCACATCTTACAAGGAAGATAAGAGTAAACAAGATGAGAATATCGGAAAAGGACTGACGCTCCTCCTCATCTCTACTGTCGGATATGTTGGCTACGTCGTCATTGCCCGTTGGTTCGATATCAACGGTTGGGAAGCTGTCTTACCACAAGCTGTCGGGATGGTCGTGAGTGCCATTCTTCTTTCTTTACGAGAAGGAGATCTCTTCACGAAAAAAACAGCCGGCAATACTATCGGTGGACTCATGTGGGCTGTCGGGAACGTCGCTTTACTGTTTGCCACAGCAAAAGTCGGGGTCGCAACGAGCTTCTCCTTATCTCAAACAGGGGTCGTCATCTCAACGATTGGTGGCGTACTCTTACTAAAAGAAACGAAGACAAAGAAAGAAATGACATTCGTCATCATCGGTTGTATTTTAGTCGTTGCTGGCGGGATCATGATTGGATTTACGAAACAATAATGAAGGAGTGAAGCATCATGTATGAAAGTTTAAAGGGAAAAGTAGCCATCGTAACAGGTGGATCAATGGGAATCGGTGAAGCCATCGTTCGCCGTTATGCAGAGGAAGGTATGCGTGTCGTCATCAACTATCGCAGTCATCCGGAAGAAGCGAAGAAAATCGCTGAATCGATTCAAGATAAAGGCGGCGAAGCTATTACAATTCAAGGAGATGTCTCGAAAGAAGACGATATGATCAACCTTGTCAAAGAGACTGTCGCTCACTTTGGTCAGTTGGATGTTTTCGTCAACAACGCAGGGATTGAAATGCCTTCAGCCTCCCATGAGATGTCACTCGAAGACTGGCAAAAAGTCATCGACGTCAACTTAACAGGTGCATTCCTCGGTGCGCGTGAAGCTCTGAAGTACTTCGTCGAACACGATGTTAAAGGTAGCATCATCAACATGTCGAGTGTTCATGAAATCATTCCATGGCCAACGTTCGTCCACTACGCTGCAAGTAAAGGTGGCGTTAAATTAATGACACAAACCCTTGCGATGGAATATGCACCAAAAGGAATTCGGGTCAATGCGATTGGACCTGGTGCGATTAATACACCGATCAACGCTGAAAAATTCGAAGATCCGGAACAACGAAAAGAAGTCGAGAGTATGATTCCAATGGGCAATATCGGAAAACCTGAGGAAATTTCAGCCGTTGCCGCATGGCTTGCGTCGGACGAAGCGAGTTATGTCACTGGTATCACACTCTTTGCGGACGGCGGAATGACACTTTACCCATCGTTCCAAGCAGGACGCGGTTAACCTATTTTGAATAGACAAGGAGAGAACCGCTCATGGCCACTTTTTTCTCATTGATCCGTCGCGGCAATAAGTCAGCACTTGCTGCTGCAATCGTCAACACGATCATTGCTATCATCAAGTTCGTCGCTTATATCTTGACTGGGAACGTTGCAATGTTTGCTGAAATGATGCATACGATCGGTGACGCGGCGAATCAATTTTTCGTCTATATCGGTTCTGCTCTAAGTAAAAAAGCACCAACGAAGCGATTCCCGAACGGATTCGGTCGCCTTGTTAACCTCGTGTTACTTGCTGCAATCATCGTCGTTGCGTTGCTTGCGTATGAGACGATTCGTGAAGGAATCTTGCATATCACACATGGTCCTGGCGAAGAGACGACTGGGCTTTGGATCATTTTGACGGCACTTGGAATTGGTGTTGTCCTCGAAGTCGGCGTCTTTTATAAAGCGATGATCGAGATTGCTCATGAAACCGGGCTTAAGTCTAGAGGGCTGACACTAGTTGGTCAAAGCTTCACCCATCTTGGGCAGGCAAAACCAGCTACACGTCTTGTCTTCATGGAAGATCTTGTTGCGACTCTCGGTGGTATCATCGCGATCATTGCCGTTCTGATTTCGCATTACACATCGTTTTATCAAGCAGAGGGCATTGCATCGATTTTGATTGGTCTGATGATGTTCTACGTCGTCTATAATGTCTTTATTCAAAATGCTGCCGGTGCGCTCGGTGAGATTGATGAAGTACTGACTGCTAAAATCGGTGAAATCCTATTACGTGATGAAGCGGTTCGTGATATTGAAAAGCTTGAAGTCATTAAGGAAGGGGATCACTTCCATGTCGAGACAGAGATTGAAGTGGATCCTAACTTAACGATTGCCCAAGCGGACGACATCAAGGACCGGCTTGAACTTCAAATCCGAATTCTTAAAGGAATCACCGATGTCACGATTTCCTTTGATGAAGATGATAAAGTACAGCAGTATCAATCCCCCTCACCACCTGTAGAGTAAACAAAAAGCCATCGATTCCGATGGCTTTTTGTGTGCATTCATTAGCGTGCAGCGCGGACAAATCCGGCTTCTTCTGCTTCTTTTTCCGTACAAAACTGTTGCTCTGGCTTCACTTCATCGTAGGACTGACCTCCCGGTACATGGTAGATTTTTTTACCCGACCGATTGATGTTGCCTTTGATTTCGCAGGATTTCGTTTCTGTAATCGCTTGAGCGTCGAAGCCACGATTCGTGACGTAGCCATCGTGCTCCCAAATCTTTTTCTTCGCCTGCTTGGCTCCCTGTTCGATCTGTTCGAACATATCGACATAACGTGTGTCCGGCTCATAGACGAATGCTACACGTGCGAGTCCTTTTCGGAGTAACTCCTGATTCAACATCTTATCGCCGTACCAGACGTATGCGAGTAATCTTCCGTATCGATCGGTCCGGGAATGATCACGCTCCAACCGAATTGCTGTCCCGCTCGGTAAGGTCTCTTTCGTAAACGCTGAAGCTTCCGTTCCATACGGTTGAACCGGTGTATCCGGTTTGACGGTTTCTGGTGTATCGACAAGGAGTAGACGAACGTCCTCCGTTTTCCCATCCGCCAACTTCACTTTTAACGTATCCCCATCGATGACGCGTTCGACCGTCGCCTTCGTGATTTTTTCGTCGTCCGGTTGCTTGATGCCAAGCAAATCGGTTTCTTCTGGTGCACAACCGATGAGAACGAATAAAAAAAGTAGACTCATCATTGCATATCGTCTCACTTCTGTTTCGCTCCTTTCCATGAAAATACGGATTCGGTCAAAGCCCGAACCCGCATACGCTATCTTGTTTATTCGTTAGTCTGCTGAAAGAACCGTTTCAACTTCATTTCGGTTAGTATAAAGTTGATAGAACGCTTCCGCTACATTTTTCGGATCAAGTGCCGTTCCACGCTTCACTTCCCCGGCAATCGTGACAGTTCCGACGTAGACACCGTCTTCCTTCAACGTATCATGTAACATATGCGTCACTTGGCGAACGCCTGCCTTCCCGATTGAAAGCCCTGGTAACGATTTGATCGCTTGCATCGCAGCGCCGCCTCCAGTAATCAGGATAACGCCGTCTTTTCGTTCCTGCATCGACGGAGCAACGAGTTGTGCGGCATGCAGTGCACCGAGCACGTCGATTTCGAACTCTTTCGTAATCTGTTCTGCCGAGACTTCGAGGACAGACGCTTGATGTAAAATCGAAGCATTGTAGACTAAGACATCGACTTGCCCGTATTGCTCCTCTGTCCATTCGATGAGGGATGCGATATCAGCTTTTCGTGAAGCATCACATTCCACTCCGACCGCTTCCACGCCCGCTTCTTTTAGTTCCGTGATGACGGCTGCGAGTGTTTCTTGCGTCCGCGCCGCACAAACGACTTGAAAGCCTTCTTGTCCGAATCGTTTACTGATTTCATATCCGTTTCCTGGTCCTGCTCCGATGACGATTACTGTTTTCATGACGTATCTCCCCTTCTCGTTTCAACTGTGATGGTTATTCCCTGAATCGCATCATTTCATTCAAAAATCGAGCAATGAAGTGCCTTTTTCTTCTTTCTCCTGCGAAACACCCATGAAACGCGCTAACATCGGATCGACTGTTGGTGTTGCCTGAGGTGTTGACGTAGGTAGCGATATCGTTGAACTTGATGTCGCCTCAGATTCAAGTAATAGTTCACAGTACGCCTTCATTGCTGCAATCTGCTCTTTCTGCGCGGCTCCTGTCGTTTGCTCAATGCGTTGCATCGCTTGACGCATCTTTTCGATGATGTGTTGTTCCGTAATCATCTTGTATTCCTCCTTATGGTAGATTGAGGGTATGAACTTGAAAAGGATGTGTTTTCCATGATTCGTACCGCTTTAGTTGGTTTTGGTATTGCCGGTGAACATTTACATGCTCCTTATTTACACGCACCTGATTATCAGTTAGTCGCTGTTCAGTCGAGTCGTCCGGAAGCAGTCGCTGCTTATGACGCGACGCTACCTGTTTATTCGACACTTGAAGCCATGCTCGCTAAAGAACAAATCGATTTAGTCGTCATCGCGACAGCAAATGAACGACATTATCCACTTGCGCGCCTCGCTTTGCTATCGGGCTGTGATGTACTCGTCGAGAAACCGTTCACTGTCACGCTTGAAGAAGCCGAAACGTTGACAGAACTAGCACGTATACACGATCGGTTACTGACAGTTTATCATAATCGTCGGTA
Source organism: Exiguobacterium sp. LL15 (assembly GCF_024436095.1). Lineage (NCBI taxonomy): Bacteria > Bacillati > Bacillota > Bacilli > Caryophanales > Exiguobacterium > Exiguobacterium sp. LL15. The sequence continues at coordinate 62,703 of NZ_JANFNX010000002.1, read as the reverse complement.
TACGAAGGACTTTCGAACGCTGATGACCTTACTCGAATCCGGACGACTCGGTACGATCCAGACGTTCGAAGCGCATTATGATCGCTACCGTCCCGATGTCCAGGATCGTTGGCGCGAACAGGACGTACCCGGTGCCGGTCTCTTGTATGATCTTGGATCACACTTGATCGATCAAGCACTTGTCGCCTTCGATGAAATTCCGGATCGTGTCTTTTGTGATCAAACGATTCAACGACAAGGTGGAATCGTCGATGACTACACACATCTCATTTTAGCCTTCGGCACACGACGCGCTATTTTGCACATCGGTTCCATCGTTCCGGCTGTCGGTCCTTCGCTAATGGTACACGGGACAAAGGCTAGCTATTTCGTCGATGAAGTCGATACGAAACGAGCGACGTATCAATTGGCTGAAGCAAACGGTCCCCTTGAAGACTTTCCTTTTGTCTCCGGGCAATTTGGGGATTATTATACAGATCTCGCCCCAGCCATTCGACAGCGAACAACACCACCTGTTTCTCCGAAACAGGCTGAACTCGTCATGAAAATCATTGATCGTGCTCAAAAGAGTGCAAAATCGGGTACATGGATAGAAGTAGACTAACTATCCATTCAGACGAACAGGGGGAAGACAAGATGTTTTCAAGTACGGAACGGACAGCTTGGTTAGAAGAGATGGGACAAGAACTTTTAGACGTGCTCGTCATCGGGGGCGGTATCACGGGAGCCGGTATTTTGCTTGACGCACAAAGTCGAGGCATGCGGACAGGATTGATCGAGATGCAGGACTTCGCCGAAGGGACATCGAGCCGATCGACGAAACTCGTCCATGGTGGATTGCGTTATCTGAAGCAGTTCGAAATCAAACTTGTTGCCGAAGTCGGAAAAGAGCGTGCCATCGTGTATGAGAACGCCCCACACGTGACGACGCCGGAGTGGATGATGCTTCCACTCGTCGAAGGCGGAACGTTCGGCAGCTTCTCGACATCGATTGGCTTACGCGTCTATGACCAGCTCGCAGGCGTCAAACGCAATGAACGCCGGACGATGCTCAGCAAAGAAGAAACATTACGTTACGAGCCACTATTACGTTCGGAACACTTAGTCGGTGGTGGTCGTTATGTCGAATATAAAACGGATGATGCCCGATTGACAGTCGAAGTCTTAAAGGCAGCCGTTGGTTACGGTGGACGTGCCGTCAACTATACGAAGGCTGAATCGCTCGTCTACCACAATGGAAAAGTTGTCGGTGTCGAAGTCCGTGACGTCTTAAGTGACAAAACGTATACGATTCGGGCAAAGAAAATCATCAATGCAACTGGTCCGTGGGTCGACGAACTACGAGAAAAAGATGGTTCGAAAGCTGGGAAATCACTCCACCTGACGAAAGGCATTCATCTCGTCATCGATCAAGCGCATTTCCCACTACAACAGGCCGTTTATTTCGACGTTCCAGATGGTCGGATGATCTTTGCGATTCCACGCGAAGGGAAAACGTATGTCGGAACGACTGACACGAACTATAAAGGAGATATTCTTGAGCCGGGTGTCACTGTGGAGGATCAGGACTATATCCTAGAGGCTACGAATCAAATGTTCAACGTCGAGTTACGACCTGAACACGTCGAATCGACATGGTCCGGACTGCGCCCACTCATTCATGAAGATGGAAAGGACCCGAGTGAACTGTCCCGAAAAGATGAAATCTTCGTCTCGAAATCTGGGCTGATGTCAATCGCTGGTGGGAAGTTGACCGGGTACCGGAAGATGGCAGAACGAATCATCGATATGGTCGCAGACCAATTCAAGACAGAAGAAAACCGGATTTACCTCGCTTCCCGTACGCACGATATCTTGCTTGGTGGTGGTCATCCACAAGGAAGTAAAGGATTTGCCCGCTACTTGAAGGAACAACAACCAAAAGGAGAAGCACTCGGATTGTCACCGAATGAGGCGACATGGCTCATCCAACGTTACGGTACGAACGTCGAACGTGTCTACGAGTTGATTCGGACACGTGGCGACGAGGCAGCTCGTTATCAATTACCGTTACACTGGTTCGGCGCCCTTCTATATGGATTAGAAGCTGAACTCGTCATGCAACCCGGCGACTTCTTGAACCGTCGTGCCTCGGCCGTCTTCTTTGATTTCCCTCACGCTGAACAGTACGCAGATGGTGTTCTCGCCTTGATGCGTAGCGAACTCGGCTGGTCGGCAGAAGATGAAGCCAAAGCCAATGAAAGTATTCGTCGTGAATTTGATGCGGTCCGCGTCAAAGGACCTGTTCCACTTTCATAACATCAGAAGACCCGATCGCCTTCAGGCGACCGGGTCTTTTTGTGTGTTACTGTTCTTCTTTTGAAGCAGCGAGTTCAGCCGCTGGCATATTTCCGGGATGCAGGTTCGAACTCTTACGCGCAAAGGCGAAGTAGAGTACTAAACCGATTGCGAGCCAGATCACGAACGCGATCCATGTTTCGAGTTTCAAGTTGAACATCAAGAAGAGACAAGAAGCAATCGCTGCGATTGGCACATATGGCATACCAGGACATTTGAACGCACGCGGGAGATCCGGCTGTGTCTTGCGAAGAACCAAGACAGCGACGGAAATCAAGACGAATGCTGCCAGTGTACCCATGTTGACGAGATTCGCAATGACATCGAGCGGAACGAATCCAGCAACGAGTGAACTACCTAATCCAATCATCCACGTCGCCTTGAATGGTGTTTGGTACTTCGGATGCACTTCAGAGAACACTTTCGGGAACATTCCGTCACGCGAGATGGCGAATGCAAGACGCACCATTCCGTAAGTCATGACGAGAATGACTGTTGTGATCCCGAGGATCGCACCGAGATCGATGAATCCAGCTACCCAGCTTTGACCGGCCATTTGAATCGCAAGTGAGACTGGATGATCGACACCAGCAAATTGTTGGTACGGTACGATACCCGTCATGATGGCTGCGACGATGACGTAAAGGACTGTACAAACAGCGAGTGAACCGATGATCCCGCGTGGCAAGTTTTTTTGCGGATCGCGGACTTCTTCAGCTGCTGATGTGACGGCATCAAAGCCGATGTACGCGAAGAAGACGATTGCGGCACCCGAGAAGACGCCTCCCCAACCAAATGGTGTGAACGGTGTCCAGTTCGATGGCTCAACGTAGCCGACACCAACAACGATGAAGAGAATGACGACTGCGACCTTGATGACGACCATGATGTTGTTGACACGTTTCGTTTCCTTGATTCCCATCGACAACAATGCCGTAATGGCAAAGAGGATTAAGAATGCTGGAAGGTTGAAGTATGTCTTGGCCCCCTCGACTGCTCCTGGAGCTGCTGAGAGTGCCGTAGGAATATGAATATTGAATCCTGCGAGCAAGGACTGGAAATACCCAGACCATCCGGCTGCAACGGCACTGGAGGCGAGTCCATATTCAAGGATTAAGTTCCAGCCGATGATCCAAGCGAAGATCTCACCCATCGTCGCATACGTGTACGTATAGACGGATCCACTGACCGGAATCGTTGATGCGAATTCAGCGTAAGCAAGAGCAGCTAGACCACAGGCGATAGCAGATAGAATGAAGGATACGATAAGTCCTGGTCCTGCAGTTAAAGCTCCTGTTCCCGTCAACACGAAGATTCCGGTTCCGATGATGGCGCCAATTCCTAAAAACGTTAAATCCATCGCGCCAAGATTTCGAGCAAGTCCACTATTGCGTTTACTTGCAGCAATCATAGCGGAAACATCTTTTTTCCGCGTCAAACTCATGATGTACTTCCCCCTATATCTTTTTTTATTTGTCTTACGAAGCGAGTCGTTCGCAAGAACTTAATCAAAAATTTACGAAGTTTTCTGATAAATTGATATAGGTCATTATACCTATTTGTTTTTTGACTGACGCTTTCATCTGCTAAAGAATAAAATTCTCTTCAAAAATAAGGGATGTGTAACTGCTGTTACACACCCCTTGAATGATTCAGGATTCGATTGTTTTGGTAGCTTCTTTACGTGCCTTGATCCACTCTAAAAACACTTGATAATCCAGCTTTGTTCGCTCAACATACGCACTTGACCAACGCTCGATTTGTTCTAAGAAAGCAGTATCTGAAACACCGATGGCCTGGATGATTTCGACGTCCGCATGATGCGTTAAAACTTTTTCTTTAATACCAGCATCCTGATCCGCCCGTGCATGGATTTTTGCGGTAATTTGACCTTGAATACAAAGAACGTTTTCAAGGTCTTCCTGACTTTTTATGTGCTTCGCCTTTAATTTTTTCTTATATGGCGAACGTTCACGTACATAATATTCTTTACCATCTATCGTTAAATAACCGAGATACGGATCTTCATGTGCTTGCATCGCTTTTTGTGAAGTGATGATTCGTCTCCCTTGATGAATCGCTTCAGCTTCTGGACGATAGACGGGTAAAAATAACGAAGGGACAGAAGTTTGTGCCTGTTTCATTTCAAGAATCAAATCTTCTTCGCCGCCTTCTCCCTCAATAAGGAGATAGTAGCGTTCAAGACCAATCGATGCCGTTCCACTATCTAGTTTACGTACAATATCCTTGATTGTATAAAAGGATTCTGTTCGCCGATCCTCCGTATCAATCGTCTCGATATAAGAATACCAAGCACCTTGGATGGCTTTTACTGTTGCGTCATCCACTATTTCCATGTCGGGTAACGCACGAAATCGTCTTGTTCCATTGATGATTTCTGTTCGCTCTCCCATTAATTCCTCACGTTTTTTTTCTGCTTTTTTGATCAACTTTTTAATCGGTCCTTTTGTATTGTCTCTTGTAAAGCAAACATCACTTGGATCTTTTCCGGACGCATATTTTTTTAAATCATGTAAGTATTTAAAGACGTAATTTTGGATGGCAGGTGCTGGGTCGTAGCCCGCCTCTTCTGCAAACAATCGAACAGACACTGCCATTCGAATTAAATCATATAGATAAGAACCTAAGTACCCTTCATCAAAGTCATTGACGTCGTAGATGATTTCCCCCTTCGCATTTCCATGAACACCGAAGTTTTCAAAGTGAAGATCACCTTGAATCCAGGTCGGTTTATCCTGCGGTGTATCAAAACCGAGTGGAATGCGAGTGACATCATAATAAAAAAGATGCGAACTTCCTCGGAAAAAGCGAAACGGACTCAAACTCATTTTGTCGTACTTTTCTTGTCGTGCCGCCTCGTTAAGTTGACGAATTTCATGATCATAAAAATCAAGGACCTTCGCAATCGTCATCTGTCGGATTTCTTCATACACGGGCTGAAACATTCTATCCACTCCTCTCGAATTGTAAAAAAGAGCAGTCAAAACGAAATCGTTTGACTACTCCTTGTGTGTTACTCGAAATGTTTTTTATATTCCCCATATCCTGCCGAATCAAGCTCCTCGAGCGGAATAAATCGTAACGCCGCTGAGTTGATACAGTATCGAAGTCCACCGAGTTCCGTTGGACCATCATCAAAGATATGACCGAGGTGACTATCTGCACTCGCAGAGCGAACTTCTGTCCGTGTCATCCCATGACTCGTATCGAGTTCGACTTCCATCTTGTCTTCTGAGATTGGTTTGGCGAAGCTTGGCCAACCGCAGTTTGACTGGAATTTATCTTTTGACGTAAAGAGTGGTGTCCCGTCAACGATATCGACATATAGACCTGGACGTTCTTCATCCCAGTATTCATTACGGAAAGCAGGCTCTGTCCCGTTCTCTTGTGTGACTTTATACTGAATCGGTGTCAGGCGCTGTTTCAGCTCTTTCTCTTTACCATGATCCTTCCACGCTTCTTTGATGAATTTTGCGCGACCTGAGCCGACACTATACATCTGATAACGGAACGGATTCTTTTTATAATAATCTTGGTGATATTCTTCAGCTGGCCAGAACGGTTTTTCTGGACGAATCTCTACCGCGACTGGACGCGAGAAGCGTCCTGATGCGTCAAGCGCTGCTTTCGAACGTTCAGCTGCTTCACGCTGTGCTTCATCGACATAAAAGATAGCCGGTTGGTATGATTCACCACGGTCATTGAATTGACCTCCACCATCTGTCGGATCGATTTGACGCCAGAAGATCTCGAGTAATTCTTCGTACGTAATGACGGACGGATCGTACGTGACTTCAACCGCCTCCAAGTGACCTGTCGTTTCCGAACAGACCTCTTTATAAGTCGGGTTCTCTGTATGACCACCGGTATATCCTGAAATGACCTGCTCTACCCCATCATATTTATGGAATGGCTTGACCATGCACCAGAAACAACCACCTGCAAATATTGCTTTTGCCATCTATCTTCCCCTCCTCTGTATGTGTCTATTTTACCGCGTTCAGAGAATGGACTCGACTTTCCTGCTCATTCAATCCTCTGGGTTCGCTTTTAGACGACGCATGACGAAGTAAATCGCCGCAAAGACAAGGAGAAGTCCTCCAAGCGAATACCAGATGTTATTCAAACGATAAATCATTTGGTATAAGGCTAGCGTCACAAGCAATAATGCGATCGGTAAGAAGGCACGCTTAAAGTGGTACCAGTAATTCACGAAGATCGCCTCCTGTTTTTCTTTCATCTTACTTGAAGCGACATCTAAAAAGCCACCTTCATTTGAAGGTGGCTCAATGATTAAGATTGACGTGGATGTTCTGGGAAGTCCATCTCGTCATAACGAACGATTGACGTCCGGTTTTTGAATTTATGTCCTAACCAGAAGGCAAGGAATAATGGAATACCAACATACGTTGCGGCAATTCCGACCCAATCAATTTGATCAGCGAGGAATGCGGCATAGTTTTGACCGACGATGACGAGGAAACAAAGACCGAATGCGAACAGCGGACCGAACGGGAACGCTGGTGCAACATATGGTAAGTCTTTCAACGAGTGACCTTGTGCAACGAATCCTTTACGGAAACGATAGTGACTGATCGCAATCCCGAGCCATGCGATGAATCCTGTCATCCCGGAAGCATTGAGTAACCACAAGTAGACTTGTCCACCAAACATCGACGTCAAGAAACAGAGAGCACCGACCGCACCTGTTGCGAGCAAAGCGTTACGCGGTACACCGTTTTTCGATACTTTTGCGAATAACTTCGGTGCATCCCCTTGACGCGCCAGTGTGTACAGCATCCGTGTCGAAGCATACATACCTGAGTTTCCGGCAGATAGAACAGACGTCAAGATGACGGCGTTCATGAGTGCTGCTGAGAACGCAAGACCTGCTTTTTCAAAGACGAGCGTAAACGGACTAACCGCTACGTCCGTAATGTCATTCGAAACCAAGTTCGGACTTGTATACGGAATGAGCATTCCGATGACAAAAATCGCGAAGACGTAGAAAAGCAAGATGCGCCAGAAGACTTGTTTGACTGCTTTTGGAACATTCTTTTTCGGATCTTCCGATTCACCCGCTGCAATCCCGACCAGTTCTGTACCTTGGAAACTGAATCCGGCAACGAGAATGATACCGATGACGGCAGGAATCCCACCGACGAACGGCGCATCGCCAAGAGCAAAGTTTTTAAAGCCAACCGGTGGCTCCGATGTAAAGACACCGAAAATCATCGCAACACCGACGACTAAGAAGACGATAACGGTAACGACTTTAATCATGGCGAACCAATACTCCGCTTCTCCGAATCCTTTAACGGAGAAGTAGTTCAAGCCAATCATGAGTAAGAGGAACAAAGCACTGAAATAAAATCCAGGAACGTCCGGGAACCAATACGTCATAACAATTTGTGCTGCGACGAGTTCGACTGCGATCGTGACTGCCCAGTTGTACCAGTAGTTCCAGCCAAGTGCAAAGCCGAATGATGGATCGACGAATTTCGTTCCATATGTCGAGAAGGATCCAGCGACCGGCATGTACGCCGCCATTTCACCAAGACTTGTCATCAGGAAGTAGACCATCAGACCAACGATTGCATACGATAGGAGCGCCCCACCTGGTCCTGCTGCTGCGACGGAAGCACCGGACGCAATGAAGAGTCCTGTTCCGATTGCCCCACCGATGGCGATCATCGACATATGACGGGCCTGTAATCCACGTTTTAATCCTTCTGCTGTCGAATCTGTTGTTTGTTTTACATCTAGATTGTTCATTTCGTTCGCTTCTCTCTGTTTAGATTTTTTGAGAGGACACTTTTTGAATGAAAAAAACAAAAAGCGTCCTCATCTTCCAGATGGAAGATGAGAACGCAACATAATAAAATGGATGCGCCTCATTCTACCGTCGTGAAAGATAGCTCTCCACAAGTAAGTGATACCCGACTTGTGACAGTATTAGACCTATTCGATCTAATCCCAATCGATCATCTTCAAAGCGATGATTGATTTCGGCAATTCTTCCTTTCAGGTCACTTCATCTGTCGCTTGACGACATCCGTAACCGTACTCTTAAGAACTGCAACCTCCATCCCACTGGTTGAGTGAGAACTGAATTAAGTTAGTTATTACTACGCCATATTACACAAAACGCCACGAAATTGTCAATTGCCTTTTTCGAATCTGGGGTAGTAGATGGTAAAAATCCGATATGTTTAGTACACTAAATGGTAGAAGTCCACTGAGAGAAAGGATGCTGCTTGCATGCCACAGGAACGTGATTTGCTAACTTATCGACTCGAAGAACAAATGCGTGTCATTCTTCGTACCCTGCGACGTGAACTTAACCGGCTATTTGAAGGAACGGCGACCCGGAGTGAATTTTTCATCTTACGAAGCCTTTCTGAAAATGGGCCTCAGCGCCCGACGCTTCTCGCGGAACAATTTGAGCTCGCGACGAGTCAAGTCACTGCTTTAACGGATAAGCTGTATAAACAAGGATACGTCACACGGACACGTTCGACGGAAGATCGTCGTTCGATCGTCCTCGCTTTGACGGAGGACGGGGAACGTGCATTTCGAGATCTCGAAATCGTTCGGAAAAACTATTTACAAGATCGCTTCGGTACATTGACGGAAGAAGAGCTCGAAACGATGATTCGTGTATTTGATAAAATTTTACAGACGATGGATGAGGATACTCTTACTTCATCTTCTTAAAAACGGTAGATTTTCTACCGTTTTTTCTATTTTGTCTAAAGATTTCTCTATGTCTAACCGTTATCTACTTGAGTATACTGGAAGTATATATATGGAAATCTGTTAGCTGGGGGAGTTGGGAGGATTTGTTGGCCATCATGAATCAATTCATCATTAACTTTTGTCTACTGTTCACAACGATTACTCTCTTGTTCTTACCGTTTCGGAATCAACCGCGTATTTCATTGAACTCCAAATGGAGCATTCGACTTATACTCGGAGCAGTCTCTGGTCTGATTGCGGTTTTATTGATGTTTAACGGGATCCAAATCGACGTCGCCCGTGTTGATTTACGTATCGTTCCTGTCGCGATCGCCATGCTGATCGGTGGTTTCCCAAGCGCCATCGTTGCTGGTGCAATGATCATCGGGACACGTTACTTTTTAACACCAGTTGATCAAATGGAAGGATTTTATTTATCGACGTTGATCATCGTCTTGTTCATCACGACGATTGGGATCATTCGTCGATTCATCCATGTCTCGATGCGTCATTTTCAGCTTATGGTGTTGGTCGGTATTCTCTATTCGTTACCCGCCATCTACATCCTGACGAACAGCTGGTCGACATTCTTTAAAATCTCGATTGCGTACGTCTTCTTTAATTTATTAGCTGGCTTTGTCGCTTATCGATTACTGACGGAATTACGCCGTCACTTCGAAAACATCCAGTATCAGCAGAAACTCGCCATGACGGATGCTTTGACAGGGCTCGCCAATCGTCGTCGTCTGGATGACTCGCTTTCGCTTGTCGGTTCGACCGACCAAGGCTATTCGCTTGTACTCATCGATATCGATTTCTTCAAGCATGTCAATGATACATATGGTCATGATGCGGGCGATGATGTGTTACGCCAACTCGGCATGACTCTCGCTTCCTTAACGCGTCCAGACGACCTCGTCGGACGGTACGGTGGTGAAGAATTTTTAATCATCTTACCAAGTACTTCAGCGAAAGAAGCGCAAAAAATAGCAGAACTAGCTCGGCTGACGGTCGCACGTAACCTGTTCCCGACAGCAGATGTACCTGATCTGCAAATCACGATCTCACTTGGGATTTCCCATTCCAGTGGTTCGCATACGTCACTTGAAGCATTACAACAGGCAGATAAAGCGTTGTATTACTCAAAAGAAAGCGGACGGAACCGGAGTACGATCTATACGAAAGAACTTGCATTCCGACAAGCTTAAACTGATTGGACACTTCCGTAGGGGAGTGTCTTTTCTTTTACGTATTCATTCCGTCTCTTTAGGAAAACCGATGCTTTCAACCGTTCCAAAGACAATCATCCGACTTAATTGTTCTGCCATGTATTCTGATGAATACGGTCGACCGTTTCGTAACCACGAAATCAACAATCCCAACTGTCCACCAATGACATAGTTTAATAATAAGTCCCGATCGACGAACGTAGCTTCTTCTGTGATTTGCGGTCGAAACACAATTCGATAATTCTCTTTCAATGTATCGAGAAAACGAGAGATGAACGTTTTGATCGGTCCTTGAACGAGCATCGTCTGATAGAATAATTCATTTTCTTCGATATGAATGAACAAACGAGCAAAATAGCGACTCACCTGCTCGACTGTCGGAAAGACAGTTCCTGTACCCGTGATCCGAATCGCTTGTTCAAGTGCCTTCATTTGCTCCTCAACGATTTGGTCGAGCAAATCATACTTATCCGTATAGTGTGCGTAGAAGGTTGAACGATTCACACCGGCTCCATCCGTCAGCATTTTGACAGTAATACTTGAAAAGCTGTGCGTCTTCAGTAAACGAAATAATTCCATTGTAATACGGTCACGTGACCGTTTTGGTCGGGGATCACGGCTCTCATTCATCCATATTTCACTCCTTTTTCATCATCTTTTCATTAATGAATCCGTTATCATCTATTTTTCCAACATTTTGTCGGAAATTGTCGGTTGTTTGTTAGCTAACGATCCATATAATTAACTATATTAATTACTCCTCCCCCCAGAGGAGTACTTTTTTTGAATCGATTGTACACAAGAAAGGATGCTAACACACCCATGAGTATGAAAAAATTATTGATCATCAATATCGTGACACTCATCGTTTTAATCGGTGGTGGTGTTGTCGGATACTACTATTACGATCAAGCAACGAGCTATGTCAAAACAGACAATGCGAAAATCGACGGTAAGATGATAACAGTTGCGAGCCCAAGCGCTGGTAAATTAACGGACTGGTCTGCGAAAACAGGCGAATCACTTGCCAGTGGGGCAACAGTCGGACACGTCATGACGGCACAAGCCGGACAAAAACCGACGGACTTCTCGGTTTCAATGCCCTCAAAAGCAACGATCGTTCAGTCGATGGCGACAAAGAACGGCTTCGTCGCAGCAGGTACACCTCTCGCCTATGGTTTTGACTTAAACGACCTTTGGGTCACAGCGAACATCGAAGAAACAGAAATCGATGAAATCAAAGTCGGACAAACAGTGGATGTCTATGTCGACAGCTACCCGGACACGACACTTTCTGGTGAAGTCGAGCAAATCGGTATGACGACGGCTTCGACGTTCTCCATGATGCCTTCTTCAAACGGAAACGCGAACTACACGAAAGTCGCACAAGTCATTCCAGTTAAAGTCTCACTCTCGCAAGAAAAATCACTCGACATTCGACCTGGTATGAATGTGACCGTCCGCATTCATAAGGATTAAGGAGGGACGTTCATGTCTACTACCTTCTTGTTCGGATACAGTGCGTTCACGATTCTGATCATCATCGGTGTCAACTGGGTTGCCCGTCGAAGTCGCCCATCCGACATGGCACTGGCGACGGACGGACCGACGCTTGAGGAATCCCTCGAGGCGGAACCGACGATGTCCGTGACACCTCCGATCGCAACACCTCAAAAACAAGTTTCAACTGAAAACGTTAGTATTCCGAAAGTATTGACGGTTTTACTGATTGGTATGTTTATTGCTATTTTGAACCAAACGTTGATTAATGTCGCGTTGCCGGTTCTGATCAATGACTTCAACGTTTCAACATCTACTGCTCAGTGGTTGACGACGGGCTTCATGCTCGTCAACGGAATCTTAATTCCGATCAGTGCCTTTTTGATGCGCAGTTATACGTTCCGCCAATTGTTCCTCGCTTCGATGACACTCTTTTTCTTCGGATCAATCATTTGTTCGATGGCGATGAACTTCCCGGTCATGATGATTGGGCGTGTCGTTCAGGCAGCAGGTGCTGGTATCTTGATGCCGCTTGGATCAAACGTCTTCATGACGTTGTTCCCACCTCATAAGCGTGGAGCCGCCATGGGGATGCTCGGGATCGCGATGATTCTCGCTCCAGCTGTCGGACCAACAATCACGGGATATGTCATCCAAAACTATGACTGGCACGTCATGTTTTATGCGATGTCGTTCTTTGGATTAGTGACGTTGTTACTCGGTGCAGCCTGGTTCCGTCTGACGCAGCCACTCTCAAAACCATCTTTTGATGCACTTGGTGTCTTATTCAGTACGATTGGGTTCGGTAGTCTCCTTTATGGTTTCAGTGAAGCTGGGAATGATGGCTGGGATAGCCCAATCGTCATCAGTACGATCGTCATCGGTTTAATCGGGATTGCGGCTTTTGCAATGCGTGAACTTTCGATGGAAGATCCAATGCTGAACATTCGTGTGTTGAAGGTGCCGGAATTTTCTTTCACGCTCTTCATCAATGTCATCGTTACGATGGCCTTGTTCGGCGGCATGTTGCTCTTACCGATCTATCTTCAAAGTATCCGCGGATTTTCACCGGTTGACTCCGGTCTTCTCCTTTTACCAGGTTCATTGATCATGGGGATCACTGGTCCGATTGCCGGTCGTTTATTTGACCGCTTCGGGATTCGTCCGCTTGCTATCTTCGGTTTGACGTTGATGACGTACGGAACATGGGAATTGACGCAATTAAACATGGATACGTCGTATTATTCCATCATGGGTATCTACATGCTTCGGTCATTCGGTATGGCATTCATCATGATGCCGATCATGACTGCTGGTATGAACGCTTTACCGATGAAGATGATCCCGCACGGAAACGCGACCCAAAACACACTTCGTCAAGTCGCCGGCTCCATCGGAACGGCAATTCTCGTCACTGTCATGACCCGTCAAACGACGGCTCACTTGGCAGACGATGCGAATCAGTTCACGACGCTCGACCCGACGCTTTCGCAACATTTAAACGATCTTGGTCAACAGCTTGGTAGCTCACAAGCTGCTTCGACGAGTTGGTTTACGATGCTGACGAAACAAGCGACGATCCAAGGGATCACCGATGCGTTCTGGATTGCGACCGTCTTATCTGCGCTTGCACTGATTCTGTCCTTCTTCTTGCACGGAAAAAAAGAACCGAATCTGGATTGATTGACGACAGACCAGTTGATGTCCTATCAGCTGGTCTTTTCTTATACTTTACGAAAAGTTCTTCTTTGCACTTCAGCCTTAAAATCGATACACTAGGGACAATGAGTTTCATATCTAAAGGAGATGCTTTATGGTTGCCTTTCTGCAATTTTATGCGTTCATCTTTGCTTGTTGTTTTGCTTGGCAAGTTGGTCGACCATCCCCTTGGTCACAAAAGATCGTTCGTGCCTTTTTAACAAGTGTCAACGGGCTCTTCGTATTCGCACGTGCCTCGATTTCAATCTTTTTATTAGTTGGACCACTATTACTCGTCACTTATCTTGTCTTCCCACGGTTAATCGCTTTTGAAAATGGTTTAGCGATGGTGATCAGCGTGCTCGTCATCGGACTGGTTGATCGTCTCGTCAGTCTCGTCGTCCTGCCACTCATGCGTTCCTTTTTCTTAAAACGTCAACGCGTCATGCCACAATCGGTGGAAATGGTGCTTTATACGATGGCAATGGCTGTCTTACTCTTCATTCAGCTTCATGCTGTTCCTGGCGTTCAAATTCATGTAGCGTTAACGATTTTCCTTGGTTTTACGATTTATTTCGCTCATTATCTATTTGCCCTATATCAGATTCGCCTCATGAAAAAGAAGCTAACGACCGTTGCTCAAGATCAAGACGAGGAACGAAAAGCCTCTTAAATACGAAAACGAAAGATGATTTCCTCTTGGGAATCGTCTTTTTGTTTTCTGATAAATAACGTTGACAATGATAATCGTTATCATTTATAGTGAAAAAGTACTCAGTGAGGAGATGAAACGGATGCATGCCCAACAAGTGATTGAAACACGCCGCTCGATCCGATCCTACACGGAACAACCGGTTCCGGTCGAATTGGTAGAAGCATTACTCGATACAGCGATTTATGCTCCGAATCATAAATTACGAGAGCCTTGGCGCTTTGTTCTCGCAATCGAAGACGGACAAACACGGTATGTCGATGCCTTAATGGAGTTACTAACGGCGCGTGGTCAATTCGAGACGAAAATGTCTGAACAACGTCAACAGGCTGAACAAAAATTACGGGAAGTCCCAGTTTATTTAACGGTACTTTGTCAGGTACAAGGGACACCGGATCAACAGCTAGAGGATACTCTCGCAACGGCTGCGATGATTCAAAATCTGCAGTTGGTAGCAACAGAACGAGGTCTTGGGTGTTGCTGGAAGAGCGGAAAACACTGGTTCACACCAGAGTATGCCTCACTCGTTGACGCTTCTGAAAACGAACGCGTTCTCGGCGTCATTCAAATCGGCTGGCCTGCCATCGTTCCACCTGTCAAACCGAGAACGTCCGCAAAGGACAAGTTGACGCACTTTTAAGAGGTGCGCATTCTGCGAGCTACCCCTGCTCGCGCCAATCAAGCCCCAATTCAAAAATAAAAACGTTCCGATGACGTCTCTCTCCCCAAACGGAGACGCAATCGGAACGTTTTTCTGTTAGAGAAACCCTTCATGATTGACAGGTGATTTAGCTTGAATCTAAGATTATGAAGGTGAAACAAATAACCGCTTACAGAAAGCGGGTCGAAAGAAGGGGTCCCCTTGCACGCGGATCAACGAAAAAAATTAACGGTCCTCATGATCAACATGTTCATTGCGGTCGGGAGCTTCGGGATCATCATTCCGATTCTACCCGCTTACTTAGCATCGATTGGACAGGGTGGAACGGCGGCTGGATTAATGATCGCCATCTTTGCCGGAGCACAACTCGTCATGTCACCGATTGCCGGAAAATGGGCGGACCAATACGGTCGTCGCAAGATGATCATCTATGGATTGATCGGCTTGACGCTCTCGATGTTCGTCTTCTACTTCTCCAATTCCGTCACGGTCCTCTACATCTCGCGCGCAATCGGTGGTGCCGGTGCTGCACTCCTGATTCCCGCAATTTTTGCTTACGTCGCGGACATCACGACGATGGATCAGCGCGCAAAAGGAAACAGTTACGTCTCAGCTGCGATGTCACTCGGAATCGTCATCGGTCCTGGAATTGGTGGATTCCTTGCCGAATACGACTTAAAATTGCCACTACTCGTCTCAGCGATCGTCTCAGGGGCAGCCGTCTTGTTCAGCGTCCTGTTACTTCAAGAAAGCGAAAAACACGATACGACAGCGATGGCACCAGACGAAGGGTCGATGCTTCGAAAACTCGGCACGTCGTTTAAGAAACCGTACTTCGTACCGCTCGTCATTACACTCGTCATGAGCTTCGGTCTCATGGCATACGAATCAGTACTTGGTCTATTCGTCGATGACCAATTCGGTGCTTCACCGAAGGACATCGCGATCATGGTAACGTCGACCGGTATCATCAGCGTCATTGCTCAAATCTTCATCGTCGATAAGCTGTCACGTAGTCTCGGAGAAGGAAAGGTCTTGAACCTATTCCTGTTCATCGCAGCACTCGGTTTCCTGTTGTCATTATTGACATCAAGTTACGGTGGATTCTTTGCGATTACCCTCGTCATCTTCCTTGCGACATCGATTTTACGTCCCGTCTTGAATACGATGATTTCAAAGCTCGCTGGTAATGAGCAAGGCTTTGCTATGGGAATGAACAACGCCTACATGAGCATAGGGAACGTACTCGGACCGACGCTTGCAGGTGTCCTGTATGACGTCAACATTCTCTATCCGTTTGCACTCGGTCTGATTTTCCTCGTCGTGACGTTCATCGGATCGTTCATCTGGCAGAAACGTCAATCGCGTTTAATTAAAAAAGTCGAACAAACTTCTTAACGTCAAAAAAGTAATGCGTTCCCGATTTTTTATTCGGAAGCGCATTGCTTTTTCATTCATTCATTGCTTTTAAATCACCTGTTCCAAAGTCAGCATCAAAAGCACGACACCAAATGACGACACGGCTATGTTTCGTCAAATCGACGTCTTTTGGAATCATATAGTTCTGATTTCCTTGATTTCCTTTTAAGGTGCCGAGACGAATGCCGTCTGCTGTATCTTCACCGGGCTCGATCAAGTACACAAACAAATCCGGACCATTCGTCGTTTGAAAATCTTCAAAACGTAGATACAACGTATCGTCTACAGTTAGCGTCTTGATGTTCCCTGATGTTTTGTAATTTTTTTCACCGTCCATGAATTGGCCTGATAATTCAGCTTCCGTTTCTTCAGGAGAAGGTTGTGACGTTTCGGAGTTGTTTTCCTCCTCCTTTTGTTCCACTGTTGAAGAACCTGGCGGCAGTCCTTCATCGACTGATTCATTCAAAAAAAGAGGTGATGCGAGCCACCAAACTAAAGCCAGTACGCAAACAATGACGATTCCGACGATAATTTTCGATCCTGTTCGCACCGTCTCCACTCCATTCCTCCATTGAGAGAAAGCATGACTGCCGTTTAACCGTATTGTTTTTGATGTTCCCGTTTTAATGCCAAATACTCTTCATCCGCCCGGATCAAATCCCATTTTTCTTGGAAGATGGACGCAGATTTTGCTTTTTCTTCGTCAATCTCGCGCGTGTGTAATTCTTTGGTCTCTTTATCTTTATATTTACGCCCACCCTTGTAGTTCGCGTAACGTCGTGCGCGCGTATGTCCCATCTGAATGAACTTCCGCGCCATATCCATGCCGACGAAGTCTCCGTCTTCTTTATAAGCTAAATACATCTCATAAATTTTCTCAGACGATTCCTTCGCGATGTCCGGCGTCTTAAAACGCCAATGCGGCAAAATCTCACTTTTGTAAGGTTCGACGAGTAAGACCCCTTGCTCCCCGCGTCCAACCCGGTACTTTTCCGGCTCCTTACGAAAATCCGTCGTCTTGAAATCGAGATCGTAATCAAACGGCATCCCGGTCACGCTCCCTTCTACTTCGAAACGTTCCCTTCCCGTCCGTTCATCAATCCTCGATCCGGTAGAGTCCTTGCGTATAAATCGTCGCTAAGACGTGCGCAATCTCTTCGATCGTCGCTGTCGCCTCTTCACGGACGACTTCGAATAAATACATCTCATTCGCAAAGAACCAACCACGGGCGACGAGTTTCGAGTCTACATCCTGCCGCGCAAGTCCTGTCTCCTGCGCATACTGGATATCCTGACTGATCCGATCAATGAACCGTTCCCGAATCGCTTTCCATTTTGCACGGACGATGTAAGACACGCCGATTGCTTGCTCGACAATCCGTAGTATCGCTCGTTCTTCTTCCGCGAGACGTAAGAAATCCGTCGCTTGCGTCACGATGCGTTCCTTTGCCTCTAGCGGCGTCGTCGGTTCGAATGTTCGTTCCGCGATCGCGTGGAAGCGGCTCATGACATCTTCCATCAGGACGACGAGCAGCTCATCTTTCCCTTCGAAATGGACATAGGCTGTTCCGTAGCCGACGCCAGCTTGTTTGATTACTTGTGAAATCGTTGCCGTTTGAAACCCTTGTTCTAAGAAGACGTCACGTGCCGCACTCAACAGTTTCTCGCGTGTCCGCACCGTGCGCAGATGACGTTTATCGATTTTTTCTGGTTGAGAAGATGACATGTCCTTCACTCCTTTTGTTTTCTCTATTCGATAATATTGACACAATGTCAATTTGTTTGCTACGCTTTTGTCAAAATTGATTGAGCATTCATTTGAGGAGGATGACATATGACACTGCAAGCAAAACGGACCGATGCTGTTGCTCGGGATGAGCAAGATACACTCGCCGCCTATCGTGATGAGTTTTATCTGCAACCGGGTAGTATCTATATGGACGGAAACTCGCTCGGCTTATTGTCGAAGCGTGCCGAGAAGACGTTGCTCGAGTCGCTATCAGACTGGAAAGAACTCGGGATCGATGGCTGGATGAAAGGACGTCATCCTTGGTTCGAATTATCGGAACGTCTCGCTGCTCTCAACGCTCCGCTCGTCGGCGCACAAGCAGAAGAAGTCATGGTCACTGGTTCGACGACCGTCAATCTCCATCAACTCGTCGCGACATTCTTCCAACCAACGGAAGGTCGAGACAAGATTTTAGCGGACGCGCTGACGTTCCCGTCAGACATCTATGCCCTTCAAAGCCAACTTCGCTTACGTGGCCTGGACCCGGAGACACACCTCATCCAAGTACCGAGTCGGGATGGTCGCTTTTTAGAAGAAGATGATATCATCGCCGCGATGACGGATGATATCGCGTTGATCGTCTTGCCGGCCGTGCTTTATCGAAGTGGACAAATTCTCGATATGGAGCGTTTGACGAAAGCGGCACACGACCGCGGCATCCTGATTGGTTTTGATGGTTGTCATTCCGTCGGAGCCGTTCCCCACGCGTTCCATGACTGGGGTGTCGACTTTGCCTACTGGTGTAATTACAAACACTTGAACGGTGGTCCTGGAACGGTTGGTGGATTATTCGTCCACGAACGTCATTTCGGAACGTTGCCTGGTTTGACAGGCTGGTTCGGTTCACGGAAGGATAAGCAGTTCGATATGGATCATACGATGACACCGGCGGCGCATGCCGGTGCTTTCCAAATCGGGACACCACACGTCTTAAGTCTCGCTCCACAAATCGGTGCATTAGAGATGTTTGACGAAGTCGGTATCGAAGCCGTTCGGACAAAATCACTCGCGTTGACGCAGTACATGATGGAACTCGTCGAGCAGGAACTCACACCGTACGGTTTCGTCATCGGAAATCCGATCGATGATAAACGCCGCGGGGCGCATCTCAGCCTCGAGCACCCGGAAGCAGCACGGATCTGTAAAGCACTCAAGGAAAATCGGATTATCCCCGATTTCCGGGCGCCAAACATCGTCCGTCTAGCACCCGTCGCGCTCTATAATACGTTCACCGATGTCTATGACGTCGTCGCGACACTCAAACGAATCATGAAAGATAAAGAATACGAACGTTTCGCGAATGAACGCGAAGTCGTTGCTTAAGGAGTACACCATGGAACAACCTACTGAACTACGGCGTGAACTCAAGACACGCCAACTCACGATGATTGCAATGGGCTGTGCGATCGGTACCGGTCTTTTCCTCGGAAGTGGACTTGCGATCGGGCTTGCTGGTCCGAGCGTTCTGATCAGTTATGCGGTCGGCGCCTTCATCGTCCTACTTTTAATGGGCTGTCTGGCTGAAATGACAGTCGCCCATCCGACATCCGGCTCGTTCGGGACGATTGCAGAGCGTTATATTAGTCCCTACGCTGGTTTCCTCGTCCGCTATTCGTACTGGATTGCAAACGTCCTAGCGATTGGTGTTGAAGTCAGTGCGATTGCGATCTATATGAAATACTGGTTCCCGGACGTTCCCGGATTCGTCTGGATTCTCGTATTCGCTGCCGCGTTGATTTACATCAACGCAACGACAGTCAACACGTTCGCGACCTTCGAATACTGGTTCTCGGTCATTAAGATCAGTGCCATCTTGCTATTCATCCTGCTTGGTGCCTACTTGGTCATCGGTAGTCCAAGTCCTGAGATTGGTCCACAAAACTTCACGAATGACGGTGGCTTCATGCCGTTCGGTTTCTCAGGTCTCTGGATCGCGATTTTCATCTCCCTGTTCAGCTTCCTCGGAACGGAATTGATTGCCGTAACCGCTGGTGAAGCGAAGGATCCAGATGTCGCCGTGCCGAAAGCATTAAAAGCGACAGTATTCCGTCTCTCGACGTTTTATGTCATCACGATTGCTTTGATGTTGATGATCGTCCCGTGGCAACAAGCAGGCGGTGTCGATCAAAGTCCCTTCGTTAAAGTAATGGAGATGCTATCGATTCCGTATGCAGGAGGCATTATGAACTTCATCATCCTGACGGCAGCACTGTCTGCGATGAACAGTCAACTGTATGCTTCGACACGGATGATGTATTCGTTATCGAAGGCAACATATGCGCCGAAAGTGTTTGGTCGTTTAAACCATAGAGGCGTGCCACTCTTCGCACTCGCCGTATCAACGATCGGGATTTTCCTTGCTGCGATCATCAGCAGTCAGTCGAGCGTCTCTTATCCGTTCATGATGGGGATTTCGATGTTCGGGGCAATTTTCACGTGGTTCATGATTTTCATCTCCCACCTCTACTTCCGTAAAGCGTGGGAACGCGAAGGCGGACGGACGTTACCGGTCCGGATGATGGGCTATCCGTATCTGACAGCTCTCGGTGCGTTGCTATTATTCGCACTCGTCCTGACGACGTGGTTCACGGATTTCCAAATCGTCTTGAAGTTTGGTGTACCGTGGTTAGTGTTCTTATCGATCGCCTATTTCTTCTGGAAACGGGCGCATCCGGAACAACCACAGACCGCTGAAAAACGAAAACTGAATTAACTCGATAAAGGGGATGAATGGGAATGACAAAGACAGATCCTACGTCTATTGAAGCATCGATTCAAACGGATTTTAAGAAAGATATGTCCTACGGGGATTATTTGCAACTAGATCCATTGCTTACGAGTCAACATCGCTTATCTGGGCATCATGACGAGATGCTGTTCATCATCATTCATCAAACGAGCGAACTATGGATGAAGCTGATCCTGCATGAGATGCGTGCGGCGACTCAAGCGGTCGCAAACGATGATCTCGAATCATCCTTTAAGATGCTCGCACGCATCTCAAAGATTCAGCACCAATTGATTCAGTCGTGGAATGTTTTGTCGACCTTGACTCCTGCCGAGTATTTAGAATTCCGCGATTCACTCGGTCACTCATCTGGGTTCCAGTCCTATCAAAACCGACAAATCGAATTTGCGCTCGGCTTCAAGAACGAGCAGATGCTAAAAGTGTATGCGCATGACGAAACACTCTATCCGATGATGCTCGAAGACCTGAAGACACCAAGCATCTACGACGAAACGGTCCGAGCGATGGCGCGACATGGTCTACCAATCGACGAGTCTGTCCTCGAACGTGATGTCACGCAAGACTGGACGCCGAATGCAAGTGTCGAAGCAGCTTGGGCGACCGTCTATCGTGATGTTGAACAATACTGGGATTTGTATGAACTCGGTGAAAAACTACTCGATATCGGGAGCCAGCAGCAGATGTGGCGCTTTAACCATATGAGTACCGTCGAACGGATCATCGGACAAAAGCCAGGAACGGGCGGTTCTTCTGGCGTCAGTTATCTACGACGTGTGCTCGACCACCGATTCTTCCCGGAACTGTGGTCAGTCCGCACGACATTATGAGGAGGATGAAGCGATGACACGATGGATTGATGTTTCACAACCACTTGATCGCCACGTCACGACGTGGCCGGGAGATACACCGTTTGACGCGATATTGACATGGAATAAGGCAGACACCGGTTCCGTCAACGTCGGAAAGGTAACGATGAGTCTGCATACTGGCACTCATGTCGACGCGCCGTTTCATTTTGACGATGCCGGACAAAAAATCATCGACCTTGATCCGGATCTCTACATCGGACATGCGCGCGTCATTTACTTACCAGGTCGTACAGAAATAACAGCCGCTGATTTAGATGGCTTTGAGCTAAATGACGTCCAGCGCTTGATCATCAAAACGGATGGTTGGATCGACAAATCAACGTTCCCAGAAACGATTCCCGTCTTGACGCCAAGTCTTGCTGAACGTCTCGGGGAACTCGGGATTTCGCTGATTGGTCTCGACTTACCAAGCGTCGATGCGATCGATAGCAAGGAAATGCCGGCCCATCACGCACTGGCGCAGCATGGAGTCCATATCCTCGAAGGACTCGTCCTGGATGCGATCACGCCTGGTGATTACCACCTCAACGCCGTCCCACTTCCGCTCGTCGACGGCGACGGTAGTCCTGTTCGTGCCTTACTTCGTCCATACTAAAAAATCCGTACAGCAGAGCATCTGCTGTACGGATTTTTTGTTACTTAGGTAGTGGTTCGAACAAACTCGCTTCAATTTGACGAACGACATGTCCGAGAACCGCAAGCGATTGATCGACCTCGAATCCTTGATCCAAGGAATGATTGGCTCCTTCCATGACATCAATCGTCAGTTGCGAGGTGTGACACGTTTCAAGTGCCACTTCATCATAAAACTTATCGGCTGTCCCGATGACGAGGAGTCCAGCTTGCGACGAGGTGGCGATTTGTTCGGCCACTTCAGTCAGGACGGGTGTTAAGAAGACAAAGCGTGCTGTCTGTAGATTCGGCTTAGCAAGTAATGCCGCTAAAGGAATCGTTCCTAGTGACTTCGCAATAAACTGGACGTTTTCGTATGTATGTGTCGCAAGCACTTCTGAGACGACAGCGTCGACCCGGCGTGTCATGCAAGCATTCGATTCAGCGTCTGACATCGAAAATAGCTCTTCTGTCACATAGTGAATACAGATGACATCGATGTCTCGAGCTAGTAGCGCCATCCGGCTGTAGTAAAAGTAAGGATGGTCGTATAGGTACGATGCTCCCGAGATCAAGAAGCAGACCTGTTTGGACCCCATTTGAAAATGATCATATGAAACGGTCGTCTGATCGACGACGATGGATGATTGTTCGATATGCATGAAATCCCTCCACGTTTTTTCTAGACTTTACCATTTCAAAAGTAGACTGTCATGTCTTTTTCGGCTCTCGCTTATAAACTAAAAAAGGCGATGCACCACATTTGGTCACCGCCAATCCTATATCTTTATCCAATCGGAGCAAAAACGGACTGTTCGACTTGTTTTAATTCATAGAACGCCCCTTGTCGCGCCATCAATTCGGCATACGTTCCGACTTCGATGACTTGACCTTGATCCATGACGATGATTTGATCCATCGCTTCAAGACCTGCTAACCGGTGGCTAACAAGGACAAGTGTCGCGTCCGCTGCCCGTGCGAACAGTCGATCGAGAATCATCTGTTCCGTCAAAGCATCGACGGAAGACGTTGGTTCGTCAAGCAAGTAAAGCGACGCTTCCCGCAAAAGCACACGCGCAATTGCTAAGCGTTGTTTTTCTCCTCCAGACAAGTTCTCGCCTTTTTCAAATACACGATCGTTTAATTCGAACGTCGTTAACCCAACATCATCGAGCGCTTGACGCATCGCCTCGTCCGTCGCTGCTTCGTTTGCGAGCAATAGATTATCGCGAAGCGTTCCATAAAAGTAATGATTCTGTTGCAAGACAACATTTGCGTGTTGCCACAGTCCTTCCGGATCAACCGTCCGACTCTCTTGACCAGCAATCGTTAATCCGTCCGTCGGATACATCCGTAACATCAATTGAAGTAACGTTGATTTCCCGGAACCACTCGCCCCGACGATTGCCGTCTTCTTGCCGGCAGGAATCGAGACGGTAACGTCACGTAAGACCGGGCGAGGTGCATCAGGGAACGTGAACGTCAATGCATTCGTTTCAAAGGATGGTGCCTGATCGAGAACGAACGTGTCATAGATTGGCTCCTCTTGCTCGGTCACGACTTCATCGAGTCGTTTCGCAGCATGGCGGCTATCTTCAAAGAAGCCTGGTAAAATCGCCATCGGTGCGGCGTTTTCAAAAACGGTCAGCGATGTCATGACGAGTAAAGCGAGGAAGACCCCTTCGAGTTGTCCACTCGCGACGAGATAGGCACCGACACCCAGAACGAGCCAAGAGATGATTAGCGTCACCATCGTATTCAAAGCAAGGTTCGAGACGGCATGTAACCCATTACGCTTTTCTTCCTCGACATACCGTTTCGCGACGGCATTCAAGTCCTGTTCTTTTTGATCCAGTTGCTGGTAAATCTTTAAGTCACGATAGCCTTGGAACAACTCTGTCACTTCTGTCGACAAGTCACCACGGCGGACACGAACTGAACGTGCGAAACGTTGTTCGCGGTACGCGAACCAACCTGGAATCAAAAAGCCGGTCAGAATCAGACCAAGCAATAACAGTCCGGCAATCGTCCACGAGAAGAAACTGACGAAAAAGATCGTACAGAAGAAGACCAGCAACAACACGATTGGTGGATAAAGAACACGTAAAAACGTATTTTGCAGACTCTCGACGTCCCCAACGATTCGGGCAAGTAAGTCCCCACTTCGGTACTTCCCGAAAATACCGGGTGCAAGCGGCTCGAGTCGACGATAAAATGACGTTCGGATATCACTGAGGATCGTAAACGTCGCCCGGTGCGAATAATAGCGTTCTGCATACCGACTGACGGCACGCGTCAGACTCGAGATTT
This sequence comes from Exiguobacterium sp. LL15, assembly GCF_024436095.1. Lineage (NCBI taxonomy): Bacteria > Bacillati > Bacillota > Bacilli > Caryophanales > Exiguobacterium > Exiguobacterium sp. LL15. The sequence continues at coordinate 38,059 of NZ_JANFNX010000002.1, read as the reverse complement.
TTTGCAGCGCAATCAAGACGGCAAGCGTCTGGATCGGTGGCAACAAGGCTGCCTTTGAAATCAGGTATCCACTTGCTGCGAATAAACCGACCGCTGTCACTCCGGCGAGGACACCGAAGAAGATCGACCAGGCGATATCGCGTTTTTGATGCACCATCAACCGAAAAACTCCTAGTAGTTCCTTCATCGTGTTTCCTCCCCTCTCTGGACGCTGCGCATCCGAGCATATTCCGAATCACGTCCAAGCAGTTCATCGTGAGTGCCACGATCGACGATTCGTCCGCCATCGAGGACGACGATTTGATCTGAGCGCTCGATCGTATGCAGGCGGTGTGCGACAGTAATGACTGTCGCTGCTTGTCCAAGCTGTTCAATCGCTTGTTGAAGCAATCGCTCCGTTTTGACGTCGAGTCCTGTTGTCGGTTCATCAAAGACGATGACGTTCGGTCGTTTCAAGAACGCTCGTGCCAACGCAACGCGCTGTTTCTCGCCACCTGATAGACCACGTCCACCTTCTCCGATTACCGTGTCGATCCCTTTAGGTAACGTCGCAATCAGCTCCTCGAGCCCTGCTGCCTGCGCCGCCTCAAAAATCTCTTCCGGCGTCGCTTGACGGAGTTCACCGATTGCGATGTTTTCTGCCAGCGTTCCGGCATACAGATACGGATGCTGCGAGATGTAGCTCAACTGACGGAACCAGCTCGCTTCCTCCACCTGACTGCGATTAATCCCGTCGAGCAGAATCCGTCCTTCTTTTGGATCCGCGAGTCCGGCAATCAACTGTAAGACAGTCGACTTACCGGCACCACTGCGACCGATCAACGCCACCTTTTGATACGGTTCAATCGCAAGTGTCACGTCTTGTAAGGCAAAGCGTCCTTCTTGATACGTAAAATCAACTTCATCCAAGACGATTCGTGGTGGACGGTTCATCGCAAGTTCTGATTGACCAAAGGCAACAGGACGATCGTCTGCTGTTAGTTCGGCTGCGATCTGTTTCGCTGCCGCGACACTACCTCGTCCCGTATGGAAGGCAGCTCCCATCTCTTTTAAGGCAAGATAGTATTCTGGTGCCAACACGAGCATCAGGAACGCCGGGATGAAGGTAATGCTTTGGAACAAAATCAAGCGCAGACTGACTTCAAGTGCAATCATTCCCATGCTGAGCATCGAGATGAACTCAAGCATCAACGACGACAAGAAGGCGAGCTTCAAGACCGTTAACGTCGCATCCCGGAAATCAAGACTACTTTTTTCGATGACGTCACGTTGTCGTTTCGCACGACCAAATAACTTCAAGGTCGTCAGTCCTTGCAACGTATCAAGGAACGTTCCCGAGAATGCCGTCATCTTCTCGAGTTGAGCATCCGCCCGCTTTTGCGTCATGATGCCGATGATGATGTAGAACAACGGAATGAACGGTGCCGTGATCATCATGACGAGACCAGTGATCCAGTCATAGCTGAATGCCGCGATCAAGACCATCAAGGGAACGATCGTCGTCTGGACGACTTTCGGCAAGTACTGACTGTAGTAGCTGTCCATCTCGTCTACAGCGTCGAGCAAGACACTGACCTTCTGTCCCGCTTGCCCTTGTAGCATCATCTCGACCGAACGACCTGTGTATTTCGCGACGAGTGCTTCCCGAAGCGCCTGCTTCATGTGTGCCGATAACGTCGTACCGAGACGACCGTTCCAATACGTCACGATGACCCGGAGCAACAGCATCCCGAGGACGACGAGTAGTAACGGAATGACGGCTTCAAACGGTTGTTCTTTCAAGAAAATCCGATCGACCGTCAACACGATGCCGTACGATTGACCGACGACCGCAACCCCCATCAGGAAAGCTGCCATGATGAATTGAATGAGAATACTACGTGGAATCTGAACGATTCCTTTTAATGGATTCATATACAAACGTCCTTTCACAAAGTGTGAACGACTTTTAGTGAATATTTTCACATATCGTACATTTAGTATACCGAATCCGGAACGGGGATGCCATGCAGATGCTGTCGAAAAGGTGTGACGGTTTTGTGAGAGCATAAAACTCGACAATTCTTTCGAATGAAACTATTATGGATATACATTATCCACGTTTAACGAAAGGGGACTTCTCATGCAAATGAAAACCGGGGTCGAGCAATCTGTCTACGCGATGTTGCTTTTGACCTTCCTTCCGGATCGCGCTGTGTTGCCCGGTGAATTCATCAGCCAGCAACTCGGTGCCTCGCCGACTTATTTCCAAAAGCTCTTACGAAAACTCGTCCAGGCGGATCTGTTGTATTCCGTACCGGGTGTCAAAGGCGGCTTTCGCTTACGACGTCCGGCAGACGAAATTCAAATCTTTGACATTTATCAAGCGATCGAGGGCAAGCAGACGTTGTATGCGTCAAGCGGTGTCTTTGAGGATTTGATGGGAATTCAGGAACAGGAAATCGGTCTACTCTCGAATCTGATGACAGAGGCGGAAGAGGCGTGGCAATCGACGTTGAAGCGCGAATCGATCGGCTCGATCCGTCAAGCGATTGATGCCTCCTGTCCACCGGAACATTTAGAACGGTTGCATGCGTTAATCACAGACCGGATGATGACACTTTAATGAACAGAAAGAGGTTTTTACTATGGTATTGAATCGTTATTTCGACTTATTCGACGCGTCACGCACAGATGAACAAGCTTTTGAGGATCTCGTTTCCTTATTCACGACAGACATCACGTTCGTCCTGAACGGACAACCAAAGCACGGCATCGACGCCTGGAAACAGTTCGTCCGTCATGTGTTCACGGCGAATCAGGATATTAAGCATATGTATGCAGGCTGGGAAGAAACAACACCCGGAACATATGAAACACGCTGGGCAGTTTGCGGAAAACGGGCAGACGGTAGTGTCTTCACGCAAGACGGAAAAGATATCGCACGTCTCGATGAAAACGGACGGATCGCTTACCTGGAGAACGTTCCAGATGATCCGACGATGTTCCGTTCATAAGATGGCTTTTAAATAACGAAAACCTGTGTTCCGCGCAAGCAGAACACAGGTTTTTTGGTATTTAGCGTTTCATTACGAGTCGTTTCAACAAATAGCCTGTGATGACAAGTAATGATGCAATGGCGAAATAGACCATGTAGACCAACAAGTCTGGCGCAAATCGTGACACGATGTACGTCAATCCGACGACAGCCGTATAGAGCAATAGAAATAGACTGATGTGCTTCAACTTCGACACTCCCCTTTGAATCCTTCCCTCTTCTTTACGGAAATGACTGGAAGATGTTTCAAAGGACTGTCGTTGCTTCGTTTTATAGATTCTTCGCTTTGAATGTATCTCCGCCTTCGATCGTGCCGTTATCAAAGCCTTTTTGGAACCAACGTTCTCGTTGCGCCGATGTGCCGTGGGTGAAACTTTCCGGTACGACATATCCTTGTCCCTTCTCTTGTAACGTATCATCCCCGACAGCATTCGCTGCCGTCAACGCTTCTTCAAGATCGCCTTCTTCGAGCAAGTTTTCGCCTTGCGCATGATGCGCCCAGACGCCGGCATAATAATCGGCCTGTAGTTCGAATCGAACGAGGTACTTGTTGAACTTCTCCTCACTCATTTGCTCTCGAAGTGGCATGATCTCGTCTGACTTTCCGAGTAACGTCTGAACGTGATGTCCAACTTCATGCGCAATGACATAGGCCATCGCAAAATCGCCCGGTGCCCCGTACTTCGTCTGTAATTCGTCATAAAAGCTTAAATCAATGTATAATTTCTGATCACCGGGACAATAAAAGGGACCGACGGACTTCCCTGCTTGTCCGCAAGCCGAACTAACTTGATCCGTATATAAAACGAGCTTCGGTTTTTTATAGGTCTTACCATCTTCTTTGAATTCCTTCGTCCAGACTCGTTCCGTATCCGCTAAGACGACGGAGACGAAGTCCGCTGCTTCTTTTTCCTGTGCTGTTTCTTCATATGTCGTATTTTGCTGATCCCCATCGGTTAGGTCTCCGAGTAATTCAGCTGGATTACCGCCCATCAAGGTGATGACGATCAGCAGGATGATTCCGACACCACCACCGATGCCGGCAATTCCTTTCCCTCCCATTCCTCGTCGATCCTCAACGTTTGAACTCCGTTCTCTTCCCTTCCATTTCATGCGCTTTCCTCCTACTCGTTTCGTTGTAGGTCTTTACCCGAAAGCATTCGTCCGTAACGCTCCGTCTTAGGATGGACGTTCCTTCTCGTATTCATTGCTAAAATAAGTACATCCATTTCTAGGAATATCGCCCTCCTGTAGAGAAGAAGTTCAGCACGGATTTTCGCAGAAAGGAGTTGTCCGATGCACTCGTTCCGTCAACACCTCAAGAACTTCATGCATACGTACCGTAAGGATATCCTTGTCCTATCTGGTATGTTTGTATTCATCCTAATTTATAGCTTCCCGTTGTTTCGTTCCGGTATGGTGACGTTCAGCGATCTATCCTTCGGACTGTCCTCACATCGCTATTTAGAAGAAATTTATGGGGCCTGGAACAACCGCTGGAGCACGACGACGCTTCTGAATATCGCACGACTGCTCTACATCCTACCGTTTTATGTACTCAGTCTATTGTTTGGCTCATCCGGTCCTGTCTTGATCAAGTCATTCATCGTCGGACTGTTAACGATCTCTGCTTTATCGATGTTTGCTTTTACGAAACGGCTCCATTCCGTTTATGTCTCGAAGCACTTTTCTTATCTCTCACTGATTGCCTTCGCAATCGCTGCGTTGTTTTATGCCTTGAATCCGTGGGTGATTACGCGAATTCAACATATCTATTTATTATGTGGCTATTCCGTCTTCCCTTACGCTTTGATGTTGTTCTTCAACATCTTCGACCCGAAGTTTCGGGAACAGCTCGATCCTGGTTTCCGTTTGTCTGATCGATTGAGTCGACGGACATGGATTGATATCACCGGACTATCGATCGTCTTTGCCTTCATGGCGGCGGGGATCCATTATTTTTTCTTCTCGCTGATTTATATGGGAATCATGGTCGGACTCATTTTCCTAAAGACAAGTTGGACGCGTCGCAAAGAACGGATTTGGTCGTCGTTACTGTGGTTTTACGTCCGAGCGACCTGTGCGTTTGGTCTCGTTTTTCTACTATTCAATGGATATTGGTTCTTGATGTACGTCGGCTCGATTCTGACTGGCTCACAAGCTTCACAACACAATATCAATGTCTCTGATACGTTGATGTTGTTCAGCCGCCACTCGAGCTGGACGAACGTTTTATTTTTAACGAGCTACTGGTGGCCGATGTTTGATTTGACGACGTTACCGCTGACGTTTTGGATTGCTGGCGCGATTACACTTTTACTCATCTTGCTAGGAGCCGTCGTCGCGTATCGGCAACCGATCCATCTGTTCTTTAGTCTGCTTGCGATTCCGCTGATCGTCTTCGCGACCGGTACCCATGAACAAGTTGCCGATGCGTTTGTCCTGTTCGTAACGAAGACACCGTTGATTGGTGCGATGTTCCGCGATCCAAATAAGCTGGTTGGTCTCTTAATGGTCAGTTACAGCTTGTTGCTCGCCGTCGGATTGAACGCCGTCTTTATCCGTGCGTCCCGAACGATTCCACTGAAGTTGTACCGGGGCGTCTCGATCGTCGGAACACTGATCGTCGTCGCCTGTTTTTTCCTCCCTTACCGGACTGTCTATATGGAAGGTTTTTATCATCCAGTCAAAATGCCTAAGGAGTACACGGCTATCCAAGAAGAAGTCGATGGGAAATGGTTGCAATTCCCGATTGCAGACGAGATGACGCAACCGAGTACCGGCATCGCGACTCCACGCTGGAATCAAAATCCACGAAAAGGTGGCGAGATCAAGGCAACGGGTGACGTGCAAGTCTATACGTCGGCACACGATACCGTCTTCCATCACGAAGGAGCGTCACCGACGATTGGTTACATGATGACGTTCATGCAATATCTACTCGACACCGGTCGCTCGGAACAAGCCGGACAGATTGCGAAAGCATTCGGACTGAAACAATTCGCTTACCGGGATGAGTACACGGGGATGAAGGACCGACAAGACTTCAATCTAAAGGTTCTACAGGAACAACGTGATCTCGTACAAACGAAACAAGTCGGCTTGTTCACCTTGTTCGACTTGATCGCACCGCTCGACACCCGAACCGTTCCACAATTGATGTTGACCCCTTATGGACTCGAACGGTCAATCAGTTATCCGACACTGGATGGCTACAACCTCGGTCGTCAATCGATTTTGTATGCGACACAAGCACATCAGGATAGTCTCTCTTGGATGAAAAAGGGTGATATCGTTGAGATGGTCGAGGAAAATGATCTTGTTCTCAGTCAGGTACCGGAAGAATACTACTGGAAACCGTTCGATGCGATTGATTCAGCGAATGCCTTCCTGAACTGGGGTAAGACGTTTCTTGCCAATAATGATTGGCGCTGGTATTTACGAACGCAAGGGATGACGAACCCGTCGTTTGACCTCGATTTTGGAGACGGGATCGGTCTCTCGTTTGCTTCCGCCCGGATTGACGCGCCGGTCTACAAATTAGATGGATTAAAGGCGAAGCAGGTCGCCTCCTTTAATTCGATGCTTGAGGATGAGACATTCTTCAAAGCCGATAACCCGGACATCGTCGACTTATCTCCGAATCCGATGTCAAAAGATAATAACCTGCCTGTCCTTCATGCGGAAGTCGCAGAAGGTGATCCGAAATACATCTGGCAAGTCGCAAAATCCGGTAAGCTGCCGGCACGACCGAATAACGCCTACCGCTTTGATATCACAGCGAGCGGTCGCGGTGTCGACCGGCTCCACGTCAAGGTCCGGTTCTTTGATGAGAAGGATCGCGAGGTGAATCAGACGTATGTCGTCGCTCCGCGTGATTCCGGTGATGTCGACGCGATTCACTTGCAAGGTGAATATGTCACACCACGAAACGCAAAGACGATGCGGATTGATCTACTCAGTTTCCAGCGCCCCGAGCGGAAAACGTATTGGTGGGTCCATGATATTAAAATCTTCAGCTATGAGGATTATATGATCCCGAACACGTTTACGATGACGAAAGACCTGCCAGCCGGTCGTTACGCTGGGTTTGCCCGTGTGCTGCTGAACCAAAAAGGTGGACAACTCGATTTAACCTTCAATAAACGAGGCTTCACGATTCCAACTCGACAACGATCCGGTGCTAAACTCGCTTGGGTTCCGATTGGTTCGTTCACGACGCCGAGCGGTCCTGCGACGCTCAGCGTGACGAACACGGAAGGTTTTAATGCCATCCAAAACATCGTTCTGATACCGGAAGAAAAGCTGACTGCTTTACGAAAACGCGTCGATGATACACTCGCTTTCACGAAGACCTTAATGGTAATCGAGGCAGAGACCGGATTCGATTACACCGGTCACTTGCAGTCGGAACGAAACTATCCTGGACTGAGCTTTGGGAAAGGAATCGCTGCGCAACGGGGACGTTTACAGCGTTCAATCGATATTCGTGAAGCGACCGATTATCAACTCCAACTGATGTTGACTCCACCGCCAGGAAACGATGGTCGAATCACTGTCAAAATCCGAGACGGAAAACAGGTCGTCTTCGAACGCGCCTTGTCTCGTGCTGATATTCTAAATGGTCAAAAACACCAACAACAGATCGGTAATCAAACGGTGACGTACGATCCGTTACACTTAGCGTTTCCGTACCGGATGACAGAGTTGAGTGATGTTTACCAAACGTTGTACGATGTGAAGTTATCCGATATCCCTCTCGAGAAGGGACGCTATCAGCTAGAACTATCCTATGCGAGCAAGGTGCCGTCACTCGTCAATTGGAAGGATCTACACAAGTTCGACCCAAACGAGATCGTCACCGATAAAGCCCTCGCCGCTCCGGAAGCGGCAGCGAATTGTGCGACGTGTGTCTCGATCACGGACGATATGTTCGACGCGAGTGAGACTGAAGATGGCTACACGATTGATTACGAGCCGACCTGCTCGTGCGATTGGTATATTTATGCCTCGCAAAAAATGAAGGTGAAACCGAATCACGAATATTTGATCCAGTTCGACGCCGTCAGCAAGAACGTCCGTCAACGACACCTCAAAGTGTATTACCTGGATAAAGATGATCGGGTCATCGGTACGGATTTCATCAATGAAGTCGAAGAAAAGAAAAAGAAGCAGTGGAACCATTACGAACAAATCGTCATTCCACCGAAGAAGACTGTCCGGATGCAGTTGCACATCTGGACGCGCGGAAATGAGAAAAAGGCTGGGCAATTGCGTCTGAAGAATTTAGAAGTGCTACCGTACGATCAACTGATTCTAATCGATCAACTCGTTCTCTCCGAGCAAAGCGATACGCTGTTCGCAACAGAACCTGCCCGTGCGCTTGACGTCGATGCCTCACAGATGGGACGGGATATAAACGGTGATGCGCCACTCGGTCGCTTTACGGTCAATGATTCTCCGACACCGTTATTTAAACTCCAGACAGATCAGGAAGTGATGCGTGGTGACACGGCATTAAATGGCGTCAGTCAGTTGTATCGTTCGAACGAAAAGACGGCACATGTGACCGTCGTGTTGCGTCCGATTTATTACGCCGGACTGACCATCCTCGTCTTAGCGCTCCCACTTAGTATCTTGTTGATTTATTTCATGACAAGCAATCGTGGTCTGGCTATCCGACAACGCCTATTGTCCGTGTTCAAGCAACGTCTTCCTCGTCTGAAACGAAACCAGAAATAGTGTATCGAAAAAGGACAATGGAGATCCCACGGATCCCCATTGTCCTTTTCATTTGACCGGTACTTCCTCTTTTCGGTGGCGCTGATACAGGCTGACCATCGTCTTCAAGAACGCGACGGAATCCTTGACGAGATTGACGTGCGATCCCTCACGCTCGATGCAGGTCACGGGTTGTTGGTAGACCCGTAAGCGTTCTTTTTTCGCTGCATACATCAGCTCTAGATCAATTGCGAGACCACTCTCGACGTGTAGATAAGGCAACAGACGATGGACGACCCGTCGGTTGATGATCTTCAGACCGGTCTGCGAATCAGTTACCCCTTTTGGTAAGAAGAACCGTGTCAGATTTCGTTTTCCGAAGCTCATGAAACGCCGGACGGCTCCTCGATCTTCAATCGTCAAATCCTTCGTCCCGACGACGATGTCATAATATCCTTCCTGGGCGATCGTCAGCAACCGTGCGATGTCTTCGATCCGAAACGAGTTATCCGCATCGACGAAAACATAATAATCACTTGAGACGTTTTTCATTCCCTCGATGAACAGACCGGCCTTCCGTGTATTTTGTTCGACCTGATGTACTTCGAGATATCCGACCGTGAACAACGTATCGGTTGCTTCCATGACGATCGAGCGATACTCCTGTAAGAGTGCTTTCGATCGATCCGATGAGGCATCATCAAAGAAATTGATCGAAGCGTGGATGTAGTCTTCGCTGATGAAGGTCGCAAGCGACTCTAAAAAATCTTTTACATAATTAAAACGTTTCTCTTCGTTAAATATTGGCAATATAAAGGCTATAGTATCCTTTAAAATGGGATATTCAGGATGAATGATATGCTGGATTTCAGCAAATAATTCATTCGGATAGGCTGGTCGGTAAGAAAACAGACGAAGCATCCCGTCTCCTTGAACCGTATGATACGGGAAATCTCCCTTTAAACGAATCGCTTCTTTAATCAACAAGATTTTCGAGCGTGGACGTACAGTTCGAATCTGATTGGCGATCGCAAGTTCCTCTTCCCGCGTCTTATAGTCGACGACATACAACAGAATCTCGTGTTCTTCCGCTTCTTGAATTTCAGTGCTAGCGATCTGTTCGAACGAGGCAGGACATCTACCAGGTTGTGTATAAAACAAAACTGGATAATAGGAAATCAATGATTCGTATGGAATATGCCGAGAGTGATCGGTGAAAACAGCAATATGTCCTTGACTCATAAGTTTCATCCTTTCCGTAAAACAGCTCTGACTGATGGGAGGTGGCTCCATGACAAGTTTCATTCAGCGACATGCCGTCCTGTTGATTTTTCCGATTCTCGATGTAGCGTTGAATCTCGTGAACTATGCCTATCATTTACTATTAGCTCGTGAGCTTTCTAGTGCCGTCTACGGATTACTGAATGCTTATCTAGCTTTCTTAGGTCTTCTACTCATCATCGGTGGCGCTTTACAATGGACCGTGACACGGGACTACAGTCAACAGAAGACAAATGATTATCAAAAGCTCCGTTTTCGTATACTGGTGGTTACAGGATGCTTTTTACTTATTTTACTTTATGCATTACCTTATTTCCTGCCGTTTACCAAAATAAACCTACTAATTGTTTATTTCATCATCGTGTTTCATATCCTTCTCTCTTTTCGTCGTGGTGTCTTACAAGCGACCGAACGCTTCTATGCCCTGAACCTCTCGTATTACATCGAATCCGTCGTCAAAGTCCTAGCCACCTGGCTTTTGATTCAACAAACGAACGTCAGTTATGCACTGTTGTTCATCTTGGCTGGCATGATCGCGTCCTATCTATTAAGTCTGATACAAGTCACGTTCCCGGTTAGTAGCGGGCGTATTCATGCGAACGGACTCGTCCATATGATCCATACACAGGTCGTCATGACACTATTTTTCACTCTCGATAGTCTTCTCGTCACCCGTTACTTCCCGCAATTAGCCGGAGATTATTCCGTTGCCTTACGGTTTGGTCAACTCCTGTTGTTCGTTGCGTTATCACTCGCCCAATTGTTGTTGCCACGCTTAAGTCAAAAAAGTCAGGACGAAGCCTTTCTTCTTTGGGAGCGTCGCTTTTACCGCATCTTGTTAGGTGGACTCGCTCTTGCAGTTTTGGTGTACTGGACGATTGTTCCTTACCTGATTCCGATTTTATTCGGGAGCGGCTACGACATGGCAACCCATTACATCAAGTATATGGTTTTCGTTTATGTTGGTATCACTTTGATTCAATACGAGGCACTCGTCCAGTTTTCCCTACATCGAACTGGTTACTTGAAAGGCTATTGGCTGATTCTGATTCTGTTCGTCCTTGTCTTGACGACGTTTCACTCGACCGTCGAGATTTGGTTGCTCGCACAAGCAGGTGTCTTTTTACTTGGTGCTCTGATTTTACGTTTCACCTTACCTCGGCACCCCGATCCCGTGAAGGAGGCATAGCATGAAACCCCATCTACTTTTTTTATCTTGGCGCGATATCAAACATCCGAAAGCCGGTGGCGCAGAAGTATTCACACACGAGATGCTCCGACGTGTCAGTGATGAGTATGAAATCACTCATTTTTCTCCCGCATTCGAAGGCGGACACGATGTCGAGTACTTGGACGGAATCACTTATATCCGGAGAGGTACTGCGCTTTCCGTCGTTCCGCTCGCCTTTTCTTATTATCAGTCGCATGCTGCGACGATTGATTTAGTCGTCGATCAGATGAACACGCATCACTTTTTCACACCCTTGTATGTTCCATTAGCGAAACGTGCCCTCTTCATTCATCAACTGACACGTGAAATCTGGCAAATCAATGTTCGTCCTCCGTTTTCATACGTCGGCGAATGGACGGAGACACCGCGTCTGCAGCTGTACCGGACCGGTCGCGCGTTGACGGTCAGTCAGTCCACGGCAGACGATCTACTTGCTGTCGGCTTCTCCAAGGACGACGTGACGATTCTACCGGAAGGTCTCTCCTTTACCCCATGGAACGAAGAAGACTGGAAGCCAAAAGAAGCACATCCGACTTTTTTATACGCTGGACGGATGTCGGCCTATAAAGGAATCAATGATGCACTCCAAGCTTTCGTCATCGTTAAACGGGAGTATCCTGACGCTCGTTTCTGGGTTATCGGAAAAAAAGACGAGGCGTATATCACCGAGCACCTTCATCCAATCGTCCCGGAAGAGATGCGTGACGCCATCACCTATTTTGGATTCGTCAGTGAGGAAGAAAAGCTCGAACGGATGAGTCGCGCGACGGCGCTCCTGTTTCCTTCTAAACGAGAAGGTTGGGGTCTGACGGTCAGTGAAGCGGCGGCCGTTGGCACACCGACGATCGTCTATGACGCACCTGGACTACGCGACGCCGTCCAGTACGGCATGACTGGTTACATGGCAAAGAGTCAGACCCCGGGTGCACTCGCTGCCGAGATGCGCGCCTGCTTACGTGACCCGGAAGAATACGAAATGATTCAAGCAGCCGGTCATCGTTTCGCTCAGACCCTGCACTGGGATCACACAGGTCAAGCGTTTCGAAACTGGTTGCAACGCGAATTAATACCCATCGCACTAAAGGAGGATTTTTCATGATTGGAATCGCTATGTCCACATACGAAAATGAAGCAATCATCATGGAAACGATCCGCTCCCTTCAGGCACAACAGGCTTCTTTCCTTTGTGTCATCGCGGATGATGGTTCGACCGATTCGACCGTCGCGACGATGCGTCAATTGACCGCAAATGATACGCGATTCGAAGTACTCGCGCTACCGCACGGTGAACGAGGTATCGCCCGCAAGACTGCGATTGATCGCTTAAAGCAACACGATGTCGAATTTCTCTATATCATTGATTCCGATATGGTACTTGAAGAGCAGTTATTGAAAAGCTGCCTCTTGTATCTCGAGGCACATGTAGAGGTCGGGGCACTCGTCATTCCCGAACGCGCGTACAGTGATTTTGATAATTACTTCAGTCAAGTGAAGGTCTTTGAGCGTAACCTGTTCAACGTCCCAACGGATCAACTCGACACGCATACGATGGAAGCCGCGCGCTTCTGGCGGCTCGAGGCGTACGTCGCCTCGGGCGAGATTGATCCGACGCAAATCAGTTTCGAAGAGACGCAGCCGACGATCCGTTATTTAGAACAAGGCGGAATCATTCGCCGTGCGACGTTCACTTACGTACACCACAACGAAAAGCAGGTCGAATTAAGTGACCTGCTTCGAAAGAAACGCTATTACTTTGATGTCATGCCTGCGACGCTCGACGCAGAACAGGGTGGCTTCATGAAAGCCTTACGACGTTGGTATTTCTTCCGTCCCGTTCTCTATCATCAGGCTAATTTAAAAAAATATAGTCGTCATCCACTATTGACCGCTGGTGTCATCTACATGTACTTGCGTCTTAGCTTTATTGGTGTAGAATCTCTCTTCTTCAAACGGGTTTCGTAATGCTTCCGACGACTGATTGATACAAGATGTAGGTACCGAACTGCGTAGGGAATTCTAAACGCTGTATTTGATCTTCTTCACGCACCTCTTGTTCGGAGTGATTAATGATTAAAGAGCGTTGACTAGCAATCGTTCCGTCTTCAAAAAATAAACAATACGGACGATCTGAACTCAAAAGCACGCTCTCAAAATGGTTGACCAAATTACGTTTCCGTTGCTTCGTCTCGACGACTTCATCACCAATTTTAGTCATGATAGAGAGTATTCGCTCATCAATTTTCAATGGTTTCGTCATCATCCGACTGACGTTTCCTGCGTTCACAGCCGCCAGCAACGTATGGACTTGCATATAGTCCGTCAAGACGATTTGTTTCGTTAACGGCGCCTGTTGTTTAGCAGCACGCAACAGCTCGACACCATCCATTTCTGGAAGTCGAAGTTCCGTCAGTAAGACATCAACGTCGGAATTGCTGAGTTGTTCCAATGCCTCTTCTCCTGATCCTGCTTCTTGTACGTCTTGTCCCGCTGCCAGTAGTTTACGACGTAAAATCCGTCGTGTCGGTTCATGTGAGTCAACTAATAGATAAAGTGCCATATGCTATCGCCTCCGTTTTAAAAAGAAAGGATGGTCGTCAATGTATATTCTTTTACTATCAGGTGGATCCGGAAAACGGCTTTGGCCGCTCTCGAACGATTTGAACTCGAAACAGTTCTTAAAAATCCTGGAAGATCGCGATGGCAATAAACAATCGATGATGGAACGCGTCTTTCAGCAGCTTCAGGAAGTCGGTCTGGACGACCGGACTGTCATTACGACGACGAGTTCACAAGTCGATGCAATCGAAAATCAGCTAGGCTTCCGTACTTCCATCATTCAAGAACCGTCACGTCGCGATACGTTCCCTGCGATCATGCTTGCGACAAGTTATCTCGCAGAACGAATTGATTTAGAAGAGACGATCATCATCATGCCGGTCGATCCTTACGTTGAACTATCGTTCTTTGAACGCTTCGAGCAACTGGACCAAGCCGTCCAAGAACATCCGGATGCACTTCATTTAATGGGGGTCGAGCCGTTACATCCGACATCAAAATATGGCTATATCATTCCGCAGACTTCCGAAAATGTGTCCATCGTCGATCGCTTCCAAGAGAAGCCGACTGTTGAAGTCGCGAGTGACTTAATCGAACAAGGTGCACTATGGAACTGTGGTGTCTTTGCCTGTCGCCTTGACTTCTTGATGCAGTGTCTAGAAGAACAAGCTGTGCCGACGACATTCGAGGCGCTCCACTCGAACTATGATGCATTAGAAAAGACGTCATTTGATTATGCGGTTGTTGAAAAGACCGATTCTTTATTCGTTCATCGGTATGATGGTTACTGGAAAGATCTCGGAACATGGAATACATTAACGGAGGAGATGCCGCATCCGCTTCATGGAAACGCCCGGATGCTCCATTCGAAAAATACGCATATCGTCAATGAATTACAGGTTCCGGTCCTTGGAATCGGACTTGATAACTTAATCGTGTCGGTGAGTCCAGATGGTGTCCTCGTTGCGTCCAAAGACGAGACACCTGCCTTAAAAGAATATTTGACGGATGACACTTTGCCACCACAATTTGAATGGAAACGCTGGGGCTATGCGACGATTTTACATCAACAGCAACTAGAGGACGGGCGTTATGCCGTGACCCGACGGCTGCATATCAAGGCGCATCAACAAATCAGTCATCATTATCATGCGCATACCGACTCGACATGGAGCATCTTACAAGGTCGCGCTGAGGCACTGATCGATGGTCAGTCACAGCAACTCGGACCAACTTCTGTCGTGCATATCCCACAAGGTATTCCGCATACGCTGACCACACTAGAAGATTTGATCATGATTGAAATTAAATACTCGATCGATTGGACGGAGCAAGATAACTATCCGCTCCCAACCTCGATTCGTTCCAAACCATGATGTTAGAAAGGGCACCTCCTATCGGTGCCCTTTCGTCTGCTCTAATCTAAAAACACTTCACTCGTCACGAATGTGACGGATCCCGCTATTTCGTAATCTCCCGCTCGACGCGGTACAAAGAATTGTTTTCCTTTCTGTAAGGGAATCACGCGATTCCCTTGCCGCGCTTCTCCTTTACCTTCGATGACAGTCAACAAACGAAAGACTGGATGATCATGTAATGTATATCGACCGATCACTTCATGACGGATCACCGTAAAGGAAGGTACTTGAAGCAACTTCGTCATGACACCCCCTTCCTTGATGATCGTCTCTGGTTGGTTCGTCCACGGCTCATCTGGAATCGTCGTGACAGCGATTGCCTTCTCAACGTGCAATTCTCTCGGTTTCCCGTCATCTCCTAATCTGTCGTAATCATATAGTCGATACGTTCGATCGCTCATCTGTTGAATCTCAAGAAGAACGATGCCTGGTCCTAGAGCGTGGATCGTACCACTCGGAATGTAATAGAATTCGCCAGGTTTAACTTTTTGATGCCGAAGTGACGTCTCCCAGTCCTTTTCTTGAGCGCACCGAAACAGGGCATCTCGTGATTGTAGATTGTGACCAAGAATGATTTCTGCCTCTGGTGCAGCCTCTAAGATATACCAGCACTCATTCTTGCCGTATGGTTCTCCTTCTAGCCGTCGTGCCTCCTCATCGTTCGGATGGACTTGAACGGATAAGTAGGCGGACGAGTCCAGAAATTTTACATGAAGCGGAAAGGCATCCAGCAGATAATCACCGAATAATTCTGTCCGTTTCGTTTGCCATAATTCATCTAGCGTCTTCCCCTGATCAGGTCCATCTAAGAAGTACGTCCGCCCACTCGCGTGAGCAGATGCTGTCCAACATTCTCCAATTTGTCCTTCTGGTAACTCAAACTGAAACAACGCCTCTAAACGTCGACCGCCCCAAATTCGTTCTTTGAAAATTGGTTGAATGGCATACATATCGACGCGGACTCCCGATAGACTAGGAGCGACGCTTCACCTCCATCTATACGTTTGGTTACCTCTTTATACCCATTTTTATGTCTATATTATCCAAATAAAACAGATTGAATCATAAAAAAACCAACTCTTAGTGCATCACTAGGAGTTGGTTTTCGTACAGTTTGCTAGCTCTTTTATTGTTCGAGGTAATCGATGATCGTCTGCGGATCAACGCGTTTTGTATAATCCGATGGTACTTCTGCGAAACGAATCACACCGTCCGTATCAATAATGAACGTCGCCGGTTTCGGCAACTGCCAATCCTCATTTCCGTTGTGCTTCGCTACATCGAGTCCCGATGCCTTGTAAATCTCGATCAAGTAATCTGGCAGGTCGAACACGAGATCAAATTGGCTTGATACATGTAAATCAACGTCACTCAAGACAGGGAAACTTAACGCATTCTTATTTGCTGTCTGTTCAGCAAAATCAGGTGTCTCTGGACTGATCGCAACGACGGTCGCTCCCTGAGCACGAATTCGGTCGATTTCCCGTTCATACGCGCGAAGTTCGAGATTGCAGTATGGACACCAGCCACCCCGGTAGAATGTTAAGATGACAGGACCTTGCTCGAGTAATGTCTCGATCGCCACAGACTTGCCAGATACATCGGGTAACGTAAAGTGTGGAATCGTATCACCGACACCTAGACCTTTAGCGATACCAGAAGCAGCCAGCTCAGCTGTCGCTTCCGCCATCAACCGTTGTTTCTCAGCAGGTGCCTTTTGTCGGAATTCCGATTGATACTGTTTGATTTCTTCGAGTAATCGTGTCATGTGTTCTCCCCCTTTATTGCTGTATAGAATAACAGGGAGATTACTCGTTTGTCTCTTCTGACGACTCTTCTGCCTTCTTCCGGAATCGTTTCACGAACCCCATCAGTTGTTCCGGTGTCAGCTCGAGCTTATTCTCATAGACATATTTTGTTCCATATCCGAGTGCAAGGGTGGCGGTCGAAGCAACGCCCGCGGCAATGACGGCACCATACCCCGGAACGAGCTTCGCCATTTGCCGAAAGGCGGTTTTTCCGGAGTTTCCGACGATCGTCACGACAAGCAACTCCTTCGCACTCTCCTTGGATAACTGTCGTTCGTACAGATTCGATAACTTGAGCATCAAGCCGATTTGAATTGAAGTCAATGGAATGATATCAGCTCCCGGGAACGGTACGGCACCAATCGCACCTGCGGCTGTTCCGGCACCCACAATCCAGTTGTTGGCGATCTTGCCACGAACGGTCGGATCCATCTGACGAACGAACACATTATCCTTGTCGAACTTTTTTAAGATATCGAGGACCTCCCGACGGAGCCGATCAATGTTCGTTCCTTCTCGTGCTGATACGGGAATGATTTTGGGTCCTGGTAGTTTTTCTGCAATATGCTGAACGATCGTGTCGACATCATCCGTCGCATCCATCTTCGTAACGACGATCAAGACATTTTGGTTATGTTGATAGATCTTACGGAAGTTTTTCGTCTCCGTCTCAGATAAGACGGTACCTGCCGCATTTAAAAAATAAAGGATGACATCGGCACTTTGATAGTACGTCCACGTCGCTTCCGAGTTCTGTGTATTGGCATCATTCAATCCTGGTGTATCGACGAAGATGACTTTATCTTCCGGATGCTGCCTTACTTGATCAATCCGGACCGTTTCACCCGGGCGCGCTCCGACCGTTGCGACTTCACGACCAAGAATCGCGTTCAAGGTCGAGGATTTTCCCGCATTGACATCTCCGATCAAGGCAACCGTCACGTCCTGCTCCAGCGATTGATTGAAATCCCGTCGCTCCGATTCAAACGACTGATCAAAGATTTCCTCCAGTTTGCGTTTCCGTTTTTGCTGATTGGTCTCAAGTCCTTCACCAAAAAAATCATCCATTGTGATCCCTCCCCCTTCTTCTGCTGTCTGTCTTTTCCCATTATCCCTTGCTTTCAACACAAAGAAGGCAAGGGAACATTGTGTCCACTTGCCGAATTTTAGAGATATGTGCTGCGTCGCTCGAGCAATACCGTATCGCGCCATCTGCCTCCGAGCCGACCAATTCGCTCTCGGCGACCGACTTCCCGAAAATCAAAACGTTCATGAAGGCGTAGACTCGCTTGATTTTCCGGAAAGACTTGCGATTGCAACGTCCAGATTCCGGCTGCTTCACTTGCTTGAATGACGTCGTCCATCAAGCGTGTGCCGACACCTTTACCGCGTGCTTCTTCCGCGATATAGAGGCTGATTTCAGCGACACCAGCGTATGCCGGAATCGAAGAGAATGGACTTAACGCGACCCAGCCGAGCAATTGCTCGTCTTCAATCGCAACGAGACGACTGTGTTCATGGTGATGCCTCGTCCATTCTTCGTACGGTAATGCCTCCGTGCGAAACGTCGCGTTCTCCGTCTTTATCCCTTGTTCGTAGATCCGAACGACTTCTGGATAATCCGATTCTTTCATTAGTCGAATGTGCATGGTGTCTCCTCTATTCGTTCTATCATCTCATCAAGTTTTATACTTCTAATCGCACTGCCATTTCCCGACCGAATCGATCCCCGTGGTCGATGAAACCGAGGCTCGCATACAGACGGTGTGCCGCCTGATTATCCGGTCGATAGCCGACGACGATTCGTTTCGCTGCAGGTAACACGCGCATCTCGTCAATCACAGCTTGCATCGCCAATCGTCCAATGCCGTTCCCTTGTTGCGCTTGATCGATCATGATGCGGTAAATCCAGTAGCCGTCGAGTTCTTCTAGCTCCGTGTTATACATCACAAAACCAACGACGGCTTCACCTGCAATGATCGCCCGAAGGACAAGGCTAGGTTCGAACTTCGCTTGCGCGATTGAATAGACGTTCGCTTCCATGAAGTCTTGCTGTTCTGCTGTCAGTGTCAGCTCACAACACGCTTCCCAGTTCTCTGCTGTTACCGGTACAAGTTGAATCATGTTCATTTCCCCTTTTAGTTAGACGGGAGTTCCCTCCAGCGTCTGTTGATCACATCGTTGCACAGTGATCGCCCCCTTTCCTTCTCTCTCCTATCGGTTGGTTTAATTCATTGTTGAAGAACTGCTGCGTTTTCAAGCACCGCAGGTAGTTCGGCTAACGACGTAATCGTAAACGTCGGCTTGATATCCGTCGCTGATTTTCCTTCTGGATTAAACCAACATGTTGCGATACCGGCTTGATTGCCACCTGCGATATCAGCTGACAAGGAATCCCCGACGATGATCGTTCGCGCTGGGTCGAATTGCGGAATTCGCGCAAACACATGATTGAAGAACCCTGCCATCGGCTTTTGAAAACCCGTCTCCTCTGAAACGAAAATCCCTTCAAAGAAGTCCGTTAATTCGGCGCCCTCGAGCCGTGCGCGTTGCGTCTTCGAGATACCATTCGTGACGACGTACATCGTGACGTTTCCGGCTAGCTGCTCAAGCAGCGCCGTCGCACCCGGAATCAATTCTGTTCCTTGTGCGAGATAGCCGCGATACGTTTCGTCAACTTCTCGTCCGTCGACCGTCCGTCCTTCTTCCGCGAAGAACGTCACGAACCGTGAGTGAATGACTTCCTCGCGTGTCACCTCACCTCGTTCGAGTGCTTTCCAAAGCGCTTGATTGAGTGTTTTATAGCGCGCTTCTCGCTCCGGTGTCCACTGCAAATCTTGTTGCTCGAGCAGGCGGCGAAAGGCAATCCGTTCCGTCGCTTCAAAATCGAGTAATGTATGGTCAATATCGAATAATACCGTCGTGTAAAACATAGTCAAGCTCCTTTTCGTACGTGTTGTACAGTCGTTGTTTTCCCGCCCAGTTGAAATAACAGCACGCCACCACCAATCAATAGGACACCGAGTGCTTTCGTCCACGTAAACGGAACGGTCTGTAAACCAAACCAGCCGAGCGTATCCCAGAGTAAGGCAAACAGGATTTGTGATACCATGACGATCGAAATCGCTCGACTCGGTCCGAGTTGTTGAACGCCTTGCGTCACACAGAGGACGACACCGACACCAATGATCCCGCTGAACCAAAACCAGGTTTGTGCCTCTTTTAGTGCAAACAGTTGTGATCCTTCGACGATCAAACCAATCGTCAGTGAAGCGAGGAACCCGAGTCCAAGGACTAACGTCGTCGTCGCCCAAGCGCCGACGTGTTCTTTGACTTTTGCGTTAAACGTATTTTGAATACAGACGAGCATGCCCCCACAAAGGGCAAGAATGATTCCTGTAACCATATCACACCTCTTTCATTCGTAAATGCTTTCTCCAACGCGCTCCATCAATCCGTCTCGATCAATGATTTCAATCGTATGCTGCGTCCGGCGAATCAATCCGTCGTCGACGAACTGGCGTAAGACACGATTGACGTGACGATAACTCGTCCCGATCAAATCTGCCGCATCGACGAGTTCCTTACTCGCAAAAGCATCCGTATTAGGTGTCATCGACAACAAATAACTGGCGAGCCGGACTTCGACCGGGTACAACAGATTGAAGCTGAGCGTATGTGATTTCAATTCAAACTTTTTCGTGATCGTCTCGAGTAAAAATAATAGAAAGGCAGAATGATGGATACGTGCTTCTTCCAAATCCGGATAGGCAATGCGTAAGACGGTCACTGGTGTCACTGCCTCGACCGTGTTCATCAAATCAATCTTTCGGACGAACTCAATATCGCCGACGAGATCAAACGGATGTTTAAAGGACAACACGAGACGTTTTCCCGTTGCCGACATATGCGTGATCTTCAATTTCCCTTCGACGAGCAGGTAGAGTTCATGCGCAACATCGCCTTGTCGGCATAAAGCCTCACCCGGTGCGAACGTCTGGATGTGCATCGCCTTGCGTAGTGACCCATCAAAGACATGCATTAACTGATACCGTTCCAAATAGGTCACAATGTCCGTCACTTCTTCTCCTCCTTAGCTCTTTAAGATGAAGATGCCTGCTACCATCATCAAGATGCCGATGATCTGCGGACCCCGCAGTCGACGTTTCATGACGCCGAACCAGCCTCTTCCGTCAATCCAGAGTGCCAGCGCTAATTGCGCCAATAAAAAGAGCGAAATCGTCAAAGTCACGCCCATCCGGTGGACAGCCGTCATGTTGCTGAATAATATGATCGCCGCAAAGGCTCCCCCTGCCAGATAGAGCGGTTTGACACGTCGCATCGCTGAAAAACTGCGATCCCGTAAGACGATTGCTAAGAGGATCGCAACGATGAACCCGGTCATCTGGGTGATCGTCGCCGCTTGCCACGTCCCGATCGTTTGACTGATCCGGGCATTAGCGACACTTTGAAGCGTTAAGAAAAAGCCACCCGCAATCGCAAATAAGACACCACGCATGTGCATACTCCTCTCCTGTTCCATGATACTTTCATTTAACGAGAGTCCATCTGATTTGAACAGGACATTTGTCCTGAGATATTTAGAAGTTCAGACTTTATGTTGACTAAAAAGGATTTCATATAAAGCCAAGTATATCAAAAAAGCGATTCTTCTCAGCAAGAGAACAATCGCTTTTGGTGTAAATGATTTATGCTTCTTCTTCCAATCGTTTAATCGCTTCATCTAGTTGTTCCTGATCCTCTTCCGACAACTTCGGATATTGCGGATCAATTTCCTTCAAAACGTCATTCATGACTTCGGTGACGATATAGCGAGAATACCATTCGTCATCTGCCGGCAAGATGTACCATGGTGCATACGATGTCGACGTCGCCGAGACGAGTTCAGCAAAAATCTCATGGTATTCGTCCCAGTGCTTGCGTTCTTCAATATCACTGAACGAGAATTCAAAGTTTTTCGTTGGATCCTTCAGACGAGTCAATAATCGTTGCCGTTGCTCTTCTTTTGAGACATGGAACAAAAACTTGACGACCCGGAAGCCGTTCTCGACGAGATAGCGTTCAAAGTCATTGATTTGGCGATAGCGCATCTGCCAGACATCTCCGTCATCCGGCTTTTCCTCTTCCTCTAGCAAATCATGGATGCGTGGCGCAATGACTTCCTCATAATAGGAACGGTTCAAGATGCCGACTTCGCCTTTTTCCGGTAGTCCTTCGTGGATCCGCCATAGATAGTCGTGTTTTTGCTCCGTATCCGACGGTTTTTTGACGGAAATCGTCCGGAGTCCTTGTGCGTTCAAGTTAGAAAAGATGTAGCTGATTGCCTCATCCTTCCCCGCTGCATCAATCGCTTGCAGGATGACGAGGACGCCGTTCTTCTCTTCGGCATGTAAACGCCAGTGTAACTCTTGTAAGGTCTCGACACTTTTCGGAATCCGCTTCTCTCGCAATTCCGCTTCCGAAATCTCATGTTTTTCTGATGTCGGGTAATTCGAAAACGAGACTTGCTCGCCTTCCTTGACACGATAGGATGACAGTTTCATGGTAGGGCTCCTCCTTTAATTGCTTCTAAAGGGGGTTTACCCTACTCGTTCGTCCTGAAAACGTTCAGATGAACTTATCTTTTCAAAAGGAGACGGACTCCATCTTCTAGCGTCGTCACAGGACGACCGAGTAATTCTTCAAAATCAGTACTTTCTACTGCCAGAGTTCCGGCCGCGATATCTGCCTGGATACCCGTCAACATTGGAATCAAGAAGTCAGGTAAGCCAGCTGCTTGCATCCGCTCGCCATAGGTCGCGCTATCTACTTCATCTACAGCGACCGATCGGTTAAGTACTGTTCCGACTGCATTCGCGAGTTCTGCTTGTGTATGCAACGGTCCAGAGAGTTCATAGATCGCTTTTGGATGCTCGAGCGTCAGTCCCGTCGCAATCGCTAGCGCATACTCCTCTTGTAACGCCCATCCGACTTTGCCTTCACCTGCTGCTGTTAACCAGTCTGCACCTTGTGCGACGGCATCCATCGTTCCGAGTTCATTTTCGAGATACCAGTTGTTGCGGAAAAAGACATACGGGATACCTGTCGCTTGAATCGCTTCTTCTGTGACCCGATGTGTTCGCGCAAGTCCGTTCGTGCTGTGTGCCGCATTAGCGATGCTCGTATAGCCGATCAGCTTGACGCCTGCCGCTTGTGCTGCCGTGACAGCGGCTTGGTGTTGCCGGATCCGTGTTGCTTCTTCACCGTCCGTCGAGATGATCAGCAGACGATCGATGCCTTGAAACGCGTGTCCGAGTGTTTCTGGCTGATCGAAATCACCATGCCGGACGTCGATTCCTTGCGCTGCAAGCGACGCTGCTTTTTCAACGTCACGGACACTAACCGCTACATGTTCGTTGCCGACTTGTTCACTGAGATGTTGCACGATGCGCGCACCTAATTTTCCGGTTGCGCCTGTAATTAACCATTTCATGATGAAACCACTCCTTTGAAGTTTGATGTTGTTCTTCATGATACGCCAGGTGATACACTAAAAAAAGTAGGCACTTATCTGAAACTAGGTCCCTCAAAACGAACCAATGGGAGAGGATGAACGTGGCTGTATTTGATTCAACGACCAATCAACGGACGGCTTGTCCAGTCACTCGGGTCCAACAGATGGTCGCTGGCAAATGGAAGATCATCTTGCTGTGGCACCTGACACACGGGACGCATCGTTTTCATGAACTGCAACAATTAACAGGTATCTCTAAAGGAACATTGACGCGTCAGCTTCGCGAGCTCGAGGCGGATGGTTTGATTCAACGACACGTCTTTGGCGAAGTTCCTCCTCGCGTTGAATATTCACTGACGGATGCCGGACATAGTTTTTTACCGATTCTTGACCAAATGGCAGCTTGGAGTGAGCAGCACTTCCAGGGGAATGATCGTGAGTAACAAAAAAACATGCGCTTCTTCTCAATTTAGAAAAGAAGTGCATGTTGTCGTTCATTCCGTCGCTGTCACCGTCTGACGTAAGTGGGTATCAATCGCCTCTGCGACGCGTAATCCGGAGATGACAGCACTCTCGACGCGCGTCCGCCCTGACGCATCATCGGCTTCAAGGAACGCATCCCCGGCAAGCCAAAGCGGATGTGCCGCTAGTTTCAAATGCGGTGTCCGGTAAACCGCACGTGCCTGAGCGTAACGCCAACGTTTGAGCTGACGCGAAACAATCGTCACCGGTCCGAGTTGCTGTTGTAACAGCCGCTCGACTTCAGCGAGTGTCTCTTCTTCCGGACGCTCGTACCAGTCTTCACTGAAGCGAGCTGTCATATAGACGCTCAAGAGTGTCGTCTTCGAAATCTGCTTCTCGGCATTATTGACGAGTTTTAACATCCCATCGACGAGTTGTTCGTCTTGTAGGCCGACTTCCCCGATCGTCAGTCGCTCTTTGATTTCAAACAGACCCACGAATGTCGGCTCGAACGTCACTTGGCGCAACTGCTCATGATCGTCATCTCCAAGCGCCAGATCAGAAGACTGCAACAGTTCATATGCTTGCGGCACAGGCGCCGTCACGAGTAACGCATCATACGTACCTTGATGATCCGTCGCTTGTGTGACGAGTTCATCCTCTGTTGCCGTAATATGCGTGACCTGCTCATTCAACTGAACGGGAATCCCTCGACCAATCGCTTGTACGAGTTGATTCATACCGTTCGTTGCGACATAGCGTGGAAAATCCGTTCCGAACCACTTACGAACCCATCCCTTCTCAAGCCATTCGTCGACTTCGCGTCCTAACTCTTCCGTCCGAACCGTGAAGAAGACGGCACCATGATCCGCTGTTCCTTGATCAATCCGACGAGTTGCCATTCGCCCCCCGACGCTCTGGCTTTTTTCGATGATTTCAACAGCATGTCCTGCTGCCTGCAATTGACGTGCCGCAAAGATTCCGGCGAGTCCACCACCGATGATTCCGATTCGTTTCCCTGTCATCTCGCTTCCCCCTCATATTCCTCATTTCCCTAAGTATAGAGGTTTCTTCCAAGACATGGGTGAATCAATACCCGTCCGATATGCTCGTCATCTGTAATTCCTGCTCGATAAGTACGATGTTCTCCTCAAAGAACGCCCGGTGCTCTTCTAGTCCACGTTTGATGCACCAGCCAACAGCCGTGAGTGCTTCCCACAAACGATAGTATGCTAGATACGTCTCGATCGGCACGTCTGAGTGTAACGTCGCGTATCCTTCTTGAAATGCCGTGACGTAAATGGAACCGAACGTATTGAGATTACGGACGATCTTCGTGAAGTCCATCTCGACGGCCCCGTAGCGGGTCGTCTCGAAATCGATCACCCCTGTGACTTGATCACCTACCGTCAGTAAATTTGCTAGGCGGAAGTCACAATGTGTGGCAACGGGACGTGAAGGCTCCGGTAACGACTGTTCTCGTCTGACTAACTCTGTTTGGATGTTCTCTAAAAAACCGGATCGAGTTCGGTCGTGATGAACGGCATGAATCCATCGAGTTTTTCATTCCGGAAGCGTCGCCAGTCCTGAACCGGATAGGCATAAAATCCATCTTCCGTATACTCGCCGTAAGCTTCTCCTGTACACGTATGCAGCATTGCGAGCGTTCGACCAATTTCGTACGCCAATTTTTTAGTCATCGTGATCGGTACCTGTCCCGGTAAGGCAGCAAGTACGAACGCCCCTGTCTTCTGCCCGGGAGCTGCTTCAGCTAAGATGTGTGGCACGGGTACAAATCGTTCTAGTGCATGAATCCAGCCACGTTCCCGGTACCACTTTTCAGCCGTATACGGGCGCTTTAAGAAAACGACCTGACCATCCGTTAGGACGAGACGATCGACTTCAGAACTATACGATTCGTCGACAGTCGCGCATGCTGCGACGTCGAGTTGAAAATGTTCAATCCATGCGTCTCGTGTCATTCTGTCGTCCCCACTATTTTCTGTAGCGTTTCACCTGGTAGACCGTCAATCGGTCCAACATAGGTCGATTCAAAACCTAATCCGATCAAAATACGGCGCGATGCCTCATGCGCTGGATCAATCGTTGCCGTGACGACCTGTAGCTCTTCTTCTGTCGCTAACTGTAAGAGACGCTCTGCAATCGCTGTGCCGTATCCGCGTCCCCACTGATCGGGTAACAGCATGTAACCGAGCTCTGCTTCAAACGGTTGCGTTTGACTCCGGGTCATGTGCCCGATTCCAATCCATGTCTCTTCGGTATAAATCAGATACGATCCGAGTCGGTCGTGCTGCTGTTGTTCAAGGATTCGGTCAAAGCGTTGTTTCGTTTCCGTATCTGTTAATGCCTGTTCCGTGATGTAACGCATGACACGTTCGTTTTGGACGAGCGTCGCGTAGCGATCGTAATCGGACGCTGTTATTTTTCGTAATTCAATCATCTTATTCTCCTCTTCATGTCCGGTAGTCATTGTGGGTTGGGGTGAAGACATCTTCCGTCGACGGACGAACAATCGCAAAGTGTTCGACGTTATAATGACCGTGCAAGACTTGATTATGGTGAGCGATCATTTGCTCCGGCGTCAGGACATCGGAGCCGTTCGTCGTATGCCCGTCGGCGACGAGTGTGACATCAAAGCCATGCACCGTCGCACTGCGCACCGCGGTATCGATGCAGTGTTCCGTCTTACAGCCTAAGACGATCAGATGTTCAATCGATGCTTGGCGTAGATAATCAAGCAAGGGGGTGCCATGAAACGAATTCGTCGCCGCTTTATCGAACGTGACACTGGACGTTGGAACGGGAATCGAGTCATGGACTGCAAACCCAGGTCCTGTTCCGCCAGCGACGTCCAAATCCCGAATGAAAACGACCGGAACGTTTCGTTCGTCTGCTTCAAGTACGACCGCTTCGATGACATGCGCGACTTGCTCTTTTAAGTATACCGGACGTTCTTCCGTGTTTCCGTCGACGAGTTCCTGTTGAAAATCAATCACTAGGACTGCTTGTTTCATCGTCATGTTCCTCCTTGTAATATCGACTGTTTGTTTCCTTCCCGTTCATCTGAATGATTTCCTGCTCCTGACAGACACGAAACTTTTTAGCTGTTGGATTCGTTAAGAAGAAGGAAAGGATGTGTCTGGATGATTTGGTTTGGCGTCATCTTCTTATGTGTGCTTCTCGTCAATCTGACACTGGAGAAGCTGATCATGAACCGGACGATGACAGGTCGTTGGTTCGTACGTAACTTACTCATTTGCCTCGGAATCACTCTATTACTTTTCGGAATTGAACGTTATGTCCTATCCGGTCTATGAAAAAGCAGATAGCGATTTTCGCTATCTGCTTTTTTAGTTAATAGACTTCGTAATTTTGCCCTGTCTGTGCCCCTTCGACACTCTTTTCGAACGCCGTCGCGACACGTGACGCCGGAACGGCTTCAAAACCACGGAAGAAGGGTCCGTACTTTTCAAGCGACTCGATCAGTACGTTCGGACTGACACTGTTGATCCGAATACCTCGTGGCATCTCGATCGCTGCTGCGTGAACGAACGCTTTGACCCCACCGTTCGCAAGCGCAGCGGATGCGCCTTGGCGAATCGGATCGTCCATCATGATGCCGGTCGTCAGCGTAAAGCTTCCGCCGTCTCGTACGGACTCTAAACCAAGCAAGACGAGATTGACCTGACCTTTTAGTTTACTGTCGATTCCGATTTGATTAAGCTCCGGTGTTAAGTCCGTCAATGGACCGAAATGAGCACCACCTGTGGCACTGATGACGGCATCAACAGAACCGACTGTTTCATACATCGCCCGAATACTTTCCTCTGATGTGATGTCGACTTGTACATCCGCTCCGCTTCGTCCGGCACGAATGATGTCATGCCGCTCACTCAGCCGTTCGACGACTGCCTGCCCAATCGTTCCGCTTGCTCCTACTACTAAAATTCGCATGATCCTTTCCCCTTTCTCGTCTAACTTACCTATCTAGCCTACTGCACAGCAGATGGTGGTTTCAAGGAATCTACCGGATGCGTCTTCAAGAAGATGAGGATTTCTTCGAACAAACGTTGTTTATCCCGATCGAGTGTCAGTAGATGTTTACTGTTCGGAAGAAGAACCTTTTTCTGATCTCGGCTCGGCACCGTCGTTTCGATTCGCTCGAGACTCGCATGATAGACGGCATCATCTAAGGCGCCAAGGAATAGAGCGATGGGCTGCGTGATCTTCGGCAAGACGACTCCTGTGTCGAGAATGAACTGTTGTAGTGCCCATAAGTCTTTTTCTGGGCGTGGAAAATGACGGTCGACAAAGTCTACGATCCACTCCGGTGAACGATCGTCAAACTGAAAATACCGTTCCGTATACCGACGGACGCGGTGCTCGAGTCCCGCAATCGTCCGCTCAAGAATCGGCGTCGAGAGTAAGATGAGTCCAGCGCATCCTGACTGTTCTGCTAGTCGAAGTGCCATTACTCCACCGAGTGATTGTCCGATCAAAAAGATGTCTTTGTGTCCTCGATCTTGTAAAAACGCGAGTCCGACTTGCGCGGACTGCCAGACGTCTTCGATCGTCGTCTCAAACAAGCGCTCCGGCGATTCCCCGTGCCCGGCGTAATTTGGCGCGTAACAGGTATAGCCGGCTGCATGTAAAAAACGAGCGAGTCCCCGCATCTCATTCGCACTTCCAGTAAAACTATGTAACAACAAAACAGCAGGTCCGGGTCCTTCTAAGTACAGATCCTTTGATTTCGTAATCAAGTGCGCCCCTCCTTTTCATCTCTTCACACTTCCTCCACCGAAGCATCCTCCCGTAACGACTCTATAATCCGAAAGCCTGGGTAGTTCGCTTCGGATCGTCGTTCGCCACTTGACCGATAATAAGCATTCCAGTAACTGATCATCCGGTCTTCGATTCGCTTCATGTATGCCGGATCATCCTCGACGAATCGCCGCTTCACTTCCGGATCCCATTGCTCGATTGCGGGTACGATGATGTCGACGATGTCACGGACGTATTCACTAGCAAGTTCGATGATATAGGCAAGAACCCATCCGTCGTGTGGATGGTTTTTAAGTAACTGCTGAAGATACTGCTCACGAACATGACCATCATGGTGACGGGTGTAAAGGCAATATAAAATCGTCTGCTGAGTCGACGTCAGTTGCTTGATCCGCTCCGAGTCGATTTCTGATAAATACAAACGCATCGGAATCTGTATGTGTTCCTGTTCTATATTTACTTCGATCGCCCCTGGTGATAATTGTGTCCATCCAAACGGTAGACATGCTTTAACGACCCGAACGTCCTGTTCATATCTCTTAGGAAATGCGGTGATCCAGCGGTTCATCTCGTTCTCCTCCTAATATAAAAACTCCAAACGACAGACGCTTACACGCCTGTCATTTGGAGTCGATTTGTTTCCTTATTCAACCGTTACCGACTTCGCCAAGTTACGTGGCTTATCGACGTCACAGTCGCGACCGAGTGCCGCGTAGTATGAGATTAATTGAAGTGGTAAGACCGACAAGAGTGGTGACAAGAGTGGCTCGACTGCTGGAATGACGAATGCATCTGTTGGCAATTCAAGACCTTCTGCTGCGATGACACACGCATTTGCCCCACGTGCGACGACTTCCTTGATATTCCCACGGTTGTTGAGATGAACGTGTGGTTGTGTCACGAGCGCGATGACCGGTGTGTTGTCTTCAATCAAAGCGATCGGACCGTGCTTAAGCTCTCCACCCGCGTATCCTTCTGCTTGGATATACGAGATCTCTTTGAGTTTCAATGCACCTTCCATCCCGACGTATGCATCTTGTCCACGACCGATGAAGAACGCATTGCGTGACTCAGACAAGTATTCTGTCGCGATTTCTTGGAAGCGATCTTTTTGAGACATGACCGACTCCATCGCACTTGAGATTTTACCGAGTTCTTTCATGAGATCAAAGTTGACGGCAACCCCTTTTGCTTGAGCAAGGTCAAACGCAAGGACAGCGAGAACAGCGATTTGAGCTGTATAGGCTTTTGTTGAAGCAACGGCGATTTCTGGACCCGCGTGGAGCAACAATGTTGCGTTTGCTTCACGTGACAATGTTGATCCTGGAACGTTCGTGATCGTCAGTGCCGGGTGACCAAGTTTCTTCGCTTCGACGAGAACGGCACGACTATCCGCTGTTTCACCTGATTGTGAAAGGAAGAGGAAGAGCGGTTTCTCTGTCAATAATGGCATGTTGTATCCGAACTCAGAAGAGATGTGCACTTCTGTCGGGATGCCTGCGATTTGTTCGATCAACTGTTTTCCGATCAAACCAGCATGGTAGCTTGTTCCGCAACCGATGATGTAGACGCGGTCACGACCAAGTACGAGATCACGGACTGATTGATCGAGTGTGATGTCGCCTGCTTCGTTTTGATATTTTTGAACGATGTTCCGGATGACTGCTGGTTGCTCATCCATCTCTTTGAGCATATAGTGCGCGTACGTTCCTTTTTCGATATCTGATGCATCGATTTCAGCCGTGTACGCTTCACGCTCTTGGACGTTCCCGTCGAGATCTTGGATCGTCACGCTATCACGCGTCAAGATGATCATCTCACCATCATGCAACTCAACGAATTGATCCGTTACTTGCAACATTGCCATTGCGTCTGAAGCGACGACGTTGAACGTACCATCACCGAGACCGACGAGAAGTGGTGATTTGTTTTTCGCGACGTATAAGACGTCTGGATTTTCAGCATCGATCAACGCGAGCGCATACGAACCATGCAAGACACGGAGTGTTTGACGGAATGCTTCCGCGACGTCACCTGTCTCGTTGAAGTTTTTTTCAATCATCTGAACGATGACTTCTGTATCCGTGTCGCTCAGGAGATCGACGTTCAATTCTGCTTTTAGTTGCTCATCGTTTTCGATGACACCGTTGTGCACGAGTGTGAAACGTGCTGACGCACTTTGGTGTGGGTGCGCGTTTGGTACGCTTGGGACACCGTGTGTCGCCCAACGTGTATGTCCGATTCCAACTGTGCCGTCTGCCTCAGCAGGAACGACTTCGCGTAGCGCAGCAATCCGGCCAACTTCTTTGTGGACTTGGACGCCGTCGTTGACGAACGCAAGACCTGCCGAGTCATAGCCGCGGTACTCGAGCTTTTCGAGACCTTTTAATAAAATTTCTTTCGTGTTGACCTGTCCGATCATACCTACGATTCCGCACATGTTACATCTCTCCATTTACAAGTATTTCCCTGAAGAGGAAACGGCTCTTGTTGAGAGGGTCCCGATCGGTCTGTTTGTCCGCCCAATCACTTGGACGATTTCAGAACGATTTACGGTATGGACCTGTTACCGGGAGGCATCCGCCGAATGATTCGATAAACCTCCACCTCGTCAGCTTTCAACCTACGAAGAAAGCCCTGGCGCTTTTTAGTTCCGTCTGACCCCGTTTCTGTCCGACTTCACCATCATACGAACTTTACTTTGAAAAAGCAAGAAAGGTAACGTAGTTGTAACTATTCCCGATATTTCACTAATCAATACGTATAATCCCTATTTTTTGTAAAAATCTCAAGCTGTTTTTCTAAAATAATTGTAAAAAAAGAAGCAGAGCAATCGCTCTGCTTCGGGTTTCTTAGTTTTCTTGTAACGCATAGTTCTCACGAACGACGTTCGCGATCCGCTCGACGTACGCATCACACGCTTCTTGTGTCGGAGCTTCCGCCATGACACGAACGAGTGGTTCTGTTCCTGACGCACGAACGAGGATCCGTCCGTTCCCCGCCATTTCCGCTTCAACTTCCGCAATGATTGCTTGTACAGCAGGACCGCTCATTGCGCCATTTTTATCTGAGACACGGATATTGACGAGACGTTGTGGGAAGATCGGCATCTCAGCTGCGAGTTCTGATAACTTCTTCCCTGTCGCTTTCATGATTTGCAACAACTGGACGCCTGACAACATGCCGTCTCCTGTCGTTGAGTAATCCATGAAGATGATGTGCCCCGACTGTTCGCCACCGAGCGTATAGTCGTTCTTACGCATCTCTTCGACGACATAACGGTCACCGACTGCTGTCTGAAGCGCCGTCATCCCGTTTTCTTTGACGGTTTTATGAAAACCAAGGTTACTCATGACCGTCGCAACGATCGTGTTGTCTTTCAGACGACCAAGTTCGTTCAAGTATTTCCCGCAGATGAACATGATTTTATCACCATCGACGATATCGCCGTTCTCATCGACTGCAATCAAGCGATCGCCGTCGCCATCAAATGACAAACCGACATCTGCGCTCTTTTCTTTGACGAAGGCAGCAAGGTGTTCAGGGTGTGTCGAACCGACACCATCATTGATGTTGAGTCCGTTCGGATTCGTTCCGATCGTCGATACTTCCGCTTCTAAGTCACCGAATAGACGTGGTGCGAGGCTTGACGTCGCTCCGTGTGCACCGTCAATCGCGACATGGATACCTGAGAAATCTTCATCCGATGTCTGACGAAGCATATGCAGATACTTTTGTGCGCCCTCAAAATAATCATGAACGAAGCCGAGTTCTTTTCCAGCTGGGCGTGGCAATGTATCTTCTGCTTCATCGAGTAATGCTTCAATTTCAAGTTCTGTTGCGTCATCAAGCTTAAAGCCGTCTGATCCGAAGAACTTGATCCCGTTATCTTCTACTGGATTGTGCGACGCGGAAATCATGACTCCTGCTGTCGCATCCATTGTTTTTGTCAGATACGCGACACCTGGTGTCGAGATGACACCTAGACGCATGACTTCTGCACCGATCGATAACAGACCCGCGATAAGTGCGTTCTCAAGCATTTGACCAGAAACACGTGTATCGCGTCCAATTAAGACTTTAGGTCGTGTGCTTTCGTGTTTTGTTAACACGTAACCACCTGTTCGACCGAGGCGATACGCCAGTTCCGGTGTCAATTCTACGTTTGCGACGCCGCGTACGCCGTCAGTTCCAAAATACTTACCCATATGTTATTTCCTCATTTCACTAATTTGTTTTAATTGGTCGGAACGGATGTCCGAGGCACGGCTTTTAACGTGACATCCATGTTATCCGGACGCAAGACATCGAAGGCTTTCGACGTCTGGTATGAAATCGGCAATCCATGCGTCCCTTCCTTTAAGCCTGTCACATCGATGACCGCTTTAATATCCGTCGCATCAATCGATGCTAGATCCGATTCTTTCCCACGGACAACGACATCCATCGTTTGGTTATAATCAATCGTATACTTCGACTCATCAAACCCGTTCAATGTGACCGTCACACCCGGGATCGTTTTCTCTGCTCGATCCTCGACGGTTTCTGTCGTCGATTTCGCGTTTTCCTTTTCAACGACGATATTGACGGTAACCTGTGTCGGATCCATCGCCGTCGCGTTTTCCGGTTCCACGAGTTTGACGGTTTTTTCCGTCGTCTTCGTCAATCCCTTAAGCGAGACCGCTTCTGTATCAACGGAACCAATCCGTTCCAACTCTTCTTTTGTTCCATATAGACGAGCTTCCGTCGTGACGGGAACGATCTTGACAACGGTATACCCTTTTTTGACGTTGTCTTTTGTCTTCACATTGATTGGTACCGTCTTACTTTCCTTATAGATCGGTACTGTGATTTCTAATTGCTCCGGTTGATAAGATGCATTAATCGTATTCCCGTTCGCATCCGTCGCTTTAGCATTGAACGTCTCTTTGAACGTCTCTGCCCGACCGGTCACATCAATCGGTACTTGAATTGCTGAAATCGCCTGTAACTTCTCCGCGCCTCCCGTGACTTCAACAGTTTGTTGGTTCGGTTGCGCTTCCCCAGCGACATATCCTTCAGCGATTTTGTTTTTATTGAGTAAGGCGACTTGTACCGGTACTTCTTTCGTAATCTTCTTATCGAGGAAGACTTCGATCGTCTGTTGTTTCGGCGTCACTTCGACATCTTTTCCGAAGCCGGTCGGTGTGACACGGACACGATGATAGCCCGGGTCGAGGCCTTTCAAATCAATCGATAATCCAAAATCCTGAACAAGCCGGAGCATCGTCAAGCTACTCGAAGGACCTTTAACGGTGACCTCCATCGTATTTGGAATATTATAGGCGACCCATTGCGATTCATCATACTGGACCGTGACCGGTACGTCAAACTTCGTCGAGCCTTGTCCTGCGATCGGTAACAGACTAGCCGCATCGCTTTTTCCCGTCGTATTCGAACCTGCGACCATCAAATACAACATGACGGCTAAGGCAACGGCAACGATACGTAAAAACCAGCGTTCATTGAACCACTTTTCGAACATTATTTTTTCGCCCCCATCCAGTTCAAGAAGGAAGTATTCGTCGGTTCGGCCTTGACGATTGTCTCAAGTAACTTCGTCCGCAAGGATTCTTCGTCGAGTTCCCGGTATAGACGTCCATTGATGGCGAGTGAGACACCACCCGTTTCTTCCGAGACGACGAGCGTGACACTATCCGTCACCTCACTGACACCAATTGCTGCGCGGTGACGTGTTCCAAGCTCTTTTGAGATATGTGCACTCTCAGACAGCGGTAAGTAACAAGCGGCTGCTGCTAACTTGCCTTGCTGGACGATGACGGCACCATCATGTAAGGGTGTATTCGGAATGAACAAGTTGATCAGCAACTGACTCGTGATTTGTGAGCCGAGCGGAATACCCGTCTCCACGTATTCACTCAGTCCAGTCTCCCGTTCAATCGTCACGAGTGCCCCAATACGCCGTTTTGACATGTACTGAGCAGACGATACGAGCGCATCGACGATTCGAATTTGTTCATCTTCATCACTGACCGCACTACGCGAGAAGAATTTACTCGTTCGTCCTAAATGTTCCAGTCCACGCCGGAGTTCGGGTTGGAAGATGATGATAATCCCCAGTAACCCATAGGTGATGATTTGATTCAGTAAGAATTGCAGTGTTTTGAGTCCAAAAAAGCCACTCAGGAACCAACTGATCAAAATGACCGAGATCCCTTTAATGAGCTGGACCGCTTTTGTTCCTTTGACGATGATCATGAGACGGTAAATGACGAACGTCACGACCGCAATATCAATCACGTCATTAATATAATCGTACCAATGTACGTTTTCTCCCAGTTTCAACAATTGAAATTGAAGTGGTTGCCAGCTGAAGTAATTCACCAACCGTGCCCCCTAACTCATCTGATTTAAACAGTTTCCATTATAGCACAAAGGGACGAGTTCGACTCGTCCCAGCTGATTATTGAAATAGACGCTTGATTCCGTACCATACGCGTTCGAATAATTGATCGATTTCCTTGATTTCTCCGGTCACGCTACCAGCACTCGCCGTGTACGCTTTCCCGTCAACGGTCATGACATCGCCATTGACTTTCCCTTCGATGCGGACGTTCCCGCCTTCGACATATAGATCTTGGTCGACCGTGACGCCTTTCGGGACAACGACCTCACCATTTTGAGCGACGATACCTGGTGCATTCGTATAAGATAAGTCATGTTCTTCTTGTGCCATATAACCACCTAGGCTACCGACCGACAAGAGTAAGAAAACAGCCGCTGCCGCGAGCAATGGGTACTGCTTCATCTTACCTCCAAAACGAGACGGTTGCGGTTGGTGCAGCAAAGCAGCGCTTGGCGTCTCCACCTGTTCAGGCAATTGTGCCAGCACGCGGGATGTAAAATCTGCCGATAATTTAGGCGCTGGAAGTTGACGCAGTCGAGCATCAAGGAGCCGATACTCTTCGAACTCGTCCATCGCGTCTACTTCTCGTAACTCTGCTTCTAATCGCTCGAATTCCTCAGGTGGTTGGTTTTGGTCTAAATAATCCTGGATCCGTTCATGTACATGCTCTCGTGACATGGTGAGTTCCTCCTTCTCATCGTTTGGCAAAATGCTTCTTCAGCGCTTCTCGTCCACGATGAATTCTAGTTTTGACAGTAGCGACAGGTAATTCGATCATTTCACTGATTTCCTTTAGCGAAAGATCTTCTACATATTTCAGGACGAGTGGGACACGGTATTTTTCTGGTAAAGCTGCAATCGCGTCCCCGACTTCGTTTCGTTGCTCGTTATCGACCACTTGGTCCTCCGGCAAGGTATCCTTGCTCTCGAGTTGTGAATACAATGTCAGTCCTTCAGTACCTGACATCTCAGCATCAAGAGAATAATCAGGTTTCTTTTTCCGTAATCGGTCAATCGATACGTTCGTGACGATTCGGTACAACCAAGTCCGGAACTTCCATTGTGCATTATACGAATCAATCTTCGTAAATACACGGATGAAGGCTTCTTGTGTCGCATCCTCCGCTTCCATTCGATCGCGCAAGACGCGGAAAGCCACAAGAAAGGCACCTTCCTTATATAGATCAACAAGTGCCGCGAATGCATCACGGTCTCCTTGTTTCACTCGCTCAATTAAGCGTAGTGTCGTTTCTTCCACTTTGAATACCCCCCGCTCTATGCGGTCAATCTCTTATACGAAGTCGACCGATAAATGTTTCATCTCCTTTTAAATTGTAACAAAAAAAACTTGAACTCCGCTGAAAAGAGTTCAAGTTCTATCCATTATTTTACTAAGCGATGTGTTTCCATTGCCAAAAGTAGATCTCCGATCAGTTCATTCGCAAGTTCCGCTGTTCCGTTTCCTTCTTCAAGTAACGGATTCACTTCAACGAATTCAGCTGCAATGAAGTTTTCTGACGTTGCACAATGCTTGAGCACCGTTTTCGCATCGTCTAAGAAAATGCCATCGGCGACACGTGTACCTGTACCGACGACGAGTGATGGATCGAGACCATCCATATCAAAGCTAAGATAGAATGCATCCGTCGTTTCCTTCAAATAAGCAATCGCTTCTTCCATGATCGCGTCCATTCCCCGAGTTCGGATCGCTTCCATATCATAGACCCGAATACCAAGACGATCAATCAGCTCTTGTTCCCCTGGATCAACGTCACGTAATCCGATGAAGACGAGGTGTTCCGGTTGCAGCTTGATATCTGTTCCTCCGACTTCCGTTAAACGCTGATGTCCTTCCCCAAGGGCTACAGCGAGCGGCATACCGTGGATGTTACCAGACGGTGATGTTTCCGGTGTATTCAAATCACCGTGTGCATCGAACCAGATGACGCCAAGACGTGGTACAGTCTGACGTAACCCAGCAATCGTTCCGATCGCCATGCTGTGATCGCCACCAACTAACAACGGAAAACGTTGTTCCGATAACGCGTCACGTACGATCAGGTGCAAGTCATTCGTCGTATGGACGACGCCTTCAAGACGTTTCAGCTTAGGATCTTCTTCCCGGACTGCATCCTCGGATAAAACAGCCGCTTCCCCGTAGCGTACTGCTTCTTGTCCCCGTGCTTCGAGTGTCGCGAGTAGACCCGCTTTTTCGACAGCAGCAGGTCCGTGTTCAGTGCCTGGCTTTCCTTGTCCATAACGGTACGGTACGCTGATATACGCGATGTTCATACGATATTCCCCCTATGTCATAGTCACTTCTACATGTATTGTAAGCGGTAACAAACAAGTGGTTCAACTCAACAAAAAAACGCATGAATATACAAAAAAACACCGTGAAGGGAATCACGGTGTTCTTGCGTACGTACTCTGGTTATGCTTGGCATTTCATATAAAAAAAACTTAAGACGAACGAAACTCGCTTAAGATCTTTAAATAAAATTGGTGGAGCCTAGCGGGATCGAACCGCTGACCTCCTGCGTGCAAGGCAGGCGCTCTCCCAGCTGAGCTAAGGCCCCGAAAGAAAAAAAGCGGAAGACGGGATTCGAACCCGCGACCCCGACCTTGGCAAGGTCGTATTCTACCACTGAACTACTTCCGCAAGAAATGAGCCATGCAGGATTCGAACCTGCGACCCTCTGATTAAAAGTCAGATGCTCTACCAACTGAGCTAATGGCTCGACATGGTGGGGGGGGGCGGATTCGAACCGCCGAACCCGAGGGAGCGGATTTACAGTCCGCCGCGTTTAGCCACTTCGCTA